>JAHCAY010000002.1:0-600000 GCA_019634575.1 Candidatus Didemnitutus sp.
GGGCAAAACATGAAGCCACCGTTTCCAACAAAGGAAGACTTCATCGAAGCGTGGATCACGATGTCGAAGTTCCAGCATGAGTCGCCCGAACACAAAGAGGCGTTTTGGGCATTTCAGCACATGTATGACCTCATCCACGAGCAGCCGGACGTCGCGTTCGGGTTGATCCTGGAGATTTGGTCACGTGATCAGTCGTGGACAGTGATCCAGAATCTGTCGGCTGGCCCACTCGAGGATCTGCTCACCACCCACGGACCCGAGATGATCGGTCGTGTGGAAGAAGAAGCGGCGAGGAATTCTAGCTTCAGAAAGCTGCTCGGGGGCGTCTGGAAGAATGCCATGCACGATTCAGTATGGGCGAAAGTCCAAGAGATTTGGGATCGGCGCGGCTGGGATGGAATTCCGGAAGATGAAGCCCAACCAGACGGCACAGACAACTCCGGGGCTGCGTCCCGTCGTGTCTGACCTGAACCGATCGGCGGAAGAAATGAGCACACCGACATCTTCAGAAAAAGGAAGAGCCGTCATGTCCGCGCTGATAGCGGCGGTGGTAACGAGCGAGATCTATTCGCTGGCGATAGATCACCTTTAACGATCGCCGGAAGAAAGATGAGCACCCTCGAGCCTCCCAAGTTTCGCCTACTCGCTGGAAGCCTATGGAAGAAGATCGTCGGCAGCGGGGCACTCGCGGTTTTCGGATATTCTGTGTGGGAGGTGATTGCCTTGAAGAGCGGAGATCGCGTTGCCGCGATTCTGTTGCTCGTCTCTTTCGGCGTTATCTTTGCCCTCAGCCTTTCGGATGCTTTTCGTCATCGTCGCGAGACTCGCGAGTGGATGAAGAGCCGATCCAGCCACTAGAGACAACGCGCGGGAAGTGACCGTAATTCGCATGGCCCAGCTCCGCTCAGCATCTCCCGTTTTTCAGAAGGGCTCACTGCACGCTCGCCCGCGCGTGTCTCACCGTTAACGTTGGGCGAAACATGGCATCGGAAGTAATATCTCTAACGCCGCGAGGTTCGCTGTTCCGCGCTCTCTCTTATGATCTTCGCTGCATGCGGCAGCGTCCGATCGAGACAAAAGAAGGAAGAGAAGCTTGGTATTTCGAGATTCAGCAGTTTCGAGTGAAGCTTGGGACGACCTACGCGAGCATCTACGATTCGCTACCGCACGAGTTGGAGCACTATTTGGACGACGCTGATATTCGAGCCAAGGATGCCGGCTATCGGAAGAAGCAGGAAGAATTCATGGATGATTTTCTCGATTTCATCTCTGCCGAGATTCGGAAAGAAGTTCTGAAAGAGCCCAACCAGGCATCAGAGCCAACGTCCGGGCTGGCGCCCGGCCGTGGCTCACTTTGAACGTTCGGCAAATGTCACGTATCCGCAGCCTACTTGTCGCGACAGCCATCATCCTGCCGATTGGCGGTTGCGCTTGGCTCATCAAGGAAGCGCTCGACCCGAATATGCGCGGTCCTCGCGGCTATTATACCCGGCAGCGACGATCATCATGGAGACCGGCACGCATTCGCCGTGGGTCTCGCGCCTGCTCGATCAGCAGGGCCATCGCGTGATCGTCGCCAACGCCCGCAAGCTCCGCGCCATCTGCTCGCCGTTCCGCCCGCAATGGCGGGCACCCGGACCGGCTCGCCCTTCGCTTCGGGCTGCGCCCTCTCCGCGCTGCCGCGCTCCGTCCGCCAGCCACACCAAGAACGACGCCGAGGACGCCCGCATGCTCGCCCGCCTCGGCCGCGCCGATCCCGCCTTGCTCAGTCCGATCCAGCACCGCAGCGAACAAGGCCAGCGCGCGCTCGTGCGCCTCAAAGTCCGCGAAGCCCTCGTGCGCTCCCACTGAGCGCACCCGCCGGGAGGACCGCGGTTTTCGCGCCGACTGACGATCGAACGGGCCAGAAACCGTCACCCGCCGGCCTGCTATTAGCCGCGACCCCGTTAGCCGATAAGTCGCGCGGCCCCGCCCCCGCGCCTTTGACTTCACCGCCGCGCGCCGCACGATGCAGCCCGCATGTCGCCCGTCGCTGCCTCTGCCGAACAAGTCTTCCACGTGCGCGGCCTCACCAAGGTCTACGGCGAAGGCGCCGCGCAAGTCCGTGCCCTCGACGGCGTCGACCTCGACCTCCGCGCCGGCGAACTCGTCGTGCTCCTCGGCCCATCCGGTTCCGGCAAGACCACGCTCCTGAACCAGCTCGGCGGCCTCGACCTCCCGACCTCCGGCGAGCTCCGCTACCGCGATGTCGATCTCACGCACGCCACCGAAGAGCGCCTGACGCTCTACCGCCGCGCGTCCGTTGGTTTCATTTTTCAATTCTACAACCTCATCCCGAGCCTCACCGCCCGCGAGAACGTCGCCCTCATCACCGAGATCGCCGCGCAGCCGCTCGCCCCCGAGACCGCGCTCGAGATGGTCGGTCTCGCCGCGCGCATGGACCATTTTCCCGCGCAACTCTCCGGTGGCGAACAACAGCGCGTGGCCATCGCCCGCGCCATCGCCAAGCGCCCCGAGGTTCTCCTCTGCGACGAACCCACCGGCGCGCTCGACGTGAAGACCGGCATCGTCGTCCTCGAAGCCATCCAGCGCGTGAACCGCGAACTCGGCACCCTCACCGTCATCATCACCCACAACGCCGTCATGGCCGACATGGCCGACCGCGTGATCCACTTCATGGACGGCAAAGTCCAGAGCGAACACCGCAACGCCACCCGCGCCGCGCCGAGCACTTTGCGGTGGTGATCGCCCACGGAACACACGGAAGACACGGAACCACGCCGCCATGAATTTCCCTCTCCCGGCATTTCACTCCGAAAGTAGGGCGCGGGCTCCGCTCCGCGCCGCCCTTTCGTGTGCTTCGCGTGTTTCGTGGGCCGCCGCTTCCGTGTTTTCCGTTTATTCCGTGGGCCGCCCGTCCTCCGCTCTCCGCTCTCGATCCTCCGCCTCGTGATCAGCCACCTCGACCGCAAGCTCCTCCGCGACCTGCGCCGCCTCAAGGGTCAGGCGACCGCGGTGACGCTGGTCATGGCCTGCGGTCTCGCGATGCTCATCATGGCGCGCAGCCTCATCGCCTCGCTCGACGGCACGCGCGCCGACTATTACCGGACCAATCGCTTCGCCGAGGTGTTCGCCTCGCTCAAACGCGCGCCCAACTACCTCGCCTCGCGCATCGCCGACATCCCGGGCGTCGCCTCGGTGCAGACCGACATCGCCGTGCAAGTCACGCTCGATCTGCCCGGCCTCGACGAACCCGCCAGCGGCCTCGTCCGCTCCGTGCCGGACCACACCGACGCCGAACTGAACCGCCTCTTCCTCCGCCGCGGCCGCTGGCTCTCGCCCGGCGCACGCGGCGAAGTGCTCGTGGGCGAGGCCTTCGCGGACGCCAACAAGCTCCAACCCGGCGACACGCTCGCGATGCTCCTCAACGGCCGCCGCCACGAGTTCCGCGTCGTCGGCATCGTCCTCTCGCCCGAATACATCTTCGAATCGCGCCCCGGTGCCGCGCTCCCCGACAACCGCACCTACGGCATCTTCTGGATGCCCTACAAGGAAGTCGCCACCGCGTGGGACCTCTACGGCGCCTTCAACCGCGTCTCCCTCACGCTCGAGCCCGGCGCACGCGAAACCGCCGTCATCGCGGACCTCGACGCGCTGCTGAAACCCTATGGCGGCTTCGGTGGCTTCGGCCGCAAGGACCACCCATCGCACATCCGCGTGACCGACGAGATCCGCGTGCTCGCGATCCTCTCGATCGGATTTCCGGCCGTGTTTCTCAGCGTGGCCGCGTTCATGACCAACTCGGTCCTCACGCGCCTGCTCGCCCTGCAACGCGAACAGATCGCCATCCTCAAGGCCTTCGGCTTCACCAACGCCCAGATCGTCGTGCACTACCTGAAATTCGCCGCCGTGATCGCCATCGGCGGCGCCGTGCTCGGCACGCTCGGCGGCATCGCGCTCGGGACCAAGCTCGTGCACATGTATACGCTGTTCTTCCGGTTTCCCTCGCTCGCGTTTCAGCTCGATCGGGACGCCGTGCTGATCGCCGTGAGTGTCGGCGTCGGCGCCGTCGTGCTGGGCGTGTTCGGCGCCGTGCGCCGCGCCGCGAAGCTCCCGCCCGCCGAGGCGATGCGTCCCGAGCCGCCGGCCAACTACCGCCCCTCGCTGCTCGAGCGCGCCGGCATCGGCCGGTTGTTCGGCACGTCGTTCCGCATCGCCGTCCGCAACATCGAGCGCCGTCCCATCCAGGCGCTGTTCACCGTGGTGGGCCTCGCACTCGCCACCGCCCTGCTGATCCTGCCCAACACCTTCAAGGCCGGCATCGCCGACATCATCGATTTCCAATGGGACGTCGTGCAGCGCCAGGACCTGAATCTCGGCCTCGCCGAGCCGTCGAGCGGACGCATCGTCCACGAATTCGAACGCCTGCCCGGTGTGGTGAACGTCGAGCCTTCGCGCTCCGCCGCCGTGCGCGTCCACTTCCAGGGGCGCAGCCGCCAGATCGGACTGCGCAGCCTCGAAGTCGGCGGACAACACAGCCGCGCCGTGGACGTGCACCAGCGCGAAATCGTCCCGCCCACCGAAGGACTCATCGTCTCCGCCAAACTCGCCCAGGTCCTCGGCGCCCGCCCCGGCGACGAACTCATCGTCGAAGCCCTCGAAGGCAAGCGCCCGATCCGCGCCGTGAAACTCGTCGCGCTCGCCGAGGATTTCACCGGCATCGCCGCCTACATGGAGCGGCACGCCCTGAACCGTTTCCTCGAGGAAGGCGACGTCGTCACCGGCGCCAGCATCACCCTCGACACCGCGCACCGCGCCGAATTTCTCCACGCCTTGAAAGGCATCCCGCGCGTCAGCTCCGTCGCGATCAAGGAGTCGTTGCGCCAGGCGTTCCGCGAGACCACCGCGCAAAGCATGGGCCTCATCCAGACGATCTACCTCACCTTCGCCGTCATCGTCGCCTTCGGCGTCATCTACAACAACGCCCGCATCTCGCTCGCCGAGCGCGCGCGCGAGCTCGCCACGCTGCGCGTCATCGGCCTCACGCAGGGTGAAGTCGGCGCCATCATCGTCATCGAGCTCGCGCTTCTCGCGCTCTTCGCCCTGCCCCTGGGGCTCATGATGGGCACCGGCCTCGCCAGCGGCATCATCCAGTCGGTCAACACCGAGACGGTGCGCCTCCCGCTCGTGTTCACCAGCTACACCTACACCTTCGCCATCGTCATCGTGCTCGCCGCATCGACGTTCTCCGCCTTCGTCGTCCTCCGCAAACTCAAGCAACTCGACCTCATCGGCGCCCTGAAGGCGCCCGAGTGAAAAGAGCCCTTCAAAAACCACGAATGAACACCAATGAACACGAATCCCGGCACGCCCGCATCGTTTGTCTTCATTCGTGTCTATTCGTGTCCATTCGTGGTTAACCTCCTGCCTTTGCCTTTCATCGAATGAACTCCGCCCCCTCTCCCGCGCAAAAACGTCCCTCCCGCCGCTGGCTGCCTTACGTCATCGGCGCCGCCGTGCTCGCGTTGATCGCCCTCGGCCTGCGCCCCAAGCCCGCGCCCGTCGAGACCGCGCGCGCCGCCTACGGCCCGCTGCGCGCCACCGTCAGCGAGGAAGGCAAGACGCGCATCAAGCAGCGCTACGTGGTCGCCGCGCCTGTGACCGGACAGCTGCGCCGCATCCCCTTCAAGCCCGGCGCCGAGATCGAGGCCAACGCCACCATCATCGCCACCATCGACCCGCTGCCCGCCTCGCCGCTCGACGCCCGCAACCGCGCTCTCGCCGAAGCCCGCCGCGACTCCGCGCGGGTCGTGCTCGAGAAAAGCCGCACCGCGCACGCGCTCGCCCAGAGCGAGCTGCGCCGCATCGAACAGATGTTCTCCGCCAAGACAGTTTCGCCACAGGACCTCGAAAGCGCCCAGATGCGCGAAACCGCCGCCGCCCGCGACGTAGCATCCGCCGAAGGCGCGCTCGCCCAAGCCGAGGCCGAACTCTCCGCCTCCCCCGACCCCACGATAAAAGGCTCCGGATCGGCGCGCGCCGCCGACCCCGCGCAACCCGTCGAAGTCCGCTCGCCCGTCAGCGGCCGCGTGCTCCATGTTTTCCAGGAAAGCGAGCGCGCCGTCACCACGGGCACGCCGCTCGTCGAGATCGGCGATCCCACGGATCTCGAAGTCGTCGTCGAAATGCTCTCCCGCGACGGCGCCGCGATCCCGCCCGGGGCTAGCGTGCTGCTCGATCAATGGGGCGGCGTCACGCCGCTCGCCGGCCGCGTGCGTCTCGTCGAGCCCGCCGCTTTCACCAAGATCTCCGCCCTCGGCGTCGAGGAGCAGCGCGTCAATGTCGTCGTCGACATCACCACGCCGCTCGAACAGCGCCGTTCGCTCGGCGACAATTTCCGCGTCGAGGCCCGTGTCATCGTCTGGGAGGACGCCCGCACGCTGAAAGTGCCGTCGTCCGGCCTATTCCGCCGCGGCAGCGACTGGGCGGCCTTCGTCCTCCGCGACGGCGTCGCGCGCCTCGTGCCGGTCAAGGCCGGCCGCAGCTCCGGCGCCGAGACGCAAGTGCTCGACGGCCTCAAGGAAGGCGATGAGGTCATCCTTTACCCCGGCGACCGCATCGCCGAAGGCCAGCGCGTCGTGCCGATGCCGGTCACCGCCCGCTGAGATATTCGGTCCCCTTCCCGTAGCGGCGAGCTCGCAGCGAGCCGACGCACGCCCCTGCTCCGTATTTCTTCCCCCAAGCGCCCGCAGCGTTCATTACGTAATACGTAATAATGCTCACCGCGTGCCCCGCGCTAAACTCGCCGATGGAAGGAGTGTTTCGTTCCACCAGCAAATTCGCCCGGTAACCACCGGCGCGCATCAGCGCGTGTTTTCAATCGCTCGTGAAATCGAGCTCCGCACCGCGCCGCCCGCCCGGGCAACAATTGGCTGGCGCGCGCGCGCCCACGAATCTTTATCGGAAACATGAATCTCGTCGACGCCCGCACCGCCGTTGCCGCCGCGCTCGCGCGCATGAACGCCACCTACGGCGACACCGTCTTCAACGAGTGGGTGCTCGTCTCGCTCCGCGCCGACCGCAACGCCATCCTCGCCTACGAGGGACCGCGGCCGGAGAAATACAAGCAGCACTTCACCCTCGACCTCGCCTCGATGCTGAAGGAACTCGCCGGCCAGAAGCTCGGCGTGGGCGATTTCGCCTTCGCCGCCGACGCCGCCGGCACCCACTACGACGCCTGCATCCGACTCGGCGACACGAGCTATCTTTTCTGCAACGACACCCTGCGCACGATGACGCAAATCCGGCAGAGCCCGCATTGGCTCAGCGCGCAGAAACACTGGGCCGAGCTCAGCCAGAAGTTCGCGGCCGACCCGCTCGAGTAAAGGAGCCGGAGCGTCCAGCTCCCGCGCTTGGACCGCCGCGGTGAAACGGGAGCTGCAAGCTCCCGCCACTTGGCGTGACTCACGCCACGCTTGCCGGCCCGCACTGCGCGCGACATCAACGCGCCGTGGCACACACCCTCGCCTTCCTCGGTTCCGGCCGCCTCGGCTCCGCGATCATCCGCGGCCTGCTCGCGCAAAAAATCCACGCGCCCGCCGCCATCGCCTGCACGAGCAAATCCGGCGCCACCGCGCAAAAGCTCGCCGCGGAAACCGGCATCGCCTGCGAACCCGACCTCGAGCGCCTGCTGGGGCCCGCCGACATCGTCGTCGTCGCCTTCAAGCCGCAATCGCTCGCCACCGCCGATCCGCGGCTCGCCGAGCTCACCGCCGGCAAGCTCGTCATCTCGCTCCTCGCCGGCAAACGCCTCGCACGTCTCGCCCAGGTCTTCCCGCGCGCCCGCAATCTCGTGCGCACGATGCCGAACACCCCTGCCGCCATCGGCGCCGGCATCACCGCCTACTGCGCGCAAGCGCCGCTCACCGATGCCGACCGCGCCACGGTCGAGCGCATGCTCGGCGCGC
Organism: Candidatus Didemnitutus sp.; assembly: GCA_019634575.1. Classification (NCBI taxonomy): domain Bacteria; kingdom Pseudomonadati; phylum Verrucomicrobiota; class Opitutia; order Opitutales; family Opitutaceae; genus Candidatus Didemnitutus; species Candidatus Didemnitutus sp. The sequence goes on from JAHCAY010000002.1 coordinate 7,968, forward strand.
TGGGCGAGTTCGTCGCGCTCGACGAAAAGTATTTCGACGCCGTCACCGCCGTCGGCGGCAGCGGCCCGGGCTTCGTCTTCGAGTTCATCGGCGCGCTGCGCGACGGCGGCATCGCCGCCGGCCTGCCGCCCGAAGTCGCCCAGCGACTCGCCACCCAGACCGCACTCGGCTCGCTCAAGCTCCTCGCGCACTCCGGCGCGACACCCGAAGCGCTGCGCGACCAGGTCGTCTCGCCCAACGGCACGACCTACGCCGGCCTGCAAGTGCTCGCGGGCGCCAAGTTCCGCGACCTCCTGCGCGACACCGTCCAAGCCGCCACTCGCCGCGCCGACGAACTCTCGCAGGATTGAGGTGGCCCGACCTCTCCGAGGGCGGGTGCTCCCGCGCCCGGAGGTCGCGGGCTACCTGTCTCCGCACGCGCCACGCGCGTTTTTTCCGTCTGGCTTCCGTCCACCCTCGGCTCTGGACTCTTCGCTCCAGACTCTAGACTTTTCCGCCCATGTCCTCCCCGCTCTCAGGTCGCATCCTCGTCACCGGCGGCGCCGGCTTCATCGGCAGCGCGCTCGTCTGGGCGCTGAACCGGCGCGGACTCACCGACATCGTCGTCACCGACATCCTCGGCTCGGACGAAAAGTGGAAGAACCTCGTCCCGCTGAAATTCGCGGACTATGTCGAAGCCGCCGATTTCCGCGCCCGGCTCGCCGCGAACGACAAGTCCTTCGGCCGCTTCTCCGCGATCTTTCACCTCGGCGCGAACTCCGCGACGACGGAGCGCAACGCCTCGCACCTGATCGACAACAATTTCAACTTCACCAAGGAACTCGCCGCGTGGGCGCTCGCGCACGAGACGCGCTTCATCTACGCCTCCTCCGCCGCCACCTACGGCGACGGCGAGCGCGGCATGGACGACAAGTCCGAGGACCTCGCCGCGCTCCGTCCGCTCAACATGTATGGCTACTCGAAGCACCTCTTCGATCTCCACGCGCAGCGGCAGGGTTGGCTGAAGCGCATCGTCGGCGTGAAGTATTTCAACGTCTACGGCCCGAACGAGGACCACAAGGGCGACATGCGCTCCCTCGTGAACAAGGCCTTCGCGCAGATCTCCGCCACCGGCCAGCTGAAGCTCTTCAAGAGCGAGCGCCCCGACTACCGCGACGGCGAGCAGAAGCGCGATTTCCTCTACGTGAAGGACGCCGTCGAGATGACGATCCACTTCGCCGAAAAGAACCCGGTCGCCGCCGGCCTCTACAACCTCGGCTCCGGCGAAGCCAACACCTGGCTCGCCCTCGCCCACGCGATCTTCTCCGGCATGGGCCGCAAGCCCAACATCGAGTTCATCGACCTGCCCGAGAATCTCCGCGGCAAATACCAATACTTCACCCAGGCCGACACCGCAAAGCTCCGCGCCACCGGCTACGACCGCCCGATGACCCCGCTGCGCGACGCGGTGCACGACTACGTGCAGAATTACCTGACGCCGGCCAAAAAACTCGGCGAGTGAGCACCGGCGCGCGCCGCGCCATCAACTCGCGACCGGCACCAGCGCCAGCAGCGCGTTCCAGCGTTCGCCGCTGGGATCTTCGTCGCTCGGGAAATGCACTTCGCGCCGTGTCGTCATCCGCTCGCGGCCGTCCGCACTGTCCCAGTAACGCACGGTCCGCGAGACCTCGACGTTCGCCGACCCGCGCGCCGGATCGCCCGTGACTTCGAGCGTCTGGGCGCTCACGCCGAAACCGGCGAAGCTGCCTTCGAAGCGGTGCGCGAAAGCCTGCGTGACTTCCGTCGCCGCGTCGCGGCCGAGCCCGCGTTCGAGATCGGCCATGAATTGTCGGCGCAGCTCATCGCCCGCCGCCGCGTAGGCCGGGATGTCGATGCGGTAACGCCCCGGCGCGATCTCGGTCGCAGTCGCGATGGTCGCCTCGAAATTATGCCGCACCGCCTGCGCCTGCACGACCGCCGCGGCGAACGCCTGCCATTGCTTGGTCGTCAGATCGAGGTCGAGATTCATGTCCGTCGCCGCGAGCTGCAGCTCGATCAGCGTCGCAAACTGGGCGCTCTCGCTCGCGGGTAGTTGCTCGACGACCCGCGCCGCACTCAAGCCGCTCGCCCCGTCCGTGTCGGCGACCGCTGCCGGTGTCTCGAAAACCACGATCTTGTCCGCCGCGAGCCCGGACGCCGGCGCACCCGCCGCACGCGGCACGCTGGTCATCGCCGGCATCGCCTGTCGCGCCCGAATCGCCAGCCCGAGCAACCCGACGACGCCCAAGGTGGCGACGATCAAGAGCGGACGCTGAAAGGACTTACGCACGGCGCAGTCAGGGAACAGCATCCCCGCCGCACCCGCGACAAAATTTTCGCAGAATTTCCTAAAGTTTTCCGCCGTTGAGCCGACACCCCGGCGCGCCCGCACCCGTGCCCCTCGCGCCGCCTCACCGCACCGAGGCGAGCACGCCCAACATCGCAGCGTGGATGCGGCCGTTGCTCGCCACGTAGCGGCCCCGGTCAGCGCGCTGCGGATTCGGCTCGCCGTCGTAGTCGGTCACCCGGCCGCCCGCCTCCGCCACGAGCAGCACGCCCGCCATCGCGTCCCACGGGTTCAGGTAGTTTTCCCAATAGCCGTCGAGACGCCCGGCGGCAACGTAAGCCAAATCGAGGGCGGCGGAGCCGAGTCGGCGTTCGCCGCGGATGTGTTTTAGAAAGGCGGCCCACTCGCGCTCGTTGTTGGCCGGGTTGGTGTGCTTGTCGTAGGGGAAACCGGTGGAGACCACCGCATCGGTCAGCTCCTCGATGGTCGTCACGCGCAACGGCTGGCCGTTGAGCTGCGCGCCGCCGCCCCGAGTGGCGGTAAAGAGCTCATCGCGCGTCGGATCGTAGATCACGCCAAGCAGCGGCTGCCGATCGGGCGTTGTGAGCGCGATGCTGGTGCAGAAATGCGGGAGCTTCGCCGCAAAGTTCACCGTGCCGTCGATCGGATCGACGAACCAGTGAAACGGCGCCGTCGCCGCCGGCGCGCCCTGTCCGCCGCCCTCCTCGCCAACGATGTGATGCGTCGGAAACCTCGCCAGCAATTCGCGCACGATGAACGCCTCCGTCTCGGTGTCCGCCGCCGTGACGACGTCGGAGCGCGTCGACTTGCGCGCCGCGATCGGGATCGGCGCCGCGAAGTGGCAGCGGATGATTTCACCCGCCCCGCGGGCGATGGCGGCGATATCGGGAAGGAGTTCGGCCGGTTGCATGCCTCCACGCTCAACCCAATGCGGGTTCGGGGTCACCACGAAACGAGCCGGACCGAGGGGTCGCCTCGCGCTCACTTCGGACGCGTGGTCATCAATTGCAGGTAGAGTTCGCGCAGCTCCTTGAGCGCTTTTTCGTCCTCGCCGGCGACCGCGCCGAGTTGAAGGGCATCGGCCACTTCACCGGCCCCGCGCGCGAATCGCTCGCGTTGCTCGGCGCCCGCCGCACGCGCGCCCGCCGAGCCCGGCAGCGCCGTGCCGAGGGAAAACTTGTTCAACGCACGATCGAGCCCCGAGAGATGCTTCTTTTGCAGGCGTGCGCGACGCTCGCCGGGAGTCAGGTAGGGATCGGCGGTGTTTTCGCCCGGGCGCAGCGCTTCGGGTGCCGCGACCCGAGGCAGGTGCACGACCGGCAGGTCGCGACGCCCATGCACCGTGAAGGGCTGGAGTTGCACCACTTGCGGATCGGCCGCGGGCGGTGCGGGAACGGCGGGCTCGGCCGGCAACGGCGGCGCGGGAGCGTTCAACACGGGGGAGCGGTCGCCCGTATTCCGTCTGGCTTCCCGCGCGCGCTCGGCGTTCGCCCGTTGCGCGGGATCGTAGCGCGGCAACGAATCGCGGATGGCCTGCGCGGCTTTCTCGCTCGCACCGCCCGCGCGCGCGGCGCCGGGCAGGCAAATCGCCGCCGTAGTCAGCCACCCAATCAGCAATCGGGGTAATGCGCGCATCGTTTGGCCCACCGTTGCGACCGGTCCGGCTCGGGGCGGTTCCGGACGTGCGCCAGCCACTGCCGCCACATGCCCGGTCGCGAACATGGAATTTCGCCGCGCTGGACAAGCGCAGCGCGCCTGCGCAAAGTGCCGCCACGGTTGTCCCCGTAGCTCAGCTGGATAGAGCAGCGGTTTTCTAAACCGCTGGTCGCGTGTTCGAGTCACGCCGGGGACGCCATACTTCGCTTCGGGCGAGCGGCCGGAAATCGCCCCTGAAAATAATGACTTGCCTCGCCGGAAGCCGTGGGGCTTCTTGGCCCTTCCGATGAATCATCGGGCTGTAGCGTAGCCTGGTAGCGCGCTTGCATGGGGTGCAAGAGGTCGTGAGTTCGAATCTCACCAGCCCGACCATTTTCCCCGAAACGCACATGGGCGACTGTGTGCGTTTCTTCGTGTCTAAATGCGACACGCTAAGCTGATTGCAAGATTCCATTCGGATGACTGCTCGCGACAGCAGATGACGCCGCACGACCGTTTGCGGCCTCAACTTGTGTGTCTTTTTGTGTGTCGTCTTCCGACCACTTACGCTGCGTAAGTGCGGGCATCTTCGCGATGCCGGCAGCGAGCGGAAGTTGCGAGGCATCGGTATAGAGGCGCGTGGTCAGGCGAATGTCACTGTGACGCATGAGCTGTTGCACCACGCTCGGATGGACGCCGCTCGCGAGGAGCAGAGTCCCAAATGTCACGCGCAGCGTGTGGAAATCCGCGCGGCGTCCCTGCTCGTCTCGCAGAGGAATCCCCGCTGCCAAGTAGTCCTTACGCACGGTCTCGATGCGCGGCACGCGATGACGAAACGGACACGCGAACGGCGAGAAGTTGCGCGGACGATACGCACGCAGCGCGCGCGAGAGTTCCGGCGACATCGGCAGGCGTGCGTCAGTGCGATTTTTCGACACTGCCGCCGGAATGAAAACGGACGGCTCGCGAGCATCCAACGCGAAGAAGTCCCATTGCATCGCGTTCAGTTCCTTCCGCCGCAGACCCGTGTGCAGCGCGACCATGTAGGCCATCGCACGCTCGAGCGGCGCGACACTCAAGAGGCGTGCCGCTTCATTCGCCGACAACGCGCGCCGGCATTGCTTCGCGCCGCGTGTGTCGATGCGCTCCACATGCTCCAACGGATTCGCTTGCGCGAGACCTTGCGCGACGAGCCAACGAAAGAACGTGCAGAGATTCGCGAGCAGATCGTTTACCGTCTTTGCGCTCAGTCCGCAGTGATTCCGCCACTGCACGAACGAGCGCACGGTTACACTGCGTAACTCCGACCAGCCGAGACGTTGCAGCGCAATCCGCAACGTGCCGCCGTATTTCGCAGCGTGCCCGGTGTGCGGCCTCGCGTTTCCATGTCCGCAAGAAAGTCGTCTAGGAGGCCCGCCAAGGGCTTTCTGTGCGCTTCCCTGACGCTCCGAGGAGGCAGGAGGCCCATTGCCACCTTTTCCTCTTCTAACGCGATTTCACGCAGCTTGAGAACGGCAACGCGCTTGTCTGTTGTGTGCAGCGCGTAGGTTTTCGACTTCGCCCAAGTGTTGAGTTTCACACGCCCCGAATAGCAGGGCGATTCTTGAACAACGCCACCACGACGGCGGCGCGGCTTGAAGACGTTACATTGCACGGAGCAGGGCCGGGCGTTCGCTGCGCAGCGCGGCAACGTAGGCTTGCACGTCCGATTCCGGCACGCGCGAGGAACGCCCAATCTTGAGAGGTTTCGGGAATCGTTGCGCGGCAATCTCGCGTTCAAGCGTGCGCTTGGAAATCGCAAGGCGCTTCGCCGCTTCGTCTATGGTGAGGAGAACTTCGGTGCTCATGGTCTCGCGATTCTATCGCACGCACCAAATTTTTCCGACGTTTTGGCCAATAGCCCAATTCAGCCGACTTTTCGGGAAAGTTCTCTGCGCGGCTTTAGTGCCGCTAATGGCCCTCCTCGACGATTTCGCGAAATCCCGTCGAGGCCATAAGCGCGGCTTCCTTCCGAAATGTCGGCTGAATTGGGACATTACTACAACAAGGTTAGGCGCGCACGCGGGCGGGTCGCGCCGTGCGCGGCCTGCGGCCGCGCAACGGCGCTCACCCGCCGCGTGCAGCGCGGACCGCTGCGGGAGTCGCATCCCAACCCCCACGCCCCTTCCCCCGCCCCCAGGGGCGGGGAACCCTCCCGCTGTGCGCGCGCCTGCGAACGTCCGGCATGCGTGCGAGCTGCATTGCGGCGCGTGCTCGCTCCGCCATTCAGCCCCAAACCGGAAAAGAAAGCGCGGGGGTCTTCCGACCCCCGCGCCGCGATTGCGCGCATCGCGTTTCCGCGTGGCAACGCACGGACTCACGCGAAATCCCCTCCCGCCAAACCAAGTTTGCGGTCAAAGTCCGCCATCTCTCGCGCAGCGTCTCGCGCCTCCTCACGTCGACGCTCTCTCACTCGCAAATACAGCGAACGCGTCTTGATTAACTCACGCCGATAATCGGCATTCAACATACGCCGCTCGCTCGACATAGCGGGGCGCGCATAACCACCGCGCAGCGTTGGAAACTCCTCTCTGACTTGCGCGACCGCACGCTTCAACCCCTGCTCAGTGTCCCGAATCTCGTCAGCAAGTTCTCCGTAAGAGCAACCGTTCACAAGGTCCGGACGAACGACCACCAGCAACGCCACCGCCCGCGCGGCAACGTTTCCAAGCGATAAGCCGTCAGCAAGGAATCGCAGAAGAGCGCCGACAACCTCAGCCGCTTCTTCTGAACGGCTCCCGGTCGATTCACGGTGGGACTCTTCCCACGCACGCACGGCCTCACGGTCAAGCTGCGCACCTTGCCAAAACTCGATGCGTTCGCCTGCGTCGAGAAAATCAGCGCTCATCAGCGGACCCTCCGAAGCTCGGCAATGAACGCGTCGCGTTGCTCGACGGGCAGCAACTTGGCGGCGCGATAGGCGACCGAATAGCGGACCAATTCGCGGCGCGTCATCTCGCCGAATGGGCCGCGCGAGAAGCCGGTAAGCATCTTCGCGAGTGACGTTGCGTCGCGTTCAACAGCCGCCTCCGAGAGCCGAAGGAAGCCGGGTTTCTGTGCGTGCGTGTGTGTGTCTTTTTGTGCGTTGGCCATTTTGCGTTTTCCCTAGTGCGTTATTGCGCCCTTAGTTGGGAACGCGGCCCGGTGAGTTCGAATCTCACCAGCCCGACCATTTCAAAACCCAGGAGTGGTTCCTGCGTGGCGGCATCCCTCTTTCGAGGGGGGCAAAGAAGCCTTGGAATCGCGCGTGGCGGACGATTCGCTCGGGGCATCGACCCCGCTGTTCACCCCTTCCGTCCGCTGCGCCGCGCGGCTCTCGCGCTGCTGGGAGCCTGCCTTTTGCTCTCCGGCGGGCGGGCTGAGGTCTCCCCGCCTCCACCGCTGCGTTCCGCAGCGGAAGTGCTCGCCCTCACCCCCGAGGCCGCGGCGAGCGAGCTCCCGGTCGCCGTCCGCGGCGTCGTGACGGCCGCCGAGCCCGACTGGAACGGCAAATTCATCCTGCAGGACGCGAGCGGCGGCGTGTTCATCAGCCATGTCGGCGTGTCGCCGACCGCGGGCGAGATCATCGAAGTGACCGGCTTCAGCCGACCCGGTTCGTTCGCTCCCGTCGTGCGCGCGGTGAAGCTCACCAAGGGCGGCCTCGCTTCCTTGCCGCCTGCGCGCCAAGTGAGCGCCGAGCGCCTGCTCGCGGGCGTGGAGGACGGGCAACGCGTCGAAATTTCCGGCCTCGTCCGCGCCGTGGGTGTCACGCCGACGCGCAAGCTCCAGATCGAACTCTCCGTCGGCGCGTATCGCGTCCGCGTGTTTCCGAAACTCCCGCCGCAAGTCGACCCGCAATCGCTCATCGCCGCCAAGGTCCGCGTGCGCGGCACGGTCACCATGGCCTTCAACGCTGCGCTGCATCAGCTGACCGCCGTGAATCTCTTCGTGCCCACCGCGGAGGATTTTCTCGTCGAGCAAGCCGAGACGCACCCGCCGTTCAGCCAGCCGGCGGTCGCCATCCGCGACATCGCGCGCTACCGCGCCGACGCGAGCCTGGGCGAGCGCATCCATGTGCGCGGCGCCGTGACGCTGCAACGCTTCGGGCTCGATCTCTTCGTGCAGGACGGCACCGGCGGGCTGCACATCCAGACCAGCCAGCCGCAGCAGCTCCCGCCGGGCCGCATCGTCGAGGCGGTGGGATTCGTGGAGTTCGTCGACTACCAACCCGTGTTGAAAGACGCCGTGCTGCGCCCGGTCGACGGCAACGAGCCGCCGCTCGCCGCGCGCGAGATTCCCTTCGAGGAGCTGCGCAACGGCCTGCATCCGGCCGAATTCATCCTCCTGCGCGGCCGCCTGCTCGCGCGCAGCGTGCGTCCCGTGCAGCGCGAGGCCGGACCGTTCTCCGGCGTCCGCGTCGTGTGCACGATCCAGAACGCCGACGCGACCTTCACCGCCGAGTGCGAGACGCCGCAGGAATCCTCCGCGCTCACGCTCGTCCCGCTCGGCGCCACGGTCGAACTCGCGGGCGTCGCGAAATACGACACCGGCGACGACGGCAAGATGCGCACGCTGAACCTGCTCCTACCCAATCCCGGCAGCGTCCGCGTGCTCACCTATCCCAGCTGGTTCACTGCGGAACGGATGATCGTGGGCTTCATCATCATTTCCGTCGTCCTCGCCGGCGTCGTCGCCTGGCTGCTCACCATCGCCAAGAAAAACGCCATGCTCAGCGCCGCGATCGCCGAGCGTGAAAAGGCCCAGCACGAACTCCAGGCCGCGCACGACCAGCTCGAGCAGCGCGTGCAGGAGCGCACCGAACAGCTCCAACACGAGATGGGCGCGCGCAAGGCCGCCGAGGTCGAGTTCCGCGCCGTGCTCACCGAGCGCACGCGCCTCGCGCAGGAGCTGCACGACGGCCTCGAACAGACGCTCACCGGCATCGCGCTGCAACTCGACACCGCCGCGCGCCTCTTCGCCACCAAGCCCGCCGAGGCGCGCCCGCCGTTGGAGCTCGCGCGCGATTTCCTGCGCCAAAGCCAGCTCGAGCTCCGCCAGTCGCTCTGGGCCCTCCGCTCGCGCGAGCTCGACCAATTCGACCTCGCCGAAGCCATCGCGATCACCTGCCGCCAGGTCGCCGCCGGCAGCGCCGTGACGGTCGAATGCGAGACACTCGGCGAGCGCCAGCGCCTGCCCGAGATCGTCGAGGAAAACCTCCTCCGCATCACCCAGGAAGCGCTGACCAACGTCATCAAGCATTCCGGCGCCACCCTTGCGCTCGTGCGCCTCGCCTTCACGCCCGACCAGGTGACCCTCTCGATCAAGGACAACGGCAGCGGTCTCGCCCCCGACCGCGTCGCCGCGAACGGCGACCGCCATTTCGGCCTGCTCGGCATGAGCGAGCGCGCGAAACGCTTCGGCGCCCGCCTAGACATCTCCGGACCGCTCGGCGAAGGCACCACCGTGCAGGTCACCCTCAAACTCTCCGCCGCCGCCCCGCGCGACGCCGCCGTGCTATGAGCACCACCGCCACCACCGAAGTCCGCATCCTCGTCGCCGACGACCATTTCATTGTCCGCATGGGCCTCGTCGCGCTCATCAACACCGAGCCCGGCCTCCGCGTCGTCGCCGAGGCCGACGACGGCGACAAGGTCGTCGCGCTCTACGAACAGCTCCGTCCCGAGCTTGTGCTCATGGATGTGCGCATGCCCGGGCGCAACGGCCACGACGCGCTGCGCCAGATCCGCCGCCTCGCCCCGGACGCGCGCGTGCTCATGCTCTCCGCCTTCGACGGCGACGAGGAAATCCACACCGCGCTCGAAGCCGGCGCGCAGGGCTACGTGCTCAAGAGCGCCACCGACAAGGAGCTCATCCCCGCCATCCACGCCGTCGCCGCCGGCCGGCGCTGGATTCCACGCGACGTCGCGTCGCGCCTGAAGTCGCGCCAGCTCTACGAACAGCTCACACCGCGCGAGATCGACGTCCTCAACGCCCTCGCGCGCGGCCTCGCGAACAAGGAAATCGCCGACCGCCTCGGCATCAGCGAATACACGACGAAGGACCACTTGAAGAGCATCCTCGCCAAGCTCCGCGTCGCCGACCGCACTCAAGCCGTCACCGCCGCGCTCCAACGCGGCATCATCCATCTCTGAGCCCGACTCATGCCGTTGCGCGCGGGTCGCGACTCTAGCGATCCGCACTGAAAGGTGGTCGTCGCCGTCCCCGGCGACGACTGGCGTCGGCCTGGACGCCGACGCCCACTTATTACCTGATCTCAGCTGAACGGTCCGGTTCGGCGCGCCACAGGCTACGTGCCCGCCGGCACGACGAGCGTCATGATCGAGTGCGCGGGACTGTTCGTCGCCGCGACCTCGCCTCGGCCGAGACTCAGCATGAACGGCTGCGCCTTGTCGCCGGTGTTGAGCACCACGATGGCCGTGGTGCCGTCCGGATTGACGAACGCCGTGCTCTCGAGCGCATCGGTGGTCGTCGAGGCGATCACGCGCCGCGCACCGGGCCGGATGAATTTCGAGAAGTGGCCGATGTAGTAGAACGAATTCATCCAGAGCAGCTCGCCGGTGCGCGTGTCGCCGTGCACGGGCGCATAGCAGAAATTCTGCACGTGGTTGGGCCCGCCGGTCTCGTCGAGCAGGATGTTCCAATCCGTCCAGCCCTCGGCGCCGTTGTTCAAGTCGCGCAGGATCGACGTGCCGTAGCGCTCGCCCCAGTGCCACTCGTTCATCTTCGCGCGATCCCACGGATAAAGGCAGGCCTCGGTCAGCATCAGGTGCGTGTTCGGGAAGGCCTCCTGCACGCGCTTCACGTTCTCGAAGGAGTCGTTGACATACCAATGGAAGCCGACGCCCCAGACGAATTTCGCCGCCGCCGGGTCCTCGAGCATCACGCGCGCGCGGTCATACATCAGCGTGCGGTTGTGGTCCCAGACCATCAGCTTGCGGTCGCCCAGGCCGTGCCGCGCAAGCGTCGGCCCGAGATGGTCGCGCACGAAATCGCGTTCCGCCTCCGCGGTGAAGATGCACGATTCCCACTTCTGCACCGCCATCGGCTCGTTCTGCACCGTGAGGCCCCACACCGGCACGCCGGCCGCCTCGTAGGCCTGGACGAACTTCGCCAGATACTCCGCCCACACCGCCGCGAATTCCGGTTTCAACGTGCCGCCGTGCAGCATCTCGCCGTTGCTCTTCATCCAACCCGGCGGGCTCCACGGGCTCGCGTAGAGCGTGAGCTTGCCGCCGGCCGCCGCGATCGCGTCGCGGATGAACGGCAGGCGGTAGCGCTCGTCGTGGGCGAGCGAAAACGTCTTCAGCTCGCGGTCGGCGTCGGCCACGTAGGTGTAACTGCCGCTCGAGAAATCGCAGGAATGGATGTTCGTCCGCGCGAGCGTGTAGCCGATGCCGTCGCGCGGATCGAAATACGCCCGTAGCAACTCGCGGCGCTTCGCCTCGGGCAATTTGGCGTAGGTTTCGGCCGCGGCGTCGGTCAGCGCGCCGCCGATGCCGACCATCGTCTGGAACTGCTTTGCCCGATCGACGAACACGTAGGCCGTCTTCTCGGTCATCTCCGCCGCCGCGTGCAGCGCCAGCGGCTCCTGCCGCGCGAGCCGCGACCCGCCTTCCTGCGCCGTGAGATAGACCTCCACGTTCGAACCGCTCGCGAACGCGAACGGCGCGTGGCCCAAGGTGAGTGCGGCCGCGAGGCCGAGGAATGAGGAACGCATAAGATCAGGTGAGCCGCGGCAGCGGCGCGAATCCGGTCCGCGACGGCCAGCCGAGCCAATTTTCGCCGGTCGCAATCACGCGACGATGGTCGACGGCGGGCATCGCCGCCAAGGAATCGATCGGGTCGCGCCAGCCTCCGCGCACCGTCTTGCCGATGAAATAACACTGCCCGAGCGGCGCGTGGTCCGTGCCACCGAACTCGTTTTCCGCGAGCGTCCGACCGAACTCCGAAAACGCCACCGTCAACACCCGGTCCGCCACCCCGCGCCGCGCGAGCGTGCGCTGGAGTTGCGCCACGCCACACGCGAACTCGGCGACGGCCGCATCGTGCGCCGCGCGTTGGTCGAAGTGCGTATCGAAGCCCTCGAGCCGCACGAAGAACACTTCGCTCCGGTCGCGCGCCGCGGCCTCGGCGCCTACACGGACGAGCGCCGCCGAAAAATCGCCGCGCAACTCGGTCACAGCGGCATCGCCGCGCGCGAACCACGGCGTCGTGACCACCTCGTCCGGCGCGCTACCGCCAAGCCAAATCTGCGTGGCGCGATAGTGGCTGAGACTCAAGGGAGCGAAACCGACCCGCGGCACGACGCCGAACTCGCCGCGCTCGAACAGCGGCGCGAGGTCGCTCGCGGCGCGGTTCAGCCAGAGCGTTTCGTCGAGCCGGAGCAGATCGGAGCGGCGCAGCGCCAGCGTCGGCCGCGCGCGATGGTAGTCGTCGGAATCGACCGGCACGAACGTGTTCCAGCCGTCGTGTCCGCCGGCGAGGTGAATCAGCACCAGCGTGCGCGGGCCGCGCGCCGACGCGCGGAACACGCCCGCGTTCACGAGCGGCGCGGCCGCAGCGGCAGCGCCGGCGAGGCCGAGCGCGCGCACGAAGGCGCGGCGCGAAATCGAGGCGGCGTCAGACGAGGGCATTGGCTTTCATCACCTCGCGATACCAGAGCGCGCTGGCTTTCGGCGTGCGCTGCTGCGTCATGAAATCGTTGTAGACGAGTCCGAACCGTCGCTCATAGCCCTCGGCCCATTCGAAGTTGTCCATCAGCGACCACGCAAAGTAGCCGAGCGCGGGCACGCCGTCGCGAAGGCCGCGGTGGAGCTCGCCGAGACAGGCGCGGATGTATTCGAGGCGGTGCAGGTCGTTCACCTGCCCGTGCACCGGCGGCGTCTCGTCGTAGCCGGCGCCGTTTTCGGTGATGACGACCGCCTTCGCGCCGAACACCTCGACCGCGTGCCGCGGTCCCCAGTAGAGCGCACGGGCGTTCCAGCGCAGCCACGGGCTGTCGGCGACCGGATAATGCTCGGGGACGCGCACGGACTCGGGCTCGCCGTGCGCGCCGGCGCGCACGAAATCGCCGGAGTAGATGTTCATGCCGAGGAAATCCGTCGGCGCGGAGATGAGCGCCATGTCGCCCGGCGCGATCTGCGGCAGCCAGCCCTTCGTGTGCTTCTGGTAGATCTCGCCGTAGGCGCCGGTGAAGATCGGCTCGAGGATGCGGCAGTTCTGCCGCGCGAACGCGACGCGCGCCGCGGCGATGTTCTCGGGCGTCTCGCTGACCGGCGTGATCGCGCGCGAGTTGTCGGTCAGGCCGACGCGCGCGTCCTTGCCGCCGTGCTCGCGCACCGCGCGCACGCCGTGGCCGTGGCACAGCACGGCATGATGGAATGCCTGGTGCACCGTTGCGAAATCCTCTTTCCGTCCCGGCGCGTGGCGGCCGATCGAATAGCCGTTGTCCACGAAGACGGCGATTTCGTTCAGCGTGATCCAGTTCTTCACGCGATCGCCGTAGGTTTTCACCAGCGTGTCGGCGTAGTCGGCGAAGGCATCGACGACCTGCCGCGTGGGCCAGCCGCCTTTGTTTTCGAGCGCCTGCGGCAAGTCCCAGTGAAACATCGTCACCCACGGCGTGATGCCGCGCGAGAGCATCGCGTCGAACAGGCGCGAGTAGAAATCGAGTCCGCGCCGGTTCAGCGTGCCGACGCCGTCCGGCATGATCCGCGGCCACGCGATCGACAGGCGGTAATGTTTCACGCCGAGGTCGACCATCAGATCGAGATCGTCGCGCCAGCGGTGGTAGTGGTCGCACGCGACCGCCGGGGTGTCGCCGTTTTTCACCGCGCCAGGACGGCGGGCGAACACATCCCAGATCGACTCGCCCTTGCCGTCCTCCTGCGCGGCGCCCTCGACTTGGGCGGACGCGGAAGCGGCGCCCCAGGCGAAATCGGCAGGGAACGGACGGGCGGCGGACGGCGCGGCGAGCGAGAGCTTGGTCATGGGGTGGGGGGTTTCGCGGGGAGACAGGTGAAGGTGATTTCGTCGGACAACGCACCGGCGCGCACGACGACCCGGTGTTCGCCGGGGGCGAGTTCGACCGGCCAGCGGAAGCGGTGCTCGGCGTTCTCGACCGCGCCGAGCGAACGGCCGTCGAGCCAGAGTTCGACGCGCGCGGCGTTCGAGTAGGCCTTCAGCTCGGAGCGGCCCGCGGGGCGCTCCGTCCAGCGGCGGCTCGTGAGGTGCAACACCAGCTCGTCGCTCCAGTTGGCTTTATACCAGAAGAACGCGTCCTTTTTCACTCGGCGGTCGTAGGTGACGAGGCCCTTGTCGTTCATGCCCGGCGTGCTGCCTTCGTTTCGCGAATCGATCGCGAAGTCGAACATGTTCCAGATGAATTTGCACCAGAGGAACGGCCGGGCACGGAGCGCCAGCCAGTGCGTCTCGTGATAGACGTTCTGGTATTCCTCGGGATGCCACGGACCGGCGTGCGGCGGCTTGCGCGCGGGCCACTCGTGCTGCGCGGGATTGGCGCCGGCGCCGTATTCGCTGATGCCGAAACGCAGCGCCGGGTAGCGCTGGTGCGCGTCGTCGAGCCAGCCGCCGATCTCGTCGGCGCGCCCGTGATACCAGCCGTAGTAGCGATTGAAGGCGGTGACCTCGGTGTGGAAATTTCGCGCGTCCTCGGCCGGGTGATTCGAGGCGTAGACGGACGGGCGCGTGGGATCCTCGGCCTTGGCGGTTTGGGCGAGCGCGGCGATCACGCGGTTCGACTCGACGCCGTTGACGCGGATCGGGCCGCCGGATCTTTCGCCGTCTTCGCGGGTCTCGTTGCCCACGCCCCAGACGACGATCGCGGGACGGTTGTAATTCTGGCGGATCAACTCGCGCAGCTGCTGGCGGGCATTCTCGAGGTAGTGCGCGCCGGCGGGCACCTCGTTGACGACGGGAATCTCGGCCCACGCCACCAAGCCGCTCTCGTCCGCGAGGTCGAACCACAACGCCGACTGCTGGTAATGCGCCACGCGGATCGCGGTCGCGCCCATCTCGCGGATCAGGGCGAAATCCTCGCGCTCGTCCGCCGCGCTGATCGCCCAGCCTTTGCCGGCGCGGTCCTGATGGCGGCTGACGCCGTGCAGGTCGAGCGGGCGGCCGTTGAGAAAGAAACCCTTGTCCGCATCGACGCGGAACGAACGCACGCCGAAGCGCTGCTCGAGCGCGTCGCGCGCTGCGCCGTCGGCGTGCACGACGACGCTGGCGCGGTAGAGATGCGGATCGCGCTGGCCGTCCCAGAGGCGCGGGTGCGCGAGCGTGAAATCGAGGCTGTTGTGCGCCGTGGTCGCCGCGGGAAACTCGGCGGCCTTGCGCGCGGTGCCGACGACGTTGCCCGCCGCGTCGCGGAGCGTCACCTCGATCTCGCCACGCACGTCGTGCGCCGCGTCGTTGCGCACGAGGACGACAACGCAGACATCGGCGCTTTCCGCCGTGATGTGCTGCGCAGTGACGTAGACGCCGGACGAGGCGTGATCCAGCAGCTCGACGTGGAGCCCGTCCACGCCGACGAGGCGGACGCCGCGATAGAGACCGCCGAAGAACGTGAAGTCTGCGCTGAACGGCGCGGTGCCGTCGGGGGCGTTGCTCACCGCGACGGCGAGGACGTTTTCGCCGGCGCGGTCCAGCGCGGGCGTCGCGTCGAAGCGGAAGCGCGCGAAGCCGCCGACGTGTTCGCCGAGCAGCTGGCCGTTGAGAAACACCTTCGCAGCGCGGCTGGCGCCGTCGAATTCGAGAAACACCCGCTTCGTCGCCCACTCCGGCCCGAGCGTGAAGCGCCGCACATACCAGCCGGTGCCGCGCGCGTAGTCGCCGCCGCCATCGGCGCCGTCGCGCGCGTTCCACGTGTGTGGCAGCGCGACTTCGCTCCACTGCGCGGCGTCCGCGAGGGCGGGCGTGGCGGGCAGCTCGCCGAAGCGGAAGCGCCAGGCGTCCGTCAGCTCCTGCGTGAGGCGCGCCGGCGTCGCGGCGCACGCGAGCGAGACGATGAAACAGGCCGCGCCCGACCAGGCGACGCGACGAAGAAACCGAAAGGGCATGGGGAAAAGCACAGCAAGCCGCGCGCAGAAATCGTTCCGCCCACGGACCGAGCACTCTACCGCAGCGGACCGTGAACGCCATCCCTCATTGGAGGGACGTCCATTCGCGCACTCTCCCTCCAACGAGGGATGCGGCTCGCCGCGCCGCGCGATAATCTCCGCACGCTCGCACGCACCCCAATGGCGCGTCCGCCACGTCGAGCACCGCCTCTACCCGCGGCCTCATCCCCCTAGCACCTCCATGAAACGATCCCTACCCATCCGGGCGCTTGCTGCGCTCGTCTCCCTCGCCTGTGCGGTCGTCGCGTTCGGCCAGAACGCCACCGGCACGATCGCCGGTCACGTCTACAACGCCGTGACCAAGGAATATCCCCGCGACGCCGTCGTGCGCGTCGAGGGCACCGAGCTCTCGACCGTCTCCGAGACGAGCGGTTACTTCTCGCTTCCCCGCGTGCCGGCCGGTGAGGCGACGATCACCGTCACCTACCTCGGCCTGCCGCCGGTCTCGATGAAAGTCACCGTCATCGCCGGCGAGACCACGAATCAGGAAATCGAGGTCGGCACCGCTCCGAAGACCGAGAGCGTCGTGCAATTGCAGGCGTTCACCGTCACCGCCGAGAAGGACGGCAACGCCAAGGCCCTCTCGCGCCAGAAGAACTCGATGAACATGAGCCGCTCCGTCGCCTCCGACGCGTTCGGCAACATCACCGAGGGCAACGTCGGCGAGTTCCTCAAGTTCCTCCCCGGCGTCGAGCTCGAATACGTCGAGGCCGACACGCGCGGCCCGCGCATCGGCGGCATGAGCTCCGAATACGCCTCGGTCACGCTCGACGGCAAGAACATCGCCAGCGCCGACTCCTTCGGCCAATATGTCGGCTTCGAGAACTCCGCCTCCGGCACCGCGAACCGCTCCTTCGGCTTCGACAGCATCTCGATCAACAGCATCGAATCGATCGAGCTCAACCGCGTCACCAGCGCCGCGATGGATGCCAACGCGCCCGCCGGCAACATCAACCTGAAGACGAAAAAGGCCTTCGACCGCAAAGGCCGCCACTTCGGCGCCACGCTCTCCACCGTGCTGAACTCGCAGGAATTCACGCTCGGCGCCACGCCCGGACCCGGCGACCGCATCGGCCGCAAATGGCGCCCGAACTTCAACGGTTACTACTCCGACATCTTCCTGAACAACCGCCTCGGCGTCATCCTCAACTTCCAGGAATCGAATCTCTACAACGAGCAATACCGCGTCGACCACACCTACAACCGCACGCCCACCGCCACCGACACGCGCCCGCAAGTGCTCACGCAGGTGCTCCTGAAGGACGGCCCGAAATGGACCAACCGCGGCAGCTACACCGCCACGTTCGACTTCCGCGCCACGCCGAATCTCACCCTCTCGCTCAACGCCCTCTTCAGCCGCTACCACGCGCAATTCTACAACCGCCAGGTCACCGCCATCGCCGGCGGCACCCGCGCGACGGTCCCCGGCGACGGCGTGCTCTCCTACGGCTCCTCGCCCACCAATCTCGGCAGCCTTCAGTTCGGCGGCGGCAACGGCGCCAAGTTCACCAATACGCTCACCTTCTCGCCCAGCTTCGAATACCGCCGCGAGAACCTCCGCCTCGACGGCTCCTTCACCACGTCGCATTCGCGCAACGACTACGACAACCTCGCGCACAAACTCGTCGCCAACACCCCGGTGAACAACGTCACCGGCATCGGCTTCACCGCCACGCGCTCCGCCCCCGACGCGGCCGATTGGCAGATCACGCAGACCGGCGGCAACGATTGGACCAACCTCGCGCTCCAGACCAACCCGCGCATCTCCGACGACAACCGCCAGAACACGATCGACATCAAGTCCGGCGACGTGAACGCCCGCTACACGCTGCCGTTCCGCCTCCCGTCCTTCCTCCAGTTCGGCGCCAAGCGCACCCGCAACTACCAGTGGGCGCGCAACTCGAACGACTCCGACAAGTGGCTCTACGTCGGCCCCGGCGGCGGCACCACCGGCTCCTTCGGCAACTACCCGTCGCCCTTCGTGCTCTTCCAAAGCGGCAACCAGCCCGGCGTCACCTTCACCTCGATCAACGGCGGCGGCGCCCCGGCGTTCCCCGACCGCGACACGCTCGGCCACCTCTTCTCCGAGCACCCCGAGTATTTCGTCCGCACGCTCCCCACCAGCGCGACCGGCTCGTCCACCTCCGGCATCAGTCTCGCGAACTACGAATCCGGCACCTATCTCAACCAGCCGACCTACGACGTGAAGGAGACCGTCACCGCCGGCTACCTCATGGGCAACACGCGCATCCAAAAACTCATCCTCCAAGGCGGCGTGCGCTACGAGCTCACCGAGATCGACTCCACCGAACTCGATCCGTATTCCAACCAGCAGGTCGCCGCCGCCGGTTATCCGGTCACCGCCGCCGGCGCCCCGAACAGCACCGCGGCGATCGACTACAAGTATTCCCGCCCGCGCGTGCAGCGCCACGGCGACTACGCCGACTACTTCCCCAGCGCCACGGCCAAATACGCCATCCTCCCGAACCTCCTCTTCGACATCGGCTGGGGCAAAACCATCCGCCGCCCCGACCTCGGCAAGATCAGCGGCACGCGCCAGATCAACGACGACGCGCTCCAGATCAACACGCCCAACCCGAACCTGCTCCCCGAGCGCTCCCAGAAAATGGCCG
Source organism: Candidatus Didemnitutus sp. (assembly GCA_019634575.1). Lineage (NCBI taxonomy): Bacteria > Pseudomonadati > Verrucomicrobiota > Opitutia > Opitutales > Opitutaceae > Candidatus Didemnitutus > Candidatus Didemnitutus sp. Next base: position 26,738 of record JAHCAY010000002.1, read on the forward strand.
CCTCGCTCGGCTACTTCTTCGGCAGCACCGGCGTGAACAACCTCCAGCTCGTCGCCAGCCGCAACAAGGTCACGAACAAGACGCTCCAAAAGACGCTCACCTCCGAGGAATACGGCAACACCGACCCGAACTACGACGGCTACGACTTCATCAGCTACACCAGCGCCCCGCTGCCCGTCACCTACAGCTCCCTCGAATACTCCTACCAGCAATACCTGAACTTCCTCCCGCGGTTCATGCAAGGCACCTCGCTGACCGCCTCCTACACGCGCACCTACGTCGAGACGCCGCCCTCGCAAGTCATCCTCGGCGTCATCCCGCACACGCTCAAAGGCACGCTCGCCCACCGCAACAAGTGGTTCAACGTCAGCTTCAGCGCGATCTGGCAGGACGACTCCGGACCGTATCAGGCCGCCAACCGCTACCAGAAGCGCAACACCAAGTGCGACCTCAGCGGTGCCATCATCATCAACGAACGGCTCCAGTTCTTCTTCGCCGGCCGCAACATCTTCGAAGCCCCGCACCTTCTGATGGAAAAGAGCGCCGGCAACCCCGACGTGCTCTTCCGCTACGAGAACTACGGCACGAACTGGACGTTCGGCATCCGCGGCACGTTCTAACCCTTCGGGTCGAGCCCTGCCGCGACAGAGCAGTCGGCGGCAGGCTCGGAGGCGAGCGGGGGCTCGCCATCCCTCCCGCGGGCCGGCAGCAATGCCGGCCCGTTTTCTTTTTCCCGCAGGCCATCGCGCCGCCCGGAAAACGACCCGGCCGCCCAACGAAAGTCGGCGGCCGGATGCGTTTTAGGAAATTTGGTGGAGCACAAGGCCGTTTAGCACGAACGGTGAGGTGATAAACTTATTCTGCGAACGATTTTGGGGAGTGCTAAACTTGGCTCCTGGGACGGGGCTGAACATTGTCGCTTCAGTGTTAAACCACACCAAGCCTGCCCAGAATCCCGGGGTTTCCAGTTGCCCAGATCGCCTCGGTTTCTAGGATCGTCCTTGGCGGAACCGGGGCCACGGCGATGCTGATATCCAAGTGATTTTAAGCCCCAGACTAAAATTCTTATCGGGCTGGAAGCATCGCAACGATACGCGTCGCATGCGCCCATTGCTTGCCACCAAAATGGTCAACTGACCTAGCGATGACATTGCCGAATCTATTTTCTCAGCTCGGATGGATGGCTCTCCTTTGTCCGGCGATAGGCGTGGTGCTGTGCTTCCGGTTTAGAGCGCGACCGTGGGTGGTATTCGCTTGGATGCCTACCGTGCTGTTTTTGGCCTACACGTCATTTTGGGCGTTCTCCAAAATGGCGGCCCTCGGGCACATCCGGGGGCCCGACGCGATTGGCGTGGAGTTTGCCATGCTTTTTCTGGGCGGGATGATGGGCGCGGCTCTTGTTGGGCTGGTTCTGTGCTATCTTGCCCGACCGAAGAAAGAAGCTTGGAAGCTCGCGACAGCTCTGCCCGCGGCAGCCTTGTGCGTGGGGTTATCCGTCCTCGTCTACTCCCCACAAGGCTCACTCCTTGCGGGTAGGATTACCGACCTGCATTTCATCGTCTCTGACGTGGAAGGGAAATCCTTGCCGGGAGTGGCAGTCAAAGTTGTCGTCTACGAGGAGGGTGTAGGTGCTGGTGGCAGTGGGTTGACGACCGGAACTGAAGGGCAATTCATGGTCCGGCTGCGAGAGGCGCAATCGGCGCGCATAGAACTACGCCACCCGTTTCCGCCCTCGAACATGTTGTCGGCTATGCCCACTTTTTGGGATATAGACGTCCAGATGCCCCGTAAAGGTGAACGCGAAGTGGTGATTCGCCATTCATGGCAACGCACCCTCGGGGGGCATACATTCAACGAGGCCTTTAGCGAGCGAGTCCCGGAATCAAACAATCTGGATCTTCGCGTGGTGCTCCCAACTCACTCCGGACTCGGGGGCCGCCTGCTCAAGGAGAAGCTACATGCCGCCATGATCAACGATTACGGCTGTAGAAGCATCGAGGCGGTCGACTTTCTCCCATGGCTGATTGAAACGTATCGAAACAACCCCGTCAGCCGACCTCGCGTTATCCAGGGAATAAGCCAGGTAGCGGCGATCTTGTCTGAATTGGACACCGCCTGCGGGCACTTGGAGGATGTTGCGGCGCGTCCTAGACAACACAACAAGAGCTACCTCGACGGCGAATTCAGCTACGAGGTTGCTTCGCTCACAGCTTGGGCAGGAGTGAATGGCCCCGATCGCGAGTCAGCTTTAGCCCGGGCAAGAGCAGCGATCGCCGAGCGGGCAAAGATTCTGGCCGAATTTGTGATAGCTGAAGCTCCCGTAAACGAGATGCTCGTTGGAGCGTATGGGGAATTGGGGCGCTTGGGCCTTCCTTACCTCCCCGCCTTTTTCGCAATGCTCCGCGAGCATCCTCCGCAAAAGGAGCGCACCTGCCAGACTTGGGGCCATTCCCTTTGGATGGTTGTGGCACGCGAGGATAAATTAGAAATACTCCGTCCGCTCTTCGACTCGCGCGACCCAGCATGCGTCCTCATCGCATGCGAGGCCATGGGCAATCAGGTGGACTCGGTCGGCCCAATGATCCTGAAATCACTGCAGGAAGTCTGTGATGCAACTCCGGATTCAGAGGTGCGCCGCCGGCTGTCATGGCGCATCAACTGGATCAAAGAGGATCTCGCCAGAGATGCGGTTTTACGCGAACGAGCGAAAAAGAGGTAGCCGCCTGACTTTCCGCCGTTCGATACCAAAGTGGTGGAGCAGATCGGGATCAAACCGACGACCTCGTCGTTGCGAACGACGCGCTCTATCAACTGAGCTACTGCCCCGAGGGGAGGTGTTTTTTTGCAGGCCGATTTCCCCGGAGTAAATCAAATTTTTTCGGTCATCGCGCAGATGTTGCCGTAAATCTACCGACCCCGCTCCGGGTCTGGCCCTGAATTTGCTGTTGCACCTCCCCACCAGCGGCGGGAAACAGACCCTCCGCCAGTCGCATCACTCCCATTTAAACCATGAAGAAGACCACCAAGAAGGCTGCCGCCCCCGCGGCCGCCGCTCCAAAAGCCACCAAAGCGCCCGCCAAAGCCCCGGCCAAGAAAGCCGCCGCTCCCGCCGCCGCCACGCCCGCCGCTCGCCGCAAATCCGAGCAGCCCGCGCCGCCCGCCACGGTCATCTCCGCGCGCCTCGACATCGGCTTCGGCAACCACCTCTACCTCCGCGGCGAAGGCCCGGGCCTCAGCTGGGACCACGGCGTCGCCATGGACTGCATCGCCGCCGACGGCTGGGCCGCCACGATCAAGGACGCGACCGCTCCCGTCGTGTTCAAGGTCCTCATCAACGACGTCACTTGGTGCACCGGCAACGACTACGTCGTCGAACCCGGCCAGAGCGTCACCGTCACGCCGACCTTCTGAGCGAACGCTCAGTCGCCACCGCCGCGATCAGTCCACATCAGGATTGATCGCGCACAACGCAGCGCGGACATCCTCCGCGCTGATTTTTTCTCCGTCCGCGCGCACCGGCTCGAGCACCGTGCAGCGCAATTTCACCCGCGAGAACGGCCACGGGACATAGAGCCGGTCCCAGCTCCGCAACCGCTTCGCGCGCGTGAACTCCGCGCCGAGCAGCACCATCGGCGCGTTCAGCCGCCGCGTCACGACCAGCACGCCCGGTTCGACCACATACATCGGACCGCGCGGACCATCCGGCGTGATGCCGATGTCGTGCCCGTCCCGCATCCGCTCGATCAACAACCGCGCCGCCTCACGCCCGAGATTGCTGCTCGAGCCGCGCACCGGATGGATGCCGATCATCCGATAAAAAGCCGCCAGCCACGCACCGTCCTTGCTCGCGCTGACGAGGCCGTAGACGCGCCGCTGCGTGCGGAATCGCCGAAAGAACTCCGGCGAGAGAAACAGCCGGTTGTGCCACAGCACGATCGCCGCCGGCACGTCGGACTTCGAGAGGCGCTTCGCCGTCTCGGCATCTACTTCGTAACGCAGCGTGCGCACCCACACGCGCAGCAAAGTCGCCACGCACCACAACGCTGCGCGCCGCCAGCCGCGCACTTCGTTGATCAAGTCTGAGGTCTGTTCTTCCAGAGCCTCCGTTATGCGCGGAGCGGGGCCCGCCCGCCAAGCTCAACTTCGCCCGCGCCGGCTACGCCGAATCTTTCTCTTTATCTTTCTCTTAATCTTTCTCTCTGTCTGGCGCACATGCCACACCGCGCCGGAGAGAAAGAGAAAGATTAAGAGAGAGGAAAGATGTGACCCACGCCCTCCCGCCCTGCCCGCACCTGCCCACGCCGCCCGCGGCCATGGACGCCGCCGCGCTCACGGCGCACGGCGAGGCGCGCGGCGCGGAGTTTTACCTCACCGCCCTCACCTACGGCCACTACCTCTGGCAACGCGGCCTCGCGGCGCGCGCCACGCTCTGCCTCGATCGCGCGTTGGGCGCGGACCTGCGGGGCGACGAGCCCGTGCTGCACGACTGGCCGTTGCCCTACGCGGCGATGCGCTGGTTTCTCGCCCACACGCCGCCGGACATCTTCATCGGCAATCCTCGCGTGCATTTCCAACACCTCGCCGACCGGATGAACGAACCGCGCCGCGACCAACGCCGCTGGCGCGCCTGGGCCTGCTGGGCCATCGCCCGCACGACTCGTCCCGAGTGGCCCGGCGACGCGAAACACCGCGTCGTCGAGCCGTCGCTCGACGAGATCGCCGCGCAGCTCGCGCGCCACGGCATCGCCGGCGAAGTGGAGCTCTGGCGGAGTAGCGCCAGTTTCCCGGCGGCAAAGTAGCGGGAGCTTCCAGCGCCCGTTCTTCCCGCTCCCGCCACTTGGGATGTTCCCCTCTCTGCGCTGGCGCGCACCTCGCGACGTCAAAGCAAGGGCTGAAGCCGACCCCTATAAAGCGTAAACCGGCCCGGCGCTAAGCGCCGCGGCCGGTTGAACACACGAACTAACACACAAATTGGTTACGCGCCGTCGTCGCCGATCGAGGCGGTGGCGCAGGAATCGATCGCTTCCTTGCACTTGGCGATCTCTTCGTCGGTGACCGGCTGCTTCACCACGAACGACGTGCCGGTGTCTTCGTTGCGCCCGAAATGATCCGGGGCGATGACGCGGCACTGGTCGCAGTCGATGCAGCTCGAGTCGACATAGAAGCGACCCGCGACGTTGTAGGAGAGACGATCAGTGAGAGTGGCCATGGTGGAGGGAGTGGAGTTACGCGCTCACTTTAGCGTGTCATCGCGCACCCCGCTCGCCACGCCTTGCCGGGCACTTCGCGTTTCTTGGCGGAGTGATATTAGTTGCACCGCCCCTAATCGCGCGCCCCAGCCAACGGATGATTAGCTTCTGACAATTAACGGAACGGTTCCGGCGTTGAATAGAAGTTGGCAGATTCCGAAGCTGGCTTTACTCAAAAAACATGAACGGCCATCCCCACGCATTCCTGGCCCTCTTCCTTGGCGTCGCTGTCGCCTTCCCGCTTCTGCTTTTGGGTGTCGCCCAACTCTGGGTGCGGTTCTTCCAGCCCGCCAAGCCGAACGCCCTCAAGAACGCCGTCTACGAGTGCGGCCTGCCACCGCAGGGCGAATCCTGGATCCAGTTCAAGGCGCACTATTATCTCTACGCGATTCTCTTCCTGATCTTCGACGTCGAGGTGCTGTTCCTCCTGCCCTTCGCCGTCGCCTTCACCGGCCTGCCCGCGGGCGCGTTGCTCGCGATGCTGGTGTTCATCCTCCTCCTCGCCGAAGGCCTCGTGTGGGCCTGGGCCCGCGGCCACCTCAACTGGAAATGAGCGACGCTCCCTCCACGCCAACTCCGACGCCGTTCCCGGCCGCCGGAAACATCTCCGACGCGGAACGCGAAGAGCTCCGCCGCCACGGCATCCTGCTCACCTCGCTCGAGGAGCTCTACAACTGGGGCCGCGCCAACTCCATCTGGCCGCTGCAGTTCGGCCTCGCCTGCTGCGCCATCGAGATGATCGCCGCCGCCACGGCGCGCTTCGACATCGCCCGCTTCGGTGCCGAGATCTTCCGCCCGTCGCCGCGCCAGGCCGACCTCATGATCGTCTCCGGCACCGTCACCAAGAAGATGGCGCCGAACGTCGTCCGCCTCTGGAACCAGATGCCGGAGCCGAAATACTGCATCGCCATGGGCGCGTGCGCGATTTCCGGCGGCCCCTTCAAGCAGGGCTACAACGTCCTCAAGGGCGTCGACCGCTTCATTCCGGTCGATATCTACATCCCCGGCTGCCCGCCGCGCCCCGAGGCGCTGCTCAACGGCCTGATCGAACTCCAAAAGAAGATCCAGACGGAGAAGGTCGCCGGCCCGCAGGCCGCGAAACACCTGCGCTCCGACGTGCAAAGCGAATTTCCGGTCCCCGAATACGGCGAGCACGACATCGTGCCCTCGAAAAATCCCGACGTGTGGTCGCCGCCGTCGCTCCCGCGCAAGGCCTGAGCCATGGAAACGCTCGAACAAATCCGCGATCGCATCGCCGCGCGCTTCCCCGGCGCCAAGGTCTCAATCCAGCTCAACCCCGGTGCCGCCGCCGAGCACTCGCTGCTCATCGACTCGAAGCTCGGCCGCGAGATCGCGCTCTTCCTCCGCGACGACGCCGCGCTGCAACTCGACTACTGCTCCAACGCCACCGGCGTCGACTGGCTCGACAAGGAAATCGTCGACGTGAAGAAGACCACCGTCGCCGATCCCGCCGGCGGTCCGGCCAAGGTCGTTGAAGAGAAAACCAAGCGCACCGAGCCCGGCTACCTCGAGGCCGTCTATCACCTTTACTCGATGGCGCTGCGTCACGGCCCGGTCGTGATCCGGATGCGCACCGGCAACCGCCGCGACGACGTGAAACTTCCCTCGCTGACGCCGGTGTGGAAATCCTGCGATTTCCAGGAGCGCGAAATCTTCGATCTCTACGGCATCGTCTTCGAGGGCCATCCCGACCTGCGCCGCCTGCTCATGTGGGACGAGTTCAAGGATCACCCGATGCGCAAGGACTACGTCTCGCCGGACGACTTCGAATACGAGCCGACCCCGCACGACGCCGTCCTCGCCCGCGCCAAGGCCCACTATCCCGCTCCGCCGCCTGCCGCACCCGCGACGCAACCGGAGGTGAAGCCATGAGCCTCTCGCAATTTTCCAACTTTACCTCCCACCAAGGCCCGACCGTCCGCGCCGTGAAAGACCCGTTCCACGGCGACCTCCTCGAGGTCTCGATGGGACCGCAGCACCCGTCCACCCACGGCGTGTTCCGCATGGTCGCGACGCTCGACGGCGAGCAGATCGTGAAGCTGAAGCCCGTCTTCGGCTACCTGCACCGCAATCACGAGAAGATCGCCGAGGGCACGAGCTACCTCGCGACGATGCCCTACACGGACCGACTCGACTACCTCTGCTCGATGTCGACCAATTGGGCCTACGCACTCGCCGTCGAGAAGCTCGCCGGCCAAACCGTCCCCGACCGCGCGCAATACCTCCGCGTCATCCTCGCGGAGATGACGCGCCTGGTGAACCACACCTGCCTCGTCGGCTTCCTCTTCAACGACCTCGGCACCTCGTTCACGCCGCTGCTCTACGGCTTCCGCGAGCGCGAGAAGTTCCTCGACCTCTTCGAAGCGCTCAGCGGCTCGCGCATGATGTGCAACTACCAGCGCTTCGGCGGCTGCCGCGTCGACCCGACGCCCGAGTGGATCGCCGCCGCCCAGAAGCTCGTCGCGGATTATCCGCGCTTCCTCGACGAGTGGGAGCAGATGCTCACCGGCAACGAGATCATGCTCGCCCGCACGCAAGGCATCGGCGTGCTCGACGCGAAGAAGGCCATCAACGCCGGCATCACCGGCCCGTGCCTCCGCGCCTCCGGCTACAACTACGACCTGCGCAAGGTCGACGGCTACGGCTTCTACCCGCGCTTCGACTTCCGCGTCCCGCTCGGCGAACACGGTGACACCTACGACCGCTACATGCTCCGCATTCTCGAAATGCGCGAGTCGGTCAAAATCCTCGAGCAAGCCTTCCGCGATCTCCCCGCCGGCCCCGTCATGGACCCGAAGGCGAAGATCCGCGGCTTCCGCCCGAAAGCCGGCGAGGCCTATGGCCGCATCGAAGGCCCGAAGGGCGAACTCGGTTTCTATCTCATCAGCGACGGCACGCCGAATCCTTACCGTTACCGCGTCCGTCCGCCGACTCTCATCAACCTGACGCTGCTCGAGGAGATGTGCCTCGGCCACACCATCGCCGACTCCGTCGTCATCCTCGGCAGCATCGACATCGTCCTCGGAGAAGTGGACCGCTAACCATGCTCGGCACCGGACTCCTCAAAGGCCTCGCCGTCACCGCGAAGAACTTCGTCGGCAGCTACACCACGCCCGAGCGCATGGTGACAGTTTCCTATCCCGAAGAAAAAGCGCCCATCGGCGAAAATTACCGCAGCTTCCCCTTCCTCGTCTGCGAGACGCCGGACGACCCGATGGGCACGCTGCGCTGCGTCGCCTGCCAAATCTGCGAGAAGGAATGCCCGCCGCAGTGCATCTACATCGAGAAATCGAAGGACAAGAAGCCCGACGCCACCGGCAAGCAGCAGTTCTATCCCGCGATCTTCGACATCGACACGTCCGTGTGCATGAGCTGCGGCATCTGCGCCGAGGTCTGCCCGTTCGACTCGATCAAGATGGACAAGGTCTTCGAGGTCGCGCCGTCGAACCGCTTCGAAGGACTCCTGCTCAAACGCGAGCAGCTCGCCAAGTCCAACGCCTACTACAACGAGATCCGGCCGGCCGAAGCCTCCGAGGTCGACACTCGCCTCGCCGCCGACCGCAAAGCCGCCGAAGAAAAGGCGGCAGCAGCCGCTGCGGCCGCTGCCGCCAAGGCCGCCGCCGCGAAGGCTGTGCCCGCAACTCCGGCGACCCCGGTTGGCGCCACTCCTCCTTCCACCCCCGCGCCCGTCGCCCCCGCCACTGCTGTTAAACCTCAACCCGCCCCCGCGCCCAGCGCGTCGGCCCCCCAGCCGCCCGCCGCCTCATGAGCGTTCTCGGTCTCTCAGCTCTCAGCTCTCAACTCTCAACTGCGGCGGCGCCCGCCGTCGCTTCTGCCGACGGCGCCTTCCTCGAAGTCCTGCCGCTCATCGTGCGCGACGAGATCGTCGGCTGGTTTCCCGACTCGTTGCAGTGGCTCGTTAGCTCGCTGATCACGATCATCGTCATCCTGACCGTCTTCGGCGTGTTCTTCGCCTTCACGACGATCGCCGAGCGCAAACTTCTCTCGCGCCTGCAAAACCGCCTCGGCCCGAACCGCGCCGGTTTGCCGAAGTTTACGCGACTGCCGATCCCCCACCTGAAACACCGCCTCTGGGGTCTCACGCAGCCGTTCGCCGACGCCGTCAAGGCGCTCACGAAGGAGGACGTCGTGCCGGCCACCGCCGACAAGCTCCTGCATTTCCTCGCGCCGGTCACCGTCGTAGCGTTCTCGCTGCTCGGCTACGCCGTGCTGCCCTTCGGCCGCCACATGGTGCCGGTCGATCTCGATGCCGCGGTGCTCTATTTCTTCGCCGCCGGCGCCGCGACCGAACTCGCGATCTTCATGGCCGGTTGGTCGAGCCGTAACAAATACTCGATTCTCGCCGCCATGCGCGCGCTCGCGCAGCTCATCAGCTACGAGCTGCCGCTGATTCTCTCCGTCGTCCCCGCCATCCTCATCGTCGGCACGCTCTCGACGCAACAGCTGGTCGAAGCACAGGGCGGCTGGTTCCTCGGCTTCCTCCCGCAATGGCACGTCTTCACGCCGTGGGGCTTCGCGGGCTTCCTCATCTTCCTCGTCGCCGCGCTGGCCGAGAGCAACCGCTCGCCCTTCGACTTGCCCGAAGCCGAGTCCGAGCTCATCGCCGGCCACCTCACCGAATACTCCGGCTTCAAATACGCGCTGTTCTTCATGGCCGAATACTTCGGCCTCTTTGCCCTGAGCGGCCTCGGCATCACGATCTTCCTCGGCGGCTGGCAGGCGCCGTTCCCCGCGCTCGAAGTGATCCCCTCTTACCTTTGGTTCATGATCAAGCTGGTGCTGATGGTGATCTTCTTCATCTGGATCCGCGGCACCCTCCTGCGCCTCCGCATCGACCAGCTCACGCGCCTCGCCTGGCAATTCCTCCTGCCGCTCGCGCTGATCAACATCGCCAACGCCGCGTTCTGGGCGCTCTCCGCCCACGTCTCGCCGGTGATGGACGTCGCCCGCTGGCCGATCTCCGCCGCGATCATCATCGTGCCCTTCCTCGTGATCAGCCGCCGCCTCAACAAGGGCCGCGCTCCCCGCACTTACCGCTACGCGTCATGACACCCGCGCTGCTCCTCATCGCCTTCGTCACGCTCGCCGCCGCCGCGGTCGCGATGGCGTTGCGCAACCTGATCCACAGCGCGTTGCTGTTCATCGCCAGCTGGGCCGGCCTCGCCGCGCTCTACCTCTGGTCGGGCGCGCAGTTCGTGGCCTTCGCACAGATCCTCGTCTACGTCGGCGCCATCTCGATGGTCGTGCTCTTCGCCGTGCTGCTCACCAAGCAAGGCGGCGACCTCGGCCCGGTCGAACCCGCCGGCCTCTCGCGCGCCATGCTCGCGATCATCGCCGCCGGCGGCGTCGCGGGCGTGCTGATCGGCGCCATCCTCGGCACGCCGCTCGACACCGCGCAGGCCGCTCCGGCCTCCTTCACCGTCCGCCAGCTCGGCGAACAACTCATGGGCAAGCACGCTGTCTCGCTTCTCATCACCGGCCTCATCCTCACCGTCGCGCTGCTCGGCGCCGTGGTGATCGCCGCGCAGGACAAGGAGGACGCGTCGTGAGCTTGGCTACAATCCATCAAATACAGAGGACGCAGAGAGCACAGAGATTGGACTCTGCTGCTCGGCCTTTCCTCTGTGCCCTCTGCGACCTCTGTGTTGAAAAAGCCTTAGGAGGTGCGTCGTGAGTCCACTCCAAATCTGCCTCGTCATCTCGACGCTGCTCTTCTGCGTCGGCCTGATTGGCGCCCTCTCGCGCAGCAACAGCATCCTCGTGCTCCTCGGCGTCGAGCTGATGCTGAACGCCGCGAACCTCAACTTCATCGCCTTCTGGCGCTACGGCCCGCATCCCGAACTGGGCACCGGCGCGATCTTCGTCCTCTTCTCCATCGCCGTCGCTGCCGCCGAGGCCGCCGTCGGTCTCGCCCTGGTCATCGCGATTTATCGCCACCAGAAGAGCATCCGGCTCCAGGAAGCCGCTCAACTCAAAGGCTGAGCCATGACACTCTCCGCCCAATATCTCTGGCTCATCCCGGCGCTCCCGCTCGCTTCCGCCGCCATCGGCTCACTCACGCCCCGCAAAGGCCGCGCGATCGCCGCCGGCGCCGCCATCCTGTCGATGGCCGCGGCGTTCGTCGTGTCGTGCTTTGCGCTGAAGGGCGCGCTCGCGCACCCCGCCGCGCACCAAGTCTACAACTTCGAGTGGTTCGACCTCGGCACCGGCGCGCTGCGCCTCGGCTTCCTGCTCGATCCGCTGACCGCGTTCATGTGCGCGATGGTCACCTTCGTCGGCCTGCTGATCTTCATCTTCAGCACCGGCTACATGAAGGAGGACGCGAACTTCAAACAGTTCTTCTGCTTCCTCAGCCTGTTCGCCGCCGCGATGCTCGGCCTGCTCGTCGCCAACAGCCTGCTGCTGCTCTTCATCTGCTGGGAGCTCGTCGGCCTCGCCTCGTATCTGCTCATCGGCTTCTGGTTCCACAAACCGTCCGCCGCCGCCGCGGCGAAAAAAGCCTTCATCACGACACGCATCGGCGACCTCGGCTTCCTCCTCGGCATCCTCTGGCTGCAACACGCCGGCGGCACGCTGCTGTTCTTCGACGCCGGCAAGGGCGCGCTCGAGTCCTCCGTGCTCCAGACGCTCCTCGGCCAACAAGTCTGCGGCGGCCTCGCGCTCTCGACCGCCATCGGCCTCCTCATCTTCTGCGGTGCAGTCGGCAAGTCCGGCCAATTCCCGCTGCACGTCTGGCTCCCCGATGCGATGGAAGGCCCGACACCGGTCTCCGCGCTGATCCACGCCGCGACGATGGTCGCCGCCGGCGTGTTCCTCATCGCCCGCGTTTACCCGTTGATGGCGATCGACCAGATGCTGGCCAACGTCCCGGTGCATGCGCTGACCGTCGTCGCCTTCATCGGCGCCATCACCGCGCTCATGGGCGCCGTCATCGCCGTCGCGCAAAACGACATCAAGCGCATCCTCGCCTTCTCCACCGTCTCGCAGCTCGGCTACATGATGCTCGCGATCGGCGTCGGCTCGTGGACCGCTGCGATCTTCCACCTGCTCACGCACGCCTTCTTCAAGGCCCTGCTCTTCCTCGGCGCCGGCTCGGTCATCCACGCCGCGCACCACGAGCAGGACATCCGCGCGCTCGGCGGCCTCTCGGGCAAGATGCGGACCACGTTCTACACCTTCGCCATTGGCACCATGTCTCTCGTCGGCGTGCCGCTGTTTTTCTCCGGCTTCTGGTCCAAGGAAGCGGTCCTCCACGCCGCGCACTCGTGGGACGTTTCCCATCTTCCCTTCTACGCCGCTCTTATCGGCGTCGTCCTGACCGCATTCTACAACACCCGCCTTATGGCCGAGGTTTTCTTCGGTAAACCTCGCTCGCACGCCTCCGAGCAGGCGCACGAGAACGGCTCAGCGATGACCATTCCGCTCATCATCCTCGCCACCTTTGCCCTGACGCTCGGTTTCCTCGGCACGCCCGCCTACCCGTGGCTGCAAGCGATCCTGCAAGGCCAGCACGGAGCGCACTTCAACTTTGACCATCTCTTCGAAGGCGCCGGCCTCATGGGAGCGTCCGTCGTCCTCGTCGCCGTCGGCATCGGTGCCGGCTGCGCGATCTACGCCCGCCGCCCGCGCGCCGACGCTGCCGCTGCTGATCCGATCGAGAAACGTTTCCCCGGCGTCTTCGCGGCACTCGGTGCCCGTCTCGGCTTCGACGAACTCTACGCCGCCACCGCCTTCAAGGCCAACGCCGCCCTCGCCGCGTTCTCCGACTGGACCGACCGCTATGTCTGGGACGGCGCCGTGCGCCTCCTCGCCGGACTCGGCGAGTTCACCGGCGTCGTCAACCGCGACACCGATGAACAGGGCCTCAACGGCGGCTTCAACTCCGCGGCGGAAAGCCTCCGCGCCACCGGCATCGCTTACTCGAAGCGGCAAACCGGCAGCGCCCACGGCTACCTGCGCACGCTGGTCCTCGGTTTCGTGATCGTCCTTCTCGTCGTCATCTTCGGAGGTGCGCGATGAAAAACCGGATTTTCAACACAGAGAGCACAGAGCACACGGAAAAACGCTCCGGCTCCCAGCCTCTCTGTGTCCTCTGCGACCTCTGTGTTAAACCTGTCTTTCTGTTCGGAGGATTGAGCGCATGAACTCCCTCCCGCTCCTCTCGCTCATCATCTTCGTGCCGTGGGCCGGCGCGCTCCTGCTCGCGCTCCTGCCCAAGCTGCCCGCCGGCCCGACGCGCCTCATCGCGCTGTTCGTCAGCCTCTCGACTCTCGCGCTCGGCACGACCGTCCTCTCCGGCTTCGATCCGGCCGCCGGCCTGCAATTCGTCGAGAAACACGCGTGGATCTCCGCGCTCGGCGTGAACTACCACCTCGGCGTCGACGGCCTCAGCCTCGTGCTCGTGCTGCTCACCGGCATCATCGCGCCGGTCGCGCTCTTCGGCACGATCCGCATCGCGAAACAGCCGTCGCTCTACGCCGCGCTGTTCCTCTTCCTGCAAGGCGCGGCGCTCGGCGTGTTCCTCGCGCTGGATTTCTTCCCGTGGTTCATCTTCTGGGAACTGAGCCTCGTGCCGGCCTTCTTCCTGATCAAACTCTGGGGCGGCCCGGGCGCGACGCGCGCGGCCTACCAGTTCGTGATCTACACCATCGGCGGCAGCGCGTTCATGCTGATGGCGTTCGCGGCGCTCTTCGCGGCCGCGGGCACATTCGACTTCGTGCAACTCGCCGCGCTTGCCAAGTCCGGCGCGCTCGCCGCGAAGCTCGCCGCGGTCGGCGGCTACTGGCCGCACCTCGTTTTCCTCGGCGTGTTCCTCGGCCTCGCCGTCAAGGTCCCGCTCTTCCCCTTCCACACCTGGCTGCCTTCGGCCTACGCCGAGGCGCCGACGGGCGCGTCGATGTTCCTCACCGGCGTGATGTCGAAGATGGGCGTCTACGGCTTCCTGCGCATCCTCTGGCCGATCTTCCCGGCTGACCTGCACGCCGCCGCGCCCTGCCTCATCTGGCTCGCCGTCGCCGGCGTCGTCCTCGGTGCTTACGCGGCGATCAAGCAGACCGACCTCAAGCGCATGGTCGCCTACTCGTCGGTCAACCACTTGAGCTACTGCCTGCTCGCGCTCTTCGCCGTCGCCCTCGCCGGCAAGCCCGGTGAAGCCTCCGCTTCCGCCCTCAGCGGCGCGATCCTCCAGATGTTCAACCATGGCCTCTCCGCCGCCGCGCTGTTCTTCTGTGTCGGTGCGCTCGAAAGCCGTGCCGGTGGTCGCCGCGGCCTCGATGACTTCGGCGGCGTGCGCACTGCGGCCCCGGTGTTCGCGGCGCTGTGCGGCATCTCGATGTTTTCCTCGCTCGGTCTCCCCGGCCTGAACGGCTTCGTCGGCGAGTTCCTCATCTTCCGCGGCGTCTTTGGCCTCGCGCCGATGACCGCGGCGGTCTCGACGCTCGGCCTGCTGGCCACCGCGCTCTTCCTCCTGACGTTCTGGCAACGCGTGTTCCATGGCCCGGCCAAGGGTGCCGGGACTAACTTCCGCGAACTCGACACCACCGAGAAGCTCACGCTCGTGCCGCTGATCGCGCTGATGTTCGTGCTCGGTCTGCTCCCGCAGCTCCTCGCCGGCCTGTTCAACCCGCTCGTCACCACGTGGGTCTCTCATCTTCCGTAATGAACGCGCTTCCCTGCACCATCTACGTGTCCTTCGCCGGCGCCGCGCTCGCGCTGCTGGCTGGCGCGCGCTCGGCGCAACTGGCGCGCATCGTGGCCCTCGTCACCGCGCTCACCGCGTTCGGCCTCGCGCTCTGGGCCGGCGCACATTTCACGCCGACCAACTCGCTCCAGACGCTCGTTGATGCACCGTGGATCGCCGAACTCGGTGTCCGCTATCATCTCGCGGCCGACGGCATCAGCATGACGCTGATGGTGCTCACCGGCCTCGCCGCAACGGTCGGCGTGCTGTTCTCCTGGAACATCGAGGAGCGCGTCGGCGAATTCTTCGCCCTCTACCTCGCGCTCATCGGCGGCGTGTTCGGCGTGTTCCTCAGCGCGGACGCGTTCGTGTTCTTCGTCTTCTACGAGATCGCGATCGTCCCGAAGTATTTCCTCATCGCGAACTGGGGCTCCACCAACCGCGAATACGGCGCGATGAAGCTCGTGCTCTACTCCTTCGCGGGCAGCGCGCTCGTGATGGCCGGCCTGCTCTGGGCCTACGCCGCGTCGGGCGGCTCGAGCTTCGCGCTCTCCGACCTCGCGCTCGCGGCCACGCAGTTCACGCGCTTCGAGCAGCTCGGCATGTTCGCCCTCGTGTTCACCGGCTTCGCGGTGCTCGCGGGCATGTTCCCCTTCCACACGTGGGCGCCCACCGGCCACGTCGCCGCCCCGACCGCCGCCTCGATGCTGCTCGCCGGCGTCGTGATGAAGCTCGGCGCCTACGGCTGCCTGCGCGTCGCGATGGCGACGTTCCCAACCGGCCTCGCGTATTTCGCGCCGGTCATCGCGTGGCTCGCCATCATCGGCATCGTCTACGCCGGCCTCATCGCGCTGGTGCAGGAGGACTTCAAGTTCGTCATCGGCTACTCGAGCGTCAGCCACATGGGCTTCGTGCTCCTCGGCCTCGCCGCCGCCAACTCCGTCGCCGTCAGCGGCGCGGTGCTGCAGATGTTTTCGCACGGCATCATCGCCGGACTGCTCTTCGCGGTCGTCGGCCGCATGGTTTACGAGCGCACGCACACGCGTAAGCTCGCCGACCTGCGCGCCATGCCGCTGCACAAGCTCCTGCCTTTCGCCGCCGTCGTTTTCGTCATCGCCGGCCTCGCCTCGATGGGCATGCCGGGCTTCAGCGGTTTCCCCGCCGAGCTCACGATCCTCGTCGGCACGTGGAAAACCAAGCCGCTCTGGGCGCTCGTCGCCGCGACCGGCGTTCTCATCGCCGCCGCCTTCACGCTGCGCGCGATCCAAGTCTCCTTCTTCGGCAAGACCGACGCGACGCCGGCGTCCGCTCCCGCACACGGCCACGGCGCGCACGCGCATGAATTTCCGCCCATCACCTGGGCCGAGAAAGCCGGCGCGATTCTCCTGATCGCGGCGATGGTTTATCTCGGTCTGAATCCCGACGCGCTGCTCGACTGGATCCGGCCCGCGCTCGAATCGCCGCTTTTCCGCGCGGCGCTGACGGGAGGTGCGTCATGAACGGCTTGAGCTACGCTGAACTCTTCCGGGCCTTCCTGCCCGAAACCGCCCTCACGCTCGGCGCACTGATCGTGCTCGGCTTCGATCTCGCCACCGGCCGCGGCAAGGACACCGCCGCGCGCCTGCGCCCCGCCGTTTTCATCGGCATGCTGGCGATCGTCGCGGCGCTCTACGGCTCGCTCCAAGCCGGCATCGACACCACCGCCTTCGGCGGCGTCTTCTCGCTGGACCGCCTCACACTCGCCGCACGCCTTGGCGTTCTCCTGCTCGCGTGGCTCACGCTTGGACTGCTGAACGACGTCGTCACGCTGCGTCACCCCGCCGAATACGTCGCGGTCCTCCTCCTTGCCACCGCCGGCTTCACGCTCATGGCCGGTGCGCAACAACTCCTCGTCGCCTTCCTCGCGCTCGAACTCGCCAGCATCTCGCTCTACGTCCTCGCGGGCTGGGACAAGTCGTCTCCGCAATCCGCCGAGGCCGCGCTGAAATATTTTCTCTTCGGCGCGATGTCGGCGGCATTCCTCCTCTTCGGCTTCAGCCTGCTCTACGGCGCCACCGGCTCGATCGACCTGCCGGTTATCGCGATCCACATTTCGCTCCAAGGCATGACGCCGCTCGTGGTCGTGGCGCTGGCGATGATCATCGTCGGCTTCGGCTACAAGGCCGCCGCCGCGCCGTTTCACCTCTGGGCACCCGACGCCTACCAAGGCGCGCCGGCCTCCTCCGCCGCGCTCATCGCCTCCGCGTCGAAACTCGCCGGCTTCGCCCTTTTCTTGCGCCTGCTCTGGCCCGGCCTCGGCTTCACCGCCGGCCGCATCAGCGAACTCCCACTCGTCGTCGGCTGGACGCCCATGGTCGCACTCCTCGCGCTCGCCTCGCTGCTCGTCGGTAACTTCGGCGCCCTCGCCCAATCCAACGTCCGCCGCCTCCTCGCCTATTCGGCCATCGCCCACGCGGGCGCGATGCTACTCGGCGTCGTCGCTGCCGGCCGCGCGGGTCCGGGCCCGGTCTTCTACTACGCTGCCACCTACGGCCTCGCGACCGTCGGCTGCTTCGGCGTCGTCGCCATTGTCGAACGCGCCGGTCGCTGCCAGGACCTCACCGATCTCGCCGGCCTCTACAAGCGTTCACCGCTGCTCGCCGGCTGTCTTGCGGTCTTCGTGCTCTCGCTCGCCGGCGTGCCGCCGCTGGCCGGCTTCTTCGGCAAATTCTCGGTCTTCGCTTCCGCGCTGAAACTCTCCGGCCTGAACGGCCCGACCGGCTGGCTCACGCTCGCCGCGATCGCTCTCAGCGCCGTGGGCCTCTACTATTATTTGCTCATCCTGAAGCAGGCGCTCGTCGCCGCGCCGAAGGAAAACGCCACCGCCAAGATCAACGTCCCGGTCCAAGCCGGCCTCGCGCTCCTCATCGCGAGCACGCTGATCGTCCTCTTCGGCCTCTTCCCCTCGAAGATCCTGCAACTCTTCGGCTGAGTCGGGACGCCTAGTGCGTCACCGGCAGTAGAAACAGAATCGCCGTGAGCAAGTGGCACGTGCTGCCGCCGAGCACGAGCGCATGCCACGTGGCGCGGTGGAAGCGCAGCCGCTGCCAGAAATAGAAGATCGCACCCACGCCGTAACACGCGGCGCCCGCGACAAGCAGCCACAGCGCCGCCGGCGGCAGCGTCGCGATCACGCCGCCCATCGCGACCAGGATCGTCCAGCTCACAAACAGCCCGGCCACGATCGTGACGAGCCGATGCCGCGCACCGAACACCAGACTGTAGACCGCCGCCGCGCCACAGAGTCCCCAAATCGCGCCGACGAACAGCCAACCCGTTCCGCCGCGCAAATTCGAAAAAAGGAACGGCGTGTAAGTGCCGGCGATGAACACGAAGATCGCAGGCTGATCGAGGCGGCGGAACAGCTCCTTGGCCCGACCGCTCCGGAACGCCTGCCGCAATACCGCTACGGTGCTCAACCCGAGCAGCGTCAGGCCGAAGATCGTGAAGCTGACCACTTCCCAAGCACTGCCCCGCAGACTCGAGAAAACGATGAGCAGCGTCAGCGCCGCGACGCTCACCGCGAGCCCGATCCCGTGGGTCACCCAGTGCGCGATCTCCTCGCCCCGCGTGTAGACACGCGAATCGGCGCTCTCCGTCGGCACTCCGTCCGCCGCAACGTCGCGACGGCGCTGAATCGCCGTTTGCGCCCACGCGTCGAGCGCGCGGATCGGGCGGCATGGATTCGGACTGGCGAATTTCTCCGGCGTCGCCTCCTCGCCTTCCGCGTAAGCCGTCTGCGGAATCACGCACGTCCCGAACACCCAGTCCGCCACCGGCAGACCGAACCAGCCCGAAACCGACTCGTTGCAATCGGTGACCGCATGGTGGCGCAGATGAAACGCATAGACCGGCTGCCAGAACCAGCCCCACCGACGATGCGTGATCAACGGCGCCCACGTCTCGAACGGCCAGTGGTTGATCGCGTGCAACACTTCGTAGAGCACCAGCGACGACGCGATCGCCGCGTAGCCGCCGAAAAACCACGGGAACGACGGCGCGAGCCATTGCAGCAACGCGAAAAGCGGCGTGAGCAGCAGAGCGAACACGGTCAGCGAATACCACGGGAAGAAGGACGCCTCACCTTGCTCCGGCTCGATGATCGGAAACTTGTTTTCGATGAAAAGAATCCCGCGTCCGTCGCGCGCCGGCCGGCGCGTGATCCGCGTCAACGCGTGGTGCAGGGTGTGCTGGCGATAAAGACGGCTCAGGAACGGGATCGCCGGCAAGTGCAGCACGTAGCGATGGAAGAAGAACTCCATGAAACAGTTGACGAGGCTGATGAGGGCGAAGGCCGCGAAGAACTTCCACGCCGGTGCGAGCCATTGGAGGTCCCACACGCTGGGAGCCGCCAGCCACAGCAACGCGCCCAGTCCGCCCAGCGTCACCAGGACGGTGAACGCGAACAGGGGCAGCGACAGCTCTTCGTGATCGTGGTTCTGGCCGGAATCGGCCGCGGTGGATTCGGAGTCTGATTGCATGGAAATGAAATTGAGGCCGCCGACCAACGCCCACGGGGCGGTCGCGCTCGAGCGAGTCGCTTCGTCCTCAGCCGCGAGACTCCTTCTTCGCCCACGCCGAAGCCACCGCCACGAATGAACGTATCATCGGGGTCGCAAAAATCCGGCGCGTGGCGTGGAAACAAGGGCGCATCGATCGCAGCGAAGGCTCCACCAAAGGGGAAGCCCGAGAAAAAGCCAGCGCAGGATTTGCCGAGCCTCCTCGCGTCTCCGCCGACCGCGTTCTTCGCAGAGGATCGCACGGCACAGACTGCGATTCCGCCGCTGCACACGAAGGCAAGCCCACCCGGCGCGCCCATCCGCGACGCGCCTCAGGTGCCCAAAACGTGACTCGATTCACCGGCACGCACAGACGCACTACCCCGCGCCGTTCGCGCACGGTGCGTCGACGGCGACACGAGACAGCGGCGCAGCGCGCGCGACCGATCTCAATTCGGCGTCACGAGCTGTTCGGTTGGGCGGATTTGGTCTTCGCGCGCATCGTCCGGGGCGTGTCGCGCGTGGTGGCGATGGCGCACCTTTTCCTGTGCAGCCAGCCAGTGGTCGAGCTCATGGCCGTCGGGGCAGCCATCCTGTTGCCAGAGCAGATAGGCTTCGTGGCGGATCTCCTCGGTGAGGTCGCCGCGCGGCCGCTTTTCACGGTGTTCGCGGGTTTTCATGAGGCCTCCTTGGTTCGACGATAGTGTAGCACCGTTTCGCGATTCCGCCGCGTAATTTTGCGGAAAAAGACGCGCATCTTTTGGTTCTTGCGGACGGGCGGGCGGCGGGGCTTCTTGGCCCTTCCATGAGCAACGAGAACGCCTCCACCAACGAAGTCGCCGTCATCAAGACCAGCTACGGCGAAATGACCATCGCCTTCTGGCCCGACGTCGCGCCGAAGACCGTCGAGAATTTCAAGAAACTCGCCCGCGAGGGCTTCTACGACGGCACGGCGTTCCACCGCATCATCAAGGGTTTCATGATTCAGGGCGGCTGCCCGAACACGAAGGCCGGCGAGACCGGCATGCCCGGCACCGGCGGCCCCGGCTGGAAGGTGAAGGCCGAGTTCAACGCCAAGGCGCACGTTCGCGGCGTCATCTCGATGGCCCGCTCGTCGCATCCCGACAGCGCCGGCTCGCAATTCTTCATCTGCCACGGTGACGCCCGCTTCCTCGACCGCCAATACACCGCCTTCGGCCAGCTCGTGAAGGGCGATGAAGTCCTCGAGCAACTCGCCAACGTCCCGACCAAATCCGGCGGCGGCGGCGAGAAGAGCACGCCGATCGACCGCGTGGCCGTCGAGAGCGTGAAGATCGTCGCGGCCTGAGCCGCGCCGGTCGGATGCCCAGACGCAAGGCCGGCTGCACGCCGGCCTTTTTCTTTTCTCTTCGCCGTTGAGCGAAGCCGCGCGAGCTACTTGGCGAGAAGCCCCAGCAGGCGCTTGGCTTCGTTTTTGTCCCGCGCTTCGGCATTGGACTCCACGACCTCTCGCAGCAGCTGGCGGGCGGCGTCTTTTCGGCCGGCATTCGCATGCTCGACCGCACGGGACAAACGGTCGGCTGCCAGCGCCGTCCGACGATTGATCTCGAGCATCGACCGCAAGTGCGGCTCGGGGAACTTCGCGCGCACCTCATCGATGCGGGAGACGATCCGCGCATAGCTCGATTTCGCAAACAGCTCGTTCAACTCGCGCTCCATATCCTGCCAGTCCTGCGCATGCAGGAGGCGCCGCGCAAATTGCTTCAAATCGCCTGTGGCGTGAGGATCGACCAGCGCGAGTTCCAGTCGCTGCCGGCCGCGGCGCTCGTTTCCTTCCCGGATGTCGGCCACGCCGAGACCCACATCGATCGCCACATCGTCCGGCGCCAGCCGCGCTCCCTGCTCCAACAACTGCCGGTCCGCCGGCTCGTAGACCTCGAGCGCCGAGACCACGCCGGCAAGACCCTGGTAGGCCGGCACGAAACGCGGGTTCAATTCGAGCGCCTTCCGCATTGCCTTTGCCACTTCGAGCGCCAGCACCGGACTGAAATTCTCCTCCGTGACGTCGCTGGCCTGCATCTTCGCGACGGCATAACCGTAGTGCGCGTAGTAGCTGCGCGAGCCCGCGGCAATGGCTCGGGCAAAGTGCTCGGCGGCCAGCCGGTTGTTTTTCGCCATCGCGTGCGCTTCCGCGAGCGTCTGCCACGCGAGCGGGTCGCTCGGCGCCAGTTGCGTCGCTCGCTGCAAATACGGCAGCGCCGCCGCGGTCTCTCCACGTCGCGATCCGAGCAACAGCACGCCTTTGGTCCGCTCGACTTCCGCCTCACTCGCCGGCCGCACGATGAGCTTGGCATCGATATCGGCGAACGGCACGCGGAAGCGCTGCAGCGCGTAATGCCCCTCTTTCAGGTATTCGGCCAGCTTCCGGCCGAACGTCGCGTAATCCGCGCCGAACGCGTCGCGAAACGCTCCCTCCATATCCGGGCGATGCGCCACTCCATCCAGGTAGCGCGCGACTGCCTCGCGTCCAGGCGACCCGCGCCCGTAGAGCAGGTAGTGCGACATCAACCACGACCGCGCATAGAAGAGCGTCGCCCGATTGCCCTCGTTGAACTTGATGCCCTCGCGCGGAGTCGTCACCAACCGCCCGACATCGACGCCTTCTCGCAGCAGCAGTCGCAGATGATCCGGCATCAACGCTCCGAACGAACACACGTCGCCCTCGGCCCGAAACGTTGAGTAGACCTCGGCCACGCCCTCCTCGAGCCACGCCGGAAGTGCCTGGTCGGCCGAAGCGCTATACCAATGCACCGCCTCGTGAAACACGAGCTGCCGCGCGGTCCGCTCGTCGTAATCCAGCGCCAACGCGAGCGCGTGCGTGCCGCCGACGTGGACGAAAAATCCTCCGATCTCCTCCGGCTTGCCGTTCTCCAACGGTTTGAACGGCTTCAAATCCCGATCGCGCGGAAAGAGCAGCACGGTGACAGGCTGCAATTGCCGCTCCGGCACGGACACCACGGCCTGCATCGCGCGCCGGAACTGCTCCAACTCCACCGCCCAGCGCCGCGCCGTCGCTGCGGGAGCCGGAGTCAACACGGTGAAGAGCGGGCTTTGCACGGCGATCCACTTCTCCGGTTTCGCGGCCAGCATTGCCGGCATCACGGCCAGTAGAATCGCGACCACCGCGCGCACGATCGCGAACCCAAGTCCACAGTTGGCGGACCAGGGAGAAGCGGCACGGGCGGCCGCGCGGCCGCGGAAACGTCGCGCTGAATTACTCGGCGGCGTGACGAAGCGGATCGAATTCATTGCGGGGCTTCGCTCATCGGCTTGATCTTGATCGGTGGAGTGAAGGCAGGTGGCTTCGGCCGCGTCCCTGGTTTCTCACGCACGGGCTTGCGGCCCTCGATCTTGGCGCGGAGCGTCTCGGCGGCCTCGCCGCTCCAGGAGTCGGGCGCGAGATCGGGCAGCTGATCGAGCAACTGCAACGCCTCGGCGTCCTTCCCCAAGTGGTGGCGCGCACAGGCGAGCGCCACCAGTGTCCGATCCCGCGCCTTCAACTGGCCGAAGCGGCGCTGCACAGTGTTCAGGTTCGCCACGACCGGCTCCGGCGCGCTGGCCTCGATCCACGCGAGCATTTCGTAGGCGCGCGATTGCTCCGGCGTCGCCGCGATGGACCGCAGGAGGCAGCTGCGCAGCTCCTCCCCGAGTTCCGCCGGCATGCGGTAATAGGGATCGAAACGCGCGAACAGCTGTCGCGTGCGATGCTCTACGTATTCCTGCGCCACGGCGGGATTCGGTGTCTCGGCCGCCAACGCCTTCTGCCAGCGTTCCTGCATCGCCACCATGTCGCCTTTGTAGCGCGCGAGCGTGCCGAGGACTTCGCTGGCGCGGGTATCTCCTGCGCCGGCCGCTTCGAGCAACGCAAACTCCGCCCGCGGGTCCTGCCGCGTGCGCACCAGCACCTCGGCGAGACGCAGGCGCATCGTCGCCGGCGGCACGTCTTCGACCGTGTAGGTTTTCGCCTCGGGCACCGGCGGCGGCGGCGCACTGCGCGCCTGATAGCGGCCGGCGGACGCATAGGAATTCAGCTCCTTGGTCAGACGGGCGAGATCCCAGCCGAGGAGCTGCCGGCTCGCCTCTCGCAGCAACGCGGGATTGTCGTGCACCTCGGGCGAGCGAGCGACGGCGAGGAAGCGCAGGCGGTTTTCCAACGGAATGTCGACGGCGCCGAAATGGCAGAAATGCACCAACAGCCACGACTGCGCATAGAAGATGCCGGTGTGGTCGTTGCCGCGATAGAGCGCCGATTCGCGACCGGTGGCGACGAGTTGCTCGAGCGGCATGAGTTTCTCCTGCTGCAAGGCCCGCAACCGGCCGAGCGGCGGGCGACCGAACATCAGCTTCCCGCGCTCAACCGCAACGGTGGAATAGAGCTCGGCCATGCCCTCGTTGAACCAGACGGGCGGATTCTCCTCCGCCACGCGAAAGAGGTGGTGCACGAACTCATGCCGGACGACCAAAGGAGAGCTCGCTTCGTTGTCGGACGGCGTGAGCAGGATCGTGGTGCGGTCGGCTTGCGGCAGATGCAGTCCGCGCAGGCGATTCTCGCGATTCACCGTCGTGGGCAGACATGCCTGAAAATCGCTTTCGTCGGCGAAGAGAAAAACTGTCACAGGAATCGGGCGATGCTCGCGCAAGCGGGCCTGCTCGAGAAAAAACGCGCGGAGCAATTCGAGGTCGCCCAGCGTGTCGACGGCGCGCCAGCCGCTGTCATTGGTGTAGAGCTCGAAATGCGGCGAACGATGAAGCCGCCAGCGCGATTTCCCGCCCGGGAAGCCACTGTCGGCCGCCGCGGCCGGCTGCGACGATGCGATGAGGAGCGCCGCCATTCCGAACAGCACGCCGCGAAGACAGGAACGTAGATTACCCATTGAGATCGGCCCGCGGCGGCACAATGGCGTGCGCAGCAAAAGACCAGCAAACAAAAAGCCCGGCGCGGTGAAGCGCCGGGCGGGAAGCGGGACAAGGTCGGGCGCGCCGGAGCGGCGCGGCGAGCTCAGGCTTGGTCGAAGCCGACGGCCTTCGCGACTTCGTCGTAGACGATGCGACCGCCGCGGGTGTTCACGCCCTTGGCGAGGCCCTTGTGCTCGTTCAGGGCGCGCTCGACGCCCTTCTGGACGATCATCGCGACGTAGGGCTCGGTGGCCTGCGTGAGACCCAGCGTCGAGGTGCGGCCGACGAGCGCCGGCATGTTCGGCACGGCGTAGTGGTTGACGCCGAATTCCTGGTAGGTCGGCTTCTCGTGCGAGGTGTATTTGATCCCCTCGATGCAGCCGCCTTGGTCGATCGCGATGTCGACGATGACGGAGCCCGGGCGCATGTTTTTCACCATCTTCTTCATCACGACGGTGGGCGCCTTGGCCGCGGGAATGAGCACCGCGCCGACGACGAGATCGGCCGAGGCGACCTCGGCCTCGACGTTGGCGGGATTCGAAACGAGCGTGACGACTTTGCCGCGGTATTCCTGGTCGATGATCTCGAGCTTGCGCGTGTCGAGGTCGAGCACGGTCACACGGGCGCCCATGCCGGCGGCCATGCGGACGGCGTGCGCGCCGGAGTTGCCCGCGCCGACCACGACCACGTGACCGGGCATCGTGCCGGGGATGCCGCCGAGCAGCACGCCCGAGCCGCCGACCTGCGACTGGAGGAAATACGCGCCGACCTGGATCGAGAGGCGGCCGGCGATGTGCGACATCGGCTTGAGCAACGGGAATTGCCCATCGCTGCTCTCGACCGTCTCGTAGGCGATGCCGAGGATGCCCTTTTTGCAGAGCTGCTTCGCGAGTGAGGCACCGGCGGCGAGGTGCAGGTAGGTGAAGATCGTCTGGCCCTGCTGCATGAGGTCGAACTCGGCCTCGAGCGGCTCCTTCACCTTGAGAATCATGTCGGCGCTCTTCCAGACCTTGGCCGCGGAAGTCGCGAAGGTCGCGCCCGCGGCCTTGTATTCATCGTCGGTGAAACCGGCCGTCAGGCCCGCGTTCTTTTCCATGATGACCTTGGCGCCGAGCGTGGTGACGCGGCGGCAAAGGCTGGGGGTCATGGAAACACGTTTCTCACCGATCTTAATTTCTTTGGGGACACCGATAATCATGCGGACCGGGATACCGCGCGCCTCCGCCAAGACAAGAGCGCAACCGGCATCTGGGCCGGTAGTGGGGGGGCTTTCCCCCGTCCAACACCGCCTAATCCCCGAGGGAAAGCGCTTGCGGCCGAGCGACTGCGGGCGGTTAGTTCCCGCCCGCATGCCAAAGCCGATCAATCTCATCGTCGCCTGCGCGGCCAACCGCGTGATCGGTCGCCAACGCCGGCTGCCTTTCGACATTCCGGAGGACAAGGCGTGGTTCCACGAAAAGACCGCGGGCACGACGGTGGTTCTCGGGCGGATTTGCTACGAAACCTGGCCGCGCGTGCGACAGGATGGCCGCGTGCCGGTCGTGATCACGTCGGATACCGCCCTCGCCCGCCCCGGCATCCACGTCGCCTCTGATGTGACCGCGGCGCTGGCCATCGCCCAATCGCTGCCCGGCGAAATCATGGTGTGCGGCGGCCAGCGCATCTACGAGGAGACGTTGCCGATCTGCGACCGGTTGCTCCTCACGCTCGTGCACGCCGACGTGCCGGGTGACACGTTTTTCCCCGAGTGGCGCCACCTCGCGTGGCGCGAGACGTGGCGCAAGGAAAGCGCGGACGCGAACTACCGCTACACGTTCAGCGTCCTCGAACGTGCGCGTTAGTTGGCGACGTGGTTATCCGGCGCCGTGGTGTCGATGTGGAACAGGCAGTAGGCCGGGCAGAACGCGACCGCCGCGGTAATCAACGGCAGCAGGGCGACGAAGCCCCACTTGTTGCCCGTATGCACTCCCCAGATGACGATCAACCAGCCGAGCACGTAGCGAATTCCTGCATCGTAGGAGCCGACATTGTGTTTCATGGGACCTCCTTGGTTGGCCCAACTCTAGCCGACACCCGCGCGGAGGTCTGCGCATCCGTTGTCGAAAGGCCGGCCGATCCCCTCGGCGCGCGCCGGCTTCAACCGTGGCGCGGACCGCCAGAGCGCGCCGCGTGCGCCCAGGCGACCTCGATGTATTTCAGCGCCCACTTCTTGATGCTGCTGCGTTCCTCGGGCGTGAGCGCGCGCACGACTTTGGCGGGAGAACCGAGGATCATCGATCCGGGCGGCGCCTCGAATCGTTGCGTGACCAGCGCGTTGGCGCCGACGATGCATTGGTCGCCGATCTTCGCGCCGTCGAGAATGGTCGCGCCCATGCCGATCAGGCATTCGTCGCCGATTTCGCAGGCGTGGACGATGGCGCTGTGACCGACCGTGGTATGGCGGCCGATCTTCACGCCGAAATTGTCGGCAAGATGAACCATGGTGAGATCCTGGATGTTGCTCCCCTCACCCACTTCGATCGAATTGATATCACCGCGCAGAACGCAGCCATACCAGACGCTGCTGTTCGCACCGAGTGTCACGGCGCCGAGGATCGTCGCGGTCGGCGCGACGAACGCGGCCGACGAGACGGCGGGAGTTTGGCCGAGGAATTTCGCGAGGCGTTCGTGCACGTCCATGAAGCCACACTTGCGGCGCTGGCCCTCGCCGCCAAGTGCAGAGCGTCAGGGCGTCACTTGGCCGGGCGCTCGGTCCGGCCTCCACCCAGCCAGACCGCGAGTCCGAGCAGGCAGGTGAAGCCCACCGCGACGGCCGACACGAGCGCGCCGACGGCGAGGACAATTTCGATGACATAGTTCATGGCGGGGGAATGTCGGGCTTGACGCACGAACGATGCCCATAGTTTCAGTGGACACGCAAAAGTCACGGGCCCACCAGTCCCCACGCGGGGGATTCACCCAGTGTTTACAGGCCAGCGCCCTACGGCGCGGCGGGCTCAGATCACGATGCCGGCCAAGGTCGCGGAGAGATACGACGCGAGCGTGCCGCAGAGCAGCGCCTTCAGGCCGAGCTTGGCGAGATCGGCGCGGCGCTCGGGCGCGAGGGCTCCGATGCCGCCGATCTGCATGCCCACGCTGCTGAAGTTGGCGAAACCGCAGATGGCGATGCTCAGGATCAGCAGGCCCTTGTCGGTGACGATCGGCACGCTGTGGTTGGTGAGATTCTGGAAGGCGACGAATTCGTTGATCGTGAGTTTCTGACCGAGGAGGGTCGCGACGCTGTTCACGTCCTGCGACGGCACGCCCATCGCCCACGCCATCGGGTAGAACAGTTTTCCGAAGATCCAGTTGAGCGTGAGGTTGAAGTTCGGGCTGAAGATGTGGCCGATCGAGGTGAGGATCCAGTCGAGGCATGCGATGACGGCGATGAAGCCGATGAGCATCGCGATGACGTTCATGGCGATCTTGAAGCCGTCGCCGGCACCGTGGGAGATCGCGTCGATGACGTTGGAATACTCGCTCTTCACCTCGAGCTTCACCGTGCCCATGGTCTGGCTTTCCTGCGTTTCGGGGAAAACGATCTTGGAGATCACGAGCGCGCCGGGCGCGGCCATGAGCGACGCGGTGATGAGCTTCGGAGCGAGGTCCATGCCCGCGGCCGCGCCCATGTTGGCGTAGACGACAAGGATGCCGCCCGCGATGCAGGCGAGCGAACCGGCCATCGAAGCAAGCAGCTCGCTGTTAGTCATGCCGGCGAGATACGGCCGGATCATCACCTGCGCCTCGACCTGGCCGACGAACGCGCTGGCGACGTTGCTCAGCGACTCCGCGCCGGAGACGCGCATGATGAAATTCATCGCGCGCGCGATGACCGCCACGACGCGCTGCATGATGCCAAAGTGGTAGAGAATCGCCACGAGCGCACACACGAGGACGATCGTGGCGGTGACGTTGAACGCGAAGACGAAGCCGCCGGCGAAGTAGTTGCCGATCTTGCCGCCCTGGTCGACGGCGATGCCGCCGTAGACGAATGCCGCGCCCTGCCGCGAAAATTCCTCGAGCTTTCCGATACCATGCCCCAGCAGCTGGAAAAAGCGGCCGACCGGGCCGACTTTGAACACGAGCAACGCGATCACGACTTGGAGCGCAATGCCGCTGGCGACGAGCCGGTAATTGATCCGGCGACGATTATTCGAGAAGAGGAACGCGATACCGAGGATCAACGCGATTCCGCACAGGCCTTGAAGACGGTCCATGAACGAGCGACGCTGCGGGAAACGCGCGGGAGTTCAACACCGGAGACGCCGGGAGGGTCTGGCGCGTGCGTGGGCCCGGACCCGCGCACAAAAAAGGGCGCGGCGAACCGCGCCCGAATACGGAGGACTCAGCGCAACGCCACCGGCGGACCGAGCACTTCGCGCAACACGAAGGCTCGGCGCAAGGCGCCGGTGTGGCGCAGGTCGTCGAGCAACGCACCGCGCGCCGCGACTTTGTCGGCCGTCTGCGTGTCAGCGGTCTGTTGCTCGAACTCCGTGCGGCGCACGGCGGCGGCCTTCATCAGCTCGAGCTCGCGCATCTTCTCCACCAACGCGGCCTGCTGCTCAAGGATCTCGGCGTGGCGTTGCTGTTCGAGCCGCGGCGTGGCGGCGCGAGTGGGCTCCGGCGCGCGCTCGACAACGACTTCGCGCACCAGCGGCGGCGGATTGCCGTAGGGATTTTCGGCCGCGTCGGGGACAGGCGGCGGAGCCGAATGCTGCTCATAGCCGCCCTGACCCATCGCGCGCCGGCGTTCCTCGATCTTGCGCTGGATATCCTCGCGAATGCGGCGCGTGCGCTCGGACAGCTCGGGATCCGCAAACGGCTTGTCCGCGGAGTCCGCCGGCGCGGTCGGCTCCTCGTCCTTCTGACCGCGGATCGCCTTGATGACCTGCGCGATCACGCCCGCGATAATCACGAGCGTCCACGAGTGCTTTACGACCCAGTCGAGGATTTCGTCCATGGGAGCGAACGGCGCGGCGGCTTACTTCTTGCCTTCGGGATGAGCGATGGACCCGCGCATGGCGGTGTCGGCCTGCACGTTTTCCATCTTGTAGTAATCCATGACGCCGAGCTTGCCGGCGCGGAATGCCTCGGACATCGCAAGCGGCACCTGGGCCTGCGCCTCAACGACCTTGGCCTGCATTTCCTGCACGCGGGCCTTCATTTCCTGTTCGAGCGCGACGGCGGCGGCGCGGCGGATTTCCGCCTGGGCCTGCGCCATGTTCTTGTTCGCCTCGGCCTGCGCTTCCTGGAGCTTGGCGCCGACGTTCTCGCCGACGTCCACGTCCGCGATGTCGATCGAGAGAATTTCGAATGCCGAGCCGACGTCGAGGCCGCGCGCGAGCACGGTCTTGGAAATGCTGTCCGGCGACTCGAGGACGGTCTTGTAGCTCTCGGCCGAGCCGATGGTCGTGACAATGCCTTCGCCGACGCGGGCAATGATCGTCTCTTCCTTCGCGCCGCCGACGAAGCGGTCGAGGTGCGTGCGCACGGTGACGCGCGCCTTCACCTTCACTTGGATGCCATCCTTCGCCACGCCGTCGATCGTCGTGCGGCCCTGGTCGGGATTCGGGCAGTCGATGACCTTCGGATCGACGGAAGTGCGCACGGCCTCGATGACGCTCTTGCCCGAGCCCTTCGTGGCGAGGTCGATGGCGCAGGCGCGATCCCAATCGAGCGCGATGCCCGCCTTCTCGGCGGCGACGAGCGCCTGCACGGTCGGGACGACGTTGCCGCCCGCGAGGTAGTGCGCGGCGATCTTGTCGGTCGAGACTTCGATGCCGGCCTTCACTGCGGTGATGCGCGCCTCGACGACGAGGCTGTAAGGCACGCCGCCGAGACGCATGCCGAGAAGATTCAGCACGCTGACCGGTGCGCCGTTCAGGCGGGCTTTCAGCCAGACGCCGATGAACGAAATGAAGACGCCCACGACAATGAGGACGACGACGATGATGGGGATGAGGAATATGAGGGGAATCGAGCTCATGGGTTAAATTCAGGATTGGGTGACGATGATGCGGAAATTGTCGACGCCGACGACGCGCAGCGCCGCGCCTTTCGCGACGTGGCCCGAACGGCTGAACGCCTCGTAGCGGCGCCCGTCGATTTCGACATAGCCGCTCGGCGCGAGCGTGGTGAGCGCGAGCGCATCGCGGCCGACGACGGCTTCGGCCACGGCCGGCGGCGGCTGACTGGTGGCGCTGACGGTGGATTGCACCACCATGCGTTTGCCGAATGCGGTTTTCGGCAGCACGACGAGCTCGAGATAGAGCATCGCGCCGACCAGAGCCAGCGCACCGAAGCTCGCCATCAAGCCGCCGTTGAAGCCAAATTCGCGAAACGACAGCAGGCTGCCCGCCGCGAGCGCCAGGCCGCCGATGATGCCCGCCACCGCACCCGGCAGGAAAATTTCCGCCGTGAGCAAAAGCGCGCCGACGACAAACAACAGGATGATCGCGTTCATGCTTTGTCCTCCTCCACCACGAGGGCGAAATCGTCCCGCGCCCGCACCACGACGCGTGTGCCAGGCGCGATGCTGCCGAGCGCCGCGCGCGCTTCGTAACGTCGCCCGCCGACTTCGATTTGCCCGCCCGGACGCAAGGCCGTCGCGGCAACGCCGCTGGCCCCGATCAAGTCCGAGACGCGTGCGCCGCCGGTCGACGATTGCGCGACCGAGCCCGCAACAGAGTTCACCGTCAGGCGATCCCAAATCCAGCCCTGCGGGAGGAACCGCAGCAGCGCGACGCCGAAGGCCACGGAGAGCAACACGCCGAGACCAACATTCGACAGCGGACGCGCAAACGCCTCGCCCGAAAACTGAATCGGCTCGTTCGGCCACAAATCCGCCATCGACCACACCAGCGCCACGAGCATCAACACGAGACCCGTCACCGCCGGCAGCGCCACACCCGGGAAAAACAGCACTTCCGCGAGGACGAGCAACAGACCGAGCGTGAACAGCAACACCGGCTCGTGCCCCGAAAAGCCCGCCACATAGTGGCCGAAGAAAACCACGAGCAGCAGGAGAATGCCCACGCCGGCGAACAGGCCGTGCGACGGCATCTTGAATTCCAGGAACAAGGCCAGCAGTCCCAAGCCGGTCAGGATCGGCGCGAACGCGGTCAGGTATTGCGCGAGCGATTCCGACCACGTCACGCGAAACTCGCGCACCTCGAAGTTCCCCGCGCCGAATTTCTTCGTGAGCAACGCCGAGATGTCGTTCGCTATTCCAGCACCGAGCAGCGGTTGCGCCGGTTCGCCGTAGGTCTTCATCGCCTCGCTCGCGGTCAACGTGAGCAGCTCGCCTTTCGGTTTCAGGACCGCGTCGCCGACCTTCAGCTCGAAATCCTCGTCGATCATGGCGGAGACGACTTGGCCGCGCAGGCCTTTGCCTTCGGAAATGGAACGCACCTCAGCGCGCAGAAAGCTGACGACCTTCTGCCGCATCGTCTTGTCGATGTCTTTGCCCGAGGAGTCGACCGGCGCGGCGGCACCGATCTTCCCGCGCGGCGCAAACCAGATTTCCTCCGTCGTCGCGGCGATGAACGCACCGGCGGAGAGCGCCTGATCGTCGACAAACGTCGCGGTCTTGCCCGGAAATTTGCCGAGCGCCTCCATGATCTCGAGGGTCGAATCGAGCGCACCGCCCGGCGTCTTCATGTCGAGCACGACCAAGTCGGCCTTCTGCTCGACCGCTTCCTTGAGACCGCGGCGGATGATGTAGAGCGTGGGCTTGGCGATCTCGTCCCGCACGGGAATGACAAAGGCGACGCGCTTGGCCGGCGCGACCGTCGGCGACGAGGCGGCATCGGCGACGGGATCCGCCGCGAACGACACTCCCACCGCCATGAGGAAAAGAGAGGCAAGACGCCCGAGGTTCACAGCCCGACACGATACCGGAGCGCACAGCCGCTGCAAGCGTCCTCAACTTACAATGCGGCGAAGCGTTTCAAATTTTTCGCATCCGACACGCGCGCGCCGCGATTTGGGTTGGTGTGTCGCGGCATTTTTCTTTCAAACCAAGCCCAACATGGAACGCATCCCGTATCTGGGGCACACGATTTATCGCTGGCAGGTCGGGCCGTCGACCTTCCTCGCCCTGCCGGAAAAGGGCGCGCGCCTGATGCACTGGAACGTCACGCTCGGGGACGGCAGCGTCCGCGACCTCATCCACTGGCCGGAATTGGACCAACTCGACGACATCGCGAAGGTGCGCGGCGGTAATCCGATTCTCTTCCCCTTCAACGGCCGCACCTACGATCGCAGCGAAATCGGTTTCTGGCGCGCCGACGACGGCGTGCGCCGGCCGATGCCGATGCACGGCTTCGCGCGCCAAGGCGAGTTTCGCGTGAAGCGCCTCGACGAACGCGGCTTCTCCGCCGTGTTCGTGCCGGGCGCCGAGGCGAAGGAAGGCTACCCGTTCGACTACGAGTTCGTCGTCAGCTACCGCTTCGAGGCGAACGCCGTCTACGTCGAACTCGAGCTCACCAACCTCGGCCAGGCACCCATCCCGTGGTCGGCCGGACACCATTTCTATTTCAACCTGCCCTGGTCCGAGGGCCTGACGCGCAAGGACTACGTGCTCGAAGTCCCCGCCGCGCGGACGGTGCGCCGCAACGAATCCGGCCAACTCGTCGACGGCCCGCGCCTGCAACCGCGCGAGACCTTGGACAATCCGGCGCT
Organism: Candidatus Didemnitutus sp.; assembly: GCA_019634575.1. NCBI lineage: Bacteria > Pseudomonadati > Verrucomicrobiota > Opitutia > Opitutales > Opitutaceae > Candidatus Didemnitutus > Candidatus Didemnitutus sp. The sequence goes on from JAHCAY010000002.1 coordinate 59,902, forward strand.
CATCGACACCGTCCACACCGCGTTGCGAGGCCACCAGTTCCAAGTCACCGAACGCACGACCGGGGCGCGGCTGCGCTTCCGCACCGGCTTTTCCAACACGACCGCCAAGGATGCCGCCGTCGTCACCTGGGCCGCCGACGACAAGGTCCCCTATTACTGTGTCGAACCGTGGATGGGACCGCCGAACGCGCCGGAAACCAAGATCGGCCTACACCATGTCGGGCCCGGCCAGACACAGAAATTCCTCGTCGACATCACGCACGGCTGAACGGCGTTTTTTCTGTTACCTTTTTCGCCGACACGCGTCTATTTCCCGACCATGAATTTCCCTTTCGCGTTCATCGAAGGCATCGGCGGCCCCGAGCTGATGCTGATCCTTTTCATCATTCTGCTCCTTTTTGGCGCCAACAAACTCCCGGAACTCGCCAAAGGCCTCGGCAAATCCGTGAAGGAATTCAAGAAAGCCGCCGCCGACGTCGAATATCAGTTCAAGGAGGCGATGGAGGAAAAGTCGGAGCAATCCGCCGAAGCGAAGCGCTTCGCCCCCAAGCCAGTCACTCCCCTCGCCCCGCCGCAGAACGTCGCGCCCGCCACCCCGCCGGCGAGCACCGCCCCGGGTGCCGCGCAACCGCCGCCGGATCAGCCCAAGGCCTGAGCCACGGCGGCGACGCCCCGCTCAATCGAAAATCGGCCCGCGGCGAAACCGCCACAGGCTGATCGCCACGAGCACGGCCGACATGCCGAGCAGCACGCCGAGCGTCGGCAACAGCTCGGCGAACGTGCAACCGTTCCAGAGCACAAGAGCGAAGCCTTCCATCGACCAGTAGACGACGGTCAATTTGCTGAGTTTCTGGATGAATTCCGGCATGAACGATGTCGGAAACCACGCGCCGCCGATCGAACTCATCGTGAGGATCAACAGCGTCGCGAGACCCGACGCCGCCGCCTGCGTGCGCGTGATCGACGCCAGCAACATGCCAAACGCCGTGCACGCCATCGCGGCGACGAGGCAGATTACGACGAGATTCCCGAAGTTCGACAGCACATCGATGCCGAACATCAGACGTCCCGCGAAGAAGAGCGTCACGAGTTGCACGAGTCCGAGCGCGATGCCGAAGAGATACTTGCTCCACAACAGGTGCGACCGGCGCACCGGAGCCGAGAGCAGCCGGAGGAAAATGCCGGCCTTCTTCTCCTCGAAGAGCGACGTCGCCATGCCGCTGAGCGAGAAGAGCAGGAACATCATCGCCCAGCCGCCGACCACGCGCGTCGCTGCGGCGTTCGTCACCTGCGCGCCGGCGAGCTGCTCCTTCTCGATCTTGATCACGCGCTCCATGAAATCGCCGAGGCCGCTCGTGCTTGCGTCGCTGCTGCCGTCGGCCCTCGCGGACACAGGCTTCGCACGCGGAATTTCGCCGCGCGCCATCGTCTCACGCACCTTGGCTTCATCGAGGCTGAACGCGCGACTCACGCTGCCCGCGATTTCGCCGTAGAACTTGTCGGTGTCCTTCGCGCCGATGAACTCCACCGCCTGCTTGCGCAGCGATTGCATGAGCAACTGCGGCGCGGCGGTATAAACGGTTTTCTGGAGCAGGCCGGTCACGGTCTGCGTCTCGATCTCGTTGCGCGGATTGGTGAGGAACTTCATGCGCAACCCGAAACGCGCGTCGCTCGTCGCGTCGGCCGGGAATACGAGCGCGAACCGAAAGCGGTCGCTCTTGAAACCCGCGCGCACCACATCCTCGGTCAGCGCCCGCGCCCGCCCTTGTGCGTCGGTCTCCGTCTCCACGACGCGGAACGCCTTTTCGCGTTTCAGCGCGTCGACGAGCGTCGCGATCTCCGGCGCGCTGCTCTGATTGACGATCGCGAGCGGGATGCCGACCGGACCGGTATCCTTGCGATTCACGCCGAACACCTGGCCGAAGATGTAGATCAGCACGATCGGCACGAGAAACGTGAGCCCGACGGCGACGCGGTCTTTCTTGAAGTTGAGGTAATCCTTGCGGAGGAGCGTGAGGACGAGGTGCATGGCGGGGTTATTCGCGCAGGGTTTTGCCGGTCAGATGGAGAAAGAGATCCTCGAGCGTCGGACGCTTCAGCGTGAACGCGCGATCGGGCAGCCCGGCCGCTTGCGTCGCGGCGAAGAAGTCCGCCAGCCGCACGCCCGCGCCGAGGAGCACTTCGCAGCGCTCGTCGTGTTCGCGCAGCGTCCCGAAGCGCGCCAGCACCGCGACAGCGGCGGGCGGCGTGCCGTTGCGCGAGAAACTCACGACTTCCGCCGCCGGCAACCGCGCGAGCAATTCCTCCAGCGTGCCGAGCGCGAGAATCTTGCCGTGGTCGATGATGCCGATGCGCGAGCAGAGGCGCGTCGCTTCCTCCATGTAGTGCGTCGAGTAGATCACGGTCAGCCCCTCGCGATTCAGCCGCTGGAGCAGATCGAAGATCGCGTTGCGCGACTGAGGATCGACCCCGACGGTCGGCTCGTCGCAGAGCAGCAGCGTCGGCTCGTGCAGCAGACTCGCCGCGAGATTCAACCGCCGCTGCATGCCGCCGGAGAAGGTCTTCACCGCGTGCTTGCGGCGATCCGCGAGCTGCACCGCGGCCAGGCATTCGTCGATGCGCGCGGCGAGCGCCTTGCCGGCGAGGCCGTAAAGGCGGCCGAAGATGCCGAGGTTCTCCTCCGCGGTGAGCTCCTCGTAGAGCGCGACCGATTGCGGCACGAAGCCGGTCGCCCGCACGAGCTCGGCCGGCCGGCCTGCAAGATTCACGCCGCCGAGCCGCAGCGTCCCGGCGCTCGGCGCGCGCAATCCCGCGATGAGCGACATGAGCGTGCTCTTGCCCGCGCCGTTGGGTCCGAGCAGACCGAAAAATTCGCCGCGCTCGATCGTGAGCGAGACGTCGTCGAGTGCCGTGAGCGCGCCGTAGCGCTGGGTGAGATGATCGAATTGCAGCATGGCGGGTGAAGCGGGACAGGAGCGAATTCAGCCGGCATCGCCGTCGCCCGCGACGCCCTTTCGGCGTCCGAAAGTCATGGTCAGGCATGACCCGCCCGAAATCGTCCCACGCGTGGGAATCGCCGATACCGCGCGCGTGACGCGAACCCTGGTCTTTGCGAGTTCCCACTTTGGCCCGAAAAAATTCATTCCGCGCAGCCACGGCCACTTACGCAACGCGCCGCAACTTGGCACCGCGCTTGCGTGTAGTGGTGGCATCAACCGATACGAACCATGAAGAAGATCACTTTCATCCTCTCCCTCGTGAGCGTCACCGTCACCGCCGCCTCCGCCGCCGTGCAGAACCAGAACGAAAACGTCATCAATCTCCCGGCCTACACCGTCACCGCCCCGCGCTACACGGAAGCCGAGAAGACCATCGCGCAAAGCCTCGAGTCCTTCCGCAACCAGGCCAAGCCCGCGTTCGCCGTCCGCACCGCGCTACCCTCCCTCAACCTGGTCGCGCAACGCGTCGCGCAGGACGAGCGCTCGGTCGCCATCGCGACGAAGACGCCGACGCAAGTCCGCTCCTGATTTCCCATTTTAGTTGTGTGTGTGTCCAACCCGCCCCACGGGGGGCGGGTTTTCTTTTGCACCAGTCGCGCCGCTCACGTTATGTGCACCCGTGACTGAAGAAGCGGAAGCCCCCGATCCCGTCCGCGTTCCGATTACCGGCGAACTGGATCTGCACACGTTTCGACCCACCGAGATCGCGCCGTTGCTCGACGACTATTTCGCCGAGTGCGTGCGCGCCGGCATTTTCACCGTGCGGGTCGTGCACGGCAAAGGCACCGGCACCCTGCGCGAAACCGTCCACGCCCTTCTGCGCCGCTCGTCGCGCGTCGCCGGCTTCCGCCTCGGGGACGAGCACAGCGGCGGTTGGGGCGCCACGCTCGTCACGCTGCGACGCGACGCTTGACCCACCGTCCGCTCAAGATTCCAGCGGACGCGGCCCCGGGCGCTTCGCCTTCGGCAGCGGCCCCCAGAGCCGCAGCATCAGCTCCGCGAGATTCAGCATGCTCACCCGCTGCCCGCCGCCGGGGCTGAGCGACCGCAGCGCCGGCACCTGCGCCGTCCGCTCGCGAAAATAATCCCAGAGCTCGCGTTCGAGTCCGCGCGCGACGTCGCCGGGCAAGGCGAACCGCTTCGCCGCCTCGACGGTTTTCATCTGCCAATGTCGCAACTCCTCCGGCTGGCGTTGCCAGTAATCGAAGAGCGATTGTTCGGAGCGATTCAGACTCATGGGGCAGAGGTTTTTACACGTTTGGCGGAGCGAAGGCGGCGTTGCATTTGAACATTCTATCTGTCTGACTGTCGGCAGTTATCTCAACCCGACACACACATGTGGCAAAATCTTAAAGCACAAATTCCGGCGGTCATCCTCACCGCCCTTCTCGTTGGCGGCGCGATTTTCTGGTTCCACCAAAAGACCGTGCAGGATCTCGCGACGCGTCAGCAAACCGAGATGAATGCGTTGCGCGAGCAGACCAACGCCGAACTCAAAGCCTCCGCCGAGGAGACCCGCCGCCACATCGAATCCGTCAACACGCTGCTCAAGGACGCCATCGCGAAGCGCTCCGCCGACGTCTTCCTGACCGAGGAGGAAGTCCAGAAGCTGAATCAGGAAAAGATGAACCAGCTCGCCGAGGCCATCGCCGCCAAGGTCATGCCCTACGGCACCAACATTCCGAAGACGCCCGAGGAAGCCGAGAAGCTCCAGAACGAGCAAATCGACAAGGTCGGCGGCCGCCTCGCCGAGAAGATTTCCCCGATCCTCGCGGAAATGTCGAAGGACCAAAACCTCACCCGCGAGTCCATCGCGCAGTATTCGCAACGCATCTCGAATCAGATCAGCGGCGCTCTCACCGCCGAAATGGCCCGCAATCAGGAGCTCAACAACAACGTGATGACCGCCCAGACCATCGCGCAGGATTCCATGAAGCTCTCGCACGAGATCACCGCCCTCTACCTCAGCAGCTTCAAGGATCAGGGCCTCCTCACCCGCCTGCTCTCGCTCCCCGCCAACGTCGTCCGCGACGCCGCCAGCATGAGCATCGTGAACAGCTCCGACCGCAAGAAGATGGAAGAGCGCCTTGTCTCCGAGATGAACGCCCTCCAGAAGCGCCTCGACGAGCTCCAAGCCGCCGCGCCAAAGAAATAACCGGCCCCTCCCACGCGAGATAACTTTCCAGCCGCGCCGCCAGGCGCGGCTGTTTTGTTTTCGGCCACGACAAACTGCGCCGCCTTCCCGGACCGTCGACTGTGCTGCGGCCAAACTTGCCGCCAAGCCTCTCCGGCCAAAGTCTTCCGCCGTGCCGCCGCTCCGCCTGACCACCGACCACGCCCGCCGCTTCATGCGCCGCGCGCTGCTGCTCGACGAGCCCGTCGCCGATGTCGCCGCCGCCCTCGCCCGACTCGGCTATGTGCAGATCGATCCGCTTAACATCTGCGGCCGCATGCACGACCTCATCCTCCGCCACCGCGTGGCCGGCTACCGCGAAGGCGATCTGATGCGCCATCTGCACGGCGACACGTCCGTGAAACCCGCGACGCAACGCGTCGCCTTCGAGCATCATCACCCGCAAACCGGCATCCTCGTCGCCTTCGGCCACGAAGCCTGGCCGCACCTTCTCGCCGCTATGCGCCGCCGCACGCATCGCTCCGGCTCATGGTCCGGTCGCCTTTCCGCGAAGCAAAAAATCCTCGCCGAAAACCTCCTCTCCGCGATCGCCGCCCGCGGCCCGCTCAGCGCGGAAGACTTCGACGACCACGGCCCCTCGCGCCAAGTCTGGGGCGCATCTTCGCTCGTCAAAGCCACGCTCCAGAAACTCTTCTTCCACGGCCGCCTCCTCATCGCCAAGCGAGGCACCGGCAACCGCCGCTTCTACGATCTTCCAGAACGCGTCCTGCCGGCCGAAATCCTCGCTGCACCGGAGCCCGCCGCCCGCGCCACCGCGCACTGGTGCGCCGAGTTGAAACTCCGCCAGCGCCGCCTCTGCACACTCAAACGCGACGAACTTCCCCTCGTCGCCGACCTCGTCCAGCCGATCTCCGTCGAGAACTGCCCGCCCCTTTACTGCCTCCGCACGGACCTGCCGCTGCTCGAGCCCTCAACTCCCGGTCCGCAACACTCGGCTCCCCCGCTCCACCTCCTCGCCCCGCTCGACCCACTGATCTACGACCGACGCGTGACGTCGGCCCTCTGGAGTTTCGACTACACGTGGGAAGCCTATACCCCGCCCGCCAAACGCGTCCGCGGCCACTACTCGCTTCCGATCCTCGCCGGCACCGAACTCGTCGGCCACGTCGACCCCAAAGCCGATCGCGCCACCGGCCGCCTCCGCGTCGAAGGCCGCTCGATCAAACGCGGCCACAAATCCGCCGACGCCGTCCGCGCCCTCGCCCACTGGCTCGGATTGAAATAAAAACTCGCCCGCCTTTTCGCCTCCGCGCTTGATTGCCGCACGGGCCGTCACGCACTCTGCACAGTTTGTGGACGACCTCCTGCTCACGCTCAAAACCACGTTCGGCTACGGCGCTTTTCGCCCGTTGCAGCGCGAGATCATCGAGACCGCCCTCGCCGGAAAGGACGTTTTCGCCCTGCTCCCCACCGGCGGCGGCAAATCCCTCTGCTTTCAACTCCCCGCGCTTCACCGCTCCGGCCTGACCGTCGTCGTCTCGCCGCTGATCGCGTTGATGAAGGACCAGGTCGACCAGCTCCAAGCCGCCGGCGTCGCCGCCACGTTCCTCAACTCCACCCTGTCCGCCGACGAGGCGAAATCCCGCCTCCGCGGCCTCCACCGCGGCGAGTGGCGCCTCCTCTACGTCGCCCCCGAGCGCCTGATGCTCGACGAGTGGAAGGAGAACCTCGCCAACTGGAACATCACCGCGCTCGCCATCGACGAGGCACACTGCGTCTCCGAATGGGGCCACGACTTCCGCCCCGAATACCGCCAGCTCGCCCGCCTTCGCAAACTTCTCCCCGAAGTGCCCGTGATGGCGCTCACCGCCACCGCGACCGAGCGCGTCCGGGCCGACATCGTCAAGCACCTGCAGCTCCGCGAGCCGGCCGTCTTCGTCGCCAGCTTCAATCGCCCGAATCTCACCTACCGCGTCCTCCCGAAGGACCAGCCGCTGAAACAAATCATCGAATTCGTCCGCAAGCGCGAGGACGAGAGCGGCATCATCTACTGCGCCACGCGCGCCACCACCGAGCGCGTCGCCGAGGCGCTCGCCGGACGCGGCTTCTCCGCCCGCGCCTACCACGCCGGCCTCGACGCCGAGGAACGCGCGCGCAACCAGGAACAGTTTCTCCGCGACGACACCAAGATCATCTGCGCGACAATCGCCTTCGGCATGGGCATCAACAAACCCAATGTCCGCTGGGTCATCCACCACGACCTGCCGAAGAACATCGAGGGCTACTACCAGGAAACCGGCCGCGCCGGCCGCGACAGTTTGCCGAGCGACTGCCTCCTGCTCTTCTCCGGCGGCGACGCCGCGAAGCAGACGCACTTCATCGACGAGATGACCGACGAACACGAGAAGACCGTCGCGCGCAACCAGCTCCGCCTGATGATGCACTACGCCGAGAGCGCCGTCTGCCGCCGCAGCGAGCTGCTCGCCTACTTCGGCGAAAAATTCCCGCTCGGCGAATGCGGCGCGTGCGACAACTGCCTCGAACCGCGCGAGACCTACGACGGCACCGTCGTCGCGCAGAAATTTCTCTCCTGCATCTACCGCATCCGCCAAACCGGCCGCTTCGGCGTCGGGCTGAATCACATCATCGAAGTCCTCACCGGCGCCGAAACCGAAAAGGTCCTGCGCTGGAATCACGACCAGCTCACGACCTACGGCATCGGCAAGGAACTCGCCCGCCCCGCCTGGGCCGCCGTCGGCCGCGAACTCATGCGCCTTGGCTACGTCGCGCAAGCCGAGGGCGAGTTTCCCATCCTCGAACTCACTGCGGACGGCATGAACGTCCTCCGCTCGCGCGAAAAGATCACGCTCACCAAACCGCTCTCTCTCCCGAAAGCGAAACGCGTCACCCGCCGTGAGGGCGAGATCGAGTGCGACGAAATCCTGTTCGCCCGCCTGCGCGAGCTGCGCAAGAAACTCGCCGACGAGCGCGGCGTTCCCGCCTACGTCGTCTTCGGCGACGCCACACTGCGCCAGCTCGCCCGCGAGTATCCGATCGACGTGGACCAACTCGACGGCATCACCGGCATCGGCGAGAAGAAGCGCGCCGAATACGGCCCGACCTTCGTCGCCGCCATCGCGCAGTTTCTCGACACGAACCCGCGGCTGAAATTCAGCGACTAAATCCGACTCATGCCTTTGAGCGCGCGCCTCGATTCTAGCGATCCGCACTGAAAGGTGGTCGTCGCCGTCCCCGGCGACGACGGGCGTCAGTCGGGACGCCGACGCCCACCGATTGCCTGATCTCGCCTAAGCACGCCGACGCTCAGCTGCCGCCATCCGCCTGATCGGTGGCGACGAGGACCATGAGCGCAGCGAGAACGATGACGACGGCAATCATACCGCAGATTCCGGCTGCGCGACCACTGCAAGCTCCGTTTCGATTTCAGCCACGCGCGCCGCGATCGCATTCACGACATCCGCGGCGTCTATCCGCCCACGGCGCTCGAGCGCAAACGCCAGGTCGGCCAGTTCACCGCGGAAACGCTGCAACCGGCCAGCCACGGCCGGAGCCACTCCGGTTTCGTTCTGCATGACGGTTTTCACCAGCTGTTCCACCACTCCCGGATGCTGTGCGCCGCCTCCCGCGCGACGGTCGGCAGATTGTGCACCGCATCCTGCGCCATCGGCAGGTGCTTGACCGCGAGCCAAAGCAGCACCGCCACCACGGCGAGCCACACGACCCAATCGACCGCCATCGCCGCCGACCACGCCCACGGCGGTCCGGAAAACGCCCCGTGATAGAACGCCCGCCGCGCCGCCTTCAGCGGCCACGCCACCATGCCATAAGCGAACAACATCAGCAGCAACGCCGCCCACACCGGAAGGCTCGCCGGGAGGGATGCCCCCAGCAGCGTTCCCGTCGCCAGCAATGTGATCACCGCACACACCATCAACACCGCCAGCAGACCGTGCATCACGGAAATGAAAGGCAGCGCAAAGGTCGGCGTCGGCGGCACGCCGCTACCCTCGCCGAAACACGTCGCTCGCCCCCACGCCCCCGCGCGCATCTCGCGCCGGAACGACCGGCGCCAACCGCGCATCTCTTCCCGGAAGCGTCGCTTCCACTCGCGCCGCGCGTGGTGATCGTGGAAATCGCGCATCGCGCCGTAGTAGCCGGCACGAGCGCGCTTGATGAATTCCTGCGCCGTGAACGGCTCCCCCGCCGACGCCGCCCTTTCTTCCGGCGACTTGGCCACTGGAACCACAATCACGAGGAGCAGATAGGCCAGCGCTCCCGCGCCCCACGCGAGCGTCAGCAGCACGAACAGCACGCGCACAATGGTCGGATCCACCCCGAGGTAGGCGCCCAGACCGTTACACACGCCCGAAACCATCGCCCCGTCGTAGATGCGGTAGAGTCGCTTGACCGGCCCCGCACCCGCGGTCTCTTCCGTCCGCGCCGTGCGCTCACCGCGCGGGGACTCCTCCCGCTTCGCGTCGCCGGGCGCCGCTCCGGGTGCCGTGTCGTCCTCGATCGGCCCCATTTCCGCCAAGACGGCGGCGACCTCCGCTGCCGTCACGACGTTCTTGTGTGCACTCAGCCGACCGCGGAATTTCTCCCCGATCGAGGTCTCGATGTCGGAGAGAATTTCGTCGCGATCCGGATTCTGGCGCAGCCGAGCGCCCGCCGCTTCGAGATAAGCGCGCAACGCGTCATAGCCGGTTTCCTCCAGCTGATAGGCCGTGCCGCCGAGATTGATCGTGATCACCTTGTTCATGGGAGGAAGGCCCGCGGGCCGTTCATTTTTGTCCGAGATTCTTCACGGTGGCGCTGATCTTGTCCCAGTAGCCGAGAGTCTCGCGCAGTTGCGCGCGCCCCGCCGCCGTCAGCTCATAGTATTTGCGCGGCGGTCCGGCCTCCGACTCCTGCCACTCGTAGTCGACCAGCCCTTCCCGGCGCATCTTGCTCAGGAGCGGATAGAGCGTGCCCTCCTGCGTGGCGAAATCGGTCTCGCTCAGCTGCGCCAGGATATCGGCCGCATAGACCTTCTCACCGGCGATGATCTTCAACACGAGGAACTCGAGGAGTCCCTTGCGGATCGCGGTGAATTTTTCGTCGATGGCCATGATTTCGGGCTAAACAAGCTACCTTGTTCACGCAAGGTAGCTGGCGACACCCCGCACACAAGCGAAAAATCCATTCCTCTCCTTCCGGAGTCATCGCGCTCTCCGCCTCAGAACGGCATGAGCCCACCGCCGCCGCCGAACAATGCGCGCAGCAGGACAACCGACAGAAATGATCCCACCACGACGGTAAACGTCTTCGACGTGAGCGTGATCGTGACGGCTTGGGCGAGCGATTGGTTGTAACTCACCTTCCGCAGCACCACGACGAGGATGAGCGCCGCCGTCGCCTCGTCGGCATACATTGTCGTGCCCATCCCGAGCGCCCACAGCGCAATCGCTCCGACCACCGCGCGCGCCACCGTGTCCGCGATCGCCGCCATCGCGAGGCCGAACCACGAGATCTCCACGTCCCAATACTTCGTCGTGAGCTTCAACGCCGCGAGCATCATCACCGCCTTGATAATGAGCTCGACGATGAACGTCAGCCAGCGCGGCGGTCCACGATCGTGATCCCGCGCCGGCGGCGGCGGATTCTCGAGCTCTTCAATCTGCTTCTCCATCTTCGTCCGCGCCGCCGCGTCCGCTTCGATCATCTGCTGCTCCACGCTCTTCTCCTTTGCCGCGGAGATCGGCGCGGCTTTCGCCGGCGCTTCGGTTGCCGCCTTCGTTTCGATCGGGCCTGCGGCTGACTCCGCCGCCTTGGGCGTGTCGGCCATCGGCGTTGGCATCGGCGCCGCCACCGGCCCGTCTGTTACCGGCAAACCCTGCACGACCGCGACCTTCCCGCTCTCCAGCTCGATCCGCCCGGTCTTGAAGATCATCACCTCCCGGGCACCGCGCTTCAGTTCTGAGACCGGTTTGCCGAGCTCCTTCACGACCTCCTCGCGCGCCTGGCCGTAATAAACTGCCGACACCGGCGTCACCGACAGCAGCAAGCACGCGACAGCGAGGACGAGGATTCGCATGGCTCCCGAAAAAGTCGCGCCCGACCGACCCCAGCAAGACCTTTTCCGTCAACGCGTCGTCAAACGGCGCGCCGCCCTCGCACGCACCGCGCGGCCTGTCCGCGTCGCGCGAGAACCGGGACATTGCGCCTTGCGCGTGGCGTCGTATCGACAACGGATAACGCATGCCCGCATCCGCGCCGCTGTCCGAGAATCTCCCGTTCGCCTTCCGCGGCGAGCGTGTCGAAGCGGCGCGCGTCGTCGCCCCCTCCGCAGCACAGCGCCTCCGCGCCGCCCGCAACGCCACCGGCAAACCCAACTCCGACGTGCTGCGCGAGTTCATCGGCGTCGCGTCCGACCGCGCGGAACGCCGGCTCGCCGTCGTCGATTTTCCCGCCGCGATGAGCGAAGCCGAAGCGCAGCTCTACGCCGCTCCGTTCGCCGCTCTCGCGCGCACCGGCACACCGCTCCACTCGCCGAGCCGAAACGACGACCTGCGCAACGCCCTCGCCCGGCTCGAGCGTTTCCTCGCCTGCCCCGCCGCCGACCCGGAACCGGCTTTCGCCTGGATCGAGGGCGACGTCCTGCCCGACAACTCGCTCGTGGTGTGGGCGCGCGACGACGACTTCAGCGCCGCCGTGCTGGCATCGCGAGCCTTCGCGCTCTGGAGCGTCCGCGTCGGCAACCCGCTCGCAGCGCTGCGCTCATTCCCGTTTCCGTGGCCGCCCGCGACCGCGTTGAGCGCGCTCAGCCGCGCGCAGGAAGAACAGCGCTTCGCGCTCGCGCGGGCCGCGCGGAGCGACGACAGCGACGCCCTCGAGGCGGCGCTGGCGGCGGCCTACGGCTGGCCGGCGGACCTGGCGGACGCGGAGCTGCTAGCCCGCCTCGACGCGCTGCACGCGACGCGCCGCTAGTTCTTGCCGTCCCGACCGAACAGGCTGCGGCCCACCTTCCACAACCCCGCGGCCACGAAGCCCGCGAGGCACATCACGACGAAGAGCCCGGTGAGAAGCCGCAGCGTGCCGGCGCCGCCCGTGCCGCCGAGCGCCTCGATCTGCGCGAGGATGTCGCGCGCGAGCCGCATCAGCAGCACGATCGCCGCCACGCAAGTGATCGCGACGGCCCAGCGCAGGGCCTTGCTGGATGGGGCCGCGGGCGCGGGCGGGACGTTCTTGGCGGAGCGCGGCTTCTTCACGGGTTCTCGCCCACGAATTTCCATGAGGTGCGGTAGTCGCGCGGGAGCTTGGTGCCGGTCAGATGCGCGCGGACCATTTCGATCGGCATCGAGCCGCCGCGCATGATCGCGTCGTGGAACTCCTTTTCGCCCATCTTGCCACTCTTCACGAGGTCGGCGTAGAGCGCGCGGATCTGGATCGCGCCCATCATGTAGCCGACCTGGTAGAGCGGCGAGTAGTCGCCGTTGAACGAGCGGCGCACCTCGCCGGTGGCGGTGTGGCGGTCGTGGCCGACGCGATCGACGAGGAAGTCGATGCACTGCTGCGGCGTCCATTTGCCGAGGTGGAAATTGAGCGAGAAGATGATGCGGGCGCAGCGGTGCGTGCGCCAGAAGAGCGCGCCGGCGCGGTCGAGCGGCTTCTGCTGGAAGCCGAGGTCCCAGAGGTGGAACTCCCACCACAGCGCCCAGCCCTCGATCCAGAACGGCGTGTCGAAGGTCCGGCGGTGTTGGTTGTAGCGATCGAGATACCAGAACTGCATGTGGTGGCCGGGAATCAGCTCGTGGAAGACGGTGGCGCGGCAGAGGTGGATGTTGTTCGCGCGCAGGCTGTCGAGCTTGTCCTTGTGGTCCATCGTGTCCGTCGGGAACGACACGATGATGCGGTCGCCACCGAGGAAGAACGGGTTCACCTTCTGCCGCTCGGGCGACATCATGGTCATCGTCCAGTCGTCGACCATGTGCGGCGGCACGGTGAGGAGATTGCGCTGCGTCACGAAATCCACCGCCTCATAGGCGAGGCCAGCGATCATCTGCGGCTGGTCGCCGGGCGCGACGTAGTCGTCTTTCATCTTCTCGAGCGCCTTCTTCCAGTCGTCGCCGTAGCCGAGTTCCTGCGCGACCTTCTTCCATTCGGCCTCGCACCAGGCGAATTCCTTCTCCGCGACGGCGATCAGCTGCTCGGGCGTGTAGGGAATCATCTCGTGCTCGAGATCGACCGCGAGGCCGTCGGCGCCGATCGGGTCGCCCACGATCGGCTCGTCCTCGCCGGGCTTGGCTCCGACGACCTTCTCGCGGAGGAATTTCGCGTAGTCGTCCAGCGCGGTCGTGAGTTTCTTGTAGGGTTCGCGCGTCCACCAGCCGAACTCCGGATCGTAGCCGTCGTAATGCTTGAACCAGTCGCCGAGCTGCTTGCCCGTGGCATCGAGCTGGTTGATGGCGCGGAGCGCGACGATCTTGTCCGGCTTGATGGCGTTCTCGGCCGGTTTGTCGCTCAGGCCGGACTCGAGCGCCTTGCGCACCGCCTCGAGCTGCACGCGCGCGTCGGCCAGGACGGCGGCGGAGGCCTTGCCGTCGGGCCGGGCGTATTCGCGGCGCTTTTCCTGAAGGGTCGCCAGCTGCTCGAAGAACGGCAGCAGCGGCACGATCTCGGCCATGCGCTTCTGCTGACGGTCGAGGAGCGCGAGCTGGAACTTCAGCTCGGCGCGCATCAGCTGCCAGTCGATGCGCCCCTCGGCACCGAGCGCGTCGTAGTTCATGCCGTCGAGCTTCGCCTGCCAGGCGCGGTAGAACTCGCCCAACCGACGCAGCTGCAGGGGCGAATTCGCCACCGGATGCATGACGAGCAAGCCCTCACGGTCGGCGTTGTAGCGTTCGACCAACTCGCGCAGCTCGCTCGACTGCGGCTTCGCGTAGGCCGCGAGGTCAGGCACGTAGTCGGCGGCGGAGCGCTGCGATTGCGCCGGCTGGCCGTGGCGAAAGCTGTCGTCGGCCGCGAAGGCGGAGGCTGCGAGTGATCCGAGGGCAAGGAGGCAACGAACGGCGTGGTGCGTCATGGGCAAACGGGGTCCGCGCAGTGTTCCGCGAAACACCCGCGCCGCAAGCGCGGAGTCCTGGCAAGCCGAGGTGGCCGCCGCCGTCCTCGGCGGCGGCTGAGATCTTCGCGGCTTCAGTGATCTTGGAAGCCGCCGCTCGGGACAGCGGCGACCACCGGTCCGAGCGCCGACGCGGGCGGAATGCGCGCGCTACTTCACCGGCCGCCACACCGCCATCGGCGCCACCCCGCGGTTGTTCCAGGCGAAATACGGCACGGCGGTCGCACCGTCGACGTCGAGCACGGTCACGCCGCCGAGCAGGTCCGGGCGCGCCTGCGGCACGAGCTTCGGCGCGCGGGCGACCTTTTCGGGGATCGCCTGGTCGGCCTGCTCGAAACAATAGACGACCGGTCCGCGCTCGAAGGCCACCTGCCCCTCCGTGGCAGCGATCGCGGGATGACCGCGCACGACTTGCGGCGGCATTGCAAGGTCCACCTCGATCGTGTCGCCGGTGCGCCATTCGCGCGTCAGCCACACGTAGCCGTCGGCCTCGATGAGCGCGGCGCGCTCGTTGCCGAAGCGCACGGACCAGTCGGCCGTCTTCGGGTTCTCGTAGCGGTAGAGGTCGGACGGCACAGGCCGGCCCTGCGCCCAGCCGGGGACGCGGAGCTTGAGCGTGAACGTCGTGGGCTTTTCCGGCGCGAACGTCAGTATCACGCGGCCGTTCCACGGGTAGTCGGTCGTCTGCGTCACGCGCACCTTTTGTCCGGCGACGCTGACCTCGCCTTCGCTGGTGGCGTAGAAGTTCACGTAGAGCGCGTCGTCCTTCACCGCGTAGAAATAGCCCGACAGCGCCGCGAGCGTGCGCATGAGGTTCGGCGGGCAGCACGCGCAACCGAACCACGGCGCGCGCCCAGCATGCGAGTGGTTGTTCTTGGCCGCGCCGTCGTAGACGAGCGGGTTGGGATAGAAGAACCGGTCGCCGCTCGCCGAGACGCCGCTGAGGAAGCCGTTGAACGCCGTGCGCTCGAACACGTCCATGTAGCGGCTCTCGCCCGAGAGCAGGAACATCCGGTGCGCCCACATCATGAGCGCGACGGCGGCGCAGGTCTCGTTGTAGCCGTCGTGCGGCAGCTCGTAGTCGGCGCCGTAGGCCTCGCCCTTCGCCAGCGCGCCGACGCCGCCGGTGAGGTAGAGCTTGCGCGAGGCCATGTTCGTCCAGATGCGCTCGATCGCGTGCTGGTAGCGCGCATCGCCCGTCAGCGCGGCGACGTCGGCCATGCCGGAATAAAGGTAGTTCGCGCGCACGGCGTGTCCGATGGCCTCGGTCTGGTCGACGACCAGCGCCTGCTGCTGACTGTAGGGGCTCCCCTTCGGACCGCGCGCATCGAGGAAGATTTGCGCGAGCTTCAGCCAGCGCGCGTCGCCGGTCACGCGGTAGAGTTTCACCAATCCCATCTCGACGATCTCGTGGCCGGGGGCGATGCGGAGCTGGCCGTCGCCGAAGTCACGCCAGAGCAGTTCGGCGTTTTTCAAACAGACGTCGAGCAGCGTGCGTTTGCCCGTGGCCTGGAAATGCGCGACGCCCGCCTCGTAGAGATGGCCGCAGTTGTAGAGTTCGTGGCTGAGCTCGGGGTCCTTTTCCCAGCGCTTCACGCCCACCCATTTGTGGCCGGGCGAGTCGGGATGCATCGTGCGGAACGTGTAGAGGTAACCGTCCGGCTCCTGCGCCGCCGCGATGCGCGCGATCCAGCCGTCGAGCCGCGCCGCGAGCGCCGCGTCGGGCCGCAGGCTGAGCACGTAGGCCGCGCCCTCGATCGCCTTGTAGGCGTCGGTGTCGTCGAACGGGTAGATCGTCGGCGGCTGGATCTGGAAATCCTTCTCGCCCGCCGCGCGGCGGCGCATGACCTCGGCCGCGAGATCGAAGTTCCGCAAACGACCCGACTCTTCGCACTGCTCGAGCGCGAAGGGCACGGTGACGGTGCGGTTCGTCTCCTGCTTCGCCTTCCAAAATCCGTCCGTCACGCGCACGGCCGTGAACGACACGGGACGAATCGGGTAGTCGGCCGCGCGCAACGCGAGCGGGGGAAGCGAAGCCGACACAGCCAAGGCGAACGCTGCAAATCGGGGTGGCAACAGCATGGCGCGAGGCTCCGCCAGTGCGACCCACCGCGCAAGCGCGCGGCGTGTGCACCGACAACACGTCGAGAGTGGCGGGAGCTTCCAGCTCCCGCTACTCTCCCGCTGCTTTTGCGCGACTCAGAACCGCCACTCCAATCCCGCGAAGACGCCGGCGCCGGGCTGCGGGTAGCCATGGACTTCCTCGTAGTGCTCGTTGAGGAGATTCTCGACGCGCGCCTTGACCGTCAGCGTGTTCGTCGCCTGCCACGCCGCGTAGAGGCGCGCGACGGTGTAGTCTTCGGCGTCGATTGTCGCGAACGTCGCCGCGTGCACATCCTCGCGTTGCGCGGCGAACGCCACCCCGGCACCGACGCTGAACCCGCCGCCGAAATCGCGCCAGAGATCCGCCGAGCCGCTGTGCCGCGGACGACGCAGGAGGCGCGTGTGTTGAGTGAGGTTGTCCGCCTCGAGATACGTGTAGGCGAACCGCACCTCGGTCGCGCTCGTGCCGGGCAGCGTGAACTTGCCCGACAGCTCCACGCCGCGCGTGCGCGCGCGCTCGACGTTCTTCACCGTGCTGGGAAACGCGACAAAATCGAAGGTGATGAGATTCGTCAGCCGTGTGTCGAACCACGTCGCGCTGAGCGTGCCGCGATTCTGCGGAAGGTAGAAATCGGCGCCGGCGTCCCAGCCGCGCGCCTTTTCCGGCGCGAGGTTCGGATTGCCGACATAGAATGCGCTCTGGCCGTAGAGATCGAGAAACGACGGCGCGCGGAAGCCGGTGCCGTAGCTCGCGCGGAATTTCACGCGTTGCTGCGCCACTAGCCAAGCGGCGGTGACACGGCCGGTCGTCGCGCGGCCGAAGGTGTCGGAATCGTCGCTGCGCAGGCCGGCGGTGAGGTAGACGTTCTCGACGGGATTGATCTCGTCCTGCACGAACACGGCGAAGAGCTGCTGGTGGCGGTTGATGGCGCCGAAGCCGGTGTTGACCGTGTGGTTGGCCTCGGCCGTGACGCCGCCGGTGACGCGCTGCTTCTCCGCGCCGGTGTAGGTCGCCTGCCAGTCGAGGACGGCGCGGCGGTTTTTCACGACGGTGATCTGCGTGGCCGAGCCGGCGCGCGGGTTTTCCGAGACGAAGCGCCGGTCCTGCCCGCCGAGCACGGCGCGGCTCGTCAGCGTCGGCGACGGCGTGAAGTCGGCGAACACGGTCGCGAGCTGGTTGCTCTCGTAGTCCTGGTTATCGGGATCGTTCGTGAAGCGCGTGCCGGGCGAACCGTAGACGCCGTGGAACCCGCGCCACGTGGCGCCGACCGCGACGGCGTCGCTCACGCGATGATCGACGCGCAGCACGTAGGTCGCGGAATCGAAATCGTTGTTCGCGCGATCGTTGTCGGTATGGCCGCCGAGCGCGGAGAACGAAAAGGCGTTCTTCGCGTCGCCGCGCTGTGCCTTCACCGCGCCCTGGATCGTGCCGAACGAACCGGCCTCGGCGGAGACGCTGCCGCTCAGTGGGCCCGCGCCGCGCTGCGCCCGCAGCGAGACGACGCCGCCGACCGCCTCGCCGCCGTAGAGCGTGCTCTGTGGGCCGTGAGCGATCTCGAGCGAATCGCAGCCGGTGACGCAAGCGCCACCGAGCGCGACGGCGTAGTCGGTGTTCGGATCGTTGAAGCGGATGCCGTCGACGATGAAGAGCGTCTGGTTGCTGTTCGTGCCGCGGAGAAACAGCGACGTGGAACTGCCGGCGCCGCCCGAAGCGAAGGCCGGCGCGCCCGCCACGCCGGCGAGCGCGGAGCGCAGCCCCGTGAGTTGCTGCCGTGCGAGTTCGGCGGCGCTGATCGAATCGATGGCGCTGCCGAGCGTGTTGGCGGCGGCAGGCGTGCGCGTCGCGGTGACGAGGTAGTCGTCGATTTTCGTGGGCGCCGCGTCTTGCGCGAGCGCGAGGAGCGCCGGCGCGAAGCCGGCGGCGAGGAGGAGCGAGCGTCGGAGCGACGCCGCGATCGAGTTGGACATGATCTGCTTTTCCGAGTGGCAAGAGCAGATCCACGCCTGCGCGCCGGCTTTGCTGCGTCGGCGCGCGAAACAGGTTTCCACTCTCACCCTTCATTGGCGGCGAGCCGTGGCCCGCTGCACTGATGCGATGAAGTTTCCGCCGCGCGCTGTGACGCACAGCGGCGGAAGGTGAGACTCGGCAGCCAGATGTTCGGACTCCGCCCTGCGCGCATCTTGCGACGCGCTCCTCCTCCCCGCCTTCACCCCGTGGAAATGGGATTGGCGTATCCGGCGCCTGCCGCCGGTGGGGATTTGTCGGACGTTACCGCAGCGCAACTGTGGCCGGTTTGCACGGCCTTCCCTGCGTCTGCCAAGTTGACGGTGAAAGAACTCAGGAGCGGCAAGAAATCCGGCGCGGCGCGAAACTCGCAAGCGCAATCACTGCGCGCGCATTGCGATGACGCGATGCACAGCGCCCCAGATCGCGCGCTGAGGTGGTCGCCGACGTCCCGGCAGCGACACGACCGTCAGCGCCATCCGCGCGAATCGCGCGCAGGGCCGTTGCGGGCAACGCCCCCACCAGCACGCATCCGCAGCTCGCGCGCCGAATTGTCATAAAATTCCGCTCCGCCCGCCGAGAGCCGCACGCCACTGTTGCCTTTCTCGCATCATCGAATCTTGATGCATCGATACGAACTGACCGCATGCCGCCCGACCGCACTCTTTCTCCCGCCGAAATCGCCCTGCGCCGCACCCTCGCGGAGCGCGTCGTCCTCATCGACGGCGCCATGGGCACGACGATCCGCGGCTACGGCCACACTGAGGAACAGGTGCGCGGCGAGCGCTTCCGGAACGCGCCGAAGGACCTCAAGAACAACGGCGACCTCTACTCGCTCACCCTCGCGCCGACGATCGAGGACATCCATCGCCGCTTCCTCGAAGCCGGCGCCGAGATCATCGAAACCAACACCTTTTCCGCCACGTCGATCGGCCAGAGCGAGTTCTTCATCGAGGACCCGCGCGAGCGCGGTGGCCGCAAGGACCCGGCGTTCTACGAGGAGGTCATCAAGAACCCGTTCCTCGCCGAGCTCGCGCACGACATCAATTTCCAGTCCGCGCAACAATGCCGCCGCTGGGCCGACCGCGTCGCCAACGCCACCGGCCGTCGCCGCTACGTCGCCGGCGCGATCGGGCCGCTGACCGTCTCGCTCTCCAACTCCCCCGATGCCGACGACGCGGGCTTTCGCGTCGTCACCTTCGATCAGGTCAAAACCGATTACACGCGCCAGATCCGCGCGCTCATCAAGGGCGGCGTCGATCTCCTGCTCGTCGAGACGATCTTCGACTCGCTCAACGCCAAGGCCGCCCTCGTCGCGATCGACGAGGTTTTCGCCGCCGACGGCGTGAAGCTCCCGCTGATGATCTCCGCCGCCGTCGGCCGCGGTGGCGAGACGATGATTTCCGCGCAGACCGTCGAGGCGTTCTGGAACGCCGTGCGCCACACGCGCCCCCTCGCGGTCGGACTCAACTGCTCCATCGGTCCCGATCTCATGCGGCCGTTCCTCGAGGAGCTCGGCCAGAAGTCCGACGCGTTCATCTCGTGCTACCCGAACGCCGGCCTGCCCAATCCGCTTTCGCCGACCGGCTTCGACCTCACGCCCGCCGACATGGCGCGTTACATGGGCGATTTCGCGCAACACGGCCTGTTCAACATCGCCGGCGGCTGCTGCGGCAACACGCCCGAGCACATCGCCGCCATCGCCGAAGCGCTCCGCCCGAAACCCGCGCGCTCGCTCACGATCCTCGCGCCGAAGCTCGCGCTGTCCGGCTCCCTGCCGTTCACCCATCGCGAAGGCACCTTCACGATGATCGGCGAGCGCACCAACGTCGCCGGCTCCCCGAAGTTCGCGAAGCTGATCAAGGAAAACAAATACGAGGAAGCCGTCAGCGTCGCCCGCCAGCAGGTCGAGAACGGCGCCAACGTCGTCGACGTGTGCATGGACGACGGCCTGATCGACGGCCCGGCGGCCATGACGCGCTTCCTCCAGCTCTGCGCCTCCGAGCCCGAGGTCGCGAAGGTGCCGTTCATGATCGACTCCTCCAAATGGGAGGTGCTCGAGGCCGGCCTGAAATGTCTTCAGGGCAAAGGCATCGTCAACTCGATCTCCCTCAAGGAGGGCGAAGCGAAATTTCTCGAGCAGGCGCGCGTCATCCGCCGCTACGGCGCCGCCGTGGTCGTCATGGCGTTCGACGAACAAGGCCAGGCCTCCACGCTCGGCGACAAGATCCGCATCTGCGAACGCGCCTACCGTCTCCTCGTCGGCTCGGCCGGCTTCGCCCCGGAAGACATCATCTTCGACCCGAACATTCTCACCGTCGGCACGGGCATCGAGGAGCACGCGAACTACGCCGTCGATTTCATCGAGGCCACGCGCTGGATTAAGCAAAACCTCCCGCACGCGCGCGTCAGCGGCGGCCTCTCCAACGTCTCCTTCGCCTTCCGCGGCAACAACGTCGTCCGCGAGGCCATGCACGCGGCGTTTCTCTACCACGCGATCCGCGCCGGCCTCGACATGGCGATCGTCAACCCGGCGATGCTCGAGGTTTACGAAGAGATTCCCAAAGATCTGCTCGAACTCGTCGAAGACGTCCTCCTCAACCGCCGCCCCGAGGCCACCGAGCGTCTCGTCGACTTCGGCGAAAAGCTCAAGGCCACCGGCGCCGTCAAGGACCAGAAGGCCAACATCGAGATCCTCGAAGCCTGGCGCCGCGGCACCGTCGAGGAACGCCTCTCGCACGCACTCGTGAAAGGCATCGACGCATGGATCGATCAGGACACCGAGGAAGCCCGCCAGAAATACGGCAAGCCGCTCCTCATCATCGAAGGCCCGCTGATGGACGGCATGCGCGTCGTCGGCGATCTCTTCGGCGCGGGCAAGATGTTCCTCCCGCAGGTCGTGAAGTCCGCGCGCGTGATGAAGAAGGCCGTGGCCTACCTCGAGCCCTACATGCAGGCTGAGAAGGAGGCCGCGCGCAAAGCCCGCGAGGCCGATCCGTCCGCGCAAGCCGCCGCGGCCGCCGCCACCGATGCCGCGCGGGGCGACTCCGCCGGCCGAGTCGTCATGGCCACGGTCAAGGGCGACGTCCACGACATCGGCAAGAACATCGTCGGCGTCGTGCTCGCCTGTAACAATTACGAGGTGATCGACCTCGGCGTCATGGTGCCGTGCGAGAAAATCCTCGCCGTCGCCAAGGAGAAGCAGGCCGACATCATCGGCCTCTCCGGCCTCATCACGCCCTCCCTCGACGAGATGGTGCATGTCGCGAAGGAGATGCAGCGCCTCGACTTCAAGCTCCCGCTTCTCATCGGCGGCGCCACGACCTCCGCCGCACACACCGCGGTGAAGATCGCCCCGCATTACGAGGAACCGGTCGTGCACGTGCTCGACGCCTCTCGCGTCATCGGCGTCGTCTCGCAACTTCTCAGCACCGACAACAAGGCCGCGTTCGTCGCCGAGATTCAGGACAAACAGGAGAAACAGCGCATCGAGTTCGGCGACCGCCGCACCGCGCGCAAGCTCCTCCCGCTCGCCGAAGCGCGCCGCCGCGCTCAGCCGACCGAGTGGTCCATCGCCGACATCCCCCGCCCCGAATTCCTCGGCACACGCAGCTTCAGCTCCGCGGAAGCTGCGCCAGCTGAAGTTGAAGAGTTGAAGTTGAAGTCAGAGCCACCCGCCTCCGGAGACTTAAACTTAAACTCTCAACTTAAACCTCAGTTGCTCGACCTCAACGAGGTCGCGCAACTGATCGATTGGGGCCCCTTCTTCTCCGCCTGGGAACTCCACGGCCGCTTCCCGGACCTCCTCACCGATCCCGTCGTCGGCGAAGAGGCCTCCAAGGTTTACCGCGAAGGCCAGGCGATGCTCCAACGCATCCTCGCCGAGCAACGCTACACCGCGAAAGCCGTCCTCGGCTTCTGGCCGGCCAACAGCGTCGGCGACAGCGTCGAAGTCTACGCCGACGAGTCGCGTTCCCAGGTCCTCAAGACCTTCCACTTCCTCCGCCAGCAAAACGAGAAGCCCGAGGGCCAGCACAACCACAGCCTCGCCGACTACATCGCGCCGAAGGACAGCGGCCGCCTCGACTACCTCGGCGCGTTCGCCGTCACCGCCGGCCACGGCGTCGAAGCCTTCGCGCAGGAATTCCGCGCCAAGCACGACGACTACAGCGCGATCATGGCGCAGGCCCTCGGCGACCGCCTCGCCGAGGCGCTCGCGGAATACATGCACAAGCAGGCGCGCGACTTCTCCGGTTACGGCAAACTCGAGCACTACGCGCTGAAGGACATCATCCGCGAAAAATACCGCGGCATCCGTCCCGCGCCCGGCTATCCCGCCTGCCCCGACCACACGGAGAAACCCGCGCTCTTCGATCTCCTCGAGGCCACCGCGAAGACCGACATCACGCTCACCGAATCCTGCGCGATGCATCCCGCCAGCAGCGTCAGCGGCCTCTACTTCAACCACCCCGACTCGAAATACTTCGCCGTCGGCAAGCTGGGCAAAGACCAGATCGCGGACTACGCCGCCCGCAAAGGCATCGCCGTCACCGAAGCCGAACGCTGGCTCGCGCCCTACCTCGATTACTGATCCGTAGCGGGGAGCGCCAGCGACCCGTCACCCAGCACGGCTCGCTCCGCGCTTGCCGCTACTCAGGCGAATCGCCCTCGGGCGGGACCGCTCGGCCCGCCGCAACGATCGCTCGATCCGACCACAGAGCCGGCAGGAGGACCAATCGAGAACACAGAGCACAGCCTCCGTGTCTTCCAGTTCGTCTCCGCTTTCCTCTGTGACAAAGCCCCGGAACCAGAGACGCCCACTAAACACACGAATCACACGAAACCGGGCTGACCAGAAAGCCCCCCAGAATTGCCCACGGAAGACACGGAACACACAGAAATCTGTTCGCGGGCAAAACCTCCTGAAGCGGCGCTGCTTTCGTGTCTATTCGTGTGTTTCGTGGGCCCTTCTTCCGTGTATTCCGTGTGTTCCGTGGGCAAATATCTGCCGGATCACATCTGCCGCTTCACCATCGCTTCTATCCAGATCGGCGCGAAGGGCGACGTGCAGCCTTTCGAGACGGGATAATCGCGATACACGCCGAGCTTCTCGCCGATCGCCACCGCGCGCTTGCGCAGCGTCGGGTGATTGATGCCGATCTTCGCGAGACAGGAATTCATCGTCCACTGCACCTCCGGCGCGGCTTTCACCATCTGCTTTTCGATGCGATCGAGCAACGCCGGCAAATCGAGTCCCTCGGCGTCGTCGGCCGCGCACTCGCCCGTCAGATACCAACCCGCACGCGCCGCCCAGACGTTCTTGTCGTCCATCCAACCCTCGCGCAGCGACTCCTTCGCCGGGTGCTGATCGATGACGTAATTGCACAGCCAGTCCGCCACCCACGACCAGCTGGTCGTGCGCACGAGCCCGTCGAGTTCCTGGGCCGAGAGTTTCTTCGGCTCGAGAATCAACACCGCCAAATGCTGCGCCTCGACGTGGCCCGTCTTCCACAGCGCGAGCCCGAGCTTGTGGTCGACCTTGATCTTCTTCGCCAGCGCCCGGATGTCGCCATGCTTGACGCCAAACTGATTCTCCGGCGCCCCGCGCTTGATCATCTGCGCCCGCAGCTTTTCGTCACCGAGGGACTGGAGTTGGGCGAAAGCTTCTTTGGCGGTCATAATTCGAGGGTGCTGTCCGCCACTAGCTAAACTTTGCGGAATTCAAAACTATCTGTTCGGCTGCGCGAATCATCAACGGTAGGTATTGAAGGATACGCGCATCATTCACGCGCCCGGGCATGATTACGCGGTTTTCGCGCTTCTCTCGCGCGTGAACGAGGCAGTTCCTGATGCGTGTTGCACGTTCAAAAAAAGCAGAACTCCAAGTAGGAGACCAACTGTCGAAGGTTGTGTCCTTGCCGATCAGCCTCTGAAGAGTGAATCCTCCGTCGAACTCGATGTCTTCGGTGAAGAAGCTCCGATTCGACTCGATCTCGCGCCAAAGTGCCTGCGGCTCGCAAAGCTCATCAATCGCTTTTCGAATCCTCACTTCATCGTTCTGGGCGGCCTCCGTTAGAACCGAAAAGAGTTCACCGATTTTATCATCCGCACGGCTAATGAATGACGGCGAACGCACGATTTTCAGCAACGCTGACTTCGTTTTCCAATCGATGAAATGAAAGCCTGCATACTCGAAAATCTGATAACAGTAGATAAACGCCGACCGAACTTCACTACCGCGCGCAACTTCAAGTAGGCTCAAAAGCACCTCGTCCGCTTGTAGGCTTGAGATTTCCGTTGGGAAGGAGTCCTCGATGTAGCGAATGTGCTTCGGATCACTTACATTTTCTTCGTTCTCCGGTTGTCGAAGCACGATTATAGGTGATTTTCGATCGAAATACCTCATCACCAGATTCAGATGCCGACTCACATCATCCCAGACTACCTCTTTCAAAGGACATGATGACTGGATAAAGAAACTCCGCGGTTGGGTGCGCTTTGCAAAATAGTCCTTCGCCGCTTGAGGAAGTCTCTCCAATTGCTGGGAGTCCCTGAATTGAATTAATTGCCCCGCCGCGACCATAGAACGCTCGGTCGGCAATCGCTGGAGATAGCGCGCAAGCCGAAATAGGCGATCAGTCGGCTTCCTGAACGCGCAATCGTATTCGACCCCTTGGTGGTGAAATTTGAAACGCCGATTTTGGAAACCCTGCGACCGCTCGTCGTTAGGATCAAGGAACGCAAAGAGGAATTCGGCTTCGTTCGAATCAAGATGCAGTAGCGCATCGAGCTGAGGATTTATTAATATGTATCCTAAATCCCTAATTGTCTCCGAATCGGATTGTGGGATCGCAAATTCGATTTCGGGAATGCCCCACGGCTTCTCAACGATTAACTGTAAGTTTTCTCTTCGGACGGCCGCGTGCGGGTTATTTGAAGTAAACTCAATAATCGGCAGGGGTGTATTTTCGGGAGATTCCATTGTTCCAGTTTTCGTGGCCCGTGAACCGAACGCGTATGTATCTTGATCGACTTTCGTTCAAGACGGAACAGTCTACTCACAGAGCGATGCACGCCAGATCCTGGTTTGTCGCTTCGTCCTTCGGCCCAACGGGCGGCTATTCCGTTGCTGCCGCGGCGCACCGCTCCAGCCTGCGGCGTATGAACCCCACGAAACGCGCGCCAAGGGTTTGTATCCTTGGCAGTGCTGAACCGGGCTCTGCGGCCAACGAACTCGCCGGCGCGGCCGGCGAAATGATCGCGCGGCGCGAAGTGACGATCAGCGGCGTTTGCGTCAGGCCGCGTTCAGCCGCGACGTCGGACTTCCCTCGCCCCCTCAGCGCGGCGGCTCGGTGGGTTTCGCTTCAGCGGGCTCCGCCTCGGACTCCGCGGGTGGCGTTTTCTTTTTCAGCCGCTCCCACTCCGTGCGCACGGCGCGGACGGTGCGTTCGTGGTCCGAGCCTTCGAACTTCTCCTCGTCGGGCACGAATTGCTCGATGTAGGCGCCGGTGAGCGCGGAGACCGTGTCGTCGTCGAGCCCCGCCCGCGCGCGCACGACGCAGTCGAACATCAGGCCGTGGCGCACGCCCTCGATCGCCTTCCGGATCTTCGGCTTCACCACGAGCATCACGCTCTTCACCGCCATCCGCGCGAACAGCCCCGCGCCATCTTCCTTCATCGCCTCCGCGATGATCTCGTCGAGCACCTGATCGAACGCGTTGCGCGGCGGCAGGTAGAAAACCCAGTCGTAACGCGTGAATAGGTCGCGCTCGAGATCGGCGGCGCGCAACGCCCGCAGTTTCGCCTCCACCTTCGCCGCGTCGAACTTCTCGAACCACGCCAGCTGATAGAGCTGCGCGGCGAGTCCCTCCAACGGCAGCGGCAGCGCGCTGACGATCTTTTCGAATTCGAGATCCACTTCGCCGCCCGCCCCGTCCTTCGACCCGTCCGCCTCGATCTTCACGGATGAGCCGGTCCCACGGTTCTCCGAGCGGCGCTGCCAATGCTCGATCGCCGCCTGCAACTCCGGCACGCGCGCCGCGACCGCCGGATCGAGCTTGCCGGCCTCGGCCAGCGCGAGGAATTGCCGGAAACAGCGGATCGGGTGCGGCTCGCCCTTCTCGCCGATGATGACGAGCCCCCGGCCCGTTCGTTCGCTCACGCCGGTTTCATGGATCACCCGCAGCACCTCCTCGGCGAATTCCTGCGCGTAGCGTCGGTCCCGGGAAGTGCGCGCGTGAATCGAAACCGCGAGCTGCTGCCCGCGCACGACGAACGGCGCGAGCTGCACCATCCGCGAAAATTCATCCTTCGCCGGCACGCCCTCCGGCGGCGCGACTTTCTTCTCCCCGCCCGCGAACGCGAGCCCAGCGCCCAGCAGCGCGACGAAGGTGCAAAAACCGCGCCGAACGGCGCGAGGGAAAAGCGCAAGGGGCCTCATGTGTCCGCAAAAACACCGAAGCCCGCCTCCAGTTGCACGAACTTTCCAAGCCGCGCGTTCCTGCCGGTCGGGCCCGCGGTCGAGATCATGCAATAGGTGGGCGTCGGCGTCCCGGCCGACGCCAGTCGTCGCCGGGGACGGCGACGACCACCTTGCAGTGCAGATCGCAAGCACTACTCCGTTACGTAAGTGCGCTTGCCAGGTAGCGGGTGCTTGCCAGGTAGCCCGCGACCTCCGGGCGCGGGTGCGTCGGACCCGCCCTCGGAGAGGCCGGGCTACCTCCCGTTTTCCGAGCACAAAGAGAAACCCAACGGAGTATTTTTCGAGTCGAGACGTGCGACCAACGGCACGCGTCCGACTCAGCGGCGTTTCGCCCTTCGGCCCAGCAAACGGCTATTCCCTTGTCGCCGCAAAGCCCCGCTCCAGCCTGCGGCGCATGACCCCCACGAAGCGCGCCCCACAAGTCTGCATCCTCGGCAGTGCCGAACCCGGCTCGCCCGCCTACGCACTCGCTGGCGCAGCCGGCGAAATGCTCGCGCGGCGCGGCGTCACGGTCGTCAGCGGCTGCGGCGCTCCGGCGACGCGCGTCGCGGCGGAGCGGGCGCTGGCGGCGGGTGGGACCGTGGTCTCCATTGTGCCGCACGACGACATCGGCGTGAAGGACTGGCCTTGCTCCGTGCTCATCCCGTGCGGCATGGGCGATGCGCGGAATCTCCTCATGGCGCTCGCGGGCGACGCGTGCCTCGTCATCGGCGGGCGCGCGGGCACGAAGTCCGAGGTTTGTCTCGCGTGGCTGCACAAGCGTCCGCTGTTGCCGCTCACCGGTTGCGGCGGCTGGTCCGATTCGCTCGAACGCGATCCGCCGGACGAGCGGAAAAACTCCCCCATCCTCCCGTGGAGCTCGATCGCGGAGCTGGAAACGCAGCTCGCGAAGCTCGGAATCGTTTAGTCCACAGAACACACAGAGCACACGGAAATCGGGAGAGCCCGCGTTCCGAGCGAAGCGACAGCGGACATCGACGCCAATCCCCGCGAATTCGTGATCAGCGCTTGATTAGCGGGCAGTTTGGGCGAACCACCGATCCGGTTTTAACCACGAATGCTTCGCCTGACGGCTTCGCTTTGAAGTCCGCTCCGCCTGATCGGCTACACAGGGGGCTTCGCGGGTCGGCTTATCGCCGACTCTCAACTGAGCCCCTTCCCCAGCGGCGATCAGCCGCTCCCTGAAACCCATACCGGAGCCGATCAGGCGGATGGCTTTCTCAAGCGCAGCCGGTAGGCGGAGCATTCGTGGGCAATCTTCCGTGTAGTCTGTGTATTCCGTGGGTCGTTCTCATCCGTCTCAACTCAGTCCAGCTGTCCCGCGATGTGCGCGAGGAGTTCTTTGCGGCCGTCTTTCGTCTTCGACGAGGTGATGAAGATCGCCGGATCCGCCGCGGAATCCCGCAGCGCCGCCTGACGAAAACGGTCGATCGCGGTGTGCGTCGCGGACTTCGACTGCTTGTCGGCCTTGGTGAAGATCAGCGAAAACGGCACGCGCTCGTCGCCCAGCCAAGCGAGGAAGTCGATGTCGATGCCCTGTGGCGGCAGGCGCGTTGATCCACGAAGAATTCGACAGATCTATATAGGACATTAGCTTTTAGCCCATGAATTTCTTCACGGACAAAGCGCAAGAGTTCAGCGGAGATTTCATCGGGATTATCGAGAGCCGTCTCGACAGGCTCGGAATCAATGAGCACTGGCAACCCGACCCCCATGCCTATTCGCGCTGGGATAAAAGAGAGTTGGACCGGCTGCGCGACGACCTTGAAGGCCTGGAGCGCGGCTCGGCGGCCGACCGGGCTGTCAATGCGATGATCGGGTATCCGCGCGAGCGGTTCCAGATGACCGGCACCGGCCTTGTTGAGGATTTCAACAGTTACGTGAAGATGGGGCTGTTACTGGGATCGCGGAATGTCCTGTGGAGCGCGACCATCCGTCCGTGGCTCGGCCAGGGCGACAGGGCGCGCTTCGGAGCGGTGTGTCACGCAGTGAATTTTCTCGCTTGGAAAGAGGCCATCCGCGGCGGTGGCCTGATCGTGCTGCCGCACCCCCACCAATGGCTGCCGGAACTACAGCACCGCCTCGTTGAGCTGTCGGAGAATCTCCGGGAGCTCCGCACGACGAACCCGACTGCCTACAACGCCCAACTCGGCCTCATGAACGCCTACGCATTGGCGGAGGCCAACATCGGCCTCAACCCCTACTTCATGGCCGAGCCCGGCGGTATCGCGGCGCATGCCAAAGGAGCCTCCGAGCCCCATCAGAGCGGACCGCCCGAATACGAGAACGTATCGTCGATGATCATCAACCAAGAGTTCGGCTTCCTGACCGAGGCCAGTCCGGAGTTGTTTTACCGGTCGATCTGCCGAGCGCAGCGAGAGTGCAAACAAGACCTGCGGGAATCGACCCTCAAGCAGCTGAATCCGGAAATCGCAGATACGCTCGGCCCAGCAGAGCGCCTCGCCCGACAGCAGGCCGCCTTGAGTGCCATCGCCCAGCAGGTGGAGGAGCAAAGTCAGAAACTGGCCGCGCAGGAGAAGGCGGCGCCGCAGGCGCGCGCGGACCTGTATCGCGCCATCCGGACGTCGTTGGGATTCGCGGTCGCCACGGGTGTCTTCGCCGCCAATCAGACGGCGCTGGCATGCATCTCCGCCATTCTCGCCTCACTGGATCTTCACAACGCGAAGCTTCTGATGGACAAATGGCACAAGAAACCCGTCCCGCCCGACGTGATGATCCACGCCTTCGCCCTAATGAAACATGGGCAGGACCGGGTAGATAAGATCAAATCATGATATTCGACTGGCGACGATGGCTCGCTCGGGCCGATCACTCAGTCCAGCTGTCCCGCGATGTGCGCGAGGAGTTCTTTGCGGCCGTCTTTCGTCTTCGACGAGGTGATGAAGATCGCCGGATCCGCCGCGGAATCCCGCAGCGCCGCCTGACGAAAACGGTCGATCGCGGTGTGCGTCGCGGACTTCGACTGCTTGTCGGCCTTGGTGAAGATCAGCGAAAACGGCACGCGCTCGTCGCCCAGCCAAGCGAGGAAATCGAGGTCGATGCCCTGCGGCGGCAGACGCGAGTCGATGAGCACGTAGGTGTGCTGGAGCGATTCGCGGCCGGTGAGGAAATCGGCGACGGCCTCGTTGAACGTCGCGCGCTCCTGCTTCGAGACATGCGCATAGCCGTAGCCGGGCAGATCGACGAGTCGCCAGGTGCCGTTGAAGGTGAAGAAATTCATCAGGCGCGTCTTGCCCGGCAGGTCGGACACCTTCGCGAGGTCGCGCTTCTCCGCGAGGAGGTTGATGAGCGAGGATTTGCCGACGTTGGAGCGGCCGATGAAGGCGAACTCCGGCAGCGGCAAGCGCGGACAGGCGGCGAGGTTGGGAGCGCTGAGTTCAAAGGTGGCCGATTTGATTTTCATGGAGTCAGACCGCATTGGGACGCGCTGCGCCGGAATAGCGAACTTAACCGCCCACGGCAACCGGACTGCTCTGCAGTTCACTTTTCAGTCTAGCCTTTAAAGAGAGGTGGTCGCCGATTTCCAGATCGGCGACTGGCGTCGGTAGGGAAACCGACGCCCACCCCAACGGCATGAGCGCCGCTCAGTTCTGTTCGTCCACCTTGACCCGGGCGGCGAAAGCCGCATCGGGGGAGACGCGAATCTTCCGGCCGCTGGCGGTGGTGAGGTGACGGATCGTCACTCGCTCGGTGAGTCGGTAGGGAAAGGGCCGGGCGGTTGACGCCGGCTCGTTGCCGTCGGGGTCGCTGAAGAGGCACGGGCCTGCGTAGTCCTTCGGGTGCTGGCTGTCGTCGATGATCAAGCCGTCGATGGTGATCTCCCTCGGCATGAAACAGGGATAGCCGAAATCGTGCCGCCCGCTATTGCTGGCGTTGAGCAAATGGGGCTGGGCCGACGCGCCGACACCGGGAATCCATTTGCAGCGGCGGATCACGACCGGGCCCTCCCACGTGCTGCCGTAGTCCGAGCGCAGCGTGATGAACGCGCGACCATTCGAGGTCGTATCCTCCACCAACAGCGTGCCGCGACCGATGGCGTTGATGCCGACGTAGCCGATCGTGCAGCCGCGGATCGTGTAGGTGCCGGAGACGCCTTGATGGGTGTCCATGCGCGACAGGGTGCAGTTCTCCAACAGGATGTTCTTGCAGAAATTCGTGGCGGCCACGCCCCAGCGCGACAAGTCGAGGATGTTGTCCATGCGGACGCCGCTCATGGTGAAGCTGACGACCTCGTTGGCGAGCAGGTCGTAGGTGCCCATGCTCACGGGTTTCCCGGCGGCGCCGATCGTCGAGTAGGTTTTGTGGCCGGTGACGAAGCAGTCGCGGAACGTGACGTTGGCGCAGCCCTGGGCGGAGAGGAAGCCGTTGTAGGGATGGCCAAACTCGCCCTCGCCCACGATGTGGTGCGTCAGGCCCACGACGGTGGTGTTGGAGCGCGTGATGGCGATGTTGCGCAGCCAGTAGTTGTAGCCCTTCTCCTGTTTCATCCGGTTGGCCGTCGTCGTGAAGACGCCGCCGCGGAGGACGAGCGGATGGTCGTCGATCGGACGCACCTCAACGTCGGTGACCACGTCGTAATCCCAATCGATATCGCCCTCGATGGAGCCATCGCGCCGGAGGATGAAGCAATCGCGCTGGGCCGAGCCGTTGTTCTGGTTGAGACCTTCGCGGATGTAGCGCCGCCGGTGACTGTTCTCGACCTTGACCCAACAGTCGCGCGGCGGCCTCACCTCGATTTGTCGCTGATCGCGCATCAGCCGGGAGATCGTCAGCTTCACCGGCTCCAGCAGGGACTTTACGGCAAAGAGCGAGAGGCGGTGGTTTTCGACGTCGGTGTCGTCGATGAGGAAGCGCGACGTGCCCCAGTCGGTATCGGTGGCGATGATGGCTGTGAGCGCGCGGCGCCCGAGGTGGTAGGTGGCTCCGGGCCTGGTCTTCACCGGCAGGCCGTGGGCATTGGCGAAGGCGTGGGCCTTGACGATGGCCGGCAGGTCGTCGGCCACGCCGTCGCCGACCGCGCCAAAGGCCTCGTAGTCGACGGCTTGGTCCGCCGGCGCTGCCGGCTCGGCGGCGAAGGCGACGAAAGACAGGGCCGCAAACAGGGTGAATCTTGAGAAAAACCGGACAACCAATCGCGAGGGACAGGACATGGCGAAAGCAGGACGAACGTGGAATCAAAACACTCCCTCGTCGCGATGTCGTCAAACCCTACCCTGCCGATCGACTGCGAAAACCCATCCCGCTGGCCGGCCGGGTCACGCGGCAAATCTCGCCGCGACGATCGCAGCGGCCGTCGCACGACGGCGTGGTCCCGGCGTCACTTCTTCTTCGGTTCGACGGCCGGATGCGGGAAGGTCTGGCGGTAACGCACGCGGCGCTCCTCGGCGCCGGTGACCGCACCGCCCTCGCCAACCTTGAATTCGACCGTCAGCTGGCCGCCCTCGGAAACGAAGAGGCGCTCGCCGGCGGGATGGAGCACGATCGGTTTGCCGCGGCGACTTTGCCACAGCCAGGTGTCGTTTTCGCGCACGAGCGCGCGGCTCGGTTTCGCCTGCTTATCCTTCTTGTCCTTTTCCAGCGTGCCGTAGTCGCCGACGAAGCGCGTGTAGGCGGCGGGATCGAACTCCGTCAGACGCACCGGGCGCACGAACGGGTCCTTCGCATACTCCGCATTCTTGACCTTCTGCTTCTCGATCGCAGCCATCACGCGCGTGTGTGTCTGCTCTTCGCCGTCGTTGAATTTGAAGTCCGGCATCAGCACCTGCATGTAGGCTTCGGTGAGCGCCTTGATGTCGTCCTTGCTCCAGCCGCTGCGCGCCTGGAGGACCGACATGTAGAGCATGCCCTTGCGGAAACCTTCGACGGCTTTGCGGATGGCCGGCTTGAGCACCACCATCGCGGTGCGGATGAGCATGCGTTTGCCTAGACCCATCTTCTCGTGCTTCATGGCCTCGGTCATGATCTGGTCGATGACGGGATCGAACGCGTTGCGCGGCGGCAGGTAGAACACCCAATCGTATTTCGCGAACAAGCTGCTCTCGAGATCCGCGACCGTCAGCGTGCGCATGCGCGCGGCGAGCTTGGCGTCGTCGAACTTCTCATCCCAGGCGAGTTGGTAGAGCTTGGCGGCCACGCCTTCTAGCGGCACGGGCAGCGCCGGCATGATCATGTCAAAGGTGATGTTAGGACCTTCGCGGTCCGCCTCCTGATTCTTAGCGTCGAGATTCAGCGTCGCCTTCCATCCCGTGAGCTTGGCGTCCAGAGAATGCGCCAGCTCGGCCATGCCAGGCTGCAGCTGGCCAGCCTCGGCCATGGCCATGAACTTCCGCATCATCACGACGGGATGCGGCTCTCCCTCGCGGCCGACGATGACCAGTCCTGCGCCGGTGGACTTGTTGTCCATGGTCTCGTAGGCGACGCGCACGACCTCCTCGGCGAAATCCGTCGCATAGCGCCGGTCGGCGTTCGTGCGCGCGTGGATCGAGAGGGCGATCTTTTCGCCGCGCACGACGAACGGCGCGAGCTGCACGTTGCGGCCGAAGTCGTCGGCGGCGGTCGGTGCGATCGGGTTGGCCGGCGGAGCGGCGAGAGCCGACGCGGCGAGGCAACCGGCGAACAGGAGGTGGAGGAAGGGACGAATCACGGAGCGCTGGGGACGCACCAGTTTGGTCCCGTGATCTCGCCGCAAGTTCCCGCCAGTCCGCCCGGTGTCGTCCCTGGCCTGCACCGCGCACAAGTTTTCGGCGATCGGCATTGGGCGTGCCTTCGGCGCAAAACTCCTCGGCCTCTCTGCGTGGGGACCAGCATCCGTTCACTCCGCCAAACTCGTCTTCTCGGCGCGGGTGTAGAAACGTTCGTGCGCGAGCAGCTTCAGCTGGTGAATCACATAGCTAAGATCGGCGAACAGCGCGAGGGCCTCCGCGTCGGAAGGATCGGCGCGCAGACGGTCGTCCATGCGATGGAAGCGCTCGCCGAGCGAGCGCTGCTGCTCCGCGTCGCCCAACCGCTGCAACAGGCGCCGCGCGCGATCGGCGAGGCGCCGGGTCTTCGCGACGAGGCGCAGCGCGGGGGCGAGTTCGACTTCGCCGGCGCGGGTTTGCTTGTAGAGCTTGCACTCGAAGCTGCGGCACTGCCCCGGACGCTCGCGGTAGAGACGGCAGGTGCGGTCGGCGCACAGCGCGGCGCACGGCTGCGGGAAGCGACCGACCGGTTTGCGTCCGCGTGAAAACGCCACGGGCAGACCCCGCGCCCGCAGGCGAGCCGCGTCGTCGCCCGGTTCGAGCTGCACGCCATCGAAGAGCGTGCCGTCGCAGCACAGCCCGCAGGCGAGACAGAGTTGTTCGGTCGGAGTCACGCCGCAGCATCCTGCAACGACGCCGCCCGGCGCAAGCCCCGGCGCGGGGAAACCGACGAGGCGGAAATTTCCGGCTCACAACCGAGTCGACCGCGGCCTCTGTCTGCGTCCACGGCATCGCTTCCTCGCCGGGCAAGCGATCAATCCCGACTGCTCGCTCGCCGTCCGTGCAGCTCCGCGAGCTGTCACGATAATGTGACCGCTCCGCGGCAGGATGGCGCTTGCCAGAGTGGGCGGGTGCGGCATTTCCGTGGCCCGCAAATGGTGACAGCCATCGGCAACGTCAGCGGTGTTTCCCGTCAGCGGGCGATCTACGAACGCTATTTTCTCCCCGCGTTTCGTCCGGCGGCCGCGCCGCACATCCCGGAGATGTCGGCCGACGCGCGCGCCCGTGTGCGCCACGCGGTCCAGGCGCACGGCGCGTTGTTGCGCGTCGCCGCCGAGATTGCCGGCCGCGAGGCCGCCGCACGCTGAGTGCGCGGCTCGGCGGGACGCGGCGCCCGCGGCGTTGACGCCGGTGCGCCGTTCGGGAAACATGCCGGCATGCCAGCCTGTCGCGTGTATGCCCTGCTCGCCGTCGCGCTGCTGATTTTCGCCGCCGGTTGCGCCTCGCCCCAATCCGCCCGGAGCAAGCCGCGCTTCCGCGATGTCCCCGGCAGTTTCGGCGACCTCGCAGCGCGCGACAACTACATCGCCGCGCGCGTGCGCCAGTTCACGAAGCGAGGCCTCAGCGAGGACGCGGCGCGGGGCCGCGCCTCCCGCGAGTGGTTTGCCAGCGCACCGGTCGCGTCCCAAGAGCCGACCGCATACGAGCGCGAACGCCGCCAGGCGCAGGCCGACCTCGACAGCTATCTCGCCGACTACCGCGTCGGCGCCCGGCGCGCTCAGTGATGCAACGCCGCGGCCGGCGGCGTCGTCGGGGCGGCGGCCGAGGTGTCGCTCTTGAATTCGACCGGCAGCAGCGGCCACTTTTCCGGCACGCTGAACAGCTCGCCGGTCGACGACGGCGAGTTCGCCACCATGCGCGTCAGCACCATCAGGTAGAGCGTGCGCGCGCCGGCCTTCGTCTCGATGCGGTGCGGCTGGAGCGAGCCGTCCACCGGGCGGAAATCGGAAAACGTCGTCTCGATCAGCACGCGCTTGTCGTTCGCCGTGCGAAACACGCCGCGCTTCACCATCTCGAAGCTCTTCGCGTCGATCCACAGGAAGAAAACGTCGCCCTGGGCGTTCATCACGAGGAGCTTTTTCGCCGGCCGCCCGTCCACGACCTCATCGCCAGCGTAGTCGACCGAATAGCCCTTGGCGGCGAAGTCGACGAGCGGGCCGTCGAAATCGGCGTTCGCGATGAATTCCTTTCGCTCGCCTGCGCTCATGCGCAACGGCCGGCCGTTCTCCACTTCACTGTGGGTGATGACCGGCTCATGCCGGCCGTCGTAGATTTGCGTGACCTTGCGCTTCCCCGTCTGACTCTCGACCCGCAGTTTGTTCGGCCGCTCCGCCCACATGCGGATGTCGACAATCTCGCCGCCGATGAGCGTCTTGCCCTCGATGAAAAGGGTCCGCACGTCGCGGTATTTCCCGCCGCCACGCTCCGCGTGCTTCCGGGCGATTTCGTGGCCGACCTGATCCGCCCGTGCCGCGAGCGTTGCGGCCGTTAAACCGAGAATGAGGAAAAGCAGGCGAACCATGCGCGCATCGTGCGGGTCCCCGGCGGCGCGTCCATCACGTTCCGCGCGCAAGCGGCTTGCCGTCCCGCCCTCGCGCCCCACACTGCCGCGCATGGAATTCGGCTGGTGGGAAAAAGACGATGAAGGCAAAAAGTGGAACATCACCGTGCGCTTCCACGGCGGCAACGTGACGTTCAGCAAGAAAACCGGCCATCACAACCCGTGGATCGATTTCGACGGCAACGACGACCAATGGGACCGCCTGCTCAAGGAAGCCGAAAAGCGCCTCCCGCGCCGCCTGATGAGCCAGAAGGAATTCGACCGCCTCAAGGGCTGCCGCCCGCAGTGAGGAAGTCGCGCAGGCTGGAAGCCTGCGCCGCGCTCGCCAGTTGTCGTCGCCGGGGCCGGCGACGATCGCCTCACCGCATCCCGCGCACCTGCGGCCAAAGGAACAGGAACGATCGCGCGAACTCATCCGGCCGCGCCGCGAGCCAGCGATCGACCTCCGCCGGCGCGAACCATGCCCCGCGCTGGATCTCGGCGGGCTCCAGCCGGAACGGCCCCTCGGCCTCGACACGGTAGACCCAGACGAATTCCTCGCCGGTTTCCGGTCGCGCCTCGATCTTGAACAACCGCCGCGGCGCCGCCGCGGGCACGCAGCCGAGTTCCTCTTCCAGTTCCCGCAGCACCGTCTCGTCGTAGTCGTCGCCCGCGCCCACGTGGCCCGCGCACGATGAATTCCACCGCCCGGGAAAAGTGTCCTTCGTCAGCGAGCGTTGATGGAGAAACACCTCGCCCGCGCGATTCGTGACGAACACATGCACCGCGCGGTGCCGCAGCCCGCGCGCGTGCACTTCGCCGCGCGGCGCCTGGCCGATCACGCGATCGTGCTCGTCCACCACATCGAAAAGCTCGCTCAGGTCCTGTCCCACGCCCGGCACCGTGGAGGCACCGCGCCGCCCGGTCAACGCGCGCGTCACGCGGCACCGCGCGCTCCGCCGCGCCGGCGAAAATCCGTTTTCGGCCATGGTCGGCGCGCCAACCCCAATGGACGCCGCGCACGCGTTGCGAGTCGCCGCGCGCCCGGCGTTTTCGCGGACGGAGGGCGAGGCAATCCCGCCCCGCCCGACCCACACCACAACCACATGATACCTCCCCGCACCTGCACCACGCAGGCGGCGCTCCGCCGGCTTTACTGCCTCGGCGTCGCTGTCCTGCTTTCCGCGCCCGGCTTCGCGCTCGCACAAGCGGCCCCCGCTCCCGCGGACGCCGCGAAGGACGACACCGTCAAACTCGACAAATTCGTCGTCACCGGCTCGCTCATCCCCATCGCCGCCGACACGCCCGCCGTGCCGATCACGGTTATGACCGCCAACGACATCGCCAACTCGGGCTTGGGCAACGACCTCACGGACGTGATGAAGAAGATCAACCCCTTCTTTTTCGGCCGCGCGAATCTCGGCGAAGACAACGGCAACACGCGCGCCGGCGGAACCAACGGCGCCTCGACCGTATCCCTGCGCAACCGCTCGACGTTGGTCCTGATCAACGGCCGTCGCGCCGCGATTTCCCCCGTGGCCGCTGCGGGCGGCGGAACCTTTGTGGACGTCAGTTTGATCCCGATCTCCGCCGTGGAACGCATCGAAGTCCTGAACGACGGCGCCTCCGCGACCTACGGCACCGATGCCGTCTCCGGCGTCGTGAACATTATCCTGAAAACCAACTTTCGCGGCGTCGAGACCGGCGGCGGCTACACTTGGTCGCCCAACGCGAGCAACCGCGCGACGCGGCGTGCGTTCACGACCTTCGGCATCGGGAACGAGAAGACTCAGGTTACCGTCTCGGCCGAATGGCGCAGCTCCGACCCCCTCTACCAATTCGAACGCCCGTGGGGTAAGAACCAGTTCCGCACCGCCTCTTTCGCCGGCGTCATCTCCGGCGATGGCGGCGCGACATTCTACTACCTAAAGCCCGGCCTGAATGCCCCGCCCCAAAATCTCGACCTGTCTCTCGCCGACTTGGTCGCACAAGGCATCTACACCGGCCCCTACGATGCATCGCAGATCGTGAGCTTCTTCGATTTGTCCCAGAAGGCCACGATGGCCATCAAGACGATCCGGCGCAGCGGCAGCATCGCACTCCAGCACCAGCTCACGAGCAATGTCACCGCGTTTGCCGATATGCTGGTCACGAACAGCTACACGATGAGTTCGTTGAATGCCCAACCGGTCACCGGCAATGTGGTCGGCAGCAATGCGAACAATCCCACCGCGATCACGCTCAGCGTTCGTAACCGCTTCGTCGATTTTCCCCGCCTGCGCGATAGCAACACGCTCGGCCTGCGGAGTGTCTTCGGCCTGAAGGGCAGCCTGGGCAACACCTGGACGTGGGAAGCTGGCGTGGGCCTCAATCGCAGCACCCAACACCTCGCCCAGCAGAACCTGATCGATACGAATGCCTACAATGCCGCCGTCGCGAACGGCACCTACAACCCCTTCGCTCGCGTGCAAGCGGCCGGAGTCATCGAGCAATTGGAAGGCAACGGCTATCAGGATTTCGTCAGCCAGCTCATCAGCTTTGATGTTCGTGCCTCTGGCGAAATCTTCCAATTGCCCGCCGGCGCCCTCCAACTCGGTCTCGGCGCGGAAACACGCTCCGAGCGCACCTCCATGGTGAACGATCGCAACGATCGCCTCGGTTTGTGGCTGCAGGCGACGCCGACCCTCCCGTTCTCCGCCAAGCAATCCGTCGATGGGTTCTCCGCGGAACTCCGCATTCCGGTCTTCGGTGGAAATTTCACTCTGCCCGGCTTCAAGACCCTCGAGATCGGCCTCGCCGGCCGCAAGGAACTCTACACGTCCACCACCGACCCGTTCGTGCCGAAATATTCCGTGCGCTGGATGCCGTTCAACGACGAGTTCGTCATTCGCGGCACATACGGCGAGTCGTTTACCGCGCCGACGCTCTTCAGCTTGTTTGGCCCATCGAACTCCGGCTTCACAAACTCGCTCATCATTAACCGCTACGATTCATCCGGGAATTTGATCGGCCCCTCGAACCAACGCCAATACCGTTCGCGCGGTGGCTCGAATCCCAACCTGATTCCGTCGCAATCGCGCAACTGGACCGCCGGCTTCGTTTGGTCGCCACGCGCGCTGAAAGGCTTCAGCCTTACCGTCGACTGGTTCAACATCGATGAGCGCGACCTCGTTGGAACGGTTCCCTCCACGACGATTCTCCAGTCGGTCGAGCAGTTCGGACCTGCTTCGCCCTACGCAAATCAAATCCGGCTGGGCACGAGTGTGGCCGGCGAGAACCATTTCGAGGACGGTGCCCGCGTCACCGGCCCCGGCCAGATCACGAGCGGGGCCAGCGATGCGGTATGGCTCACCAATCCGGCACTAAACATCGCTGGCACGTGGCAGGACGGCGCCGATGTGCGTCTGGACTACCATTACGACACGAAAACAAAGGGGCGCTTCAACGTCTCGGTCTCGGGAACTTACATCCACAGCTATGTGATTCAAAACCTGCCGACCACCGCTCCTTTTGATTTCGCCGGATCGTTCTCGGGCACGAGCACCTATCCCACTTGGCGCACGTTTACGCAGTTGGAGTGGACCTACCAAAACTGGATCCTCGGCGCCTCGCAGACCCTCATTCCGAGTATCGACGATCAAGGTGGCGTCACGGTCTCGAAAGTCGGTTCATACCAATCCTACGACTTCCGGGCCAGCTACTCGTTCAAGAGCTGGAGCAATCGATGGCTGCAGGGTCTGCGCCTTACCGTCGGCGTGAACAACGCCTTTGACCGCGATCCGCCGTTCATCCCCAGCGAGCAAGACCAAGGGCGCGATATCAACACCTACGACATGTTTGGCCGCACGTATTTCGTGTCCGCGACCTATAAGTTCTAAGCCGTATCAAGCTGCGAGCTCCGAACCCCGTTGCCTGAGCAACGGGGTTTTTTCATGCACCCGATCGCCACTCCGCCACGTGCATCAATTCACATCGACGCTACAAGCCTACGAAAGCACAACTTGCTCACCGCAAAAGCCACCGCGGGGTCGAACGCGTATAGGCCGTCCAGTCCTCCCCAAAGGTGCGCGCCAGCCATGGCTCTTCGCCCCAGATGACGCGGCACTGGAAGGCGATTGCCACCGCCCCGGCGTAGGCGACCAGCGTCGTGCTCGACACGAGCAGGCACCAACCGGCGAGAATCGTCAGCACGGCCAGATACATCGGGTTGCGCGACCACCGATAAAGTCCGACGACCACCAGCCGTTTCGGCGGATCCCACGGCGCGAGCGTGCCGCGTCCGCTCGCGTAGAAATCCCGCACGCACCACAACAACAGGCCCGTCCCGACCGTGATCACGGTGGAGCCGAGCGCCGGCCCCTGAAGCGCTGCGCCGCCGCGAGCGACGATCGCTCCGGGAATCACGCCGGCCACCACCGTCGGTTGCGCGATGAACGCCAGCCCGGCCCGCCAGGCGAGCGCGCGTCCTTGCTCCGCTTCGCCGTCGCGGCTCACGCGGGGCTGCTCGCCGCCAGCCGTCCCAGGAGTCGGTGCGTGATGAAAGCAATCACCGGACCGACCACCGTGATGTGCGCGATGAAGATCGGCACCCAGTGCGGCGGCGGGAACGTCGTCCGCGGCATCAGCGTGAGGCGCAGCACCACCAGTTGCATGAAGGTGTAGAACAGCGCGCCGAACAGGACGCCCGACCCGAGCCATTGCCAGCGCACCCACGGCAGCGTGCGGTAGAGGAGGAAATACAGGGTCGCGGCCATCAGCGCCACGCCGATGTGCAGCGTCAGTCCGAGCGCGGCGGTGGCCACGCCGCCGTCGTAGGTCGCCTTGCCGAGCACGCTGTAGGCGATGCCCTGGAGCATGCGGAACGGATTACCGCCTTTGCTCCACACGAGGATGATCACGTAACTGATGTCCGCCGCAGCGCACGCGACGCCCGCCGGCGCGATCACCGAGACTGCTGCCACTAAAGGGTTCACGTGGGTCGGGGAGCTCATGCGCCCATGCAATCGCGAGCGTCGGCGCCGGTCGCAAACCCGGAGCGACAAGCATGGATATTCGCGCGATGTCGCGCCGCCGGGTCAGGCGTTCGAAAGGCTCTTCACGCGATCGAGATTTCGCCGGAACGCCGGGCCGATCAGCAGTGTCGTGCCGTCGTCCAACCGCGCCGCCTGCGTGCAGGACGAGGTCGCGACGATGCGCTCGAGAAACGCCGTGTTGATGATCGTCGATTTGTGGATGCGCACGAACTGCGCCGGGTGCAGCAGCTGCTCGATTCGCTTCATCGGCATTCGGATCAACAGCCGGCGATCGACAAGGTGCAGGTTCAGGTAATCGCCCTGGCTCTCGACCCAGCGCAGATCGCGCTGCTTCACGAAATGCAGCTCGCCGTCCACCTTCACCGCCAGCCGTGCGTTTTCGTAGCTCGGTGCCACGGGCTCGGTCGTGGCCGCGGTCGAGGTGGTCGCGCGCTGGATTTGCGCGGAGAGCGCGCGCAAGGCGTTCTCGGCCGCCGAGAAATTGCCGTGGTGGATGCGCCCCTTCACCCGATCGATGGCACGGCGAAAACGCGCATCGGTGAACGGCTTCACGAGATAGTCGACCGCATGATAATCGAACGCGCTCAACGCGTGGTGATCATGCGCCGTGACGAACACGACTTCCGGCCGCTCCGCGGGCGGCAGCGCGGACAGGACATCGAGCCCGGTCTTGCCCGGCATCTGCACGTCGAGCAGCAGCAACCGCGGCTGCTGCGCGCGGATCTGCTCGAGCGTTTGGTGGCCGTCCATCGCCTCGCCGACGAGCTCGAGCTCCTCGTCGGCGAGCACGAGTTGGCGGAGGATGCGACGTGCCGGCTTCTCGTCATCGGCAATGAGGGTGCGAATCTTCGTCATGCGTGGAGGGACGGAGCGGCAGCGGACGCCGCCCGGAAGGGAAACTCGATCCGGACGCGCGAGACGCCGTCCTGGTTGAACGCGATCGCGAAACGGAGGCTGCGCCCGAAAATCCGCTCGAGCCGCGCGCGGGTCGAGCCGAGCCCCACGCCGCGACCGCGCGCGGTGGACTCGGCGAACTCCGAGGCGTCGTTCACCACTTCGATCGCGAGCCTGTCGCCGTCGCGCCGCGCCGTCACCGTGAGCGTGCCGGGGTTGCGGCGCTGGGCGATGCCGTGCCGCACGGCGTTTTCGACGATGGGTTGGAGAATCAATGTCGGCACGCGCGCGTCGAGGCAGTCGTCGTCGATCAGGAAATGCGTCACGAGCCGCTCCTCGAGGCGGAGCTTTTCGATGGCGAGGTAGGCCTGCGCGTAGTCGAGCTCGCGCCAGAGCTCGATCTCGGGTTTGCCGGCGTGCTCCATGAGTTGGCGGAGCAGCGCCGAGAGCTGCGTGATCGCGTCGATGGCCTTGTCGTTCTCGCGTTCGCGGATGAGCGCCGCGACGGCGTTGTGGGCGTTGAAGAGGAAATGCGGTTGGATCTGCTGGCGCAGCGCGGCGAGTTCCGCCTGCGCGAGCTGGGCGCGCAGCCCTTCCTCGCGCCGCTCGTCGTCGCGCCGCTGCGCCATCAGGTCGCTGATGTAGCCCACCGCCACGAGCAGCGCGTAGAGATACAGGTCGATCAGGCTGCGCGCATCGAGCTGGGCCAGGACGAAGGACGGCGATTTGTCCTCCGGTCGAAAATAGCCGAAGACGAGATACAGCGTCCAAAGCCGGATCAGGTTGCCGACCGCGAAGAACGTCAGCGCCGCCAGCAGGTGCAGCGCGAAGCGCACGGCTACTTGCGGATGTTGCGCGGCGAGGTAACGCCGCAGCCAGAACACCACAGGCGTCAGCGCCGCCCAGATCCACGCCCGCAACATCTGCGCGAAACTCGTGTAGAGATGCCCGCGCAGCGATGCGCCCGGATTGCCGCCGACGATCAGGTAGGTCTGGATGACGAGCAGCACGCCGACGACGGTCCAAATGCCCCACACCGTGCGCCACGGCAACGGCGGCGCGGGAGGCGTGAAAAAGCGCGGAGCAGCGCGCATCGGCGAGCGAGGTTGAGCGGGCAAAGGCGGGAGTCAACGCACCGTCGCCGGCCCGCGCCGGCCCGCCCAACACCCCGCGACGACCACTGGGAAAAACGCGACCACCATAGCGGAAACGCGGCCGGCATCGCTTCGTCGCCCCGCGACTTTGTCACCTAATAAGTGACAAACTCCCGCCCGTCCGCCCGTGGACGGCCCGCAGCCGGCCCGCGCTGCATCGAAGTTTGATTTGAGTTTCCCGGGACTTCGTGTGTTTCGTGGGAGTTTCCCGTTTTCCCAATGGCCAAAATCGAAGTCAGCCAAGTCGCCGAGATCCTCAAGAAGCACAAACTCGAGCCCGAGCTCCTGCGAGAGATCGTGGAAGCGATGAACGAGGCCACGCAGCCCGCGGCCGACGAGGATATCAAGCCGCCGCCGCCGAAGAAGCAGTTCGTCATCCTGCTCTCCGACCCCGAGGGCAAACTGCCTGAAAAGGACATGGTCGGCTGGGTCGTGCAGATTCCGGAGAACGCCAGCCCGTTCTCGACTACCGATCGCATCTTCAAGGGCGCCTACGATTTCAACGCCTCGAAACGCGGCCGCATGCTGCCGGTCAAATCCGTCGGCGAAGCACTCGAAA
This sequence comes from Candidatus Didemnitutus sp., assembly GCA_019634575.1. Lineage (NCBI taxonomy): Bacteria > Pseudomonadati > Verrucomicrobiota > Opitutia > Opitutales > Opitutaceae > Candidatus Didemnitutus > Candidatus Didemnitutus sp. The sequence continues at coordinate 103,467 of JAHCAY010000002.1, forward strand.
GCGCCAGCGCGAAGTATTTCAAGGAGTCCGAGCTGTGGATCAAAACCAAGCTCCCCGTCGCCGTCGTGAAGACCGACAACGTGCTCCCGAAGGATGAGTTCAAGGTCGAGAAGGTCGACCGCCGGAAAAAAGACCCCGCCGCGGACGAGGAGTGAGCCAACCGCGCAGCGTTGCCTTCACCGCGCGCTCGATCCACCGCTTCCCTCCTCAGCGCAACCCCGCCGCCGCCGGGTCGAGTCCGCGCGCCTTGAGCGCGTCGCGCACGGCCTTCAGGTCGAGCTTCACACCGGGTTTCACGCCGCGGTCCTTGAACCACCCTTGGTTCATCTCGAGCGCGAACTGCATGTCGCGTCCGCGCGATGAGACCGACCGCTCGTCGAGCGGATACATCGGGTAGACTTCGCGCAGGACGCCGGATGCGTCGATGTAGCCGATGTCGAGCGGCAGCGTGGTGTTGCGCATCCAAAACGCCATCGGCTGCGGGCTCGTGAACACGAACAGCATGCCCTCGTCGCGCCCCATCGTCTTGCGGAACATCAGGCCGCGCTGCTGCTCGGCGGGCAGCGCCGCGATCTGCATCTTCACGACCTGATCGCCAATTTTGATCGGGAAATAATCGTCCGCGGTCTTGGGCGGCTCCTTGTCTTCGGACTTGCCGCCACAGGCCGTGAGGGCGCCGAGCGTGAACGCGCAGGAAAGGACAAGGAACGTGAAGCGGGAAAACATTTTTGCGTTTTGTTCGCCGCCATGGCTAGACACAGCCCCTCAAAACTCAACCCTCGTTCCACCGTGCCCAAGCTTCCGCCTCCCCTGCTCTACTCCGACACCGCCTCCAGCGCCGACATGCTCTATTTCGGCCAGGTCGAGGTGCACGATCCGTTCGTCGCCTTCGGCATCGGCGCGAAGAAATACACCGTGCAGGGCGCGCTCGAGTTCGGCCGCGTGAAGAAGACCAGCGCGTTCGACGTCGTCCTCTCGCGCGAAGAGTGGCTCGACGCCGCGAAGAAAAAACACGGCCCGCGCGCCGGCATCGCCGAGATGATCCTCTGCCTCGCGCAGCACTTCAAACAGCGCGCCTTCCGCGTTGCCGACGACTTTCCGGCGTCGCTCTACGTGAAGCTCACGAAGGCCGGCCTGCGCCTGCAATTCGCCGACGGCATGCTCTTCCCCGCGCGCGAAATCAAATCCGACCGCGAAGCCGCCGCCATCCGCGAAGGCAACCGACTGAGCGCCGTCGGCTTCAGCACCGCCGAAAAAATCCTCCGCGCCGCGCGCATCAAGGGCCGCACACTCATCTATCAGGGCAAGCCGCTCACCTCCGAGCGCCTGCGCTTCTTCATCGACGTCGCCATCAAGGAAGCCGGTGGCGAAGCGCGCGACACCATCGTCGCCGGCGGCGACCAGGCTTGCGATCCGCACGAGCGCGGCCACGGCCCGCTGCGCCCGCACGAGCTCATCATCCTCGACATCTTCCCGCGCCACGTCGCCAGCGGCTACTACGGCGACATGACGCGCACCTACCTGAAAGGTCGCCCGCGCGAAGTGCAGCGCCGCATGGTCGCCACCGTGCTCGCCGCGCAGCGCGAAGCCATCCGCGCCATCCGCGCCGGCATCGACGGCCGCGACGTGCACCAAGGGGTCGTCGATCACTTCATCGCCGAAGGCTACGAAACCAAGCGCGGCGCGAACGGCGCCGTCGGCTTCTTCCACGGCACCGGCCACGGCCTCGGCCTCGCCGTGCACGACCCGGGCTGCCGCTTCAGCACCGTGTCCTCGATTTTGAAGCCAGGCGCCGTCGTGACCGTCGAGCCCGGCCTCTATTATCCCGGCCTCGGCGGCTGCCGCTGGGAGGACGTCGTCCAGGTCACCGCCACGGGAGCAAAAATGCTCTCGCGTCATCCCTACAACTGGGAGATTCGCTAAGCCCTTTCCCCCGCGATGAAGTCCCTGCTGAAGAAGATCTCGAAACTCCACGTCCTCGTCATCGGCGACGTGATGCTCGACCACTACGTCTGGGGCGACGCCCAGCGCATCTCGCCCGAGGCGCCGGTGCCCGTCGTCGACATCGATCGCGACACCTACAGCGCCGGCGGCGCGGCCAACGTCGCGCTCAACATCGCCTCGCTCGGCGCCAAGGCCACCCTCGCGGGCTTCTTCGGCAAGGACGACGCCGGCAAACGCCTCAGCGGCATCCTCACCCAAAAAGGCATCGCCACCATCCCGACGCCCGGCAGCGGCTCCACCATCGTGAAGACCCGCGTGCTCGTCCGTCGCCAGCAGCTCTGCCGTCTCGACCGCGAATCGCCGCAGCACGACTACGCCATCGACAGCGGCAAACTCGAAGCGACCTTCGAGAAGGCGATCCGCAAATGCGACGCCGTCATCCTCTCCGACTACGCCAAGGGTCTCCTCACCGACGACCTCGTCGCCAAAGTCACCGCCCTCGCCCGCGAACACGGCAAGCTCATCGCCCTCGACCCCAAGCCGCGCCGCAAACTCCGCTTCCATTCGCCCGATATCATCACCCCGAACCGCAAGGAAGCGCTCCAACTCGCCGGCATCGAACCCGAGCCGCACCAACCCTTCCCCGCCGCCGAGGTCTGCGCCCGCATCTACGAGCAATACCAGCCGAAGCACCTCGTCATCACCCTGAGCGAGGACGGCATGCTCCTCTCGCACAACGGCAAGGCCGGCCGCGTCATCCCGACGATGGCGCGCGAGGTCTTCGACGTCTCCGGCGCCGGCGACACCTCCATCGCCGCCCTCACGCTCGCACTCGCCGCGGGCTCCGTGCTTGAGGAAGCCGCCCAATTCGCCAACGCCGCCGCCGGCGTCGTCGTCGCCAAGCTCGGCACCGCCACCGTCTCGCCGGAGGAACTCCTCCAGCACGTCGCCGAGGAGAAGTAAGCTCCGATGGCCAAAGCGCTCTTCCTCGACCGCGATGGCACCATCATCCACGACCGCGACTACCTCGCGGATCCCGCCGGCGTCGAACTGATCCCCGGCGCCGCCGTCGCGCTCCACCGCGCGCGCGAGCTCGGTTACCTGCTTTTCCTCTTCACGAATCAGTCCGGCATCGGCCGCGGCTACCACACGATCGAGGACACGCACCGCTGCAACGCGCGCATGGAGGAACTCCTCGCGTTGCCCGCGCCGGCGTTCGCCGGCATCTGCATCGCCCCCGAGGCGCCCGAGCAGCCGTCGCTCTACCGCAAGCCCTCGCCGCGCTTCATCCTCGAGACGATCGCGCAACACCGCCTCGACCCCGCGCAATGCTGGATGGTCGGCGACCGTGAGAGCGACATCGACGCTGGCCTCGCCGCCGGCATCCGCTCCGCCGCCGTCTGCACCGGCAAATACGACGCCGCCGCGTGGGCGCCGCGCCTCCGACCCGGCGTGCCGCTCTTCGCCGACCTCGCCGCGTTCGCCGCGTCGCTGACCTGATTTCGTTCGCCCGTCCCCGCCCCTCGTCCGCTCAACCTGACCGCGTTGCCGGTGCAACCCCGCGCGGTTTGTTTCTCCGCCCTCCATGAAACTGCTTCGCTCCACGCTGCTCGCGCTCGCGCTCGTTTCCGCCGCCTCGGCGCAGACGAATCCCCTCGTCGATCCCTACATCACCGTCCGCGCGCCGGTCGTCGCGCTCACGCACGCGCGCGTCGTCGACGGACTCGGCCACGCTCCACTCGAAAACCAGACGCTCGTCCTTCGCCATGGCAAGATCGCCGCCCTCGGTGCGGACGGCAGCGTCGCGATCCCCGAAGGCGCCACCGTCAATGATCTCACCGGCAAGACCGTGCTGCCGGGCTTCGTCATGGTGCACGAACACCTCTTCTACTCCTCGATCACGAAGGGCCCGTTTCACGTGAACGAAATGGAGTTCTCCTTCCCGCGCCTCTACCTCGCCGCCGGCGTCACCTCGGCGCGCACGACCGGCAGCATGGAGCCCTACACCGATCTTCAGTTGAAAAAGCAGATCGAAGCGGGCCAGGCCATCGGCCCGAAACTCCACCTGACCGCGCCCTACTTCGACGGCGAAGGCACCGGCATCACGCAACTCCACGCCGTCGCCAACGCCGCCGCCGCCGAACGCATGGTGAACTACTGGGCCGACGAGGGATTCACGTCGCTCAAGATGTATCAGAACCTGCCCCTCGACATCATGGCCGCCGCCATCAAGGCCGCGCACGCGCGCGGGCTGCACGTCACCGGCCACATCGGCAAGGTCAGCTACCGCGAAGCCGTCGAGACCGGCATCGACAATCTCGAGCACGGCTTCATGGCCATGTCGGACTTCAACGCCGGCCGCAAAACCGGCGATGCCTCCAACGCCCTCGCCAACTACCACGCGCTCGAGCAGCTCGATCCCGCGTCGCCGGAATTCGAGGCACTCGTGAAACTCCTCGTCGACCACCACGTCGCGCTCACCTCCACGCTCGCCATCTTCGAGACGTTCACGCCCGGCCGCCGCGTCGCCAGCCAAGCCGAACTCGACACCCTCGCCCCACCGCTGCGCGAGAGCTACCTGACGCGCTGGGCCGCGATCCAAACGCAGAACAACCCGCTCTTCCGCGCCTCGTTCGCCAAGAACCTTCAACTCGAGGCGAAGTTCTTCCGCGCCGGCGGCCATCTCGTCGTCGGCACCGACCCCACCGGCTACGGCGGCTGCATCGCCGGCTACGGCAACTGGCGCGCCATCGAACTCCTCGTCGAAGCCGGACTCACGCCCGTCGAAGCGATCCAAGTCGCCACGAACAACGGTGCCAGGCTCCTCAAAATCGACGCGACCGTCGGCAGCATCGAAGTCGGCAAGGCCGCCGACCTCGTCATCGTGAACGGCGATCCGTCCAAAACGATCTCCGACCTGCGCAAGACCGAGACCGTCTTCAAGGACGGCGTCGGCTACGACACCCGCAAGATCCTCGAATCCGTCAAAGGCCTCGTCGGCATCCAATAGTTCTTCGGTCTTCGCGTCGCCGTCGGGCAAAGTTCTTAATGCGTAACTTTGCCTTCCGCCGGCTCCCGCGGCTTGCGCGCAACGCGAACGCGTGTTGAGTGCGCGGCATGCCGGAGCTCGCCGAAGTTGAATTCTACCGCCGCCGCTGGTCCGTCGGCCATGGTGCGAAAGTCACCCGCGTGCTCGTGCACGAGCGGGCGAAGATCTTTCGCGGCACCGACCCGGCGAAAATCGTCCGCACCCTCACCGGCGCGACGCTCGTCGATTCCCAAACCGCGGCAAAGCAGATGCTGTTTCACTTTCGCGGCGGCAACTGGCTCGGCGTGCACCTCGGCATGAGCGGCGAACTGCGCGTCGAGCCGCCGGACTACGCGCCGCGCAAGCACGACCACCTCGTGCTTGTGCAGCGCGAGCGTCAGCTAGTCTTCGCCGACCCACGCATGTTCGGCGCGGCGCTCTTCCACCACGGCAAAACCGCACCCGACTGGTGGACGCGCATCGCGCCGGCGATTCTCTCGCCCGCCTTCACCATCGCCGCGGTCGGCGACTTCCTTGCCCGTCGCCGTCGTGCGCCGATCAAGGCGGTGCTGCTGATGCAGGAACGCTTTCCCGGCATCGGCAACTGGATGGCGGACGAAATCCTCTGGCGCGCCCACCTCGCCCCCTCGCGTCTCGCCGGCACGCTCACGCCGGCGGAGGTCCGCACGCTGCAACGCGAGTGTCGTTTCGTCTGTCGCGGCGCGCTGCGCTACAACGCCGGCGTCGGCGGGCGGATGCCGTCGGAGCTGAACGAACTCATGCCGGCGTCGTGGCTGTTCAATCACCGCTGGGCCAAAGGCGGGCATTGCCCGCGCTGCGAGACACCGCTGCGCCACGCCACCGTGGGCGGACGCACGAGTTGCTGGTGTCCGCGTTGCCAGCCGGCCAGTTGATCGAGGTGCGCGGGGGCGTCCCCGTCGGCGACCACCTTTGACTTCGCACGCGTGGCCTCTTTCGCTCTGCGCATGGCCTCCGGCAAACAACGCCTCGACGAACTGCTCGTGACACGCGGGCTCTGCGCCTCGCGTTCGCAGGCGAAGGCTTTGATCATGTCCGGCCGCGTGCGTCACGGCACCGAGCGGCTCGACAAACCCGGGAAGGAATTCCCCGCCGATTTCGAAATCACGATCGATCAGCCGCCGCGCTTCGTCAGCCGCGGTGGCGAGAAGCTCGCCGCCTACCTCGAGCAGTTCCCCCTCGATCTCCACGGCGCACACGTGCTCGATGTCGGCGCGTCCACCGGCGGCTTCACGGATTGCGCGCTCCAAGCCGGCGCCGCCTCGGCGACGTGCGTCGATGTCGGCACCGGACAGTTGCACGACAAAATCCGCCGCGATTCGCGTGTGACGTCACTAGAGAAAACCAATGCGCGCCACCTCGCGTCCGGCGCGTTGCCGCGGGCGAGCTACGACGCCGTCGTGATGGACCTGTCGTTCATTTCCCTGAAGAGCGTGCTGCCCGCCGTGTGGCCGTTCCTGCGCCCGGGCGGCACGCTGATCGCGCTCGTGAAACCGCAATTCGAGGCCGGCAAGGCCGAGGTCGACCGCGGCCAAGGCGTGATCCGCGACGACGCCGTGCGTGCGCGCGTGATGAGCGAAGTCCGCGAGTTCGCGCTGCGCGAGCTGCCGGGCGCGAGCGTCCAGGGCGAACGCGAATGCCCGATCCACGGTGCGGACGGCAACCGCGAGTTTCTACTGGGGCTCCGAAAATCCGATTAAACGCGCTTACAGCCGGAAGCGCGCAGAGATTCCTGTTTCCAACCCCGCCCCGTCCCCACTACCTTCCCCGCGTCATGGAGCAACTCCGCCGCATCGCCTTCGTCGTGAACCCGGATCGTCCCGGTGCCGCCGAGCTCGGCGCGGAGTTGATGGCGATCGCCGGTAAAGCCGCGGCGAAGCGCACCGAGCTCAACCAAGGCCGCAAGCTTCCGCGCGGCTACTTCAAAGGTTGCGACGCCGTGTGCGTGATCGGCGGCGACGGCACGCTGCTCGGCGTGGTGCGCGCCGCGATGCGCGAGAACGTGCCGATCATCGGCGTCAACCGCGGCAGCCTCGGCTTTCTCACGACCTACTCGGCCGAGGAAGCGCGCACGCATTTCCCGGCACTGCTCAAGGGCGACTACCGCATCGCGCGCCGCACGTTGCTCGATTGCCGCGCCGGCCCGGGACACCACGACATCGCGCTGAACGACGTGTTGATCAAGAACGAGGTGAACTCCCGCCTCGTGCGGCTCGAGGTCTTCGCCGACGACGAGCTCGTCACCGACTACTACTGCGACGGCATCATCTTCTCCACGCCGACCGGCTCCACCGCCTACAATCTGGCAGCCGGCGGTCCGATCATGCACCCGGCGGCGCAGACGATCGCGATGACGCCGATCTGCCCGCACACGCTGAGCAATCGCACGATCATTTTCCGCGACCGCGTGAAGCTCCGCATCGTCAACCGCACCGAGGATGCGCGCCTGCTGGTGGCGATGGACGGCCAGCGCAACTCGCTCGTAACGGGCGGCTCGATCGAGATCTCCCTCGCCCCGCGCCGCATCGCGCTCGTGCAGCCGCGCGCCTACTCGCACTTCTCGGTCATGCGCACGAAGCTCAAGTGGAGCGGCGGGCTGGCGGACAAGAAGTAAGGCCACGGGCGCAGCCCCAAGACCGTCGGCGTAGATTCGGGACAAGCGTCGATCGCACAGTCTCAGCGGTGCCGCAGCTTTGGGGGAGCGAGCTTGCTCGCGACTTCACCCGCTCCGGGCAGAGTCGCGTGCAAGCACGCTCCCACATCGCCGGTCCAAGCCGGAGCAAGCTCCGGGGTGGCAACCCCTCAGGGAATAAAAAAGCCCCGGCACGGTGCCGGGGCTGAAATTCGGCGGCGCGAGTCTTCCGCGCTCAATTCTGGTTCTGCGGCTTCGCCTCGTGGCCGGCCTTTTTGGCTTCCTTGGCGGCCTGCTTCTCGGCCTTGGCCTTTTCGCGCTCGGCCTTCGCCTTTTCCTTGTCCGCCTTCTCGGCCTCGGCCTCGGTCTTGTCGATCTTGCCGTCGTGGTTCGTGTCGTATTTTTCCAGGCGCGCCTTCTTCTCGGCTTCGCGCTTGGCGTCGCGATCCGCGTTCATCTTCGCGGTCTCGGCCTCGTCGAGTTTGCCGTCCTTGTTGGCGTCGTATTTCTCGAGGGCGGCCTTGCTTGGGCCTTTTTCCTTGTGCTCGGGCTTGGCGTCCTGGGCGGGGGCAACGGCGATCAGCGCGCAGGTGGCGGACGCGACCGCGAGGATTCGGGGCAATGTCGTTTTCATAAGGGTGCGGCGAGCGTGCCGGTTCGCTGTGCGCGCGGCAAGCCGGCAGCGCTCCCCTTCCTGCGGGAGTTTCACGGCTTGACGACCAACTGCGTGCGCGTCTCGGCGGTGAAGTATTTCCGGGCGAAGTCGCGAAGGCGCTCGATGGTGACCGCGTCGATCTGCGCGTCGTAGAGCGCGCTGTCGTTGACCGGCAGCTCGTTGACGGCATTGAGCGCTGCCTGCATTGCGCGGGACGAGTTGGTCTGCTGGCTCATGCGCTTGCCGGCCTTGAGGCGCGTCTGGCAGCGGCGCAATTCGTCGGCGCCGACACGGCCTTCCTGCACGCGCGCGATCTCGAGCGCGAACTCATCCAACACCTCGCCGTGCCGCTCCGGACTCGTGCCGGCGAAGAAGTAGAACATGCCGACGCGCTGCCCGGTGACGCGGCTGGAGCGCACGAAATACGCGAGGCTCTTCTGTTCGCGCACGCGCTCGAAGAGATTCGACGACATGCCGCTGAACAGCTCCTCCGCGACTTCGGCGACGTAGTAGTCCGATGCGAGCAAACCCGGCCCGGGAAACGCCTGGAAGACGATCGCCTGCTGGCGCGGTTGCGTCTCGACGAACTCGCCGGCCACCGGCGCGAGCTTCGGCTGCGGACGCGCGAGCGTGCCGCGCGGCAGGCGGGCGAGAAACGCCTTCAGTTGCGGCACGAGCTTCTTTGCGTCGAAGTCGCCGGCGACGGCCAACACGGCGTTCGACGCGACGACGAGGCGGGCGTGGAGCGCCTTGAGATCCGCGGGCGCGATGGCGCGGAGACCGGCTTCGTCGCCGATGCTCTCGATCGCGAAAGGATGCGCGCCGAAGAATTTCTCGCGGAGTTTTTTGCGACCAACCGAAACCGGGTCGTCCATCGATTCGCGCAGGCTGGCGAGGGCCGACTCGCGCTCGATCTCGAGTCGGTCGGCCTTGAACGCCGGCCGCAGCGTGGCGTCGGCGAGCAACTCGAGGGCGAGCGCGGCGTCGCCGGGCAGCACGTCGGCGTAGAGGCCGAAGCTGTTGTTGCCGGAGAAATCGGCGAACGTGCCGCCCACTTCCTCGATGGCGAGTGCGACCTGTTCGGCGGTGCGCTTGCGGGTGTCCTTGGCCAACAGGCCGGACATCAACGCGCACAGGCCGCGACGGTCGGCGGGCTCGAACAACGGGCCGCCGGCGAAGGCGAGGCGCAGGTGGAGATTCGGCAGGTTGCGGTTCGGCTGGAGCAGCAGGCGCGCGCCGTTCGGCAGCGTGAGCTCCTCGAACTCGGCGGCGGCGCTCGCGACCGAGGGTGCGGCCGACGCGGCGGTGGCCGCGGACTTCGGGTTGCTCGAGACGACGGTGAGTTTTTCCGGAACGAGATATTTTCTCAGCACGCGAACCAAGTCCGCGGGGCGGAGCGCGGTGAGGCGCTCGAAGTAGCGGCGCGTGTAGTTGACGTCGCCGACGACGACTTCGGCGGCGCCGAGGCGCGACGCCTGGCCGGACATCGTCTTGTGCATGTTGACCTCGGCGGTGACGGCTTGGCGGACGGCCTTGGCGAGCGCGCGCGGGCTGATGCCGCGCGCGGCGACGCGGGCGACTTCGCGGAGCACGGCGGCTTCGGCGGCGGCACGTTTGTCGGCGTCGGCCATGAAGGAGACGTAGAACAGGCCGCTGGTGCCGGGGCTCCACGTCATCACGTCGATGGTGTGGACCAGACGCGCTTTCTCGCGGACGGCCTGCCAGAGGATCGACGCGTCGCCGTGGCCGAGGACCATCGCGAGCATGTCGAGCGCGGCCATGTCTTCGTGGGCGAGGCCGGGGATTTGCCAACCGAGGCCGGCGCGGGAGATTTCGACGTCTTCGAAGAGGTGTTGGTCGCGGCGCGAGAGTTGCGGCGTCTCGTCCGGGACGAGCACGGGCGCGAGGCGGCGGCGCGGCGTGCCGCCGAAGTGTTGTGCGACGGCCGCGCGGGTGGCGGCGGGGTCGAAGTTGCCGACAATGACGACGACGAGGTTGTTCGGCGCGTAGCGCTCGCGGTAGTAGGCGGCGAGATCGTCGCGCGTGTTGGCGGCGAAGACGTCGCGATGGCCGATGATCGGCTGGCGATACGGATGCGTGCGGTAGGCGGTCTCGAAGAGCGCCTGGCCGAGGCGCTGGTCGGGATCGTCGAGGCACATGTCGATCTCGCGCAGGATGACGTTTTTCTCCTTCTCCACCTCGTCGGCGGGCAGCGTGGAGTGGAGCGTGGCGTCGGCGAGGATGTCGATGGCGACGGCGGTGTGCTCGGCGGGAATGTCGATGTAGTAAACGGTGCGATCGAAGGTGGTGTAGGCGTTGATGTAGCCGCCGTGCGCCTGGACGGTGGCGGAGATCTCGCGGCCCGCGCGGCGCGGCGTGCCCTTGAAGAGCATGTGCTCGAGGTAGTGCGAGAGGCCGGCACCGAGGTGCGCGCCTTCGTGGATGCTGCCGGTCTTCACCCACACTTGCACCGAGGCGACGGGCGCGGCGGTGTCGCGCTTCAGGAGGACGGTGAGGCCGTTGGCGAGCGTGGTGCGCTCCACCGGGGCGCGCCAAAGGGATTCGAGCAAGGCGAGGTCGCGGGAGCGGGAGGAAGGTTTTTTCGGCATGAAGAAAAGGTGGGCGAAGTTCGTCTCGGCCCCGCGGGAACGCCGCCGGGGTGCCAGGAGACTGGCGCGGTCGAGACGATCAGTTCGTCGCGCCGAAGGAGGCGCGGCGCTTGCGGGACTTCGCGGGCGCGAAGGGTTTCACGAAGGCTTCGTCGAAGTCGTAGATGTCCGCGAAGTCCTCGCGGCGATCGTTTTCGGTCTTCGAGAAGACGTTATATTCGATGAGATTGAAAACGATGTCGCCGAAGTCGCGGCAGCGAGTGATGCCCCAGGCGTTGAGGACGGTCTTGGCCAGCGGGCCGAATTGATCGAGGGCGTAGTCGCGCACCCCGCCGAGCAATTCCGGGCCGGTCACATGCTGGGAGCGGCCGGCGCGCTCGGGCGCGCGCTTCTTCAAGTCCTTGACGGTGTGGTCGAGCGCCTGCCGGACGAACGTGTAGGCCTTGCGGTCGAACCGCGCGTCTTCCTTGCAGATGAGTCCGACAACTTCGGTGAATTCCAAGTCTTGCATCACTAAGAGGCGGAACCGCTAGCACAGCCCCCAGCCGTTCGCAACCCGCGTTGCGGGCCCGGCGGGGGGAGCGACTTGGCGCAATAGGGGCGCAGGTCATCGCAAATCGTCCGACCCAACCGGACAAGACGGCACGGTCCGGAATATTCCCACAAAAAAATCGCTCGTAGCCCGAAAGCCCCTCGCCACGGGAGCGACCATGTGCAATTGAAATTCACTCTTCAGACAGATGATTGCGGCTACCCACTCCAACCACCCGCTCGCGGGTGTCCACGCCCCCAAGACTGTCGATCCGCTGGCTGACGCCCTCGCGCGCATCCGCAAGGCGGGCATGCGCGTCACGAAGCCTCGCGTCGCGCTGATCGAATCGCTCGCGCGTCGCCAGGCGCCGGTCGCGATCGAGACGTTGCATCACGAACTGACGGTGCAGAAATGCGATCTGGTGACGGTTTACCGCTGCCTCGGCGCCTTCGAGAAAATCGGCATCGTGCGCCGGAGTTTCCGACACAACGGCACGAGCATGTATGAGCTCGTGTTGAGCCAGCAGCCGAAACACTACCACATCGTCTGCAAGTCCTGCGGCGCCACGGAGCCCGTGGACTACTTCCCGATCGAGGGAGTCGAACGTGTGTTGCGCGAGCGCGGCTACTCCGAGCTGACGCACTTGGTGGAGTTCTTCGGCGTGTGCCCGGCGTGCCAGCAAACCGCGGCCACGAACCGGGTGGCGCGGATCGTCGCGCCTACGCGCGAGACCTGAGCCGGCGCCACGGTTCTCCGCATCGCGAGCGCGGCTTACGCCGCGCTTTTTTGTGTCCGGCTCCCGGCCGAATCCGCGCCGGATGGAATCGCGCGCCGCTGGAGAGATGGTCGTGCCAGCGGGGTGCGAGCGCTCCGTGCTCGCGTGGGTCAGTCGTTTGGGGCCGACGCGGCAACATCGACGCGCGGCGTGGGGCGCGCCCAAAAGAAGACCGCCGTCGGTTGCACTCGACGGCGGTCTCTTTTTTTAACGGCGGGGTTCTAGTGGTGTAGGCCCGTCGAAGGGGGCGTGCGCGCCGGTGACATCGGCGCGCCGACGACTTGTGGGAGATTATTGCTGGAGGAGGCTGAGGACGCTCTTCGGAGTCTGGTTGGCTTGCGCGAGCATGGCGGTGCCGGACTGCACGAGGATGTTGTATTTCGCGTATTGGGTGGATTCCTCGGCCACGTCGACGTCGCGGATGCGCGAGATGGCGGCGCCGAGGTTCTCGTATTCGACCTGGAGGGTCTTGGCGGCGAGTTCGAGGCGCGATTGCGAGGCACCGAGGGAGGCGCGCTCGGTGGCGACGTCCTGAATGGCGCTGGTGATTTTGCCGATCGCGTCGGAATCCGTGACGGAGAGGGCGTAGGTGCCGGAGCCGTTCTGGTCGATGATGTCGAGCATGTCGCCATCGCGGAGGTTCGACTCCGGAATCTTCATGTCCTGGCCGACGGCCTGGCCGATGGTGACGGTGAGGCCGGAGGAGTTCGCGCCGAAGAGGGTGATGCCGTTGAAGGCGCCGAGCGGCGTGTCGATGTCGGCGGTGCCGCCGATCTCGGAGGTGGGGCCGCCGATGGTGGCGCGGAGCTGGTCCTGGAGGGCGCCGAATTCCTGTTGGTAGAGCGAGATGTCGGTGGAGTTCTTGGTGACGTCCTTGGCGAGGATCGCGAGTTCGCTCATGCGCGAGAGGATCTTCGTCATGCCGGACATGAAGCCGTCGGCGGTCTGGACGTAGGAGATGGCGTTTTGGACGTTGGTCGTCGCGGCCTTCACGCGGCGGTTCTGCGCGTCGAGTTTTTCGGAGACGGCGAGGCCGGCGGCGTCGTCGGAGGGGTTGACGATCTTGGAGCCGGAGGAGAGGCGGGTGAGGGAGCGACCCAGCATTTCCTGGGACGCGTTGAGGTTGCGGGCGGCGGCGATGGCCTGGATGTTGGTGTTGATGACGCTCATGGCGGATGGTGGTTGGGTTTAGGCCGCGTTGATCTTCGCCGCGGCTTTCGCGGGAGCGGTCACGACGGTTTTGTTGCCACCATCCATGGCGGGCGACTGGGCCGGGCCGGTATCCTTGGTCCGGTTGATTTTTGGAAGGGTCGGAAGCGCGGCGCCGGACGGGCCGACGGCGGGCTTGAAAGCGGCGGCCTGGTTGGTCGCGGCGATGGCGGTCTGCACTTCCTTGCGGAAAATGGGGACTTCGCGCGGGGCGATGATGCCGATCTTCACGACGTCGCCATCGATCCGGTTGATGCGGATCTCGATGCCGTCGCCGATGACGATCGCCTCATTGGTCTTGCGGGAAAGGACGAGCATGGGGGAATCCTCAGGCGGTGGCGGCGCTGGCGATCGGGGTGCTCTCGACGAGCGGGTGGTGCGCGGAGTAGCGCGAGTAATTGGAGATGACGAGCTGGCGGCCGAGCTTGGTGCGGCGGTTGACGAGGATGGGGCCGATGAGGTTGACCTTGGCCTCGAGCGGGCGCTGCTGCTCGAGCGTGACGATGTTGAGCACCATGGCCTCGCTGCTGTCGCGGAGGTCGAGCTGCGCGGCGTCGTCGTCGAAGACTTCGGGGGTGTAATCCGGGATGAGGCCGGCGGGCTCGATGACGATGAAGTGGACCGAGTCCTTGCCGTTGCTGAGCTTCAGCCAGAGGAACGGGAGGTGGTCGGGCTGATAGAGGAGCTCGGCTTGGGTGTAGTCGCGGAAGCCGATGATGCCCTGGGGCAACGTGAAGAGATTCGCGACCTGCTGGTCGAGCTCGGCGGAAGGTGTTTCGAGGATGACTTTCATGGAGGGGGCGGCGGGGGGTTACTTCAAGTAATCGAGGAGGGAGAGTTTCATGATGTTCGACGCGGACTGGAGCGCGGCCTGATAGGCGACCTGGTTCTGGTTCAGTTTCACGATCGTGGAGGGGAGGTCGCCGTCGGCTTCGGAGGAGACGAGTTTCTCGAGATTGGTGACGCGGTCCTTCTGCTGCGTCTGGTTGACTTCGATGCGCATCTGCACGGCGCCGTGCTCGGAGAGCGAATTGACGATCAGGTCCTCGCTGTTGAGCAGGTTGCTTTGCGCGGACTGGACGGCGCTGGTGTCGCCGGCGCGGAGGGAGTCGCGGAGCGCGACGAGGTGGTTGATGAAATCGCCGAGGCCGGTGTTCGTGGCGGCGGAGGTGCCGGGGGAAACCGTGGAGGATTCCGAGAGCGCGACGGAGGACTGTTCGGTGTTGCCGGCGTAGGTCACGCCGGTGACCTGGCCGCTGGCGTCGCGGGTGGCGGCGAAGGGCGCGGTGTCGACCGCGGTGCCGGAGAAGATGTAATCGTTGCGGAACTTGGTGTTGCCGAGCTGCACGGCCTGCTCGATCAGCTGGTCGACTTCGGAGGCGTAGGCCGTGCGTGCCTCGGAGCTGACGGTGCCGGTGCCGAGCGTGCCGATCTCGGTGGCGCGGTCGGAGAGTTTCTTGATCTGCTGGAGGCCCGAGTAGGAGGCTTGGCTGACTTGCAGCGCGCGGTCGGCGTTGCGCTGGAACTGCGCGAGGGAGCGGCGTTCGCTCTCGAGGTTGATGACGCGACTGACGGCGGCGGGATCGTCCTCGGGGTTCGTGATGCGCTGGCCGGAGGCGACCTGCGATTGCAACCGCGCCGACTGCGAGCCGAGGTTCTGGATCTGGCGGACGATGTTGTCGGAAATCGTGTTGGAGGCGATGCGCATGGCGGGGATTCAGTGGGCCTCAGTGGCCGAGGCGGTTCACGACGGTGTCGAGGAGATCGTCGACGACGGAGAAGACGCGGGAGGAGGCCTGGAACGCGCGTTGGAAACGCACGAGGTCGGCCATCTCCTCGTCGAGCGAGACGCCGCTCACGGCGTCGCGCTGCGATTTCACGAGGTTGCTGATGTTGGTCTGGTCATCGACGCGGGAGTTGGCGCTGGCGAGCGCCTGGCCGAGGTTGGAGACCGACTGGGAAAAATACTGGCTGAGCGTGCCGTCGACGGCGTCGCCGCCCGCGGTGGAGAAATTCTGGCTGGCGATCGCCGCGACCGCGAGGGCGATGGAGTTGTCGCCAGCGGAGCCGTTGCCGGCGCGCAAGGTGGCGGCGGTGACGCCGGCTTGCACGGAGATGGTGCCGGCGGTGGTGCCGGCGGCGAAGAAATCGGCGCCGGGGGTCGCGCTCGGATTGTAGGCGGCGTTGACGGAGGTGACGAGTTGCCGCGCCATGCCGTCGAGGGCGTTGCGGAGATCCTGCACGGCGCCGTCGCGCGCGGAGAGCTGGCCGTAGATCTTGCCGGAGGAGAAGACGAGGGCGGTGGCGGAGGCGCCGCCGGTGAGGCCGGTGCCGGTGAACGCGACGGGGCCGGTGACAGCGGCCTTGTCGACGAGGACGACGTCGGCGTTGGCGGCGTCCTTCATCACGACCTGGATCTGGCCGTTGTCGGTGTTGCGGGCTTCGATCGGGATGATCGCGGCGAGTTCCTCGAGCTTGGCCTGGCGTTGGTCGCGGAGGTCGATCGCGGTGTTCGGGGCGCCGACTTCGATGCGGCCGATCTGGGCGTTGAGGTCGGCGATGGTGGAGAGGAGGCGGTTGACGTCGGCGACGTCGGCGGTGACGGCGGTGTCGACGTCGGACTGCACTTGGGCGAGGCGGGCGTCGGTCTGGTTGAAGCGGTCGGTGAGGATCGCGGCTTTTTGGAGCAGCGTCTGGCGTTCGCCGATGTCGGTCGGGCTGGCGGCGACGCTTTGGAAGGCGTTGAAGAAATCGTCGAGCGCGCCAGCGAGGCCGTTGGTGGAAGCGTTCGAGCTGGAGGCGGTCGTGGAGGAGGAGCGGTCGATGCTCTGGCCGAGGCCGGCTTGCGCGCGGCCGAGGACGTCCTGCTCGGCTTCGAAGGAGGATTTCAGCGCGGTCTCGCGCATGACCTGGCGATCGAGCAACGCGTCGCGGAGCTGCTGCACGGCGAGCGCTTCGAGGCCGAGGCTCTGTGCGCCCTCAGGCGTGACCACCGTGCCGCGATCGCCGTAGATGACCCGCTGGCGCGCGTAGGCGGTGTTGTTGACGTTCGAGAGGTTCTTGCCGGCGATCTCAATGGCGCGGGCGTGCGCGTTGAGCGCTTTGACGGACGCACCGAGAGTGGAGAAGAGGCCGGACATGGGGAGGAGGCTTTAGGCTATAAGCGGTAAGCTGTAAGCGGAGGCAGGTGATCGAAGAGTGGTGGGAGCTTAGGGCTTAAAGCTTTTCGCTTAGAGCTGTTTCAGCCCGCGACGCGGAAGGCGGGCTCGGGGCGGACGCCGCCGAGAGTGACGCGGCCGGTGGGCGCGTAGGTTTGCGTGAAGGCGTCGGGGCGGAGCTGGCGGAGCAGTTCCTGCTGGGCCTCGACGGTGCGGGAGAGCAGCGAGTGGTTGTGGCGCGAGGTGCGGCGGACGCGGTGAATGAGAATGTTGATCTCGGAGATGAGCGCCTCGAGCAGCGGGCGGACATCGGCGGCGAAGTGCGGGAGCAGCGTGCGCAGCGTGGCGGTGGGCAGCTCGTTGTGCTCGGTGGCGAACGCGGCGACGAGCGCCTCGCGGTTGCGGCGGGATTCGTGGAGGCTGTGCACGAGCGACTCGATCTCGCCGCTGAGGCGGAGCACGCCGTCGGGGTTGCGCGCGAAGAGGTAGCGTTGCTGTTCCTCGAAGAGGTGGAGGAGGCCGCCGTATTCGGCGATCTCGTGGCGGAGGGCGTCCGCGATGATTTTCCAGTCGTGATCCATGATCAGTCTTTCTGGCCGGCCGTGTCTGCGGCCAGCGAAGCGCGAGGTGTGAGCTGGTGTTGGAGAATGTTGCCGAGGCCGAGGCCGCCGGCGGCGGAGAGTTGATTCGAGAGGACGTCGGTGAGCAGGTAACCGTAGACGCTGCCGCCACCGCCGGCGCCGCCTTCCTTGCCGCCCATGATGCTGCCGACGCTTTCCTGGAGGAACTGGCGGAGGAGGATGGCCTCGAACTGGCCGGCGACGGCCTTCACCTGCTCGGATTGCGGGAGGTTCTGCATCTTGCCGGGGTTCGCCATCATCGAGGCGACCTGGGCGGCGGACTGGCGGGGAGAAATGGCGGAGACGTTCATGGCTCAGTTGATGATCAGCTCGGCCTGGAGGGCGCCGGAGCGTTTGAGCGATTGGAAAATAGCCATCATGTCGCGCGTGGAGACGCCGAGGGAATTCAGCGCGGCGGCGAGGCGCTCGACGGTCGGCGGCTCGTTGAGGACGGTGAAACCGCCCTTGGTCTCGTTGACGGCGGTCTGCGTGCTCTGGACGGTCTGCGTGGTGCCGTTGCTGAGCGCGCCGGGCTGCGAGACGCCCTGGTTGTTCGTGACAGTGATGGTCAACGCGCCGTGGGCGATCGCGACATGCGAGATGCGGACGGTCGAGGTGGCGACGATGGTGCCGGTGCGCTCGTTGATGACGATGCGGGCGAGCGTGTCGGGCTGGACTTCGACGGTGCCGAGGTCGGCGAGGAACGCGACGTCGCGGCTGCGGTATTCGCCGGGGATGTGGACCTGCACGGTCGCGGCGTCAGTCGCGATCGTGCGCGACTCGGGCCAGCGGGTGTTGATCGCATCCGCCATGCGCGCGGCGGAAGTGAAATCGGGATTGTGGAGGAGCAGGCGCAGCGTCTGGTCGTGGACGAATTGCGCTGGAATCTCGCGTTCGACGATGGCGCCGTTGGAGATCGTGCCGACGGTCGGGTGATTTTTCTGCACGGTGGCGCCGCCGGCGCCGCCGCTGCCGCCGACGAAACCGCCGATGGCCACCGGGCCCTGCGCGACGGCGTAGACGCGGCCGTCGGCACCGAGGAGCGGAGTCTGGAGGAGCACGCCGCCTTGCAGCGTCTTCGCATCGCCCATCGAGGAAACCATCACGTCGATGCGCGCGCCGGGCTTCATGAACGCGCCGATGTCGGCGGTGATCATGACGGCGGCGATGTTCTTCGACTTGATGTCGGTCGCGGCGACGCTGAGGCCGTAGCGCTGTAGCGTGTTGGAAATGGCGCGGAGCGTGGAGAGCGCGTTGCTGTCGCCTTCGCCGGCGAGGCCGACGATGAGGCCGTAGCCGACGAGCTGATTGTCACGGCCGCCCTCGACGAGCGTGAGGTCCTTCACGCGCGCGGCGTGCGAAACGGAGGCGACGACGAAAACCGCCAGGGCGCAGGTGGCCGCGCGGCGGAGAAGAGAGGAGAAGGTGCGTCGTGCTGTGTTCATCCGTGATCCTGAGTGGACCGAAGTCGTGTGTTACATCGCGTCAGAACGGGCGGAGTTTTTCGTAGAGCTTCGAGAGCCAGCCGCGTTTCTGGGCGTCGGTGAGCGCGCCTTCGGCGACGAACTCGACGCGAGCGTCGGCGATGTTGGAGGAAAGGATGGTGTTGTCGGCGGCGATGTCGTCCGGGCGCACGAGGCCGTGGAGGACGATGTATTGCGTCTCGCCGGAGAACGTGACGACGCGCATGCCCTCGATCACGAGGTTGCCGTTGGGCATCACGTCCGTGACGAGCACAGCGGCGCGGCTGCTGAGCGACTGGTTGTTCACCGTCTGGCCGCCGCCGGAGTAGTCGCCCTTGCCGGTGATGTTGGTGGCGGGGAGTTCGCCGTTGTGCGTGCCGAGCTTGCTGGCGGCGACGGAGAACATGAATTGGCTGACCGCGTCCTCGATGGTGGACTTGCGGGTGGCGGATTTGCTCTGGGTGTTCGTGGCCGCGACGCTTTCGATGACGACGATGGTGAGGATGTCGCCGGAACGGGAAGCCTTGCGATCGGCGAACATGCCGCGCGAGCCCGAGGAAGGCGTCCACAACGACTCGCCGCGCACGCCGGCGGTGCCGAGCGCGAGGAGTGCGATCAGGGCGGCGGCGCGAAGCTCAGAAGCGGACTTGGACGCGGTTTTCATCGATGACGAACGCGGAGAAATCTTTCTTCGAGTCGAGATTGCGGACGGTGACGACTTCGCCCTGTGCGCCATTCTGCATGGCGAGGGCCTTCATCGTGACGACGAGCATGCCGTCGGCGGCGGAGACTTCGACCAGCTCGCCTTTCTTGACGAGCGGGCGGCGGGCAATGTCGCGCCAGGTGAGGAGGCGGCCGGCTTGGATGCCGCGCACGAAATTGAACGAGTGATCGCCGACGGCGGCGGGCAGCGCGTCGCGCTCGCGGAGCAGGTCGACGCGGCGGGTCTCGAGGATGGAGGCGTCGAACGGCGTGTTGTTCGAGATGGGCTGGCGGGCAACCCAAGCGTCGCGCCAGAGCGCGGCGCGGAGCGTGAGCGTGGTCTCGCCGAGCGACTGGCCGTCCGCGAGGATGCGGCAGCGCAGGAGCATGGAGGTGGCGGCGACGGAAGGATACTCGCTGATCTGGATCTGCCAGTCGCGGGCGACGCGATCAGGCGAAGTCCACGGGCGGATGAACTCGAGCTGCAGGTCGCCCTCGAGATTGAAGTGCGCGGAGAGGTCGCGGGTGAGCGCGGCGGTGAAATTTTCCTGGCTGAGCGGCATCGCGACAGTCGCGGCCGGCTCGTCGGCGCGGAGCGCGCAGAGGGCGAAAAAGGCGACGAAGGTGACGAGGAGGCGGGGCATGGCGATCAGCGCTTCATGTTGGCCACGTTCTGCAGCATCTCGTCGGAGGACTGCACGGACTTGGAATTAATTTCGTAGGCGCGCTGGGCGACGATGAGCGCGACCATTTCCTCGACGATGTTCACGTTGGAGGCCTCGATGTAGCCTTGGATGGTGCGGCCGAAGCCGTTTTCGCCGGGGTTGCCGGTCTCGGGCGTGCCGGAGGCGGCCGTCTCTTCGTAGACGTTGCCGCCCATGGAGCGGAGGCCCGCGGGATTGGCGAAGCGCGTCATGGTGAGGCGGAAGGTCGTGCTGCCACTCGAGGACTGGACCGTGACCTGGCCGTCCTCAGAAATGGAGACGTTCGAGCCGGCGGGGATGGTCTGCATGCCGCTGAGGATCGGCATGCCGTCGACGGTGACGACCTGGCCTTGGGCGTTGAGCTTGAAGGAGCCGTCGCGGGTGTAGCCGATAGTGCCGTCGGGGCGCTGCACCTCGAAGAAGCCGTCGCCTTGGATCGCGATGTCGAGCTTCTCGCCGGTGTTGGTGAGCTGGCCTTGGGTGAAAACCTTGGAGGTCGCGGCGACGCGGGAGCCGTTGCCGACTTCGATGCCGGTGGGGACGAGGTTGCCGCCGCCGGAGTCGGAGCCGGAGGCGCGCGGCTTCTGGTAGAGCAGGTCCTGGAACTCGATCTTGCTGCGCTTGAAGCCCGGGGTGTTCACGTTCGCGAGGTTGTTCGCGATCGTGTTCAGGTTGAGCTGCTGGGCCTCCATGCCGGTGGCGGCCGAGTAAAGGGAGAGATTCATGGCGTCAGCAGTTCGGGGTTAGCAGAAAATCCGCCCCCCACGACTGGGGCCGGCCCGGCCCCACACCGGGCGCGGCCATGCAGTCGTGATATAGCGGTTGTCTATATGGGGAATTCATTGGCGCGGTGGCGCTCAGCCGAGGGCTTGGAGGGTTTTCTCCATCTGCTCGTCGGCACTGGTGATGATCTTCTGGTTGGCCTCGTAGGCGCGGCTGATGAGGACGAGGTCGACCATTTCGCGGAGCGGCTGGACGTTGCTCTGCTCGAGGTAACCCTGCATCAGCTCGGGATCGGACATGTTGTCCTTCCCGGCCTCGGGGCCGGCCACGAACATGCCGCCCGCGGTCGGCATGAGGGCGGCCGGATTCGAGAACTTGTAGATGCCGAGTTTGCCGAGCGCCGTGCTGCCTTGGAAAATCGTGCCGTCGCGGTTGATCGTGATCGCGCCGCCGCCGGGGAGCATCGTGATCTGGTTGCCGCCCTCAGTCAGGACCGGCAGGCCGCCCGCACCGACGAGCGTGCGCTCCGGCGTCATGCGGAACTCACCGCTGCGCGTGTAGAGCTTCTGGCCGCCGGGACCGTCCATCTCGAAGAAACCGTCGCCCTGGATCGCGACATCGAGCTCGCGGCGCGTGGGCTGCGTCTCGCCGGTCATGAAATTGATGCCGGTGGTGACCTTGGTGAAGAGCACGGCGTGCTCGTTTTCCGGGCCGGCGTTCTTGGCGTCGGGGCGGATGTTCCACTTGCCCGCGACCTGCGAGGAGAACTCGACGGTGCGCTTGCGGTAACCGGTCGTCTGCGCAGAGGTGATGTTCTGCGACGTAGCGTCCTGCCAGCGTTCGAGAGCCGACATCGAGGAGGCGCTTTGGTAGAGACCGATATTCATCCGGCACGGCAAAAAGCAACGCCGGTGCCAACGATTTCGAGCGCGCCATTAGCCAGCGAGGACCAACGAATTAAAAAATTCGCCGTCTCGGCACATCGTTCATCCCCCTCCCTGCCCTCGCCCGGTCCGGCAATCTTTGCCGCCGCTTCGGAAAAATCTGCCCGGCCATGAAAAAGCCGCACCGTAGGGTGCGGCAAATTCATCGGCACGTTCGCGCGTGCGACTCAGAAAAACTTCTTCGCTTTGTCGAAAAAGCTCTTGGCCACCGGCTGGTCGACGTCGCCGCAGGCCTGCGAGAACTCCTCGAGCTTCTTGCGCTGGTCGCTGTTGAGCGAAGTCGGCACCTCGACGTGCACGCGGATCAGCTGGTCGCCGTGCGCGCCGCCGCGCAGGTGCGGCATGCCGCGACCTTTCAGGCGGAACGTCGTGGCGGATTGCGTGCCGGCCGGGATTTTCAGCGTGGCCTTGCCCTGCAACGTCGGCACCTCGATCGTGCCGCCGAGCGTGGCGATGGTGAACTTGATCGGGATCTCCGTGAACAGGTCGTCGCCCTGCCGCTCGAAAATCTCGTGCTCCTTCACGTGCACGACGATGTAGAGATCGCCCGCCGAGCCGCCCATGGTGCCCGCCTCGCCGTTGCCGGCGGAGCGGAGCTTCGAGCCGGTGTCGACGCCGGGCGGGATGCGGACGTTGATCTTGGTCGTTTCCTGCACGCGGCCCTCGCCGTCGCACTTCGCGCACACGCGTTCGAAGCGCGCGCCGCTGCCGTGGCAGGTCGGGCACACCTGCCGCACGTGGAAAAAGCCGCGCGAAGTCGTGACCTGCCCCGCACCACGGCACGTCGGGCACGTCGTGCGCTTCGAGCCGGGCTCGGCGCCGCTGCCATCGCAATGCGAGCAGGTGCCGAGGCGCCGGAACGAAATTTCCTTCTCCACGCCGTGTGCCGCTTCCTCGAGGGAAATCTCGATGTCGTAACGCAGGTCGGAGCCGCGCGACGCGCCGCCCTGGCCGCCGCCTCCGCCAAAAAATTCATCGAACATCCCGCCGCCGCCTCCTCCGCCCTGACCGAAGACTTCGCGGAAGATGTCGAACGGATCGTGGAAACCGCCGCCCGCGCCGCCCGGGAAACCGCCGCCGCCGCGCGCGCCGCCCATGCCGCCTTGCTGAAACGCGGCGTGGCCGAACTGGTCGTAGGCCGCGCGCTTCTGCGGGTCTTTCAGCACCTCGTAGGCTTCGGAGACTTTCTTGAACATCTCCTCCGCCTCCTTGTTGCCGGGATTCTTGTCCGGGTGATACTGCACGGCCTTCTTGCGATAGGCCTTCTTCAAGTCCTCCTCGCTGGCGTTCTTCGCCACGCCGAGCAGCTCGTAATAGTCTTCCTTCTTGGACGTCGCCATGGTCAGGCCTTCGTCTCGGGCTTGGCCGGGCCGCTCGACACGATCACCGACGCCGGGCGCACGAGGCGACCGTTCAGCGAGTAACCGAGCCGCACCACGGCAATGACCTTCTCCTCCGCGACTTTGTCGTCGGGTTGGTGCGAGATGCACTCGTGCTGGTGCGGGTCGAACGCGGCGCCGACGGGGTTGATTTCCTTCAACCCGTGGCGGCCGAGCGCGGCCTTGAACTGCTCCAACACCATTCCGACGCCGTCGACGATCGACTTCGCGTCGCCGCTCTGCTGCTTCGCGGCAGCAAGGCCGAGGCTGAGATTGTCGAGTGTCGGGATAAGGTCCTCGACGACGTTGGCGGTCGCGTATTGGCGGAGCTCGTCCTTCTCGCGCACGGTGCGCTTACGGAAATTTTCCAGATCGGCGACGGAGCGCAGATAACGTTCCTGCGCGGCCTGCGCTTCGGCGCGCGCGACGGCGAGCTGCTCGTCGGCGGACGACGTGGCTTTCGCGGCCTCGGGCGCGGGTTTGGCGTCGGCGGGCTTCGCGGCCGCGTCGGACGCGGGAGGAGTCTTCGGAGTTTCGGTCTGGCTGGTTTCGCTCATGCGGAACGGCGGAAAGTAGGCGTGAGTTTTGCGGTTTTCAAGTGTGGCCGTGCGACAGTTTCGAAGCTGGGGCGGGCCCGCCGGGATCGCCGCGTGGGCGGCATGGCGTCCCTAGCGGAGCCGGCGGTCCCGCCCTACCCCAGGCGTGTCACACGCGGGCGAAATTCTCCGTCACGAGCGCCAGCGTGTCCTCGCTCGCGGTGAAGGCGAAAGCCTCCGCGAACGGCAGCAGGACGTTCTCGCCACGTTCGACGGTCTCGTCGCCGGCCTGCAAGCGGCCGGTCACGACCGAAAGCAGGCGCGGTTGCTCGCGACCGGCGAACTCGAGGCGCGCCCCGCGCGCGAGGCGCACGCGGCGAATGCCGAACTCCGCGCAATCCGCGAGCACGTCGCCCGGCTCGCTCGCACGCAGCAGGTGCGGCGCGGGCGCGGTGTTCGCCGTGAGACAGGCCAGCGATTGCTCGACGTGCATCTGGCGCGGCTTGCCGTCGAGGCCGACGCGGCCCCAATCGTAGACGCGGTAGGTCGTGTCGGAGTTCTGCTGGATCTCGAGGATCAGGTTGCCGCCGTCGATGGCGTGCATGACGCCGCTGCGGATGAGGATCGAGTCGCCGGCGCGCGTCTCGTGGCGGCGCAGGAGCTTTTCCGCGGTGTTGTTCGCGAGCGCCGCGCGGAATTTGTCCGCATCGACGCCGTCCACCAAACCCGCCAGCACGCCGGCACCGGGGTCGGCATGGGCGACGAACCAGTTTTCCGTCTTCGGCTCGCCGCCGAGCGAGAGGGCGATCGAGGCCGGCGGATGCACCTGCAGGCTGAGCCGCTCGCGACAATCGAGCCACTTCACCAAAATCGGGAACGCCCGCGTGCGCTCCCACTCGGGCCCCATCACGTCCTCCGCACGGGCTTCGATCAGCTCGCGCAGTGTCCGGCCAGCGAACTCGCCGCCGCGCACGACGGATTGGGCCTCGGGGCGGTCGACGATTTCCCAGCTTTCGCCGATCGGTTTGTCCGGCGGCAAGGCACGGCCCAGACGCTCCGCGAGGGCGCGGCCGCCCCACACGCGTTCCTGAAAAATCGGGTCGAAACGGAAAAACGGCATCGTAGTTGAAGGCTAGCGGTTTGAGTGGCGCGGAACGGGGAATTTACATTGACCCTCACCCGCGCTAGACGTCTCTAAAGGCATCGAAATGGCCAAAGCTGCGAGCACAAATCCCAAGGACTCCAACCCCTCGTTCGAGGCGCCGCGCCACCGGCCAAACTGGGGCGGTTTCGTGCTGTGCGCGATCCTCGGCATCCTCGTGCTCGTGGCGATGGCGTTCTACGCGCCGAGCCAGAACTATCTTGATCAGTCCGGCAGCCGCAGCGAGGTCATCAACGGCAAGCTCCAGCAAATCGCCCTGCAACCCGCCGACAAAAACCCGGTCGGCGACGTGGGCGTGGTGATTTCGGTTTTCAGCTTCAAATTCCTCGGCGGCGCGGCGTGGCTCATCCCGGTTTTCCTGCTCTGGATGGCAGTGACCTACGTGCGCAGCTCGCGCCACCTCACCGGCACGCGGCTCATCGCGATGTTCTTCTCCTTCGCCTCCGGCGCGCCGCTGCTCGCGATGCAGGGCTTGGCGTTCATGAACCGCCAAGTCTACCCGTCCGGCCCCGGCGGCTGGACCGGCAAGGCGCTCTACGACGGCTTCTTCGAGAGCACATTCGGCGGCTTCGGGTCGTTCTTCCTGCTCACGGCCGTCTACCTGACGAGCATGGTGTTCATCTTCACGCGGGACATCACGGCCGAGTTCGAGAAGTTGCTGCACAACTTCCAGGAATGGCGGCAAAAACGCGCCGCGCTCGCCGCCGCCCTCGCCGAGGAACGCCGCAAACAGAAAGAGGAACTCGCGAAGCAAAAAGCCGCTGCCGCTGCCGCAGCGGCCGCCGCGCCGGCCGCCCCCACCCGGCCCGGCCCGACGCCACAACCGCTCGCGCCGTCGAAAAAGGCCATTGTTCCGAAATCCGACGATCCGCTCGCTGACGCCCCGAAGCCCGGCTCGCGCGCTCCCGCCGCCGGGACCGAACCGGAATCAAACAAGCCGCTCCCGCTCCCCGCGAAACCCGCCGCCAAGCCCGCGCCGACCGCGACCGACACCAAGCAGCTCGCCGTCGCCGCCGCCGGCAAGATCGAGCTCAACATCGTCAAGCCCGAGGAAACCAAGAAGGCCAAGATCGTCCTCCCCCAGACCGACGACAAAAACTACGAATTCCCGCCGCTGAAAATCCTCAAGGAGCAGGTGAAGCTCGACGCCGCGAACTCCGAGGAGGAACACCGCGCCAACGCCGAGAATCTCCTCCGCATCCTCAGCGAGTTCGGCGTCGAAGTCTCGCTCGGCGAAATCCACGTCGGCCCCGTCATCACGCGCTACGAAGTCGTCCCCGCCCCCGGCGTGCGCGTCGAAAAAATCTCCGGCCTCGACAAGAACATCGCCCTCGGCATGCGCGCGCAGTCGGTGCGCATCCTCGCGCCGATTCCCGGCAAGGCCGCCGTCGGCGTCGAAGTGCCGAATCAGAAACCCACGCCTGTCGGCATGCGCGAGATTCTCGAGAGCGAGGACTGGGCGCACGCCAAGGCCGAACTCCCGATCGCGCTCGGCAAGGACGTCTCCGGCAAACCGCTCGTCTCCGATCTGACGAAGATGCCGCACTTGCTCATCGCGGGCGCGACGGGCTCGGGAAAATCCGTCTGCATCAACTCCATCGTCGCTTCGATTCTCTACTCGAAGAGCCCGAAGGACGTGCGCCTCATCATGGTCGACCCGAAGGTGGTCGAATTGAAGGTCTTCAATTCGCTGCCGCACATGCTCATCCCGGTCGTCACCGAGCCGAAGAAGGTGCCCGCCGCGCTGAAGTGGCTCCTCGGCGAGATGGAGCAGCGCTACCAGATTTTCGCGAAGGTCAACGTCCGCAACATCTCCGGCTTCAACAATCGCAAGAAGGACAAGCCCGTCGAACTCCCGCCCGAGCAACAAGGCGAGCTCAGCGGCGTCGCGCCCGACGACATCGAGATTCCCGACCGCCTGCCCTACATCGTCGCGATCGTCGATGAGCTCGCCGACCTCATGATGATCGCGCCGGCCGAGATCGAGACGAGCATCGCGCGCCTCGCGCAGCTCGCCCGCGCCGCCGGCATCCACCTCATCATCGCCACACAGCGCCCGTCGGTGAACGTCATCACCGGCGTCATCAAGGCCAACCTTCCCTCGCGCATCGCCTTCCAGGTCGCCTCGCAAATCGACTCGCGCACCATCCTCGACGGCAAAGGCGCCGAGACGCTCATCGGCCGCGGCGACATGCTCTTCACGCCTCCCGGCACCTCGCGCATCGTCCGCGCCCAGGGCGCCTTCGTCGCCGACGAAGAGGTCGCCGAGGTCGTCGAGTTCCTCAAGAAAAACGGCCCCCCGCAATACGCCCAATCCGTCCAGCAACAGATCGACCGCGCCGCGCGCGAAGACGACGAGGATGGCGAAGGCGGCGAATCCGACGGCGATCTCGGCGACGACGAGGACTTGTTCCGCCAGGCCTTCGATGTGCTCAAGTCCACGCGCCGCGCCTCCACCTCGATGATGCAACGCCGCCTCCGCATCGGCTACAACCGCGCCGCCCGCATCATGGACGTCATGGAGGACAAGGGCATCGTCGGCCCCGAGAACGGCTCGAGCCCGCGCGAAATCCTCGTCGACCTCGACACCTACGAGCCGTGAAAAGCCAGCGCTACCTAGACCGGCTTTAAGCTTTCAAACCCACTTCCAACCCGAAATAAGGTCACACCCATGCAGACGCTCGGCGAACGACTCGAGGAAGCGCGCAAACGCAAAGGCCTCTCCATCCGCGAAGCCGCGGAAGCCACGAAGATCCGTGGCGATTATCTCCAGAAATTCGAGGCCAACTCCTTCGACTTCGACCTGCCGCCGCTCTACATCCGCGGCTTCCTCCGCACCTACGCCAAATATCTCGAATTTGATCCGGCGCGCGTCGTGTCCGAATTCGACACGATGATGGCCGACCAGGGCCGTGCCCCGCGCCGTGAGACCCGCGAGAACTACGGCCGCGTCGAGCTCGGCGGCGAAGGCTCCGAGCCCGCGCCGCGCGCCAGCGGCGGCGGCAACGGCCTCGACCCGGTGATGCTCAAATACGCCCTCTTCGGCGGCGGCGCACTCGTGCTCGTCGTCGTGGTCGTGCTGCTCATCAACGTCCTCTCCAGCCGCACGGAACCGCGGCAAACCGCAGCGAAGCAGACCGCGACCGAGACCGCAGCGACGCAGCCGTCCTCGCCGCCCGTCGGCGCCGAAGGCGCGGCCGGCGCGCAGACCCTCACTTTCGTCGGCCTCGACAACACGCGCCTCAAGATCGTGCGCGATGCCGACCAGAGCATCGTCTTCGACGGAACCATCAATCGCGGCGAAACCCGCTCATTCCGCAAGACCGGCGTCCTGCGCATCACGGTCGAGGATCGCACCAAGCTGCGCATGGAAGTGAACGGCCGCGCGATGGACCTGCCGCAATTCGCGAACGGCAACTACGGCCGCTTCAAGCTGGACTGAGTCGCGCGTCACCTCCGCCCACGAAAAAGGCCGGCGCTCGCCGGCCTTTTGTTTTCCGCACTTCGCGCAGAGTGGCGGGAGCCTCCAGCTCCTGCCGCCTTCTGCGCGGCAAAGCGCTTCACTTTTTCTTCCACGCGCCGCTCTCGTCCTGCACCCAGACGCCGGAGCGCGCGTTCGCGGCGATCTGCTTGGCGCGCGCGCGGCCCACGGAATCCGACGTCGCACCGGTCTGCTGCGCGATGAGCGCATAGACGGCCTCGCGATCGCGGTTCTCGTCCGAGACCACGGACGAGGCATTGCCGACGTTGTCGCGCACTTCGACGAAACCGCGGTTGTTTTCCCCGATGGCGCCCTTCGCTTTCAGCGCGTCGAGCTGCGGCAGACGCTGCTCCATGCGCTGACGAATGGCACCCGCCGATTGGGCGGAGACGGTGACAGTGAGCGCGCAGAGCGCGAGGCAGGCGGCGAAAAGACGGGCGATCATGGTTTTTTCTCCTCGTGGGTGGTGGTGGCGGACTTGGCGTCGAGGCCGCCGAAGAAATCCTCCAGCGCGCGCTCGACCTTCACGTTGACGTCGACGGTGATGTGGATCGGCTTCACCTCGATCGGTTCGGTGCGGACGTTCAGGCACCCGCCCAACAGCAGCGGGGTGGCAACGACCGCGAGGAACAAGGGACGTTTCATGTGGAGAAGGTTTCGCTCATTCGACGCCGCGAGGCGATGGAAAATTCAAATCCCGGCCGAGCTCCGGGAGGCAGCACGGAGTCGTTGGGTCGGGCAAGAGCCGGATGCCAGCCACGCGACGCGCCCGACGGCCGCGCCCTTCCGCAGTTGGAAAATGAACCAGCCTCACTCACGGGGCCTTAGTCCGCTGGGCGGCGCCACGGTTCCGTCCGCTATTTGCCGCCGAAACTTACGCGGCTGTTCAAGCCGAGGTTGAGCAGGCTTTCGAACGGCCCGTTCACATTGAGATCGAGGGTCACCGGCGCCTTGACCTCCGGGTCCACCGGCGAGCCGGCGAGATGCACGATCGCCGAGCGACCGGGCGGCGCCTTGGGCGGGCGGATGTCGAGGCGCAGCTCCGCGAGCTTCAATCGCAGGAGGCCGGCCTCGATCTTCTTCATCACGGTGTATTGCGCACTGTTCGGCGCCACGCCGCTCGTGAGCAAGCCGTCCGCATTGAACTGCACCTCGGCGTAGACGCCGCGTTTCAACTCCAGCCAGCCCGTGCCGAAACGGATACCGGCGCCATCGATACGCAACGGCACGCGGCCGTCCACCCGCCCCGTCGCCTTCGCCGGCACATCCCGCGCGAGCGCGAGCAGTTGTTCCACCACCAAGCCGTCCACGAGCAACACCGCCTCAAGCTCGTTCTGCCGCGGGAAAAACCGGAACGGCTCCGCCGCGAGCCGCCCGCCGAACGCCTCGAGCGTGGCGTGCGAGACCGCGATCTTCTCCACCGTGTCGAAGGCGAGCTGCAGCTCGAGGTTGGTCGTCTTGATCTCGCCGGCGGTGAGCGACGCCACATGCACGTCGCCGGGCTCGGAGATGAATTTGTCGAGATCGCGAAAATGGAACTTCGCGCTCACGCCGTCCGCCACGACGTTGCGCGCGGGAAACTCGAATCGCGCGTCGCTCAGCTCGACATCGCCGGCGAGCGCGAGTTTCCCGCCGGCGTAGGCGCCGGTTGCGCTGCCGCGCAGTTTCCCCGCGAGCGACCATTTGCCGCCCGGCAGCACGACCATTTGTCCGATGAAATCCTGCCACTGCGCGAGATCGAGCTGTGCGTCGGCAACTTGGAATTTCCATGTCCCGCTCGCGTAATTGAACTCGCCGCCGATTTTTGCCGCGAAGCCCGGTGCGGTCGCATTCACGTCACCGCTCCACCGGTCCTTCCCCGCAGGTTTCACGGCGAATTGCACCCGCACGTCCTGTTGTTGCTCACCCGCCGCCTGCACCACGAGCACGCCGTCGATGCTGACTTCCTCCGCCGGAACCGCCAGCGTCGTGGTCGTGCCGCCACCGCCGCCGCTGTAGCTCGCCCACTGCCACGGGTTGGTGTCGGAGCCATCCACAGTCACGGGCACCTTCGCGCCCTCGACGCGGATGGAGGCGAACGACGGCGACCACCAATGCCGCCGGTCGAGCGTGACGCGCTTCGCATCGAAGCGTTGCGCGCGCACGCGAAAGCCAAGGTCCGCCACTTCGACCCGCCAAGGCGACGCCTGTGTGACGTCGAGTTTCACGTCGCCGGCGCCCACCATCTTGAGCGTGGCCGCAATCGCCGCGCCAGCCAGGGGACGTCGCACGAGGACCAACGCCGTCACCAGAACGACAAACGCCACGATCAAGCGAACGATCCAGCGACGGCGCGTAACGACGGGAACGGCAGACATGTGCGCAAACTTGGCAAAGGAAGACGGGTTGTCGATGCGACAGGTAGGACGGCGCATTCCCTCACCGCAGGCCTGGCATCATCCTCGGCGCAGAATGGCGCCCGAGCTCTACCGCACTTGTCCGGTGCCGCGAATGACGTATTTGTAGGTCGTCAGTTCCTCGAGTCCCATCGGGCCGCGCGCATGGAGGCGATCGGTGCTGATACCGATCTCCGCACCGAAGCCGAACTCACTGCCATCGGTGAAACGCGTGCTCGCGTTCCAGTAAACCGTGGCGCTGTCGACTGCGTTGAGGAATTTTTCTGCGGCGGCGGCATCGGCCGTCACGATGGCGTCGCTGTGGTGCGAGCCGTTCTCCTCGATATGCGCGATGGCGGCGTCGAGACTGTCGACCACTTTCACCGCAAGGATCAGATCGAGAAACTCGGTGCGGAAGTCCTGCGGCTGCGCCGCAGTGATGAGAGTTGAGTGTTGAGAGTTGAGCGACGGGCCGAGGGCAGCGTGCGCCGCTGCATCGACCCGGAGCTGCACGCCGCGCTCGAGCAGCGCACGACCGGCCGTCGTGAGAAATTTCTCGGCGACGGCGCGGTGCACGAGCAGCGTCTCGATCGCGTTGCAGACGCCCGGGCGCTGGCACTTGGCGTTGAGTGCAATCTGTTCCGCCATGGCGAGGTCCGCGGCCGCATCGACGTAGAGTGCGCAAATGCCGTCGTAGTGCTTGATCACCGGCACGCGCGCGCTCGCGACGACGGCTTCAATGAGCCCGCGACCGCCGCGCGGGATGATGAGGTTCACGAACTCGTCGAGTGCCGCGAGGTGCTTCACCGCCTCGCGATCGGCAACGGGAATCAGTTGCACGGCGTCAGCGGGCAGGCCGCTCGCGACGAGACCGCGCGAAAGCGCAGCGGCGACCGCGAGATTGGTGCGCAGCGACTCGGAGCCGCCGCGCAGGATCACGGCGTTGCCGGCTTTCAGGCAGAGCGACGCGGCGTCGCTGGTGACGTTGGGGCGAGACTCGTAGATGATGCCAATGACGCCGATCGGCACGGCGACCTTGCGGAAAACGATGCCGTTCGCGTGCGACCATTCGCGCTGCACGCGTCCGACCGGGTCGGGCAAATCGGCCACAGCACGCACGCCGTCGGCCATCGCCGCGAGACGCTTTTCGTCAAGGCGGAGGCGGTCGAGCATCGCTTTCGATAACCCCGCCTTTTCTCCCGCGGCGAGATCGGCGGCATTGGCGGCGATGATTTCCGTGCGAGCGGCGAGCAACGCATCCGCCATGGCGCGCAGTGCGCGGTCCTTGTCGGCACGGGAGGCGAGTGCGAGCTGCGTCGCCGCCGCACGGGCGCGGCGGCCCAATTCGCGAATCTGTGCCGCGAGGTCGCTCATGTTCAGGCGCGCCGCGCGGGGAAAACGGTGCCAACGCGCTCGCCGGCGAGGGCAGCCTTCAGCAAGCCGGGCGTGCGGCCATTGAGGATTTGTCCGCGCACGCCGCCTTGCGTGGCGATCTTCACGGCCTGCAGCTTGGTGGTCATGCCGCCGACGGAGAGGCGGCCTTTTTCCTGGCGGACGAATCCGCTGACGCTGGCGACATCACGAACCTCGGGCACGACTTTGCCGCCGGCATCAAGCACGCCGTCGACGCTGGTGAGAAGGAAAAGGCGGTCGGCTTTCACGAGCAGCGCGACTTCGGCGGAGAGGCGGTCGTTGTCGCCGAAGTTGAGTTCTTCGACGGCGACGGAGTCGTTCTCGTTGATGATCGGCACGACGTCGCGGCGCGCGAAGAGCTGCGCGAGCGTGTTGCGGGCGTTGGCGTAGCTGGTGCGGCTGTCGAGGTCGTTGTGCGTGAGCAGCAGCTGCGCGACGGTCAGCCGGTGCTTCGCGAACATCGCGGCGTAGAGCTGCATCAGGCGCGCCTGGCCGACGGCGGCGCAGCCTTGTTTTGCGGCGAGGTCTTTCGGGCGCTCGGCGAGGCCGAGGGCGGCCATGCCGGCGGCGACGGCGCCGGAGGAGACGATGAGGCATTCGTGGCCGGCGCGAACGAGGGCGGCGACCTCGGCGGTGAGACGCGCGAATTGGCGGCGGTCGAGGGCGTTGCCCTTCGGATTCGTGAGAATGCCGGAGCCGAATTTCAGTATGATGCGTTGCGCGCGCGCAGCCATGGGAGCGGGACGTTCGCCGGGCGAATCGGCTCCGGCAAGGGGGAAAGGTGGCATAGTCCCGGAGGAGCGGGTGGAAGCTTCCGGCTCGGCAAGGAGCCTTTGCGCCGTAGGCTCGCCGCATCGTGAAGGCCCCCGCACGCCTAATCTTCGTCTGTCTGGCTGCGGCCTTCTTTGTCTGCGTGGCGGATGCGCGCACGCGGCGAGCGCCGACGAGCTTGCGGGATTTCACGGCGCGGGTCGTGAAGGTGAAGGACGGCGACTCGCTCGAGGTGCAAAAGGGCCCCGATGTCTACGAAGTGCGCCTCGCGCGGCTCGATGCGCCAGAACTGCATCAGGACCGCGGCGCGCTGGCCAAGCAGTTCACCGAGACGAAAGTCCTCGGCGCCGAGGTGCGCATCACGGCCAAGACGCTCGACACCTACGGCCGCCTCATCGGCGACGTGACGTATCGCAACGGCCGTTCGCTGAACGAGGACATCGTCGCCGCCGGTTGGGCGTGGTGGTATAAACGACTTTATCCCAAGGACAGCGTGATGGAGATGCTGGAGCGGCGCGCGCGGGAGCAGAAGTTCGGCGTGTGGCAAGACAAGGCGCCGACTCCGCCATGGCTGTGGCGGGAGAAGAATCGGAAGTGAAGAGGTAGCCCAGCCACTCCGAGGACGGGAGTCGGAGCGCGTGCAGGCGCAAGTGCTCGCCACCAAACACGCAACCCGCGCCCGGAGGTCGCGGGCTACCTCGCGAGCGAAACATGCGCCGCGAGTGAGGGCGGTTGAGGGCAACCACCCCTACCTCACGCTGCGCGGAGGCAGGCGGCGGACGCCTGCGCTACTTCACGCGACAGTGACGGGTTTGAGGTTCCAGATCTTCTCGGCGTAGTCGCCGATGGAACGATCGCTGGAGAACTTGCCGACGCGCGCGGTGTTGAGGATGGCCATGCGCGCCCAGCGACGCTTGTCGCGGTAGGCGGCATCGACCTTCGCCTGGCAATCGCAGTAGGCGCGGAAGTCAGCGAGCACCATGTAGGGATCGCCACCCTCGAGCAGACTGCTGCGCACCATCGCGGGCAGGTTGGGCGTTTCGCCGGGCACGAAGTAGTCGGAACCGAGCCAGTCGAGCACGGCGCGGATTTCCTCGTCGGCGTTGTAGTAATCCCACGGGTTATAGCCCTTCGTGCGCAACGCCTGCACTTCCTCGACGGTCATGCCGAAGATGAAGATGTTGTCGGCGCCGACTTCCTCGCCGATCTCGACGTTGGCGCCGTCGAGCGTGCCGATGGTAAGCGCGCCGTTGAGGGCGAGCTTCATGTTGCCGGTGCCGGAGGCTTCCTTGCCGGCGGTGGAGATTTGCTCGGAGAGATCGGCGGCGGGGATGATGCGCGAGGCGAGCGAGACGCGGTAGTTGGGCAGGAAGACGACCTTCAGCTTGCCGTTGACGCGCGGATCGTGATTCACGCGCGCGGCGAGGGCGTTGATCGATTTGATGATGGCCTTGGCGAGGTCGTAACCGGGCGCGGCCTTGGCGGCGAAAACGAACACGCGCGGCGTGATGTCGAGATCGGGGTTCTGCACCAGGCGGCGGTAGAGCGCGAGGATGTGGAGCAGATTCAGGTGCTGGCGCTTGTATTCGTGCAGGCGCTTGATCTGCACGTCGAAGAGCGCGTCGGGCGAGACGTCGACGCCGCAGTCGCGTTTGATGATCGCGGCGAGGTCGAGCTTGTTCTGGCGCTTGATCGCCATGAACTCGTCCTGGAACTTCGGGTCGTCGGCCCATTTTTCGAGCTTCTTGAGCTGGTCGAGGTCGCGCGGCCAGGCGTCGCCGATCTTCGAGGTGATGAGCGACGAGAGGCGCGGGTTGCAGGCGCGAAGCCAGCGGCGCGGCGTGATGCCGTTGGTGACGTTGATGAACTTGCCCGGATAGAGCGCGTCGAACTCCGGGAACAGCTGCGCGCGCAGGAGGCGCGTGTGCAGCTCGGCGACGCCGTTGACGGCGAACGAGCCGACGACCGAGAGGTTGGCCATGCGCACGTAGCGCGAGCCGCCTTCCTCGATGAGCGAGACGACGCGTTTCTTCTCGTTGTCGCCGGGCCATTTCGTTTCGCAGAGCGTCATCAGGTGCGAGTTGATCTCGTAGACGATGAGCAGGTGGCGCGGCAGCACGCGCTGGAAGAGCGGCACGCTCCAACGCTCGAGCGCCTCGGGCAGCAGCGTGTGGTTCGTGTAGGCGAAGACCTTCGTCACGATGCCCCACGCGCGGTCGAAGGCCAGGCCTTCCTCGTCGAGGAGGATGCGCATCAGCTCGACCACCGCGAGGGCCGGGTGCGTGTCGTTGAGCTGGACCGCGACCTTGTCGGAGAAGTTGTCCCAGCCGTTGGCGGGATTCGAGAAGTGGCGGCGGATGATGTCGCGCAGCGAGCACGTCACGAAGAAATACTGCTGCACGAGGCGCAGCTCCTTGCCGTTCTCGGTCTTGTCGTTCGGATAAAGAACCTTCGAGATCGTCTCGCCGTAGGCCTTCTCGCGCACGGCCTCGATGTAGCCGCCTTCGTTGAAGGTGCGCAGATCGAAATCCTCGGTGGCCTTCGAGGCCCAGAGGCGGAGGATGTTCACGGTCTTGGTGCCGTAGCCGACGACGGGGATGTCGAACGGAAAACCGAGGATCGTCTTCGTGTCGACCCAGCGCCACTTGAAGTTGCCGCGGTCGTCGAAGATCTGCTCGCAACGACCGAACAGGCGCACCGGTTGCGTGAACTCCGGCCGCACCAGCTCCCACGGCGCGCCGTAGATGAGCCAGTTGTCCGGATGCTCGACCTGGTGGCCGTTGACGAATTCCTGGCGGAACAGGCCGAACTCGTAATGGATGCCGTAGCCGACGGCAGGCAGGTCCATCGTCGACATCGAGTCGAGGTAGCACGCGGCGAGGCGACCGAGACCGCCGTTGCCGAGGCCCATGTCTTCCTCCTGCGCGCGGATGACTTCGAAATCCTGGCCGATGTCGGCGAGCGCCTCGGTGGTCGCGTCGAGCAGGCCGAGATTGATCAGATTGTTCAGCATCAGGCGGCCGATGAGGTATTCGAGCGAGAGATAGTAGACGCGCCGGACGTTGCCCACGCGGTGCGCCTTGTAGGTGTCGAGTCCACGCTCGATCATGCGGTCGCGGATCGCCGTCGCCGTCGCGATCCACCAATCCCGGCGCGTGGCCGACTCGACGTCGCGGCCCATCTTGTATTTCAGGTAATGCAGGATGGAACGCTGCAAATTCGCCGCTTCCGGACTGAGTGCTTTGCGGGCGGATTTGGACTTCGATTTGGCGGTGGAGGGCGCGGACATGGCGGGCGCATCCAACAGCTGAAGCGGCGGGCGGCGCAAGGCGCGATTCCTGCTCCCCGTGTGTCAGACCGGATTTTTCCGGGAAGCCTAAGAAAATTCCGGGGCGCGGGCGGAGCTTTCTCCCCGCGCCGCACTCAGCGCTGGAACCGTCGCGCGAGTTCGCCGCGACTCAGCTCGAAATGCGTCGGGCGTCCGCCCGGGCTCGTGTGCGGCTGCGCGCAGGCGAAGAGCTGGGCGACCAGCGCGAGCGCGTCCGTCTCGGTCGTCGTCTCGGGCAGGCGCACCGCCTTTTGCGCCGCGAGGCGCGCGAACTCGTCGTCGGCCAGCCGTGTGTTGCGTTCGTCGATCCGCCCCTCGCGCATCAGCGCGAGCACGTCGCGCAGGAAACGCTCCGCGCCCTCCGGTTCGAGCCAAGTCGGCACCGACTCGATGCGGAAGAAATTACGGCCGAACTCGGCCACCTCGACGCCGTGGCGCGCCAGCCACTTCAACTTGTCGAGAAGCATCGCGCTCGCCACCGGATCGAGCTCCACCGGCACCGCGAACAACAGCCGCTGACTCTCGATGCGCCCGTCAGCGAACTGCGTCTGCAGCCGCTCGAACCAGACGCGCTCGTGCGCCGCGCGGCGATCGACGACCACGACACCCGCCGGCGACTCGAACAGCGCGAAGTCGCCGTGCGCCGTGCCGAGGAAACGCCAGCCCAGCAGGCGCGAGGCCGCAGCTGGATTTGGGCTTTTTGATATTGGATTTTGGATTGGCGGCGCGGGCGCGAGCGACGCTGCAGCTTGCGGCGTTGAACCCGGGCGGCCCGCGACCTCCGGGCGCGGGTGCTCGGGGCGGGATGCGGGCGCGACGGCCGAACTGGTCGGCGACATCGGCACCGCAGCCGGCGGCGGCGCAAACGTGCTCACGCGTCGCCACTCCGCCAGGCGCTCGACACCGCGCGCCGCAGTCTCCGGGCTCGAAGTTTCCACAACCGGCACGCCCACACCGAACTCGCGCAGACGCTGCAACACGGTGCGAATGACGAAACCCCTCACCTCGCCCTCGCTGCGGAAACGCACCTCGCGCTTGGCCGGATGGACGTTCACGTCGACCGCGGCCGGGTTCATCTCGAGGAAGAGCACGGCGACCGGATAGCGGCCCTTCGGCAGCGACGTCGTGTAGGATTCGATCAGCGCGTAGTTGAGCGTGCGGCTGTCCACCGGGCGCTGGTTCACGAACATGATCATCTCGTGCCGCGCGGCGCGCGATACGCCGGGTTTGCCGATGAGGCCGGTGAGGCGCAGGCCGTTGTCGTTCGCGTCAACCGAGAGCGCATCGGCGGTGAATTGTCGCCCGAAAATTTCCGCCACGCGCGCCTCGAGCGTCGTGCACGCGGGCGACTGGAACAGCACGCGGCCGTCCTCGATGAGCGTGAAAGCCGTCTGCGGACAGGCCAGCGCGTAGAGCCGCACGGTCTGGATGATGTGCGCCGACTCGGTGGCGTCGCTCTTGAGGAACTTGCGGCGCGCCGGCACGGCGTTGAAGAGATGAGTGACGGTGATGCGCGTGCCGGGCGCGACGCCGCACTCGCGGACGTGCACGAGTTTGCCGCCGTTCACGAGCACCTCGGTGCCGGCGGACGCATCGGCCGGGCGCGTTTGCAGCTCGAATTTCGCCACACTCGCGATCGACGGCAGCGCCTCGCCGCGAAAGCCGAACGAGTGCAGCGTGTCGAGGTCGGTCGTTTCGACGATCTTGCTCGTGGCGTGACGCTCGAGGCAGAGCAGCGCGTCGTCCTTGGACATGCCGCAGCCGTTATCCTCGATGCGCATGTAGCTGCGCCCGCCGTGGCGGAATTCGACTTCGATGCGCGTGGCGCCGGCGTCGAGGGAGTTCTCGACGAGCTCCTTGATCACCGCCGCCGGGCGCTCGATGACCTCGCCGGCCGCGATTTGATTCGCGACGCGATCGGAGAGGACGCGGATGCGGGGCATGAACGGAGCGGCGACGCGCGGCGTCAGCCGAGCAGTTTCTTCCAACGCGCGACCTGTCGCTTCACCTGCGCGGGCCCGGGCATGCCGGTGCCGGTGCGACGCGCCATCGCTTTCGCGAGCACGAACGAGTCGGACCAATCCGGGCCAAACTTCGGATGCACGGCGGCGACTTCGTCGTTGGAAAGGCGATCGAGCGGCACGCCTTTCTTTTCGGCGAGTTTCACGACGGCGCCGACCGCGTGATGCGCCTCGCGGAAAGCGACGCCGGCGCGCACGAGGTAGTCGGCGAGATCGGTGGCGAGCAGCGCGGGATCGGCGACGGCCGTCGCGCAGCGCTCCTGGTGGAAAGTCAGGCCGGCGAACGTGCCCGCGAGCACGTCGAGGCAGAGCACGGTCTGGTCGTGGCTGTCGAAGACCGGCGGCTTGTCCTCCTGCAAATCGCGATTGTAGGTGAGCGGCAGGCCCTTCGTCAGCGTGAGCAGCGTGTGGAGATTGCCCTGCAACCGCGCCGACTTGCCGCGGATGAGTTCCATCGAGTCGGGATTCTTCTTCTGCGGCATCAGGCTCGAACCGGTGCAGAAGGCGTCGGGCAAATCGACGAACTTGAACTCCGCGCTCATCCACAGGATCAGGTCCTCGGCCATGCGCGAGAGATGCACGCCGACGAGCGCGCACGCGGAGGCGAACTCGATGTAGAGGTCGCGGTCGCTGACGGCGTCCATGCTGTTCTGCGTGACGCGCGGGCGGCCGGCGTCGTCGATGAAACCGAGTTGTTTCGCGGCGAACTCGCGGTCGATCGGCAGTGTCGTGCCGGCGATCGCGCCGGAGCCGAGCGGGCACCAGTTGGCGTGATCCTGCACGACGACGAAGCGCTCGGCGTCGCGCTGCAGCATTTCGAGGTAAGCGAGCAGATGGTGCGCGACGAACACCGGCTGCGCCCGCTGCAGGTGCGTGTAGCCGGGGATGAGCACGTCGGGATTCGCCTCGGCGACCGCGAGGATGGCGCGCTGCGCGGCGTCGATGCGCTGGATGACGTCCGTGCACGCGGCCTTGAAGTAGAGGCGCATGTCGGTCGCGACCTGGTCGTTGCGGCTGCGCGCGGTGTGGAGCTTGGCGGCAGCGGGCTCGCGCTTGGTCAGCGCTTGCTCGATGTTCATGTGCACGTCCTCGAGCTGCGTGCTCCACGTGAACTTGCCGGCGTTGATCTCCGCGAGGATGGCGTCGAGGCCGGCGTGGATGGCGTCGCGCTCCTTGGCGGTGATAATGCCGACGTGCGCGAGCATGGCGCTGTGGCCCTTGCTGCCTTGGATGTCGAACGGCGCGAGGCGCGAGTCGAAGGAGACCGACTCGCTGAACTTGAGCATCAGCTCGGCGGGTCCCGCCGAGAAACGTCCGCCCCAAGTGGCTTGCGCTTTCTTTGCCATAGGAGAGCGAAGCAACGTCCCGCCGCCGGGCGTGGCAACGAGATTTTGGGTCGCGCCGGGCGACGGCACTTGGAGTTTGCGGGAGCGAGTCGGCGGGGCATCGTGCTGGCATGCGTTTCGCCGCGGTGCTCCTCGCCTGCCTGTTCGCCACGCTCCCCGCGCGCGCGGCGGAGGCGGCTTTCATGCGGGCGACGGTGCCGGCGATGAAGACGTCGATCTACGTCGGCAGCGTCACGCTCACGACGTGCACGTTCGAGCGCAGCGGCGACCGGTGGAGCACGACTTACAACGCAAAGGTTTTTCCGTGGTTTCCGTGGAGCGAGCACGGCGAGATCACGATCACCGTGACGGACGCCGCCCTCGCGCGGCTCGCGAAGGGCGAGACCGTGGAATTCACCGGCGACGCGCAGAACCACAAAAAGAAACCCCGCAAAGTCACCGGTCGCGCGCAACCCGCCAACGATCACGCGGGCAAGATCAAGGTCCGCATCCATGTCGACGACGTGGAGCTGATCTTCAACGGCAGCTACGAACTCTCGCGCTGACGCGCGCGAGCTCCGGCCCGTCGGCTGCGTTCACCGCACCAAGCCGCCCGGAGGCGGGTTCGAAGGTGGGATGAAAAACGCGACGGCAGTGCACCGGCGCAATGTAACCTATTAGGTTACATTCGGCGGGTGCGCACGGCGCTATACACCGCACCGGATTATTCCGGCCAATGGAAGACGACCGGCGTGTCGACCTCGGGCGCGAGGCTCTTCTTCACCGGGCAAGCCAGCGCGGCGCGTTCGAGGAGGCCTTCGGGATCTTTCGTCTTCGCGAACGGCATCCAGACCTGCGTGGCGATGCGCACGATGCGGCGCGGGGCGTCGGCGGACATTTCCTTGGTGACTTCCCACTTCACGCCGGGGATGTCGATGCCGAGGCGATTCTTCGCGGCGATCGCCATCGTCGTGACCATGCACGAGCCGAGCGAGGCGCAGAACAGGTCGGTCGGCGAAAACGCGGCGCCGCGGCCGTGATTGTCCTTCGGCGCGTCGGTGTCGATCGTCTGGCCGGACGGGCCGTGCGTGAGCTGGCAATTCAGCCCGCCGATGTAGGTGCCGGTGCTTTTGACCATGGCGGGAGTTGGCCACAAAGAGGCGCCAGAAGACACAAAAAAGTCCGTCACCGCAAACCTGGGGAGATTTGGTAGCCCGACTGCTCCGCGGGCGGGATTACCCGAGCCCGGAGCGCGGGCTACCCACGGTGGCCATAGACCGCCGCTACAAGGAAGAGCATCACGCGAACTTCTTCAGGCGCGCGGCGACATCGGCGCGCAGGCGGTCAATGTAGCCGAGCGTGAAGGATTCCACGTCGAGCGACGGATCGCGCACGAGTGGCGCGAGGTCCATCGCCCACGTGAGGGCGTTGGCTTTGTCCGTCACGTGCGACGTGAAGAAGGTCGCGTTGGCGAGGCGGCGTCCGGCGATGGCGAGGTCGTAGCGTTTGCCGCCGGCGATTTGGGACTCGAACGCGCCGATGAGCTGCGCGGCGACGTCGGGCAACGCGGAGTCGTCGAGGACGGTCTTGTCGGTGTCGAGGAGCCAGTCGAGATTGCGCCACACTTCGCAGCCGAGGACCTGCGACGGACGCTTCTCCGGCGGCAGCGCGCGCAGCGCGGCGAGGCAGCGGAGAAAAACGGCGATGTGGGTGTCGTGTTTGTCCGCCGGATTGTGCAGATAGACGACGCGCGGCGACATGGTCGCGAGGAGCGCCGCGATGTCTTCCACGACAACCGAAGTGCGCGCGTCCTTCACGACGCTGCTGGGATGCGCGAGCTGGATTTGCGCGGCGTAGCGGCCGAGATCGGCGGCGCGGCGCTGTTCGTCGCGACGGACGAGCTTCATCTCGTCGTCGGTCATCGTCGCGAAGCGACCCGCGCGCGGGCTGCCGCCGCCGTCGGTGACGACCACGCCGGTGAAGCCGGCATCGGCGCGGCCGTAGCAGGCGGCGATGGCGCTGTGGGCCATGATTTCAATGTCGTCCTGGTGGGCGGCGATGCACAGGTGCGTCGTGCGGGCGAGCGCGGCGGCGATGGGTGCTCCATCGGGGATGTGGATGTCCGCGGCGGGTTGGTGGAACTTCATGCGGAAAGCGTGAGCCATTCGATCTTCTCGGCGCGGCCGGCGGCGTTGAACTCGACGATCGTGCCTGACAGGCGGACATCGCCGCTCGCCACTTCAAAGCGCCGCGGCATGCCGTCGCGGAAGCGCGCGATGACGGCGCTCGTGTCGCGGCCGAGCACGGAGTCGTGCGGGCCGGTCATGCCGACGTCGCACTGGAACGCGGTTTGCTTCGTCAACAGCGAGCAATCCGAGGTCGCGACGTGCGTGTGCGTGCCGAGCACGGCGGTCGCGCGGCCGTCGAGGAACCAGCCCATCGCCTGCTTCTCGGAAGTGGCTTCGGCGTGGATTTCCACGAGCGCACCGTCGAATCGGCCGGCGTTGGCAGCGAGGATTTTCTCCGCAGTGTCGAAAGGGCAATCGACCTTCGGGCCCATGAAATTCCGTCCGAGCACGGTGAAGACGAGGAGGCGAAAGCCGTTTTTCTCGAGGATGAGATGAGTGCGACCGGGGCACGCGACGGGGAGGTTCGCGGGTCGGCAGACGCGCTCGAAGCTGGCGATCTCGTTCTCCCACCCTTTCTGGTCCCAGACGTGATCGCCGAGCGTGAGCGCGTCGCAACCGGCTTCGAGGAGGCTTTTCGCGAGCGGGCCGTTGATGCCGGCGCCGGCGGCGCAGTTCTCGGCGTTGGCGATGACGAAATCCAGTCCCCGCTCGGCGCGCAATTTCGGCACGAGCGCGGCGACGGCATCGCGGCCGGGGCGGCCGACGATGTCACCGATGAAGAGAAGTTTCATGCGCGCGCCGTGCAGCGAAGGTTACGGCGCGAGGTAGGCGGCGTTCCAGGCGTTGCCGGCGGCGCTCGGGCTGAGGCGCGTGGCTTTGCCGGTCTCGGTGTCGAGGAGGAAAAGCGCGCGATTGGTCGCGGTGCGGAAGGTGCACACGACGTGGCGGCCGTCGGCGCACCAGACGGGCTCGACGGCGTCGTAGGGCGCTTTCGAGACCTGCTTCGCGGTGCGCGCGGCGAAGTCGAACACCGCGATCTGGTAACCGCGGCCGATGCCGGTGGTGAAGACGATCTTATTCGGATCGGCGCGGCTCCAATCGGGCTCGGCGCAGTATTTCGAGATGTTGGTGGAGAGGCGCGTCATCTGGCCGCCAGCGGCGGGCATGACGAAAAGTTGCGGACCGCCCGCCGCGTCGGAGGTGAAGACGAGGCGCGCGCCGTCAGGCGACCACGCGGGCGAGGCTTCGACGGATTGGTTGTTGGTCAGGCGCTTGATTTGGCGGCCTTGCGCATTGCCGACGTAGATCTCGGGATTGCCTTCGCCGGAGAGCACCATCGCGAGGCGATCACCGTTGGGCGAGAAGCGGCCGCCGCTGTTCGTGCCCTTGAAGCTGACGAGCGTGTCGAGCGAGCGCGTGCGGAGATTCAGCAGGTAGATATCGGGGAAACCGGTGCGATAGCTCGTGAAGATGATGCGGCTGCCGTCGGGCGACCAGCGCGGCCCGATGATGTTCTTGCCCTGCACGGGATGGCTGAAGAGGTCGCCGAAGAAGAGGTCACCGGTCATGATCGTCTGCTGGCCGCCGCGGTCGGTGACGAACGCGAGCTTGCCGGCGAAGATGCCGGGCAGGCCAGTGGTCT
This sequence comes from Candidatus Didemnitutus sp., assembly GCA_019634575.1. Taxonomy (NCBI): domain Bacteria; kingdom Pseudomonadati; phylum Verrucomicrobiota; class Opitutia; order Opitutales; family Opitutaceae; genus Candidatus Didemnitutus; species Candidatus Didemnitutus sp. The sequence continues at coordinate 146,766 of JAHCAY010000002.1, forward strand.
TGGTGACGGCGGCGTCAGCCGCTTTGAGAAGGGCGTTGCGCGTGCTGGTGCCGGAGACGGTCTGCGTGAAGATCGCGCTGCCGCGCTGCGAGACGGTGACGGTGACTTGGTTCGCGCCGGCGCTGTCGAAGCGGATCGCGAATGCGCCGCCGCTCTGCACGAGGCGGAATTTGCCGTGGGAATTGAAGGCCTGCAGCGCGAGGTTTTGCAGCTCGGCGGTGTTGGAGCTGATCGAGACGGCGAAGGCGGAAGTGTCGGCGGCGACGTCGATCGAGCCGATGTTGATCGGCTGCGCGAGAACGGGGGCGGCGAGCGCGAGGCCGAGGAGGAGTGCGAAAGTTTTCTGCATGAGAATGGGACGGGCTTTAATGGTGAGCGAGCGGGCGGGTTTTGATTTTACTCCCGACCCTTTAGGAACAACTTCAACTCCCTCTGTTTTCCAAGCCATTTCATCGTCACCTTTTCCCGTGAACTCCGACTCGATCAAGGAAGCGCTCAAGCAAGTGAAATATCCCGGCTTCAGCCGCGACATCGTGTCGTTCGGACTGGTGCGCGGCGCGGCGTTCGACGGCGGCACGGCGAAGGTGTCGGTCGCGATCACTACTTCGGACCCGAAGGTCCCGACGATGCTGAAGCAGGAGATCGAAAAATGCCTCAAGGCGCAGCCGGGCGTCACGGACGTGATCGTCGAGCTCGCGGTCTCGGCGGCGAAGGCGCCGCCAAAGCCCGGCCAGGCCAACCTCGGCGGCGGCACGGCGCCGACGGGCATCAAGCGCTCCGTCGCGATCGCCTCGGGCAAGGGCGGCGTGGGCAAATCGACGTTCGCGGTGAACCTCGCGTGCGCGCTGGCACAGGTGCTCGAAGAGCGCGGCCAGGGTGGCCGCGTGGGCTTGATGGATTGCGACATCTACGGCCCAAGCGTGCCGCTGATGATGGGCATCGAGGGCCGGCCGGAGATCGACGGCGAGTCGCTCGTCCCGCTGGAGCGTCATGGCGTGAAGGTGATGTCGATGGGTTTCCTCGTGGACGACAACACGCCGGTCGTCTGGCGCGGACCGATGGTGATGAAGACCATCCAGCAGTTCGTGCAGAACGTGAAGTGGGGCGAGCTGGACGTGTTGCTCGTCGATTTGCCGCCGGGCACGGGCGACGCGCAACTGTCGCTGGTGCAGACGCTGCCGCTGGACGGCGCGGTGCTCGTCACCACGCCGCAGACGGCGGCCACGAACGTGGCGCGCAAGGGCGGTCTGATGTTCCAGAAGGTGAACGTCCCGCTGCTCGGTGTGGCGGAAAACATGAGCTGGTTCGAGGATGCGACCGGCCAGCGCCAGGCGCTGTTCGGCGAAGGTGGCGGTGCCGAGACGGCGGAGTCGCTCGGCACGGCTCTCCTGGGACAAGTTCCCCTCTTCCCCGAGATTCGCGCCGGCGGCGACTGCGGCCTACCGGTGGTGGTCAATCAACCGGACAGTAAACCGGCCCGCGTCTTCCGCTCGATCGCGGAAACGATGCTCACGAAATTGAAGGTCTAGCCGGTTGACACGCGCCGACGGCAAATCCTACGTTACCGGCAATGAAGGGCCCCTCGCATCCAATCGCTCGCTGCGCCATGCAGCCGATTTGTCGCCTGTGATCACGTCGACTGTCATGACGCCCACCCCGGTCATCGCCAACAAAGGCAGCAAGGAGTTCGTCAAGCAGTCGAGCCTCTACCAGGAGTTTCTGGCCGAGCGGGAGGAGATTTTGAAACACAAGTGGCTCGAGTCCGAGCGGCTCGGCTACGACATCGGTTTCGAGCGCGCGCTGCTGGATTGGATCCGCAAGCATCGCGATGCCTGGCGGGCGAATCGCCGCGCCCAGCTCGCTGCGCAGGGCGCGAGCAGCGCCGTGCCCGCTCCGGCGGCGGCGAAGAAGTAAGCAGGCAAAGCAAAAGGCCGGTCGCGAGACCGGCCTTTGAAATTTGCGACGCCTCGAAATGCGGGCGCCGGGCGGAAGACTTACTTGATCTCCTTGTGGAGCGTGTGGCGCTTGAGGTGCGGGTTATACTTCTTCTTCTCGATGCGCTCGGTCACGGTCTTCTTGTTGCGCTTGGTGAGGTAGCGCGAGACGGGTTTGCCCTCTTTGCGGGCCTCAGTGCACTCCAGGATGACGGTTTCTTGCATGACTTAAATGGGTTGGAAGGGACGAGAGCAAAGCCCCGGCTCGTCGGTGCGCAACAGAAAACTTTTTCGGAAAACCCGGGAATACTAGAGGGCGCGGCTACTGCCGCGTCGCGAATCCTCCATCAGGCCTCCGCAGCACGGCGCGGCGGTAGCCGCGCCCTCCACGCTCATTGACGAAACCGGCCTACCCTCACCCGCTCAGGCGGTTACCTTCTTTTCCGTCAGCGGCATCATCACGCCGCGCCGGAAGAGCGTCACCTGTCCGGTGCTCGACGACACCACGACCGAGATGCAGTCCGCCGCGACCGAGATCGCCGCCGCCGCCGCGTGGCGCGAACCGAGGCCGCTCGGCAGCGAGTGGTTGAAATCGGCGGCCTGGAGGAGCGATCCAGCCGTCTCCACGACGCCGTCGCCGCGGATGATGAACGCGCCGTCGACCGATGAGAACTCCTTGATGGTCTCGTCCATGAACGGGTTGAGAATGTTTCGGTCCTCCTCGCGGTAGCCGTAAAACGGATTCAACACGAGCGGCTTCGAGGCCTTCTCGACCTTTGCGCTGTCGCCGACGACGAAGAGGCAGCCGACCGGGCGGCCTTCACGGCCTTCGACGGCGAGCTCGGTGGCGACGCCGATCACGCGTTCGAGCACCTCGGGCTTCACGTCTTCGGGCAACAGGTCTGCGTGGCCGGAGAGTAGCGTCTGGAATTCCTTCTCCACGTCCACGACCACGACCGTGTCGAACTGATTCGAGCCTGCCATACCGCCGACGCAGCAGAGGCGGTCGGAAAACGTGATCGTGCCGCGCGTCAGACCGACGAGCACGGCGCTGCGCAGTTGCGCGAGCCGCTGGTTGGAGAATGAGCGGACCTGGATCGTCTCGTTGTAGCGCGCGGGGTGGTCCTCGCCATCGACGAGGTTGCGCGTGACGAGGTAAGTCTTCAGCGCGCTGCCCCACTTCGGCGTCTCGAAGCTGCCGGTGAAGGTGTCGCCGAAAACCATGAGCGCCTTGCAACCGGTGCTGCGCGCGATCTTTTCCGCCTCCTTCAGCACGATGTGGCTGACGCGATTCGCGGACGTCTGAACGCGCTTTTCCGAGATACCGCCGAAACCCGCGAAGAGTCGCTCGTAGACTGTGTCGAGGTCCGGCGCGTGGACGAGGCTGTCGACGAAATCCTGCTCCTTCAGCAACCGCGCCAGCGACGCGAGCACTTGCAGGTAATCGCGCGCGCGCTCGTCGGCGATGAGCATGATCACGAGTCGCACCGGCTCGCTCTCGATGGCCCCGTCGTAGCGGATGCCGTAATGACTGCGACCGATCGCGATGACGTAGCGGCGGCCCATCTTCGCGCGCACGTGCGGGAGCGCGACGCCGAGACCGAGGTAGGTCGTCATCGTGTTCTCGCGGCGCAACAGGCCTTTCAGCAGCGCGCCCTTGTCGAGATCCGGAAAGCGGTCGACCGTGAGATTGAGCAACTCCTCCAGCGCGCCTTCCATGTCGGCGCTGGCCAAGTCGACGACGCGACTGCGGGTGATGTATTTGTCTAGCCGCATGAGCTGCTACAGTTGAGAGCTGAGAGTTGAGGATTGAGAGACAGGTTCCGTGACGATGCAGCTGAGCGGACTCTCAACTCTCAGCTCTCAACTCCGAACCCGACTTATTTCTCCCACTCGAGCGCGCCCTTGCGCACTTCGTAGAAAAGGCCGAGCACGAGCACGCCGAGGAAGAACAGCATCGGCGCGAGGATCGCGATGTGGTTGGCGAGGAAATCGCGGTAGACGAACGACCACGGGATGAGGAACACCACCTCGATGTCGAAGAGGATGAAGAGCATCGCGGTGACGTAGAACTTCACCGAGAAACGCGTGTGCGTGCTGCCCTCGGAGCGGATGCCGCACTCGTAGGCGCTGTCCTTGATCGCGTTCTTCTTGAACCGCTGGCCGAACAGATGGCTGGCGGCCACGACACCGCCGGTGATGACGGCGGCGAGCGTCACTTGGACGAGGATCGGCAGGTAAGCGGCGGAAGACATCGGCGCGCTAGCGTTGTCGCGCGCGCGCCGGGTTCAAGGGGAAACTCCCATCCGGACACACTTCGCACGCGACCGTAGCCGCACTGCGTCCGACCATTAATTGTTTTGAACCGGAGCGCGCCGCGGCTGTCATCACGGGAGCGGGCCGCTCCTCTCCCACCCCATGAAAATCGCCCTGACTGCGGTTGCCCTGTTCGCAACCGCCGCGTCAACGGAAGCGCGCTACTTCACCGATCCGACCAAGGATCACCAGATTCTGGACCCGATCATGGCGCCGGATCTGCGTCTGCGCCTGCCGGACGGACGGCTGAGGCCCGATCTCTCGACCGGTGCCGCAGAACGCGAGCCGATGACGATCGAAGCACCGGCGCTGCGGACGCCGCGGCGACCCGGCCCGCGGCCGTGGAATCTGCCCGATCCGAAACCGATCACACCGCAGGGCGACGGCGAGTTTCCCGCGATGCACATCGCGCCGAAGCCGGACATCCTGCGCCTCGCGCCGATGCCGATCGCGAAGGGAGTTTTCGTGCCGCCGCGCATGCCGATGGTGACGCCCGACCCCGCGGTCGACTACAAGTTGCACGTCCTGCAGTTGCCCGCGGAAATCCCCACCAAGTAGCGGCACCGCGCGCGGTTCGCTTTATCGACCGCGCCTTACTGGCCGAGCGGGCGGATGATCTCGCCGTCGATCTTGCGATGGCCGACGCCGAGCTGGACGGCGAAGTCGAGCATGCGCGTCTGGTCCTCATCGATCGGCGGGAAGCCCGTGCGTTTGCGCGCGGCGTTCATCTTGTCGAGCATCAGCGAGTCGAGCAGCACCGGGTCGGCGCTGGCCCAGAGCTTCGGCTCCGAGAGCGTGTAGAGGGAATTGAAATACGGGCCGCCGATGAACTGGTAGAGCTGCAGGCTCACGAGCGTGAGCGCCCAGCCTTCGCGGAGTTCGGGAATCGCCGCCATCTCGGCCACGGCCGCCGGCGCGGTCGCGGGGCTCTTGAAGAAGCGGAAGGTATTCGACGCGTTCCACAGCGTCGCGTTCACCAGCGCGCCGTTCACGCCGAGCACGGGATGGTCGGTATAGACCGGCAGGTTGATCCAGAAATCCGCGTCAAGGAACAGCGGCGTGGCGAGGAAGCTCTTGCGGTCCTCTTCGAGCGTGGAGGAATTCTTGCCGCCGGCCGCCTGCTCAACCGCGCGGTCGTTGGTCACCGGATCAAAGCGCGCCGGGAGCGGGCTGTCGTAGAACCAGGCCGGATCGTAGAACTTGCCGGATTCGAGCACGAACACCTGATGCCCCGGGAACGGCGAGACGCCAGTCGCGAACGACGGCAGGAAACCGGTCAGGCGCAGGCGCAGCGGATTGAGTCCGACGAGGAAGATGTTTTCGCGCTGATAGCCGCGCTTCTCGAGCGACTCGATCACGGCGCGCACGAGCGGAAACGGCGTCGCGAGGCCCGGGCCGGAGTCGGCGTAGATCTTCAGGCCGACCTTCTTCTTTTTGCCCGGATGGATCGGCTGGCCGTTCGTCTGCTCGATCTTTTGCAGCACCTGTTCCACCGCATAGCGATAAGCGGCCTCGCTGAAATCCGGCAACTTCGCCTCCCACACGGGCACTTCGGGCGCGCCGGTTGGTTTCGCCGGATTGGCGGCGGGCGCGGACGCCGGCTCGGATTTCTGGGCGTGCGCGACGACGCCGACGAGAGCGAAGGAGAGCGAGAGCAGCCGGAGGCCGCGAACGGAGAAAAAGGTCATGAAGTATGTGTGAGACGGTGGGCCACACCGTCCCCGTTGCAAGGGCGGCGCACGTTGACAGACCGCCCCGGCGCGGAAAAGTTTAATCTCTGTCGCAATACCTCGCGGGCGCCGCCGGCCCCGGTGGGACGAAAGCCGCCCGGCGCGGGACCGTTCCTCGCCCGCCGACCGCCGCAAGATTTTCCTCGGCGCGTGTCGCCGTGCGGGTCTAGTGCTTTCCCCGCGTGCCCGTCATTAAAGCCAGCAGCCTGCGCGACTTGAAGCTCCGCGTGAACATCCACGATGTCGTGGCACGCACGGTGGCGTTGAAGAAGGCGGGCGGCAACCGCTTCAAGGGCCTCTGCCCTTTCCACTCGGAAAAGACGCCGTCGTTCCACGTCACGACCGACAAGGGTTTCTACAAGTGCTTCGGCTGCGGCAAGGCGGGCGACATCCTGTCGTTCGTGATGGAGACGGAGGGCCTACAGTTCACCGAGGCCGCCGAGACGCTCGCGAAACGCTTCGGCGTCGAACTCGAATACGAGGCCGGCAGCGGCGGACCGACGCGCGAGGAGCGCTCGCTGCGCCAGGAAATTTTCGACCTGCACGACGTCGCCGCGGATTTTTATCGGCAGGCGTTCCTCGCGAACAACGCGCACGGCGTTTGGATCCGCGACTACTGGACGAAGAACCGGAAATTCACGCCGGAGCTCGCCGACGAATTCAAGATCGGCTTCGCGCCCGTCGAGGATCGCGCGCTCGCCGAGGCGTTGATCAAACGCCGCTTCTCCGACGACTCGCTGCGCCAGTGCGGCCTGTTCTTCGTGCGCGACGGCATGCCGGTGACCTCGGCGACGATGCGGCCGCGCTTCCGCGGACGGTTGATGATTCCAATCCGCGATCATCAAGGCCGCGTCGTCGCGTTCACCGCGCGACAGCTCGAACTCACGCCGACGGACGACGCCTCGCACGAGGCGAAATACGTCAACTCGCCCGAGACGCTGATCTTCACGAAGAGCAACCTGCTGTTTAACCTCGATCGCGCGCGCACCGCCGTCGGCGACGGCCATCCGTTCGTGATGGTCGAAGGCCAGCTCGACGCGATGCGCTGTTGGAGCGTCGGCCTGAAGACCGCCGTCGCGCCGCAAGGCACCTCGATCACCGACGGCCAGTTGCTGCTGATGCGCCGTTACCACTCGCAGGTGGAGTGCTTCTTCGACAGCGACTCCGCGGGCCAGAAAGCCGCGCTGCGTTTCCTGCCGCTCGCGCTCAAGGCCGGACTCGAAGCGCGCTTCCTGATGCTCGCCGGCGCGTCGAAGCTCGATCCGGATCTGCTCTTCCTCGAGCGCGGCCTCGCGGCTTACGAGGAAGTGCGGAAAAATTCCCTCGGTGCCATGGAGTTCGCCGTGCGCTCGCTGCTGCCGAACGTCGGCGCCGCCGGCGCGGAGCAAAAGGCGCGCGTCGCGCAGGAACTGTTCGCGATCATCGCGCAGGCCGAGAGCGAGGTCGCGCGTGCGGGCTTCGTGTCCGAGGTCGCGCAGCTGCTGCGCCTGCCCACCGCCGCGCTCGAGCGCGACCTCCGTGCGTTCGTCGCCCGCCAAGCCGGCCAGGCGCGCTACGCCGCTCCCGCCGCGCAAAATGGCAACGGCGACGCTGCGAAACCTGCCTCGCCCGATTCAGCTGCCAAGCCCACCGAGGAGCACCTGCTCTACCTTTGCCTGCACCACGAACCGCTCCTGCTCGGCCTCTCGCAACAGCTGCCGCACGACTGGATCGACACCGAAACGCTCGCCGGCCGTCTCCTCGACCGCATCCTCGCCGAAGCCCAGCACAACGGCTGGCCCGGACGCGAGGCGCTCGACCAACTCCTTGAGACAGAAGAGGAAAAAGCACTCGCCGCCACCCTGCTCTTCGAGGGTCCGGGCGACGAGGACCTCGTCAAATTCGCCAACGAGGGCCTGCGCGCGCTCCACCGCCGTTTCCTCGAGCCGCGGCTGAGGCAAATAGAACTTGAAATAGCCTCTCAGGGCACAAATGGTGACGCGCACTTATTTTCACTCTTGAAGCAACGCGCAGATATCATCCGACAGCTCCAAAATCCGCCGAAGCTCATTCTCGCTTCCTGACGCTGTCCGCCGCGCCCCAACTGCTTCGCTGTCACGTCGTTTAGACCAAGCCCTTTCCTTTCGCCCATGTCGCGCAAAACCAAGCACGAACCCGCCGCCAAGCCTTCCACCAAAGCCAAAGAAGCGTCCGCCAAGCCGACCGCGCACGGCCACGAGCCGAAGCCCGCGCACGCTCCCGCGAAGGCCGCGCCGGAAAAGCATCCGGCCGAGAAGCACGCGGAAAAACACGCCGAGAAGCCGCACGCCGAACCCGTGAAGCCGGCCAGCGCGCAACTCGCCGAAGTCGCCGACGCCGCGAAGGAGTTCAAGGAGAAGGCGCTCGAGAATCTCTCCGGAGACCTCAACGACAAGATCCGCTACCTCATCCGCCTCTCGAAGGAGCAGGGCTACCTCACCTACGCTGACATCAACGAGGCGCTGCCCGAGTCCGTCGACAATCCCGAGGACATCGAGAACGTCATCTCCGTCCTCCAAAACCTCGAGATCGACATCCTCGATCCACAGGAAGTCGAAGGCTACAAGGCGCGTCAGGAAGAGGCCGAAGAGGAAGAGTCCCGCACGTCGAACAACGACATCCTCGACGACCCGGTGCGCATGTATCTCAAGCAGATGGGCCAGGTCCCGCTGCTGACACGCGAGCAGGAAGTCGAAATTTCCAAGCGCATCGAGACCGCCGAGATGAACGCGCAAGCCGCGCTCTTCGCCATCGGACCCGTCGGCAAATACCTCGCCGACCTCGGCGAGAAACTCCTCCAGCGCGCCGAGCGCTTCGACCGCCTCGTCATCGACAAGAAGATCGAGAGCCGCGACGCCTACTTCAAGGGCCTCGAAAAACTCGTCCAGTCCACGCGCGAGAATGACGCCGCCGCCACGGAGGCTTGGGCTGACGCCCAGAAAGCACGCGACGAGAAGTCCCGCAAGAACGCGATGGTCCGCTTCAAGAAGCGCGACAACGTGCTCAAGCAGAACTACGTCAAATTCTACTTCAAGCTGAAGGTCTTCGAGGACTTCCTCATCGAGTTCGCGCCGAAGATCGAGGAGATCGAGAAGTGCAACAACGACCTCGCGCGCGCCAAGCACCCGAAGTCCAAGAAGGACGCCTCGATCGACGTGAAGGCCGTCAACGCCCGCCTGCGCGAACTCGAGTTCGAATTGCGCGTCACGCCGACGGCGCTGATGGAAACGCTCAAGACCGGCCGCAAGCACATCCGCGAAGCGCACCAGGCGAAGACCGAAATGGTCGAGGCCAACCTTCGCCTCGTCATCTCCATCGCGAAGAAATACACGAACCGCGGCCTCTCCTTCCTCGACCTGATCCAGGAAGGCAACATGGGCCTCATGAAGGCGGTCGAGAAATTCGAATACCGCCGCGGCTACAAGTTCTCCACCTACGCCACGTGGTGGATTCGCCAGGCCATCACCCGCTCCATCGCCGACCAGGCGCGCACCATCCGCATCCCGGTCCACATGATCGAGACGCTGAACAAGGTGATGCAGGTCCAGAAGCAGCTCCTCCAGGAATTCGGCCACGAGCCGACGCCCGAGGAAGTCGCCGAGGAAATGAACCTGCCCGTCGAGCGCGTGCAGCAGATCATGAAGATGGCGCAGCAGCCCATCTCGCTCCAATCGCCCGTCGGCGACGGCGACGACACCAGCTTCGGCGACTTCATCGAGGACAAGTCCGCGGAAAATCCCTACGACATGACCGCCTTCTCGCTCCTGCGTGAGAAGATCATGGACGTCCTCGACTCGCTCACCGAGCGCGAGCGCCGCGTGCTCACGCTGCGCTTCGGCCTCGTCGACGGCTACAGCCGCACGCTTGAGGAAGTCGGCAAGCAATTCAAAGTCACCCGCGAGCGTATCCGCCAAATCGAGGCCAAGGCCCTCCGCAAGATGCGCCACCCGACGCGCATTCGCCAGCTGCACGGCTTCTTCGACGCCGAGCAGATCGACAATCCGCAGAACCTCCTCAAGAAGCCGCCGGCGATCCCGCCGCAGTTCATCAAGCAGGGCGGCCCCGGCGGCGCCGGCAATCCCTTCGCCCGGCCGATGCCGTCGGCCCTCCCGCCGTTCCTCGGCGGCTTCCCGCCGCCCTCTTCGCACTAAACGCGCAGGTTTGCGCCTTTACTCACTCTCTCTCCAAAGTAGCCTCCGCTCACCATGTCCCACGTCACTCTCCCTCTCGCCGGCCTCTTCGGCCTCGGCGGTCCCGAGCTGATTCTCATCCTCGTGATCCTGCTGCTGCTCTTCGGCGGCTCCAAGCTCCCGCAGCTCGCCAAGGGCCTCGGCCAGTCCGTGAAGGAATTCAAGAAAGCATCGAAGGAGGCCGACGAAGAGGACGACAAGAAGCCTGCGGCGAAGACCGAGACCAAGCCGGGCAACAACTGAGCCCGCCCATCGCTCTCCATTCCGAAGCGCGCCACCCGGCGCGCTTTTTTGTTGGCCGCGAACGCCGCACCCGGCGCGGTCTGATTCGTCCCGCGATCACCGCCTCATGTCGCTCCGACTTTCCGCGCCGAGACACTGCCATCTGTTTCCCTCGAGATTTGCACCCCTGCCTGCTCGAGCAACGCCTGCTCGATGCGACGCAACGCGCCGGCCTTGGACTCGTTCTTCAGACTCAAGTTGATCCCCGCTTTGATCGCCTTCACCTCCGCCGAAGCCGCGATCGGCTGGCCCGAGATCCGCGCATGGACCATAAGCAGATCCGTGACCGGCGCGTTGAAGAACCTCCCGCTGATCCCGTTTTCGTCGGGACCGCCCGCAAAGACGCCCGCCATGAGGAGGAGATAAATCAGGCTGACCTTGAGCGCATTCATCGCCGGATCGTTTCGGTTGAAGGGGTCGACGAGGCACACAGTGAACCATTAAGAACCTCCCGGCAACCCCGCGGCGGGCGAGCCGTGCAAAGCTTCAGCGGTGCACCGGCACGGACCGCTCGCGCAGAGCCGCCAGCCTGGCTTCGGCGCGCTGGGCATCCGCCGTCCGCTCCAACCGGCGCAGCGCCTCCACCAGCAACTCGTGGAACATGATCTCGTCGTCCTTCAACCGCATCGCCTGCCGGACGTGCCGCTCCACCGCCTGCCAGTCTCCGGTGTCCTGCGCGACGACGGCGAGGTTGAAGTGATAGTAGGGATTCCGCACCCGCATCGCCTGCGCGCGACGTTCGTATTTCTCCGCCAGTTTCAGATTCTCCACTCCACCCTGCCGACGGAGGACATCCACGAGGCAAACCAAGACCATCTCCCCGTGTCGATCGAGTCGCAGCGATTGTTCCAGGCAATCGCGCGCCTGCGGCAGATCTCCGGTTCGCGCGTAGAGCTGGCCCAAGTTTGCCCAAACGAAACAGCTTTTCGCATCGCACTCCGTTCCGAGTTTCATGAGCCGCAACGCCCCGGCTGTGTCGCCGGCCACCAGCCGGAAGAAGCCCGCCGTGCTGTAGAAGTGCGCAAACGCGCGCCGGTCCGGCACGACCAACGCGCTGCCGCTCCCGTCGTCGGCTCGTCCCAGATCCGGTCGCAGATCCACCGTGTAGATGTGCGTGGCGTCCACCAAGCGCAGATTCGTGTGCCGCACCGAGGCGACGAATCCCTCGAAACGGTTCCACCGCGCCGCCGTGTCCATCTCCTGGAATTGCACCGCCACGCCGTATTCCCGCGCCACTGCCGCGACGAGAATCGCGAAACTCACGCACCCGCCCCGGCGACGCCGAAACGACTCCCGCGCGTCGTAGAGCCCGTCGGAGGCGTAGGCAAAACCCAAGTCGGTCGGGCGAACGATCGCCGCGACGATCTGTTGGAGAATTACCGCATGGGCCGCACGTCGGTCGACCCGCTCCGCAAAAAAGCGCCGCATCGGCTCGTCCAATCTCAGCAATTCGCGGGCGTCTTCCGGCGGAAAATAACTCGGCTCGTCCGCCGACGGAGGCACGGCCGGCGCACCTTCCGCTCCGGAAACTACTCCCGCCGCCCCCGGCGCGAGAGCGAAGAGGCAAATGACGACGCAAGAGATACTGCGACAAGTCGGGAACACGAGGAGACCCTCTTGGCCCACGCAGCGAGGAGCCCAAACTTCACCCGTCATTGTATCCCATCGCGGCCGGGTTGCAATCGCGCAGACCGAAACGCTCGCCGCCGCCAGACTCCAAGCACCGCGCCGCCGCGCCGCTCGCCTACGCCGTCCCCTCGTGCGCCCAGCTCTTGAACGCCGCGATCTGGTCCGGGCTCCCGAGCACCAGCACGTCGTCGTTCGGCAACAGCTTCTCGTCACCACCCGGATTCAGGATGCGCAGGCCGCCGCGATTGATGCCCGCCACCTGCACGCCGCAATGCCGCGTCGGCGCCAGCTCCGCGAGCGTGCGACCCGCCAGCTTGCTGTCGTGCGGCAGCTCGCACGTCTCCATCCGCACCTCGTCGAAATTCGATGCCGCGTGCGCGCCCGCCACGCCGAGCAGGAACGCCTTGCCCGCCGCCGTCTGTTTCGCGTCGCCCAACAGCAGAATCTTGTCGCGCGGATAGAGCGCCGTCTCCGGCGACGGATTGCCCACCATCACGCCCTGCCGCTCGATGCCGGCGACCACGACGCCGAACTTCGCCCGCAACGCCAGCTCGCCCAGCGTCAGCCCGCGCGCGTTCGCCTGATCCGGCAGCACGCACTCCGTGAGTCCGAGGTGCCACTCGCTGTGCTGCGCGAGCCACGGCGCGGTGGTGCCGGTGAACCTCTCGTCATTCTGCACGATGCGATCCTGCAGCTCCAATTCGAGCACACTGTGCCAGTAAACCAGCTTCTGCCGCGCAAAAATCACCACGCCCACCGCGAGCAACACCGCGACTACCGGCACCCAGCGTCCCATCACTCCCACCGGCATCACCGCCGTGAGCCACACGAAAATCACCAGTCCCGCCACCACCTTGATGCCCGTCTCCACCATCGGCCGCAGCTTCGCGCGGTTCGCCTGCCCCGCCGTGCTCACCTCGGCGTAGAGCATCGCGAGCGCCGCCACGTTGCGCCAGATCGCGATGAGCGGCGCGAGCACCACCACCGCGAGCCCGCACCAGAACAGCACCCGCGGCGCCTGCGGGAAAAACTTCTCGCCCGGGATGAACGGCAGCACCGCCTCGAGCAGATTTTCCGCGAACGACAGCAGCCCCGTCACGAGCAACACCTCGACCGCGACCTGGATCAGGCGCTTCCGGCTCAGCTGCCAGAGGAGGTTCTTCTTCTGCCGCGCCATCAGCCGCTCCAGCCACCCGCGATAATAACCCAGCCAATCCTCCAGCCACTTCGGCTGACGCTGCTCGACCCACTCGCCGATCCGCGGTGCCCGCCTCATCAGCACCGGCGCCGCCAGCGTCGTGAGCAGCGAGACGCCCACCGCCACCGCCTGGAACTCCGCCGGCAGCACGCCCGCCGCAATGCCGAGTTGCGCGATGATGAACGAAAACTCGCCCAACGCCGTCGCCGACACGCCGACGCGCACCGCGTCACGCGTCGCCGCGCCCGTCACCATCATGCCCACCGCCACCGCAAACGTCCGCCCGAGGATCGTCACGACGCCGAGCAGCAGCACCAGCCACCACAGATGCGCCGCCGCCTTCAAATTGATCATCATCCCGATCGCCACGAAGAACACCGCGCTGAACACGTCGCGCATGCCCTCGAACGCCCGATCCACCTGCGTGCGGTGCGGCGTCTCCGCCACGATCGCACCGAGCAGGAACGCCCCGAGCGCCAGCGAAAACCCCGCCCGCTGCGCCAGGATCGCGAGCATGAAGAGCAGGCCCGCCGTCACGATCGTCGTCAGTTCGTCGTCCGCCGTAATCGTCAGTTTTCTGAGCAGCCACGGCACCAGCAGCAGCCCGCCCACCCCCGCCAGCACCACGAACGCACCCAGCATGCCCAGCGTCTCCCCCATCGCCTCCTGCGGCCCGCTCGTCGACACGAGCGAATTGAGAATCGCCAGCATCACGACCGCCACGATGTCCTCGAGCACCGACACGCCCATCGCCAGTTGCCCGGCCTTCTCGTGCGTCACCCCGAGATCCTGCAACACCTTGCTGATGATCGCCGACGACGACACCATCAACATCGCCGCGAGGATCACGCCCTGCACCGGCGCCCAGCCCAGCCCCGCCCCGACCGCCCGCGCGATCGAATAGACGACAAACGCGCCCACCACCGTCGCCACGATCAGCGAAATCCCGAGCCGCCGCAGCTTCCGCAAGCTCAGTTTCATCCCGATCGAAAACATCAGGAACACCAACCCCACCTGCGCCAGCGTCTCGATGCGCGCCACATCCGACACCAGCGAAAACGGCGGCGTATACGGACCGATCACCATGCCCGCCGCCAGATAGCCCACGACCACCGACAACCCGACACGATGGCACAGCCAGCCGACGAGGCCGGCGACCAGCATCACGATCGCGAGGTCCTGGACGAATTCCGTTCCGTGCATGCAACGCCCGCACAGGGCACGTCCAAGACGCTGGCAAACCCACCCCGCGTCAAGCCTCCGCCCCGGCCTTTTCCGCCCCTCCAAGCCCGCCCAAACCTCCGCCGTTCAACGGCTTTGGTTTTGACAATTTCGCTCGCACGCGGCTTTGATTCGGAAACCCTGCCACCGCGACATGTTCAACCAACTGCTGGGACTTTTTTCCAACGACATCGGCATCGACTTAGGCACCGCCAACACCCTCGTCTACGTGAAGGACAAGGGCATCGTCCTGCGTGAGCCGTCGGTCGTCGCAGTCCACACCGGCAGCCGCAAGGTCCTCGCCGTCGGCGACGAAGCCAAAAAGATGCTCGGCCGCACGCCCGGCAACATCACCGCCATCCGTCCGATGAAGGACGGCGTCATCGCCGACTTCGACATCACCGAGGCGATGCTGCGCTACTTCATCAAGAAGGTGCACAACAACTCCAAGGTCGTCTCGCCGCGCGTCGTCGTCGCCATCCCCTCCGGCATCACCGAGGTCGAGAAGCGCGCCGTGAAGGAGTCCGCCACCCACGCCGGCGCCCGCGAAGTCATCACCATTCTCGAACCCATGGCCGCCGCGCTCGGCGTCGGCCTGCCCGTCGACGAACCCGCCGCGAACATGATCGTGGACATCGGCGGCGGCACCACGGAGATCGCGATCATTTCGCTCTCCGGCATCGTCTTTTCGAAATCCATCCGCGTCGCCGGCGACGAGCTCGACCTCGCCATCATCAACTACATGAAGCGCGCCTACAACCTCCTCATCGGCGAGCGCACGGCGGAAGAAATCAAGATGACCATCGGCTCCGCCTACCCGCTCGACACCGAGCTGTCGATGGAGGTCAAGGGCCGCGACTCGGTCGCCGGTTTGCCGAAGACGATTCACATCACCTCACAGGAAATCCGCGAAGCCCTCGCCGACACCATCGCTGCGATCGTCGAGGCCGTGCGCGCCGCCCTCGAGCGCTGCCCACCCGAACTCTCCGCCGACCTCGTCGACCGTGGCTTCGTCATGGCCGGCGGCGGCTCGCTCATCCGCGGCATCGATAAGCTCCTCTCCGAGAAGACTGGTCTGCCCGTCACCGTCTCCGACGACCCGCTCTCCGCCGTCGCGAACGGCACCGGCGTCTTCCTGAACAACATCGACGAGCTCTACCGCATCGCGGCGGATTTTTGAGCGCTTGGCGAAAGCGCTTGGCGACCAAGTCGCCATCCCCAATGAACCAGCCCGTCAAAATCGAGCTGACAGCCGCTGAAGCGCTGATCGCGTTTGAAGCACTCGCCAAACTCGATGAGAAGCGCATTCATGAACGCGAGCTCGATTCCTCCGAGCGTATGGCTCTTTGGGCGATTCAGAGCGTTCTGGAAAAAAACGTCCCGGTGTTTGCCCCCAACTACGCGCAGCTCGTGCAATCGGCGAAGCGCGAACTGAATCCTGAAAACCTTTAGTCGCAGCCGCCGTGTCCGATAAACGCTTCGATCAAGCCCGTCCCTTCGCCACGCTCGGCCTCGTGCTGCTGCTCTGGCTGCTCGTGCCGCTGGCCGTGAAGTCCTTCACGCGCGTCACCTTCTTCGAGCTCCAGGCCCCCTTCGCCGCCGCCCAATCCTACGTCACCGACCTCCAGGAATTCTGGGCGCTGCGCACACGCCCGAAAAACGAGATCATCGAAGCCGGCCGCGACCTCGCCCGCCTCAACGCCGCCTACGAACTCCGCCTCCAGGAAAACGAGCAGCTCCGCGCCGAGATCCTCCGCCTCGAAAACCTCCTCAAGCTCCCGCCCTTCCCCGCGCATCGCGCCGAGCCCGCACGCGTCGCCAAGCGCGACTTCACCGCCTGGTGGCAGCGCCTCGTCATCCGCAAGGGCCGCAATTACGGCATCCCCGTCGGCGCGCCGGTCGTGTTCGTCGGCGGCGTCGTCGGCCGCGTCGTCGAGGTCCACGCCTACACCGCCGTCGTCGATCTCGTTTCCAGCCCGACGTTCCGCATCGCCGCCAGCGTCGAGGGCGACAACAACAACCGCCCCATCTCCTATCAGGGCGGCATCAACGACTCCTTCAAGAACCCGCGCGGCTCGGTCGAGTTCGTTCCCACCGACATCTCCGCCACGCCCAGTCACCCGCGCCACCTCGTCACCTCCGGCCTCGGCGGCGTGTTTCCGCCCGGCCTCACCATCGGTGACGTCACGCACCTCGAGCCGTCCACCGACGGCCTGTTCGCGAGCGGCGACGTCGATCTCGACAACCGCCTCGGCGCCCTCAGCGAAGTGACCGTGCTCGTGCCCGTCACGCCCGAGGCCCTCTGACGCATGCGCCAACGCGACATCCGCTGGCTGCTCGTCCTCCTCGCGAACCTCCTGCTCCTCTGGCTCGCCGGCCTCGCCAATCACTACCTCGCACCCTACGCGGTCTCGCTCTACCTCGCCGGCCTCTTCGTTCCTTACGCCGCGCTGCGGCTCGACTATCGCCACGGCTTCCTCGCCACCGCGCTCACCGGCCTCGCCTTCGACTCGCTCACGCCCGCGCCGTTCGGCACGCACCTCGTGCTGCTTGGCTTCGTGCACGCCGTCCTGCTCTACGGTCGCAAGCGCTTCCCGCGCGAGGAACCGATCTTCGCCACCGTCGTCGCGCTGCTCGCCAACCTGTTCCTCGTCCTCGCGCTCACCACGCTCCTCATCGGCGACAATCCGCACCCCGCCAACGCCTGGCTGCGCGTCTTCGTCGACCTCATCTTCTCCCAACTCGTCATCGCGCTCGCGACGCCGTGGTTCATGGCGCTCAACGCCCGACTGCTCGCCCTCGCCCGCCTCGATCCCGAGACCGGCCGCCGCGTGCAGCTTTGATTTTTTCGCCCCGCGCGCTTTGTTTCCACCGTGAGCTCCGCCCCGATCGAAACCCACGCCGCGCGCAACCCGCGCCTCCTCGCCTTCTACGGCCTCGTGGCGTTGCTCGTTCTCGTCCTGAGCATCGGCGTCGGTCGGCAGCAACTGCTCCGCAGCTCGCAAAACTCCGACGACGAACGCAAGCAGAGCCAGCGCCGCATCATCGTGCCTGGCCCGCGCGGCAACATCTACGACCGCGAAGGCCGGGTGCTCGTCGGTAATCGCGCGCGCTTCTCCGTCGTGCTCAACCTCGCCGAGCTCCGCAGCGACTTCGGCGCCGAATACGACAAGGTCGTCCGCAACTTCCGCGCCCTGCCGAAGGACGAGCGCCCCAACAGCAGCCAGGTCAACCGCATCGTCCGCACCACCGTCACCGAGCGCTACCTCGAGCAGGTCAACCGCATCCTCGGCCGCCACGAGCAGATCAAGCAGGCCGATCTCAACCGCCACTTCGAGAGCTCGCGCCTCCTCCCCTACACGCTGATCGAGGATCTCTCCCCCGCCGAATACGCCCGCCTCGTCGAGAAGCTCCCCGTCAACTCCCCCCTGCAAGTCTACGCCTCCAGCACACGCTACTATCCCTACGGCCGCGCCGCCGCCCATGTGCTCGGCTACGTCGGCGTCGACGCGAACCCCGACGCCGAGGCCTTCGGCCACGACGACCTCATGACCTTCAAGATGAAGGGCGCCTACGGCCGCGCCGGCCTCGAAAAACGCTTCGACGCCAAACTCCAGGGCCAGGCCGGCGGCGCGATCTACCGCGTCGACCCCTCCGGCTATAAGATCAACCCGCCCCTCGAGAAACGGACCCCGAAACAAGGCGAAAGCATCACCACCTCGATCGACATCGATCTTCAGCAAGCCGCCGAGGAAGCCATCGGCGATCGCACCGGCGCCGCCGTCGCCCTCGACGTGCGCACCGGCGAAGTCCTCGCGCTCAGCTCCAAGCCCGACTACGACCCGAACGCCTGGTATCCGCGCATGAGTGCCGAAACCTACAAGGAGATCCAGGAGCAGCACGCCGAGCTCAACCTCGCGATCGACGGCGCCTTTCCTCCCGGCTCCACGTTCAAAATTCTCACCAGCATCGCCGCGCTCCAACACGCCGCGATCGTTCCCGACCGACCGATCACCTTCTGCGACGGCACCGTGCAGATCGGCGGGCGCACCTTCTACTGCGACAACGGCCGCGGGCACCACGGCCACGTCACGCTCTCCGACGCCATCGCCCATAGCTGCGACGTCTACTACTACGAAGCCGGCCGGCTCACCACCCCCGACGGCATCGCCGAAGAAGCGCGCAAATTCCACTTCGGCCAGCGCACCGGCATCGAACTCCCCGAATCCGACGCGTCGCTCGTGCCCGACACCGCCTGGAAAAGAAAGCGCTGGAATGAACCCTGGTATGGCGGCGACACCGCCAACTACTCCATCGGCCAAGGCTTCCTCCTTGTCACGCCATTGCAGATGGCGTGCTTCACCGCATCCGTCGCACGCAACGAACTCTACACCACGCCGACCCTCATCCACCGAGAAAACGCGCCGGCCCAGCACACGCCACCCATCGGCCTCTCCGACCACGAACGCGCCGCCATCGTCGAAGGCATGATCGGCACCACCACCGAAGGCACCGCCTCGTTGATCACCAAGGGCCCCTACAAGGTTCCCGGTGTGACCATCGCCGGCAAGACCGGCACCGCCCAAAAGGACGTCTACGAGGGCGGCAAGCTCATCGGCAAAATCAACTTTGCTTGGTTCATCTGCTTCGCCCCCGCCGAGAACCCCGAGATCGCCATCGCTGTGATGCTTGAGGGCGACACCATCGGCGAAACCTACGGCGGCGGAGTGAACGCCGCCCCGGTCGCCAACGCGATCATCCGAAAATATTTCGAAAAGAAGAACGCCCCCGCGGCCCCGAAGGCCGAGTTCAAGATCAAGTGACGTTCCCAGAAAGGTAGGGCGGCGAGTCCCTTCGCCGCCGAAAAACCCACGGCGCGGAACGGAGTCCGCGCCCTACCCGCGCACCGCCGCCCGCGCGCGCCGAAAAACCCCGCGCGGCTCCGGCCACGTCTCGCGCCGCCCATACCGCAGACGCTCCAAGTCAGCCACCACAGCCCCGATCGCCGCGTCCACCGTCCTCGGTCCTCCGTCTTCCATCTTCCGTCCTCTGATCCGCGCCAACGCCCGCCCCGCCTCGCGCCGCACCGGATCGAGCGCCCGCGGATCGCGCCATAACTGCCAACGATCGCGCGACCACGCCGCCGCTCGCACAACCCCGATCGCGAGCAACACCGCAGCGCTCGCACCCGCCAACCCGCGCCCCACACGCTGCCAGTCCCAAGGTCCCGCGAACCACGCCTTCAGCCGCTTCGCCCACTCCTCCAGCCGCGCGCGCAACACATCGCCCGTGCTCGTCGTGGCGCTCTTCACGCTGTCCATCAACTCGACCTGCTGCCGCGCGTCGAAGCTCACCACGCGCCGATACCACAGCACTCGCAAGCTATCGAACCGCGCCGTCCAGCTGCTGTCCCGCGCCCGCTCCGTCGCCTGCGCCGCCTGAGTCGCGACCTCCCCGACCACGCCGCCCGGCGTCGGATCGACCCGCACCCAAGCGTCGCGACCATTGAACACCTCGACCCACGCATGCGCGTCCGAGTTGCGCACCATCAGGTAATCCTCGAAGCCGTTCAACGCGCCGCCGTGGAAACCCGCCACCACCCGCGCCGGATGTCCCGCCGCGCGACACAGCACGGTCAACGCCGCCGCGAAGTGCTCGCAAAACCCCGCCTCGCGCGAATCCAGCCAGCGCACGATGTCGTCGCCGCCGCCGCGGGGGATTCGCACCGCCCGCGCATACGCGTGCCGCTCGCGCAGCCACGCCGTCGCCCGCTCCGCGAATTGCTCCGGCGGCAACGCCGCTCCGCCCGCCACTTCACCGATGACGCGCCGCAGCACCGCCGCATTCTCCGCGCCAGCCGGGCCCGCGAGCATCGTGCGCGCATCGTAGCGCCGCTCGCGCCGCATCGCCTCATCGCCCTGCACCCAGCCGTTCAACAGCGCCGCAAAGCCCGCATCGCGCACCACCGGCGCCAGCGCGATGCCATCGATCTGGAACGCCGTCATCGCCAGCGGATCGTTTTGCAGGGCCACCAACCGGTTCTGCGCGCTCACCTGCACCGCCGCCTGATCGCGCAACCGCAACATCGCGAACGCCCCCGGCAACGGCAGGTAGCGGCTCACTCCCGGCTCGAGATAAACCGTCCACATGCCCGACTGCATCTGCCCCGACGTCCACGCACCGCCGCCGCGCACAATGCGCGTGAAACTCTGGTTCGCCCGCAGGTGCGCCTTCATCCAGCTCGAGACGCGGAACCCCTCCGGCGTGTATTCATCGAGCGTCACGAGCCGCCAATAAAGATCGGCCGCCGGCTTCGGTCCCGCCGGCAGATCCACGCGCAGCGCCACGCTGTTGTCCTGCACCAGCTCGCTCACTTCGCCGAACCGCACACTCTCCGAAAATCCCGTGCGACTCTTCCGCGTGATGTATTTATCGAGGAAGAAACTGCTCCCGATCTCGAAGCGCGGGATGAGCAGGAACAACACCGCCGACATCGCCACGACCCCGGCGAACAGCGCACCGCCGAACCCGAGCAGCCGCCAGTCCGCCACCGCCCGCAGCCGCGCCGCGAACGGCCGCCAGCCGCCGCGCGCCCACGCCGGCACCTCGCGCATCTCCTCCGGCCGCATCACCCGCGGCCCCGTGTCCACCATGTCGATCAGCGTGACGACGAACAAAAATCCCAACGCGCACGCCGTGAACAACAGCAGCAGGAACGCGAACTCCAGCGCCACCGTCAGCACGCCGCCCACCACCACGAGGAACAGCCCGAGCACGATCAGCTGCAAATCCTCGCGCTTCCGCCGATACGCCACCGCGCGATACAGCACCAACAGCACCGCCAGCCGGATCAGCACCGGCAGCGTCTCCGCGCTGAAATAGAAATCCGCCGCCACGCCCGCGATGATCGCCGGCACCGCCAGCCGCCACACCAGCGCCGGCACGCGCGCCGGCAACTGCGGCCAGACCACCGCCGCCGCGATCACGACGCTCTCGATCGCCACGAGCCCCAGCGCCTCCACATCGAGGAAGAACACCGTCCATAACGAGACGAGCGCGAGCACCCCGCCGAGCAGCCACTTGAGCCGCCGCAACTCATCGAGCGTCAACTGCGGACGCGCGCTCATCGCATGCCTCCAACGGTGGCGCTCCGGAAAATGGCCCCCAAAAGGCTGCCTCCTGTCATTCTGGGCCACGCTAAGATCGTGCTGCCTAAAGGTGGTCGCCGGCGTCCTCGACGGCGACAGATCGCAGCGCACGCCTCGTCGCCGCCGGGGACGGCGGCGACCACCTCAGAGCTCGTTGTGTGGGCGGCCATCTCTGCTGCGGGATACTCTTGATTCGCGATCACGGGCTAAGCCGAAGCCGTGGGCACGTCATCGACATAGGCCGTGACCCCGCGCGCTCCTTCCGGCGCGAACGTGATGAGATTGCGCGCCGCCTTGCCATGTCGGACGGTGTCTCCCGAACCCGCCGTCGTGCGCGCATCCGGCGACGATCGCGGCGGGGTCGGAATATCCCGCCCGACCACCTCCACCGTCGCCAGCAAGTCCAGCACCGCCTCCACGTCGCGCACGCGCCGCGTCTCGATCCACCGGTCGTTCACGCTCACGCCGCGCAACCGCCCCTCCGCGAACAAGTCCTCCGCGAGGGTCGCGGCAAAGCTGCACAACACCTCGAACTGCTCCGGCCGCGTCCAGATTTCCGCGGGCGTCTCCACGCTCAACGCAAACCCGTCCAAGCTCTCCGCCGCGAACTGGCGCACCATGAGCTTTCCCAATCGCGCCGAGGCCTTCCAGTGCACGAGCCGGTGCGAATCGCCCGCCTGATAACGCCGCAACGCCAGCAAATCCTCGCCGGTGCCAGCGCGCGCCGTCCGCCGCCCGGAGTGGCCGCCGCTCGCGCCTGCCGCCGCCCGCCATTGGTAATCCACCTGCGCCGGCCAGACCACGACCGTCTGCCGCAGCCCAGCACCCACGCTCTTGCGCAGGAATCCGAACGGGAAAAACGACCCCACCGCCTCGAGCGCCAGCACGTGCTCGCCGCGCTTCTCGGGTTTATGCACCCAGTCGAGCACGATCTCGCCGTGCGGCTCGATCCGCTCGCGCAGGAATACCCGTCCGCGCGTCACGGCCTTCTCCGCCGCCGCGAGCACCGCGCGGACTTTCTCCTTCGCCAGATCGGGCACGGGATCGGAATCCTTCGCCCGCGGATGCGTGGCGAGGTCGAACCACAGGCCGTAGGTCGGCAGCCGCCGCTTCGTGTTGCGCACCTCGATCGTCACCATCGTCTCGTGGCCGGCCCGCCACGCATTGAGCGGCCGCACGCGCCAGCACACGCCCATGAAATTGAACCACGACATCAGCCCGCTCAGTAGCAGGCACGCGCACAGCAGCGAAAGCGTGATGAACAGGATGTTGCTCGCCGTGTTGTAGGCCGCCGTGCCGATACCCATCGCCAGACCGATGAGAAAAACGCCCGGCACCGTCACGCCGATGCGATGGCGCTTCGGCGGAAAAACCAGCGACCACACCAGCGCCTGCCAGCTGAACACGCGCCGCGTCCGCTCCTTGGCCCCGGGCCCCTGCCAGTCGACCGCGGTCAAAATCTTGCTGGCCGCTTCACCGTTCATGTTGCGTGCACTGTGGTTCCTTGGAGGGCGCGGCTACTGCCGCGCCGCGAACGCGGCGAAAGCTTCGTGGATTCCGCGGCGCGGCCGTAGCTGCGCCCTCCACGAAGCCGACGAAACTTTGCCGCCGCGCTCACTCCGGCAACGCAATCGCGCCCACGATGCGGCGCAACGCCGCCAGCACCGTGCGCCGTTCCTCGAGCGCATCGGAAGTTTGCCGCGCCAGCCCGAGGCGATGCGCCAACACCGGCCCGGCCATCTCCTGCACGTCGGCGGGAATCACGAAATCCCGTCCGAGGAGCAGCGCCCGCGCCTGCGCCGCCACGCGCAAGGCGAGCCCGCCGCGCACGCTGATGCCGGCCTTGAACTCGCTCTCGGTGCGCGTCGCCGTGACGATCTTCAGCAGGTATTCGAGCACGCTGTCCTCGACGAACACCTGCGCCACGAGCTTCTGTAGGCGCTGCACGTCGGCGCGCGTGGCGACGGCGTTCAAGGCGATGGCGTCGTAGCTCGTCTTGGCCGCGCGCAAGATCTCCAGTTCGTCGCCCGGCTGCGGATAGCCCATGTGCAGCCGCATGAGAAAGCGGTCCATCTGGCTCTCCGGCAGCGGAAACGTGCCCTCGTAATCCACCGGGTTCTGCGTCGCCACGACCATGAAGGGCGCGCCGACATCGTGCGCCGCACCGTCGACCGTCACCTTGGCGCGGTCCATCACTTCGAGCAACGCGCTCTGCGTCTTCGGCGTCGCGCGGTTGATCTCGTCGGCCAGCACGATGTTCGCGAACACCGGGCCCGGCTTGAACACGAACTCCCGCGTCGTCTCGTCGTAGATCGCCACGCCCGTCACATCGCTCGGCAACAGGTCGCTGGTGAACTGCACGCGGGAGAACGTCGCATCGATCGACCGCGCCAGCGAGTAGGCCAGCGTCGTCTTGCCCACGCCGGGCAGGTCCTCGATCAGCAGATGCCCGCCGGCGAGCAGACAGACGAGCGTCTGGTCGACGACCTCGTCCTTGCCGCGGATCGTCTCGCGCATGTTGTTTTTCAGACGGACGAGCAGATCGCGAGCGGACGCGACCTCGGCGGCGGGAGCAAAGTCACTCATGGGCGGCACGCTAATGCTACGCGCCAGTCTCGCAAACGGTTTCCCGGTGAAAGGACTGTGATTTCGCGTGGCCAAGCGCCTCGCTTCCCGCCAACAACTCCCGCGCGCCATGGCCGCCTTCGAACTCGCCCTTCTGCTGATCCTGCTCCTGGCCGCGCTCAGCGTCGTCGCGCGCCGCCTGCCGTGGCCGCAACCGATCACCTTCGCCCTCGGCGGCACGCTGGCCGCGCTCCTGCCGCATTTCCCGCGCGTCACGCTCGACCCGGGTTTTTTCTTCCTCTGCTTCGTGCCGCCGCTGCTGTTTTCCGACGGCTGGCTGATGCCGCTGCGCGACTTCCTCGCGGCCAAGCGCCCCATTCTCATGCTCGCCACCGGCCTCGTCGTGCTCACGACGCTCGTCGTCGGCTTCGTGGCGTGGTGGCTCATCCCGGGCCTGCCGCTCGCCATGGGTTTCGCGCTCGGGGCAGTCGTTTCCCCGACCGACGCCGTCGCGGTGAGCGCCATCACGCACCGGCTCAAGGTGCCGCCGCGCTTCACCACCGTGCTCAACGGCGAGAGCCTCATGAACGACGCGACCGGCCTCGTGGCGTTCAAGTTCGCGCTCGCCGCCGTGTTCGCGGGGACATTCTCGCTGCGCGCGGCGGCCCTGGATTTTCTCTGGGTCGCCGTCGCGGGACTCACCGTCGGCTTCGGCATCGCGTGGGGCGTCGGCCGCGTGCGCGATTTCCTGCTGCGCGTCGAGCGGTCGGACGAATTCATCGAGATCACGCTCTCGCTGCTCACGCCCTACGCCGCCTATCTCGCCGCGGAACACCTGCATCTCTCCGGCATCCTGGCCGTGGTCGCCGCCGGACTCTACTCCGGCTGGCGCGACCCGCTCCGCATGAGCGTGCGTGCGCGGCAGACGACCTGGACCGTGTGGTCGGTCGTGCTGTTCTGGCTGAACGGCCTCGCGTTCATCCTGCTCGGCCTGCAATTCCCCGCGCTGCTCGCCGCCGTCGCGCAGCACTACACGGCCGGACAACTCGCCCTTTTCACCGGCGCGGTCTCGCTCGCCGCCATCCTCGCGCGCCTCGCATGGATCTTCCCCGGTGCCTACCTGCCGTTCCTGCTCTCGCCGCGCGTGCGCCGCACGGAGGAACCGCCGTCGTGGCAGATGGTGCTGGCCGCCGGCTGGGCCGGCATGCGCGGCAGCGTCACGCTCGCCGCCGCGCTCTCGATCCCGTTGCTCCAGGAAAACGGCACGCCGCTCCCCGGTCGCGACATCGTGATCTTCCTCTCGCTCGGCGTCATCTTCACGACGCTCCTGCTCCACGGCACGACCCTCGAATATCTCATCTGCAAACTCCGCCTGCCCGCCGACGACACGCGCGTCCGCGAAGACCGCATCGCCCGCATCCGCGCCGTCGAGCACGGCCTCGCCTCTTTGCGCGAACTCGCGAAATCCCCGTCCTCCGCCGAGGAAACCGCCGCGCTCGGCATCGTCATCGCCGAATACGAGCATCGCCTCGCCGAGCTCACCGCGCAGGGCGAGACGCAGGCCGCCGCGCAAGCCCGCCGCCAATCCGGCCGCCAACACCGCCTGCACGCACTCCGTGCCGAGCGACGCGCCCTCGCGGAATTGCTCCGGCAAAACGTCATCACCGCCGACACGCACCGCCCGCTCCAGCAGCTCCTCGACCACGAGGAAGCCATGCTCGCCGGCCTCGCCGAACACGTGGAAAGCTGAAGGCGGACTCATGCCGGTGAGCGCGCGTCTCGACTCTAGCTCTACTCCGTTACGTAAATGCGCTTGCCAGGTAGCCCGCGACCTCCGGGCGCGGGTGTGTTGGACCCGTCCTCGGAGAGGCCGGGCTACCTCGCGTTTTCCGCGCGAAAAGAGAGACCAAACGGAGCAGTGCTGGCGATCCGCACTGGAAGGTGGTCGTCGCCGTTCCTGGCAACGACTGGCGTCGGCCGGGACGCCGCCGTCCACCTATTGCATGAGCCCGGCTGAGGCGTCGCGCTGCACTCAGTCTTCGCGCAAGGTCACAGAATCGGCGTGAGCGGCGCGCCGACGGCCTTGAGGACGCGCGTGAAAATCTCCTTCTGACTCAGCCATCCATCCGTGCCGGGAAACGCGCCGACATCGCGAAAGCTGCGGTGGAAATCCACATGCCCCGGCGGCACTTCCACCGCGCCCGGCCGCAGTTCGAAATTCGCCGTGTTCTGCAGCGGCCATAAATCCACCGGGCCGATCGCCAGCACGCCGCCGATGAGCCCGTTCACCTTGTCCAACCCGAGCGGGATCTCGCGCCGCGCCACCACCCAGCTGTTCTCCGCCCGCAAATCGCGGTCGATTTCCGTCCGCAACGCGCGCGCGAACTCCGCATCCTCGATCAACAGGCCCGCCTCGGTGTTGAGCCGCTCGGAGCGCGGGTCGAGGTTGTAGGAACCGACGAACGCCACCGCATCGTCCACCACGAGCGACTTCGCATGCACGCACAGGAACGGGGCGCGCTTCTGCTCCCCGCGCGCCAGCCGCGCCGCCGCCCGCGCCTCGACGTCGTCCGCGTGCCGCAGGATCTCCGGCCACGCCGCCGGCCGCGGCTTCGCCTCGTGCACCTCGAGGCCGAGTTGCGCGATGTAGGTGCCGCGCAGCCGGTAGTTCGCGGAATACGCCATGAGATTGTCCGTCGACGCGAGACTGTTGGTCGAGATGCGCACGCGCAGCGCCGGATGCCGCTCGCGCATCTCCGCGACCGCGTCCCGCGCCGCCGGACTGAGCACGAGATACGGCGTCTGCATCACGATGCTCTCGTGCGCGCGCTCGATCGTGCGCCGCAGCTCGCGGGTGATGCGCGCCGTGGGTGCGAACCACCCGCGCATCTTGCCCGGCTCGTCGGCGACGAACGTCACGCGTTGCACCGGCCGCATCCGCGCGGCGAAGCGTTCGCGCATCGCCACTGCGTCGTCCGCCTCGCGTTGGAGTTCGCCGAACAACCCGCCGAAATCCCACTCCTCGCGCCGGTCGTAGCGCGGGAATTTTCCCCGCGCGATCTGCGCCGCCACGTCCCGCAACGCCTGGCTCGGCACGGCGTGGCGGTAGGCCCAGAATTCCTCGAACGACGCCCGCGCCGCCGCCACCACCGGTCCGGTCGCGAGCACGTCGCGATCGCGGAAGTTCAGCTCGGTCGAGTGGTCGAAGTAGGTGTTCTCGACGTTGCGGCCGCCGGTGACGAGCGCCGCGCCGTCGACGATCATCACCTTGTTGTGCATCCGCTGGTTCGTGCTGCGGAACGCCAGCGCGCCCGCCGCGAGCTTTTGCCAGAACGCCGGATCGATGCGCGAGAACGCCGGGCGGTAGTGCTTGATCTGGAGGTTCGGATGGACCGTCGCGAGAAACGCGATCGTCGCCGGGTC
Source organism: Candidatus Didemnitutus sp. (assembly GCA_019634575.1). Classification (NCBI taxonomy): domain Bacteria; kingdom Pseudomonadati; phylum Verrucomicrobiota; class Opitutia; order Opitutales; family Opitutaceae; genus Candidatus Didemnitutus; species Candidatus Didemnitutus sp. The sequence continues at coordinate 174,420 of JAHCAY010000002.1, forward strand.
CTTCTCGGAAAACATCTGGTCGACCAGCAGGCGCACGCGCACGCCGCGCCGCGCGGCCTCGATCAGTTCCCACAGCAGGAGCCGCCCGCACTCGTCGTTGGTCCAGATGAACGTCTGCATCTCGACCGACTCGCGTGCCGCGCGGATCAAGTGAAGGCGCAGCAGCAGCGCGTCGTAGCCGCTTTCGATCCGCAGCAACCGGTTTTCCGCCGCCACCGCGGGCTCTGCCAGCGGCGAATCGCCCAGCTGGCCGGCCGCGGCCAGCGCCACCGCGCCGGCGAGCACGGCGCACAGCGCCAGCCCGAACCGTGACCACGCCCGCGCGCGCCTCGCTTCACGCATCATGCGGCGACTTCACTTCACCCCCGCGATGCCCGCAATCTTCTTCGCCAGCGCCACGTCCTTCGCCGTGATCTTGTTGCCGGCGTCGTGGGTGTTCAGGCGGATCGCGACGCGATGGTAGACGTTGGTCCACTCGGGATGGTGGTCGGCCGCCTCGGCCTCGAAGCCCACGCGCACCATGAAGCTCATCGCCTCGCGAAAGTTGCCGAATTGAAACGTGCGCGCGAGCGCGTCGCGTTCGCAGGTCCAGCCGGGCAACTCCCGGAGCGCGGCGTCGATTTCGTTTTGCGTCAGCGGAGTCGTGGCCATGCGCGCAACGCAAGCACGGCCTTCGGCCTTGTCAAACGCGCGGACCGAACGCTGAATCCTCGCTTCGATGAGCACCTCCCGCCCGGCCCAAGTCCCGCAACACGTCGCCATCATCATGGATGGTAACGGACGCTGGGCGAAACAGCGCGGGATGCCGCGTCTCGAGGGCCACCGCCGCGGCGTCGAGACCGTCCGCACCGTCGTCGACACCGCGCGCGAACTCGGCATCCGCTACCTCACCCTCTACGCGTTCTCCGCCGAGAACTGGAAGCGTCCCGGCGAGGAAGTGTCCGGCCTGATGGGCCTCCTCGATTTCTTCCTGAAGCGGGAACTCAACAACCTCATCAAGGAAAAGGTCCGCCTCCGCACCATCGGCCGCATCGAGGCGCTGCCCGAGAACGTCCGCCGCGAACTCGAACGCGTGAAGGAGGCGACGAAGCACTTCACGGACTGGAACCTCATCCTCGCGCTCAATTACGGCGCGCAAACCGAGGCCGCCGACGCCGCGCGCGCCTACGGCGAAGCCGTCCGCGCCGGCACTGAAAATCCCGCCGAAGCGACGTGGGAAAAATTCAGCCGCTACCTCTACACCGCCGACCTGCCCGAGCCGGATTTGCTCATCCGCACCTCCGGCGAGCTGCGCCTGAGCAATTTCCTGATGCTGCAGCTGGCCTACGCCGAACTGATCTTCACCCCGACGCTGTGGCCGGATTTCGGTCGCGCCGACCTGATCGCCGCCGTCGAGGAATTCAACCGTCGCGAACGCCGCTACGGCGCCACCACGGAGCAAATCAAGGCTGGCCCCGCCTGATTGGGGCCGACTTACTCCGCCCGTGTTTTCGCGCATTTTCAGCACCCTTCTGCTCTGGGGCATCATCCTCGGCAGCCTGTGGTTCTTCGGTCCGCACGCGGCCGTCGCCATCCTCACGATCCTCGCCGCGCTGACGCTGCACGAGTTCTACCAACTCGCAGAAAAGATGGGCTTCCGGCCGTTCCGCTGGATCAGCCTAGCCTTCTCCGTGGCGATCACCGCCGGGCCGTTCTACGTCACGGAATACTTCTTCCAAGGCGACGAGCCGCCCAGCTTTGCGCCGACGCTGCTCGCGCTGGCCATCGTGGTCTTCTGCGTGCGCGTGCTGTTCGAACGCGAACATCAGGCGCGCGTCGAGTCGCTCATCGCGACCATCGTCGGCCTGCTTTACGTGCCGTTCCTGCTGCACTTCCTCGTGCGGCTGATGCTCCTCTACTCCGAGCCGAACATCGGGCTCGTCGCCTGCCTGTGGGTCGTCGCCGTTTCGAAGTTCTGCGACGTCGGCGCGCTGCTCACCGGCATGGCCTTCGGCAAACACAAGATGGCTCCCAACATCAGCCCGAAGAAGACCTGGGAAGGCGCGATCGGCGGCGTGGCCACCTCGGCCGGCCTCGGCGCGCTGATTGCCTGGCTCGTGCCCGACTACCTGCCCGAGTCCCTCACGCCCGCCATCGCCGCCGCCGTCGGCGTGCCGATCGCGCTGGTCACGATCGTCTCGGACCTCATCGAATCCGCCATGAAACGCCGTGCCGACATCAAGGATTCCGGACGCATGATCCCGGGCATCGGCGGCGCCTTCGACCTCACCGACTCGCTGATTCTCACCGCGCCGGTCGCCTACGTGATCTTCCTGTTCCTCGCCTGAGGGAACGGCCGCGCGACACGCAACGCAGGTGGCCCGCGACCTCCGGGCGGGGGATGCGTCCTGTGGGAGCGAGCTTGCTCGCGACACACCCGCCGCCAGTCGCGAGCAAGCTCGCTCCCACAATCCTCCCCGCCAACGCTTGCCACACGGCGGCGCCGCGGCCGCTTCCCGGCTTCGCCCGCCCCCTCCTCCGATTTTTGCTGTCCCCGTGCCGCGCCGGCCTTCATAAACGCCGCTCGCACCCTTGGCCACCTCCGCTCCCAAACGTCGCATCGTCCTCCTCGGCGCCACTGGCTCCATCGGCGAAAACACGCTCAAAGTCATCGCCGCCCACCGCGACCGCCTCGAACTCGTCGGCATCGCCGCCCACGGTCGGCACACCCGCCTCGCGGAGATCGCGCGCGAATTCGGCGTCCGCCACGTCGCACTCTACGATGAGCGGGCGTTCAGCGCCGCGAAAAACTCCGGCGCTTTCCCCACCGGCACGCGCTTCTACGGCGGCCTCGCCGGCTTGACCGAACTCGCGACGATGCACGCGGCCGACACCGTCCTCGTCGCGGTCGTCGGCACCGCCGGCCTGCAACCCGCCCTGGCCGCCATCGCCGCCAAGAAAACCATCGCCCTCGCCTCGAAGGAACTGCTGGTGATGGCCGGCAAGTTCGTCCTGGCCGCCGCGCACCAACACGGCGTCCGCCTCCTGCCCGTCGACAGCGAGCACAACGCCGTTTTCCAGTGCCTCGAAGGTCACCGCGCCAGCGACGTGAACCGCATCGTGCTCACGGCCTCCGGCGGCGCGTTTCGCGACTGGCCGCTCGAACGCCTCGCCACCGCCACCCCCGCCGACGCGCTGAAGCATCCGAATTGGGCGATGGGCCCCAAGATCACGGTCGACTCCGCCACCCTGGCCAACAAGGGCCTCGAACTGATCGAGGCGCAGTGGCTCTTCGACCTCCGCGCCGAGCAGTGCCAGGCCGTGCTGCACACGCAGAGCATCGTCCATTGCCTCGTCGAGTTTTCGGACGGCTCGATGCTCACGCAGCTCTGCCCGCCGTCGATGACGTTCCCGATCCAGCACGCGTTGCTCCACCCGCACCGCGCGCCGAGCGCGACCGTCAGCGCCCTGAGCTTGGACAAGGTGTTCAGCCTCGATTTTCGCCCGGTCGAAGCGGCCCGTTTCCCGATGCTCGGCCTCGCGCAGGCCGCGATGGCCACCGGCGGCACCGCGCCGGCGATCTACAACGCCGCCAACGAAGTCGCCGTCGCGGAGTTTCTCGCCGGCCGTGCGCCGTTCCTTGCGATTTCGCGCACCGTGGAACAGGTTCTGGCCCGCGTGAAATCCGCCGAACCCACCGCGCTCGACGATGTCTTTGCCGCCGACGCGGAAGCCCGCCGCGTCGCGGCCGAAATTCTGCCGCGCCCCTAACCTTTCACTCCCAGCCGGCACAATCCATTTGAACCACAGATAAACACAGATTCACACAGATGAGTTCGGCCAAACACCAAACGTGAATCCACACCGCTTCCTCGCCCCCCAACTTCTGCCTGCCGTATCTGTGTTCATTTGTGTTCATCTGTGGTTTTCACCCGTCTCGTTTCAGCATCTCCGCCCCAGCTAAATGGAACTCTTTTCCTCCGTCCTCGGCACCGTCTGGTCGATCTTCCTGATCGTCCTCTTTTTCGGTGGCTCGATCTTCGTCCATGAACTCGGCCACTTCCTCGCCGCGCGCCGCCGCGGCGTGAAGGTCGAGCGTTTTTCAATCGGCTTCGGTCCGAAAATCTTCGGGTGGACCGGCAAGGACGGCGTCGACTACCGCGTCTCCTGGCTGCCGCTCGGCGGCTACGTCGCGCTCCCGCAGCTCGCCGACATGGCCGAACTCGAGGGCGGCAGCACGGTCGACGTGAAATCGCTCCCGCCCGTCAGCTACTCGACCAAGGTGATCGTGTTCGTCGCCGGCGCGGTCTTTAACCTCATCTTCGCCTTCCTGCTCGCGACCGTCCTCTGGCAGATCGGCCGCCCGGCGCCCGAGAGCATCACGACAACGAAGATCGGCTACGTCGCCGCCACCATCAAAGTGGATGGACAAGACGTCCCCAGCCCCGCCGCCAAGGCCGGCCTGCGCGTGGGCGACGTCATTCGCAAGGTCGACGGACGCGAGGTGAACGACTGGCTGCAGTTCAAGAGCGCGCTCGTCCTCAGCACCAGCGTCAGCGCGTCCGGCGACCGCTCCGCCGTGCTCACCGTCGAGCGCGACGGCGCCACGCGCGATATCCCCGTCCAACCCGTGCGCGCCGGCGAGGATCGCTTCCGCCAAATCGGCGTCGCTGCCGCCTATTTGCCCGTCATCGACGCCGTCGAGCCCGGCTCCTCCGCCGCCAAGCTCGGTTTTCAGGCCGGCGACCGCTTTGTCGCGCTCAACGGCGTGCGCCTGCACAGCTTCGATCAGCTCTACGATCACCTCGCGAAAAACAAGACGCAGCCCACCGAGATCACGCTCGCGCGCACCGGCGGCGAGGCGCGGGTGACCGTGCCTCCGTTTGAGGACAAAAAACCGAACCCCTTCAACGGCCTGCAGCTGACCGTGCCCTACCAACTGCTCCACGACACGCCCTGGCACCAATTCTCCGACACGGTCGAAACGACCTTCCGCACCTTCTGGAGCCTGATCAGTCCGCGCGGCGACGTCAGCGCGTCGAACCTCTCCGGCCCCATCGGCATCGGCCGCGGTTTCTGGGACGCGGCGCAATCCGACTACCCGCTGCGCTTCGCCACGTGGTTCGCCATCCTGGTGAACATCAACCTCGCCATCTTCAACCTGCTCCCGATTCCCGTGCTCGACGGCGGCCACATCCTCTTCGCCACCATCGGCAAGCTCCGCGGCCGCCCGATTCCCTTCAACATCATCGCCAGCACCCAGAGCGTGTTCGTCGTCCTGCTGCTGGGCATGATGCTTTACGTGACCGTCTTCGGCGACATCCGCCGCATGGTGCGCGACTACCGCGCCGAGGCCGCCGCCAAAGAACAGGTCGAGCAACAGAAAAAAGCCGCCGAGCCGGCGAAGTAAGATCCGCGGATTCTTCCGAGAAGGATCGTAGCTCAGCGAAAGGTGGGCGCCGACGTCCCGGCGGCGCCAGGGATTTTCGCAGCGTGCACCGCGCCCAAGTCGCCGCCGAGACGTCGGCGACCAACTGCAACCGACGCAGTTGTCTTCCATCTTCCAGCCTTCGATTTCCCCGTCCTAAATCCTCTGCCCCAGACTTCAGTCCTCCGCCTTCAGTCCTCCGCCTTCTGTCCTCCGCCTTCTGTCCTCCCCGCCGCACCGGATGAGCGCGCCAGCCCGCTCGGGGCCAAAGTTGCTTAATAGGAACTTTGCCGTCTGCGGCACCGCGCCCTCCGTTCTTGCCACTTGTTGCGGGGGCGACTTGTTACTTCCCGTCGCCATGTCCTACTGCGCCTCCCGCTTCCACACGATCCGCCGCCGCACCGTCGAGGTGAAGGTCGGCTCCGTCGGCATCGGCGGCGCCCACCCGATCCGCGTCCAATCGATGACGACCAGCGACACGCAGGACATCGAGGCGACGGTGAAACAATCGATCGCGCTCGCCGAGGTCGGTTGCGAGATCGTGCGCGTGACCGCGCCGAACGTCCCCGCGGCGAAATGCCTCCGCGACATCCGCGCGCGCCTCAGCGCCGCCGGCTTCGGCGCCATCCCGCTCGTGGCCGACATCCATTTCCTGCCCAACGCCGCGATGGAAGCCGTCGAGCACGTGGAGAAAGTCCGCGTGAATCCCGGCAATTACGCCGACAAAAAGAAATTCGCGGTCAAGGAATACACCGACGCCGATTACGACGAGGAGCTGCAACGCATCCACGACGCGTTCTCCCCGCTCGTGCGGCGCTGCAAGGAACTCGGCCGCGCGCTGCGCATCGGCACCAACCACGGCTCGCTCTCCGATCGCATCATGAACCGCTACGGCGACACGCCGCTCGGCATGGTCGAGAGTGCACTCGAATTCGTCCGCATCTGCGAGGCCCACAGCTTTCACGACATCGTCCTCTCGATGAAGGCGAGCAACCCGAAGGTCATGATCCAGGCCTATCGTCTGCTCGTGGAAAAAATGGACCGCGCCCACCGCGCCTACCCGCTCCACCTCGGCGTCACCGAAGCCGGCGACGGCGAAGACGGCCGCATCAAGTCCGCCATCGGCATCGGCAGCCTGCTCCTCGACGGCCTCGGCGACACCATCCGCGTCTCGCTCACGGAGGACTCCGTCTACGAAATCCCCGTCGCCCGCGCCATCGCCGAGAAAGCCATGAGCCTGTGGAACAGCTGTGGGAGCGAGCTCGCTCGCGACTCTTCCTCCTCGTCGCGAGCAAGCTCGCTCCCGCAGGAAACCGACGCCGTCGACCCCTTCGCCTACGCGCGCCGCGACACTGCCCCGCTCGAACTCTCGCCCGCGTGCGTCGCCGGCGGTGAGCAACCGCCGCGCGTCATCGTCCACGCCGGCACAGTCGGCAAAGTCGCCGAGATCGCACGCCTGCTCTCCGACCCGAAGCTCAAGGACACCCCGGCTGAAGGCCTCGTCGTCCGCGCCGACACCCCGAGCGATCTCGCCGAGCTCGGCGATACCCTCAAGCGCACGCCGCTGCCCGTGCAATTCCTCGTCGTCGAAGCCGGTCCGCTGCTCATCGCGCAGGACTTCGCCGCCGTGCTCCCGCCCGACGGCGGCCGCGTCGTGCTCTGCCGGCGCTTCGGCGCGGACGACGCCGCCGATCTCGAGGCCTTCGCCGCCCTCGTGCGCGAGCGCGAGCATTTCCTCGCCGTCGACCTCGCCCCAGACGCCGAAGCAACGCTGCTCCCCACGGTGCGCCTGCTCGGCGACGCGCGCCTGATCTTCACCCGCAGCCACGTCGGCACGAACGCCGGCCACGCCACGGGCGCGTATCGCCGCCTGCGCGAATTCCTCCGCGCCGCCGGCTCCCGCGCGCCGGTGTGGATCCGCAACACCCACGCCACCGCGGTGCTCGACGAAAACACCTTCCTCTCGCGCCTGCTCGAAGCCTCCATCCTCACCGGCGGCTCGCTCTGCGACGGCCTCGGCGATCTCGTCAGCATCGAGACCGAGTCCGACGCCCCGCGCGCCACCAAGCTCGCCTACAACGTCCTCCAAGGCGCCGGCGCGCGCATCTCGAAGACCGAATTCGTCGCCTGCCCCAGCTGCGGCCGCACGCTCTTCGATCTCCAGACCACCACCCAGCGCATACGCGCGCAGACCGGCCACCTCAAGGGCGTGAAGATCGCCATCATGGGTTGCATCGTGAACGGCCCCGGCGAAATGGCCGACGCGGACTTCGGCTACGTCGGCGGCGCGCCCGGCAAGATCAACCTCTACGTCGGGAAAAACTGCGTCCAATACAACATCCCGCAGAGCGAAGCCGACGCGCGCCTCATCGCGCTCATCCGCGAGCACGGCAAGTGGGTCGACCCCGAGCCGCATCAACTCGCGCGCTGAACGCGACCGCTCTCCGGCCCGGCGCGCGAAAAATTTCGCGTGCCAGTCGCGCCAACTTCATGTGTCAAGCGCCGCGACCGCCGCCGGAATTAAGCCCGGCCTTTGCGCCATTTTTTTCGATTTCCGAGTGAGAATCCGTCCCCGCTCACGCGAAATTCTCGGCAACCCAAAAATGCCGAAAGTTATCCTCCCGGGCATGTGAACAAGTTGTCGGAAACATGGCCTTGAAACGCATTTTGTGATTCACGTTATCGTAGCTTTCTCCTTTAACGACCATCCGCTCGTTTCGTTCTTTGCGGTTCCCCCGACACTTTCAGTCTGTCACCTCGATTAGGACGCCCCCTAGACGCTGGCCATGATGCTTTTCCGCGGCCCCTTCCCCAAGCCTGCGGCGGCCCGGCCAGAGACCCAATTTCACCTTTCGAGGCCTGCTTGACTGACCCTGTGCGGTGGACGCTGCAAACCCTCCGAAACCGGCGATGTGAATAAGCCTGCGTCCGTCACCAAGCCATGCCTCATCCTGCGCCCCAAACTTCCCTCTGGGAAACCGTGAAATGCGACCTCAAAGGTCTGTTTCCCGAGGATGTGTTCCAGATGTGGTTTGAGCCGATGAGCTGCCTCGAGTCCAACGACGACGCCGTCGTCCTCGGCGTGCCGAACGACTTCGCCGCGATCTGGATTCACGACAACTACCTCGACCTGATTTCGCAGCGCATCCGCCTCACCGCCGGCCGCCTGGTCCACGTCTCGCTGCGCAAATCCGAGGCCAACGGTGCCAGCACGCCCGTGCCGGTCCGTCCCGAGCCGGCCCACCGCCACCGCGCCGGAGCGAAGACCCGCACCGTCCGCTACGATGAGCGCACCGCCGTCGCCGGCTCGCTCAACCCGCGCAACACCTTCGAAAACTTCGTCGTCGGCGGCAACAACCAGCTCGCCCACGCCGCCGCGCTCGCCGTCGCCCAAGCCCCCGCGCAGGCCTACAATCCACTTTTCATCCACGGCAGCACCGGCCTCGGCAAGACGCACCTGATGCACGCCATCGGGCACAGCATCCTCCAGCGTAACCCCGAGGCGAAGATCGCCTACCTCTCCACCGAGAAGTTCACCAACGAGTTCATCCACGCCATCCAGGAGAACTCGCTCACGAAGTTCCGCCAGCGCTACCGCAACGTCGACGTCCTCCTCGTCGACGACATCCAGTTCCTCGCCGGCAAGGAGCGCATCCAGGAAGAATTTTTCCACACCTTCAACGACCTCTTCGAGTCCGGCAAACAGATCGTCCTCTCCAGCGACCGCCCCGTCACCGAGATCGCCGCGCTCGAAGCGCGCCTCGTCTCGCGTTTCCAATGGGGCCTCGCCGCCGACATCCAGTCGCCCGACCTCGAGACCCGCGTCGCCATTCTCCGCACCAAAGCCAACACCCTCAAGGTCGACATCCCGATGCCGGTCCTCGAGTTCATGGCGCAGCACATCTCGAAGAACATCCGCCGCCTCGAAGGCGCGCTGATCAAGGTCTCGAGCTACTCCGCGCTCACCGGCAAACCCCTCGATCTCCCGACCGCGGAAAACCTCCTGAAGGACGTGCTCATGGAAGAGGCGCAAAACCGCCTCAGCATCGAGGCGATCCAGAAGCGCGTCGCCGACCACTACCAGATCCGCCACTCCGACATGACGTCCAAGCGCCGGCCCAACGCCATCGCGTTCCCGCGCCAGATCGCCATGTATCTCTGCCGCCAGCTCACCCGCCACTCCCTCCAGGAAGTCGGCGACGCCTTCGGCGGCCGCGACCACGGCACCGTCATCCACGCCATCAAGACCGTGGAAAACATGATGGAGACCGACGACTCCGTCCGCGGCAGCGTCGACTTCCTCAAGGCGCAGCTCTCGAAGTGATTTTCGTCAGCACACACACCTGACAACTAACAAACGGCCGGGTGCGAAAGCGCCCGGCCGTTTGCTTTCCCCCACGCCACGAGCGCCCATTCGAGCCTCGCGCGAAGACGGCCGCTCAAAGCGCCGTCACACTCGCATACCGGTCGGAACGCGCGAAACCCCTTCCCGCGAGCCGGAGCGCGCGCGCCCGCTCCCCACGCCAGTTCAACGCCACGATCTCCTGCTCGGCTTGCAGCCAGATCGACACGTCCTGCCCCACCGGCCGCCCCGCGTGCCGCCAAATCGCGGAGGCCCGGGAAGAGATGTCGCGACGACTGCCGCTTGCGAGACGCAAAGGCCGCACCAGCACCGAAGGAATGGTTTTCATCCCCTACCCTGCGCCTTTCCCCGGAAATAGCAAACCACGCCCCGGCCCGCGCTTCCCCCACGCTTGCAATCCCATTTCCGAATTCGAAAATGCCTCTCCCGATGACTCTCTCTCCCGAACAAAAAGCCGCCGTCGCCTCCTGGATCGCCGCCGGCGACAATCTCTCCGCCGTGCAGAAGAAGCTGCAGGAGCAGTTCAAGATTTCCCTCACCTACCGCGACGTCCGCTTCCTCGTCGACGACCTCGAACTCGATCTCAAGGACCCCGCCCCTAAGGTCGACACCACCGACGTCACGAAGGCCGCCCCAGCCCCCCGCCCCGCTGCGCCGGAAAAGAAAGGCATGCTCGACAAACTGAAGGAAAAGGTCGGCCTCGGCACCGGCGACGGCGAGACACCTGCCGCCGACGAGGACGAGTTGCCCGCCGACGAATTCCCCGAGGAAGAAACGTCCGCCGCCCCCGCCGGCACGGGCAGCGTGACCGTCGAGCTCGACCGCATCGTGCGCCCTGGCTTCGCCATGAGCGGCACCGTGAACTTCAGCGACGGCGTCGCCGGCAAATGGGCCCTCGACCAATACGGCCGCCTCATGCTCGACACCGGCACGCCGGGCTACAAGCCGAGCACGCCCGACGTGCAGGCCTTCCAGCGCGAACTCAGCGCCCAGCTCCAGCGCCAGGGCTACTGAGCCGGGCCCCGCCAGACGTCGGCAGCCACGAGCCCCGGTAGCCCGCGACCTCCTGGCGCGGGGAAAGCCGCCGATCTGCGCCCACACCGCCACGCACTCTCCCGCCATGTCCGAATATACCTTCGAAGTCGCACGGACGATCACCGCTCCGTCCGCCAAACTCCACGCCATCGTGGCCGACTACCGCGTCGGCCACCCGAGCATCCTGCCGCGCCCGCCCTTCGGCGAACTCGTCGTCGAGGAGGGCGGCATCGGCGCCGGCACCGTGATCCGTTTCGAACTCAAGCTCGGCGGAAAATGGCACACGACCCGCGTGCGCATCACCGAACCCCAACCCGGCGTCCAACTCGACGAGTCCGACCTCGCCGGCAATTTCGTCACCAGCTACTTTTTCGAATCGCTCTCACCGGCCGAGACACGCCTCACCATCCGCACCGTGGCGCGCACGCGCGCCGGCGGGATCGCCGGCTGGCTCGAACGCCTCTTCACGCCGCGCCTGCTCAAGCCCGTTTACGAGCGCGAACTCGACTTGCTCACCGCCAAGGTGCGGTGAGCGTCACGCGCCGGCGAGCAGACGCCGCAACTCCGCCTCGTCGATCACCGGCACGCCAAGCTCGCGTGCCTTCTCGAGCTTGGAGCCCGCTTCCTCGCCCGCGAGCACGTAGCTGGTCTTCTTGCTCACGCTGCTGCTCGTCTTGCCGCCCGCGGCCACGATCATCGCGGAAGCCGCTTCGCGCGACAGCGTGGGCAGCGTGCCCGTGAGCACAAAGGTCTTCCCCGTGAACACGCCCTGCACGGGCGCTGTGGCCAGCCGCGCTGCCGTCGGAGCGAGCCCGAGCTCGCCGAGTCGCATCACCGCGCGTCGGCCGCGCTCGCTCGCGAAATACGCCACCGTATGCCGCGCCACCTCCGCACCGATCTTGTCGGCGCCGGGCGTGCGCATGCGGAATTCCTCCAGCGTCGTTTTCTCCGCCGCCAGCTCCGCATGCCGTGCGGTGCGTGCCGTGCGCTCGGCCTCGTCCTTCGGCGGATTCAACCGCGAGCGCGGGCTGATGCGCGTCATCTCGTCGGTCACGTCGGCGAGCCTTGCGAGCTTGGGCAACACCTCGGAATTCGCCACCGCCGCCAGCGTGCCGTGCACCGCCGCGATGTCCTGCGCCGTGGCGCCGCCCACGTCGCGGATCTGCAACGCCAGCAGCCACCGATCCAGCGGCAGCGTGCGCGCGCGCGCGATGGCTTCGACGATCTTCGTGGCGTTCTTCACGCCGAGCACGCGCGGCGCCTCTTCGGTGCCGAGGTTGAGCGCGCCGAGTTTCTCCGCCTCGAGTGCGAACAGATCGAACACATCGCGCACCGCGCCGGTGCGCACCAGCGCCTCGGCCACCACGCCGCCGAGTCCTTCGAGATCGAGCACCGTGCGACCCGCGACGTAATCGAGGCGGCCCGTCAACTGCGCCGCGCAATCGGGATTCGGACAGCGCACCGCGACCTCGCCCTCGACGCGCACGACCGGCGTCGCACACACCGGACACATCGTCGGAAAAACATACGGCGCGCACTCCAGCGCGCGACGCGCGACGTTCACCGCGATCACGGCCGGGATGATCTCGCCGGCTTTCTCGACCGAGACGTAGTCGCCCACGCGGATGTCCTTGCGCGCGATCTCGTCCTGATTGTGCAACGTCGCGCGGCTGACCGTCGTGCCCGCGAGCTGCACGGGCTCGAGCTCCGCCACGGGCGTGAGCACACCGGTGCGCCCGACCTGAATCGTGATGCCCTTGAGCCGCGTCTCGGCGCGCTCCGGTGCGAACTTGTAAGCACAGGCCCAGCGCGGCGACAGCTTGCGCGCGGTCTGTCCCTCGCCGCGGTAACCGGCGCGCGCCTGCAACGCGAAGTCATCGAGCTTCACCACCGCGCCGTCGGTCGCGTAGGGCAATGTTTCGCGCAGGGCGTCAATCGTGCGGATCGCCGCGACTGTCTCCTCGATGCCGCGCGTCTGCCGGCGGTGTTCGAGTGTCGGCAAACCCCACGCGGCGAGCGCGGCATGCCATGCCGCCTGCGACGGCACGAGCTCCGCGGGCTCACAGGCGCCGAGACCGTAGAGCACGATCTCGAGGCCGCGCGCCTTCACGACGGCGGCGTCGAGCAGCTTCAACGTGCCCGAGGCGAGGTTGCGCGGATTGGCGTAGGGCTCGAGACCGTCGTCGGTCTGTTGCTGGTTGATGCGCGCGAACTCCGCGAAGCGCAGGAAAATCTCGCCGCGAATCTCGACCAACTCCGGCACCGGCGGCAGCGCGAGATCGGCCGGACGCCGCAGCTCATGCGGCAGGTTCGCGATGGTGCGGACGTTGGCGGTGACGTCGTCGCCTTCCTCGCCATCGCCGCGCGTGACGGCGCGCACGAGCCGGCCTTTTTCGTAGGTGAGGCTGATGGAGGCGCCGTCGATCTTCGGCTCGACCGAGTAGACGAGATCGTCGCGGCCGACGAGTTTCACCAGACGCGCATGGAAGTCCCGCAGCTCTCCTTCGTCGTAGGTGTTGTCGAGTGTCGTCATCGCCTGCCGGTGCTTCACGCGCGTGAAGCCCTCGGTGCGGTCGTCGCCGATCGATTGCGTGGGCGAATCGGCGGCGGCGAACTCCGGGAACTGCTGCTCGAGATCGGCCAGTCGCCGTTTCAGCTGGTCGAACTCGAAGTCGCCGATCTCCGGCCGCGCCGCGTCGTAGAGCGCCTGATGGTGCGCCACCTCGGCGCGGAGCGCGGCGATTTCCTTCTGGGCTTCAGCGGGATTCATGCGACGGCGAAAGTTGGACGCATCCGCGCCCGGTTTTCAACTCCGCCGACGCGGCCCGAGCGCCCGCTCCAGCGTCGCCCGATACCACGGCCAATGCGCGTAGACCGTCACGGCCACGATCGCCCCCAGCGTGTCGGCGACCCAGTCGCCGAACTCCACGCTCCGCCCCGGGGTAAAGCTCTGGTGCCATTCGTCGGTCAGCCCGAAAATCGAGACCGCGATGATCGGCACCCACGCACGACCCGGCACGAACCCATTCCGCGTCACCAGCGTGGCCAGCAGCCCGAAAATCGAGAAATGCGCCAGCTTGTCGAAATCGACGATGTCCGGTGCCGCCACCTGCCCTTGGCCCGACGCGCATACGATCACCGCAGCCAGCACCGCCGGCCACAGCCACCCGCGCCAGCCGTGGGATGATGACAACTGCATCCCCCCCAGCCTACCCCGCGCCCGGTCCGTCCGCTCAAGGCAATTTCGCCGCGAAATCTCCCGCTCGCGCGCCCCGATTGAAGCGCAAATTCCGAGGCGATTCGGTCAAATGATACAGTGAGCCGGCACTTGCGGGGTCGCCCCCCCGCCGCCAACGTAGCCGCCGATGAATTCCCTGCTCACGGACCGCAGCATCCTCTGGGTCGGCACCCTGCTCTATCTGGCAGGGTTCGTGGCGGGCTGCATCCAGTTGCTGCGCAAGCAACACGCCACTGGAGACCGCACACTGCTGAACGTCCTGCTGGCCTTCGGCCTCGCGACCCAGACCGCCGGCCTCTACGTGCGCGGGCTGGCCCACGGCGGCTGCCCGCTGGGCAACCAGTTCGAGATCGTCCAATTCGTCGCCTGGTCCGCGATGGTGCTCTATTTCGCCGTCGGCCCCGCCTTCCGCGTCAGTTTGCTCGGTCTGTTCTCCTCCGGCTACGCCGCCAGCCTCGCCGCCATCTCGCTGAGCATCCCGCAATGGGACCTCACGCGCGGCACCAAACTCTTCGGCAACAACCCCTGGATCGAGTTTCACGCCGCGCTCGCCGTGTTCAGCTACGGCGTCTTCGGCTTGCTCGCGCTCACGTCGATCATGCATCTGCTGCAAAACTGGGCGCTGAAGCAAAAACGCCTCGACGGTCTGTTCTGGTTCCTCCCGTCCGTCGTGCAGCTCGACCAGATCAACCGCCGCATGCTCATCGCCGGCGTCAGCCTGCTCACGATCTCGCTCTGCGTCGGCGCCTCGTGGTGGGTGCGCGACACCGCCTCCGTCCACTGGCCCAAGCTTCTCGTCACTCTTTCCGTCTGGTTCGTCTACACGCTCGCCCTCGTCCTCCGCTGGCGCGGCGTGCTCTACGCCGTCCGCTTCTCGTGGGCGTGCGTCATCCTCTTCATGCTCGCGATGATGTCCCTCGGGCCGATCAACGCGAACCGCGAGTCCCATCGCGTCGAACTCACGCCGGAACGCTGAGCCATGGAGAGCCAGTCACCCGTCCTCGTCCTCTTCGGCGCCAGCCACCACACCGCGCCCATGTCGGTGCGCGAACGTTTGGCCTTCGACGAAGCTCGCGCCCAACAGCTCGCCGAACGCCTCCGCACCCTGCCGGGCGTCCGTGAATTCGCGCTGCTCAACACCTGCAATCGCGTCGAGCTCTACGGCGTCGCCGAAAACTCCGCCTCCGCCGAATCCGTCCGCCGCACCATCAGCGACATCACCGGCTGCGCGCCGGCCGAGCTCGAGGGCGTCGTCGTCCGCCGCGATAACCACGACGCCATCGCCCACCTCTTCGAAGTCGCCTCCGGGCTCGACTCGCAGATCGTCGGCGAGGTCGAGATCCTCGGTCAGGTGAAGGGCGCCTACGACAAGGCGCTCGAGCGCAAATGGACCGGCCCGGTGTTGAACCGTGTTTTCCAGAAAACCTTCCAAGCCGCGAAGCACATCCGCACCAACACCGCCATCGGCGCCGGTCAGGTCAGCATTGCCACCGTCGCGGTCGACCTCGCCGGCAAGATTTTCGGCGAACTCGCCGACACGAAGGTCCTCGTTGTCGGCGCGGGCGAAATCGGTCTGAAGACGGCCCAAGCCGCCCAGAGTCGCGGCGCCAAATCGATCACCGTCGCCAGCCGCACCCTCTCGCGCGCCGAGGAGACTGCCGCCGCCACCGGCGGCTGGGCCGCCACCATGGCGGAGCTGCCGGAGCTGCTCGCCTCGTCGGATTTTGTCGTCAGTTCGACCAGTTCGCCGAATGCGGTCATCACGCGCGACCTCGTGGCCAGCATCCTGCGCAAGCGCGCCGGCCGCCCGCTCTTCCTGATCGATCTCGCACTCCCGCGCGACATCGAGCCCGAGTGCGCCGGCCTGTCAGGCGTCTACGTCTACAACCTCGACGACCTCGCGCAGATCGCCGAAGCCAATCTCGCCCAGCGTCAGGCCGAGGTGGCCAAATGCCGCGCCATCCTCGCCGAGCGCACCGCGCAGCTCTGGCCCGCCGTCGCCCACTCGCTCGGCACGAACAACACGCCGAAGCCGCACGCGTGAGGCGTGCGTCGTTCGCTCGCGTTGCGGACTGACGCGCCCGAAAGGCCTCCGCACGTAGTTTCCCATCGGAGGGCGCGGCTACCGCCGCGCTGCGAATGTTCCACCGCGTTCCCCGCACAGCGCGGCGTTAGCCGCGCCCTCCAAGTGCGACCCTTGGTGGAGCGCTTTCATGGCGGCCTGCAAATCTACGCCGCCAAATGCGAGCGCTCCGCGAGCTTCTCGCGCGCTTGCACCAGCGCCTTGGTCAGCTCCGGCGTCTTGATCGGTTTGGCGAGATAATCGTCCATCCCGGCGTTCAGGCAGGCTTCGCGGTCGCCTTGCATGGCATTCGCCGTCAGCGCGATCATCCACGGCCGCGCCGCGGGTGACGGGCGCAGCTGCACGAGTCGCCGCGCCGTCTCCAAACCGTCCATCTCCGGCATCTGCACATCGAGGAGGATGATGTCGTAGCGCTGGCGCTCCAGAGCGGCGAGCACCTCAAGCCCATTGGCCGCCACATCCGCGCGGTAGCCGAGATTGCGCAACATCAGGAGCGCGACCTTCTGATTCACGGGATTGTCCTCGGCCAGCAGCACGCGCTCCGTTTGCTGGAACTCGGGTTCGATCGCGGCCTGCGCCGGCGTGATCGGCTTCAGGATCGTCGTGGGCTCCTCGATCTCGCGTGGACCGAGCACGCGCGCCAACGCATCGACGAGCAGCGACGGTTTCACGGGTTTCATCAGGTTCGCGGCAAACAGATTGGCCGGCACGCGATTGCCCACGGACGACAGCAGCACGAGCGGCAGCTCGTCGGCCGGGACGAATTTCCGGATCTCCTCCGCCAGCATGTGTCCGTCGAAATCCGGCATCTGCATGTCGAGGATGGCCACGTCGAAGTGCCGCCCGCCGCGCAGGAGCTGCAGCGCCTCGTCGGCCGAGGCGACGCCGTGCGGAATCATGCCCCAGCCGCGCGCGAGCTCGCCGAGGATGCGGAGATTCGTCGCGTTGTCGTCGACCATCAGCAGATGGCGGTTTTCCAGCGTCGACCGGGCGGCGTTGATGAACGGCCGCGGTTTGCTGGCGGCCGCCTCCAGCTTGACCGTGAAAAAGAAGGTCGAGCCGACCCCGGGCGTGCTCTCCACCCACATGCGACCGTCCATGAGTTCGGAAAGGCGCTTGCTGATCGCCAAGCCGAGACCCGTGCCGCCGAACCGGCGCGTCGTCGACGCGTCGACTTGCGAAAACGACTGGAACAGCCGTCCCATTGCGTCCGGCGCAATGCCGATGCCCGTGTCGCGCACGGCGAAGAGCACCTCGGCCATGCCTTCGGCCGGAGCGAGCGTATGGGGACGCACGGACAGCACCACCTCGCCCTTCTGGGTGAACTTGATCGCGTTGCCGAGGAGGTTGACGAGCACCTGTCGCAGTCGCGAAGCGTCGCCGCGCACGTTGTTCGGCACGCCGTCGGCGAACTCGTAGAGCAGGTCGATGCGCTTCTCGGATGCCCTGGTCGCGAGCACGTCGAGCGCGCCCTCGACGCAATCGCGCAACGAAAACTCGAGGCACTCGAGCTCCATGCGGCCTGACTCGATTTTCGAGAAATCGAGGATGTCGTTGATGATCGTCAGCAGCGCCTCGCCGCTCGTGCGGATCGTGTCGGCAAACTCGCGCTGCTCGCGCGTGAGCGGCGAGTCGAGCAGCAGGCTCGTCATGCCGATCACGCCGTTCATGGGCGTGCGGATTTCGTGGCTCATCATGGCGAGGAACTGGCTCTTGGCCTGGCTCGCGAGATTCGCCTCCACGGCGGATTGCTGGGCGTGGGAAATCACTTCCTCGAGCTGCTCGTTCAACGTCGCCGCCGCCTCCATTGCGGACTGGATCTCGGCTTCGCGCGCTTTCTTGTCGGTGATGTCGACGATCGAGGCCACTTCCTCGAGCGGCGCATCGGGCGAGGCCCGAAACGCCTTCACCGTCAGGTGACACCAGCGGATCGAGCCGTCCGGGCGCACGTAGCGCTTCTCCATCGAAAAACGGTTCACCTCGCCGCGCACGAGCCGCGCCTGCTGCTGCTGTTGAGCGGTCCAGTCGCCCGCGTGGGTCACGGCGCGAAACGCCCCCGGATCGAGCGCCTGCTCGCGCGTGAGCCCGCTCAGGCGCAACACCGCGTCGTTGATCCACGTCTCGCGCGGCTCGCTGTGTTTCACCCAACTCACGCCCATCGGGAGCGCGTTCAGGATGAACCGGTATTGCGCCTCGCGCTGGGCGATCTCGCGCGTCATTCGCTCCGCCAGCGCGAGCGAGTGGCGGCGCCCGTGAACGAGGATCCACGCCAACGCCGCCGCGAACGCCGTCGCGGCTCCGCCGCTCGCCAGCACCACGAATTGCAGGGTGCGATTGCCCGGCTGCCGCGCGTCCGTCACGGAAGCGACCGCCAATGTCGCGCCGAGGCCGACCGCCAGCGTTAACGCCGGCAGCCACCGGCTCCGCAGGAGGCGGTTGGTCGTGGGAACAGGGGACATTATGCCTCTTTCATCGACACAAACGCCCATTCCCTGACCCGAAAATCTCAGCCCAATTGCCTCAGAACCCACTCTGCCGCACTGCCCTGTGTCGGCGCATGCAGGAGCGTGCGCAAACGCGCCGCCTGCTCCCGTGTCCGCGCAACCCGTGCGCCGTCGTGCAAACAAGCCCGCAACTGCCCGCCCAGCGCCGCCGGAGTCGCCGCACCTTGGATGAATTCCGGATACATCGCCTCTTTCAGCAGCAGATTCGCGATGCCGATGAACTCCACCTTCACGATCAGCCGGCCGAGGAAATAGGTCAGCGGATCCGTCTTGTAGGTCAGCGCCCCCGGGAGGCCGGCCAGCGCGCACTCGAGTGACATCGTGCCGCTCGCCGTCAACACCGCCGCACCCGCGACCGGCGCGCCGCCGCCCGCCCGCAACTCCACGCGATCACCCACGGGCGACGCCACTTTCAGCGCCTCGAGCAACGCGCGGATTTCCTCGCTCGGATAAAGCGCTACCGCGCGCTTGTCGGTGCCGGATTGCGCGAACGCTTCCAGCAAAACCGGAAACAACCGCTTCACCAACGCGCGCCGACTACCCGGCAGCAACAGCACCGGACCGGCCGGATCGAACGCAACCGGCAGTTGATACTCCGCCGACAAAAACGGATGTCCCACGAACTCGACCGGCAGCGTCGTGTCCGCGTAGGCCGCGGGTTCGAACGGAAAGATCGCCGCCACGCCATCGAGGTGCCGCGCCATCGCGAAGCGCCGCCCCGCACGCGACGCCCAGATTTGCGGGCTGATGTAGTAAAGCGCCTTGGTCGGCCCGCCCGCCTTCGCCGAGAAACCGCGCTCGAACAACCCGCGCGCGATGCGGAGATTGAGCCCCGAGGAATCCACGAAGCACACGGCACGCGGCCGATGCTCGCCCACCCAACGCACCACCTCCGCGATGAGTGCGCGATAATACGAAAGCTTCGCCAGCACCGCGAAACCCATCGTCGAGCCGACCGTGAGGTCGCGCAGCAACTGGACCCCCTCCGCCGCCAGCCGCGGCCCGCCGAGCGCGCAAACGCGCACCTCCGGCTGCTTGGTTCGCAGCTCGCGCACCATCCGCGCCGCATGCGCGTCGCCCGAATGCTCCGCCGAGACGACGAGCAAATCCACCGCACCGCCGATCGGCGCGGGCAGTGACGTGGTCGCAAGCGTGCCTCCAGCCGCCATCACGATTTCTTCGCCTTGCGGATCTGGTCCGTGATCGTGATCGCGACTTCGAGGGCGGACTTGCCGAGCGCGGCGCCGACCTTGGGCTGCTTGGCCTCGCTCACGCTCTCGAGAAAATGCGCCAGCTCGATCGCCAGCGGCTCGCCTTTCTCGATGGGAATCTCGTGCACCGGAATCGACGAGGCGTCACCGGCCTTCGCGAGACCGATCTTCAGCTTCACGCCATAAGCGATGATGTCGCTCTTCTTCACCAGATGGCCCTTCTGGTTCATGAAATCGAGCGACAGGTAGGCGTTGTCCTGGAAGACGCGGATCTCGCGGTTCTTCTTCAGGCTCATGCGCGAGGCCGTGAGGTTCGCCACACAGCCGTTCTCGAACTCGATGCGCGCGTTCGCGATGTCCTCGGTCTTGGAGAGGACGTTGATGCCCAAGCTGTCGATCTTGCGGATCGGCGACTGCACGAGCGCCAGCACGATGCCGATGTCGTGGATCATCAAATCGAGCACGACGCCGACCTCGGTGCCGCGCGTGGTGTAGGGCGCGAGGCGCTCGGTCGTGATGTATTGCGGACGATCGGCGTGCTTTTCGAGGAACGCCATCACCGGGTTGAAATGCTCGATGTGCCCGACCTGCACGATGCGGCCGGCTTTCTGCGCCGCGGCCAGCACGCGCTCGGCCTCATCGAGCGAGGCGCAGAGCGGTTTCTCGATCAGCAGATGGCAACCCGCCGCGAGCAGCGGCAGCGCGACCTTCTCGTGCAAATCCGTCGGCACGACGACGCTCACGGCTTCGCACGCGGCACCGAGCTCGGCGAGCGTGGCGAAACGCCGGCAGTTGTGCTTCGCGCAAATCTCCGCCGCGCGCGCGTCGCTCGTCTCGAAGATGCCGACGAGTTCCGCATTCGGAAGCGACGCGTAGATGCGCGCGTGGTGTTGCCCGAGCGAACCGACGCCCGCGACGCCGCACTTGATCTTGGACTTGGCCATGCGCGCGAACGTAGCGGACGAGCCGCGCGGAGCCATGCAAAAGATGCGACGTGGGTTGCCGGAAGCGCGCACGCCAACAGTGCGCGGGCGCGGTTCACCTTGTGGGAGCGAGCTTGCTCGCGACTGAAGAACGGTCGCGAGCAAGCTCGCTCCCACAGGGCTCAGTTCGCGCGATCGGTCCGCCAGCCTCAGCGCCACTGTCCCTGATGCAGGAACAGCTGCCGCTGCGTCTTCGCCGCGTGCGCGGCGTTGTGCGTCACGAGCGCAAGCGCGGTGTTTTCCTCGGCGCAAACCTCGAGCAGCAAATGGATCACCTCGTCGCCCGTCCGCTCGTCGAGGTTGCCGGTCGGCTCGTCCGCGAGCAGCAGCGCCGGACGGTTCATCAACGCGCGCGCGACGGCCACGCGCTGCCGTTCGCCGCCCGAAAGGTGCGCCGGCACGTGATGCGCGCGATCGGCGAGACCCACGCGCTTCAGCAACGCCGCCGCGCGCTCGCGCTGCGCGGCAGTCGGCGAGCCGAGCATGCGCGCGCCCATGAGCACGTTCGCCAACGCGTCGATCTCCGGGATCAGGTAATACGCCTGAAAAACCATCCCGAGGAACCGGCCGCGGCGCGCGGTGAGCTCGCTGAGTGAGAGTTTCGCGGTCGCATCGCCGCCCCAGAAAATCTCACCGGTGTCGGGCCGGTCGAGTCCGGCGAGGAGGTTGAGCAGTGTGCTCTTGCCCGAGCCGGATTCGCCGCGAATCGAGACGCTCTCGCCCGCCGCGATGGCGAGATCGACGCCGCGCAGGACTTCGAGCGTCGCGTCGCCGCTGCGGTAGTTTTTGCGCACGCCACTGGCGCGCAGGACTGGCGTGGCATCAGACATGGCGCCCTCCACTTAGGGTGGGCAGCGCGCTTGCGCGCACCTCGTCGTCGGCGCGCGCATGCGCGCTGCCTACCAGATGGTCGTGTTTCTCGGCGCTATTCACTCCGCAGCGCCTCCACGGGTTTCAGGCGCGCGGCGCGCCAGGCGGGAATCAGCCCTGCGAGCGTCGCGGCGGCCAGCGAGAAGATCACGATGATCGCCACGTCTTTCGGCGCGGTGTGCGCCGGCAGCGAGCTGAACTGATAGAACTTCACGAACGCCTCCTGTCCCATCGTGAAGCGCGCGATGAGCTGCACGATGTTGTCGCGCCAGTGCAGCAGCGCGAAGCCGAGCCCGAGTCCGAGCGCCGTGCCACCCACGCCGATGACGAGGCCTTGGGCGCAAAAACACAGCGCGACATCGCGCGCCTTGCCGCCCATCGCGGCGAGCAGGCCGATTTCGCGCGTCTTGCGCACGACCGACATCAGCAGCGAACTCGTGATCGAGAACGCCGCCACGACGATGATGAACGTGAGCAGGAAAAAGATCATGTTTCGCTCGAAGCTGAGCACGGCCTGGAAGTCGGCGTTCGATTCGAACCACGTCAGCGCGTAGGCCTGCGGCGGCAGCGCGTCGTTGAGCTGCGCGGCGACGGTATATTCGTCGGCACCGGGCTTCAGTCGGACGTTGTAGCCGTGCACCGTGCGACCGAGGCCATAGAGGTCCTGCATCAGGCGCAGCGAGCAGAGCACCGTGGAGCTGTCGAGTTGCTGGTGCCCGATCTGGAAAATGCCGGCGACGCGCACCTCGCGCGGGAGGAGCACTTCGTTCTGTTTCAAGCGCTCCATCATCAGCGGCGAATAGACGCTCACTGTGTCGCCCACGCGGACGCCGAGCGATCGTGCGAGGATCGAGCTGAGAATCACCGAGTCGTCGTCGAGGTCGTCGAGCCGGCCGGAAATGAGGTATTTTTGCAGCGGAATGACTTCCTTCATCCGCGCGACGTCGAAACCCGTGATCGCCGGAAACGCCGGTCGGCGCTCGAACTCGAGCATCACCACACCCGCCGCGAACGGCGCGTAGCTCGCGACGCCGGCCTGTTTCCTTAACGCTTCCTCGGTCGCGGCCGCCGGCCGCTGGTCGAGCACGCCGCGCGCGCGCACTTGCACCTCGCCCTGCGTGTCGATGATCATGCGCTGGATCTGGTGACCGAAGCCACCCATCACGCTCGTCGACACGAGCATGAGCGCCACGCCGAGCCCGACGCCGACGATCGAGATCAACGTGAAGAACGACACCCGCCCGGTCGGGAACAGCTGCTTGAGGGCGAGATAGATCGGCCAGGGCATGGGCGCGGCGCCAGTTTAGGTTTAGGAGTTTAAGTTGAAGTAGCGCACGCGGACATCAGGAGCGCGGTTCGGTGCTTCAACTTCAACCTTCAACTTCAACTGGCCGCAGGCCTGAGCGACGGGAACAGAATCACGTCGCGGATGCTCTCGGCGCCGGTGAGCAGGATGCACAGGCGGTCGATGCCCACGCCCATACCACCGGCGGGCGGCATGCCGTGCTCGAGGGCGAGCAGGAAATCGTTGTCGAGGTTCTGCTTCTCCTCGCCGACCTGCTTCTCGAACATCTCGCGCTGCACGAACGGGTCGTTCTGCTCCGAGTAGGCCGGTGCGACTTCCATGCCGCCGATGATGCACTCGAAAACGTCGATCAGGCCCGGGTCTTCCTTGTTCAGCTTGGCGAGCGGGCACAGCTCCTTCGGCAGATGCGTGACGAACGTCGGCTGGATCAGCGTCGGCTCGATCTTCTTGCCGAAAATCTCGTTCACGACCTCGTGCGTTTCCCAACCCGGATGCACTTCAAGGCCGAGCTTGGCGCAGGCCTCGATCGCCTTCTCGCGATACTCGGGCTTGCCGCGGAATCCACTCAGCGCGAAGCCCGCCGCCTCATCGATCAGGTCGAAATAGCGCACGCTGCGCCACTCGCCGGCGAAGTTGATCATCTGGCCGCTCGCGGCGTGCTTGATCTCGGTCGCGCCGATCACGTCGCGGCAGAGGTCGGCGAAGATCGCCTTCAGCAACTCCATCATGCCGCCGAAATCCGAGTAGGCCTGGTAAACCTCGAGCATGGTGAACTCGGGGTTGTGCTTGCGCGAGACGCCCTCGTTGCGGAACACGCGGCCGATCTCGAACACGCGGTCGTAGCCGCCGACGAGCAGGCGCTTGAGGCGCAACTCGAGCGCGATGCGCAGGAAAAAATCCGCGCCGAGCGCGTTATGATGCGTCGTGAACGGCCGCGCCGCCGCGCCGCCCGCCACGCCTTCGAGGACGGGCGTTTCCACTTCGAAAAAGCTGCGTTTCGCGAGCGTCGAGCGGATGCTCGCGACGATCTTGCTGCGCAGCATCAGCCGCTGGCGCGACTCGGGATTGACGATGAGATCGAGGTAGCGCTGACGATAAACCTGCTCCGGATCGGTGAGTCCGTGCCACTTCTCCGGCAGCGGACGCAGCGCCTTCGACACGAGCGTGAACGCATCGACGCGCACCGTGATTTCACCGGTCTTGGTTTTGAACAACGCGCCGGTCACGCCGATGATGTCGCCGAGATCGAGTTGCTTCTTGAAGACGCCGTAGCGCTCCTCGCCGAGCACGTCCTTGCGGAAATAGAGCTGAATCTGCCCCTGCTGATCCTGGATCTTCACGAACGAGCTGCCGCCCTGCACGCGGAACGTCACGAGCCGTCCGGCCACCGAGGCCGTCGCGGCGTAATCCTGGCCGTCGACGTAGAGCGCTTTGGCGTCCTGGGAAAAGTGCGTCTGCGGCGCGCTGGCCTGGAACGGATCAAAGCCGCCCGCGCGCATGTCCTGCAGCTTTTGGCGCCGCACGGCGAACTGGTCGTGAGTGATGTCCTGCTGGTTCTCGCTCATGGAACCGCGCACGATTGGGCGCGCCCCCGCCCGGGGCAAACGGAAATTGGGTTCTAGCCGCCGCGCTTCAGACCGAGTTCCACCCGGCCACGACGGCTCGCTTGAAATCCGGCCAGTGCGCCACGATATCGCCGGCCATGTAACCGACCGCCGTGCCCCCAACGATCCACCCGACGTGGCTCAGCATAAATCTCCACTGCGCTGCGGGCGATGAGGCCTGCACGCCGGCCGCGATCCCGAGCAGCAGCGTGCCGATCGAAACGCCCCAAATCGGCGAGCCAACGAGCGCGAGGCTGAACGGCAGACTGATTGCCAGTCCTTTGACGACTTCCAGACTGCGGCGACGCGCGTCGTCCGTTTGAAGAGGTGAGTTACTCATGGTGCGCTGGCCCGCGCCCGGACTGAGTCGATGGCAGTGGCCGACCGCAAACCGATTTAACGCTCCGCGGACGCGCCAGTGAAAAGTTGCGCCCGCCCCGAAGCTCGGCGAAAGCTTGTCCCGCCATGGCCGAGCCATCGTCCGCCCACTCCGCCGCTCCCGCCCTCGACCTCGTCGACTGGGGACGCACGGCGTATGCGGACGCGTGGCGACGCCAGGAAGAACTCGTCGCCGCCCGCAACGACGGCCGCGCGCCCGATACGCTCGTGTTCACGGAGCACAACCCCGTGTTCACGATGGGCGTGCGCCGCGGCGCCGAGCAAAATCTCCTCTGGCAACAGGCCGAGCTCGCCCGGCGCGGCATCGAAGTCGTCACCACCAACCGCGGCGGCGACATCACTTACCACGGCCCGGGCCAGATCGTCGGCTACCCGATCGTGAACCTCGCGCCGCGCAAAGACCTGCACGCCTATCTGCGTTTCCTCGAGGACGTGATGATCGCCAGCGTCGCACACTTCGGCCTCGCCGCCGGCCGCAATCCCGGCAAGACCGGCATCTGGATCGAGAAGCGCAAGATCGCCGCCATCGGCGTCGCCGTGAAAAAGTGGACGACGTTTCACGGCTTCGCGCTGAACGTGAACACCGACCTCACTCCCTTCACCGGCATCATCCCCTGCGGCATCACCGCCGCCGACGGCACCGTCACGTCGCTGCAGCTCGAACTCGGCCGCACCGTGGATATCGCCGAAGTGAAAGCCGCGCTCGCCGCCGAATTCCGCGCGCGTCTGCCGGAGTTTCTCGCCGGCGCCAACGCATGAGCGAATCGGCGTTCGCATCGCCCCCCATCTCACTTGACCGTCGCGCGCGCCTCGGACTCGTTGTGCCGCCCGCGATCTTCGGCAACCGCGACGGCGCCGCCTCCGCCCTCGACCACGCGCCCACGCTCCAGCCGCAGAACGCCGACGCGCGTCGCCGGCACAAGCAACCGCAATGAAACCGGAACGTCCTTCCGCCCGCGTGCCGTGGCTCTGGGCCGGATTGCTGGGAGCTGTGCTGACCGTCGCGTATTGGCCGGGTCTGCGCACCCCTTTCGTCTTCGACGACCTGCCGTCGCTGGCGCAGAACGCGACGCTCGCCTCGCTTTCGCGCGCCTGGAGTCCTCCCGCCGGCGGCCTGACGGTCAGCGGCCGACCGTTGCTCAACTTCTCCTTTGCCCTCAACCACGCATTCGGCGGCGATCAGGTGCTCGGCTATCATGTCGCGAACCTCGCGATCCACTTCGCCGCGGCGTTGCTCCTTTTCGGCCTCGTGCGCCGAACCTTGGCCGCACGCCCCGATGCCGACTGGATCGCCGGCGCCACAACGCTGCTCTGGGCGCTGCATCCGCTGCAAACCGAGTCCGTCACCTACACGGTGCAACGCGCGGAATCGCTCGCCGGCCTGTTCATCCTGGCGACGCTTTACGCCGCGCTCCGCGCGCGCACCAGTGCGCGGCCACGGCTCTGGGCCACGCTGGCGGTGGGCGCGAGCTGCGCCGGCGCCGCAACCAAGGAAACGGCGGTGGTAGCCCCGCTGCTGATCCTGCTCTACGATCGCACTTTCGCAGACGGTTCGTTCGTCGCCGCGATCGCAGCGCGCCGGCGTTTTTATCTCGGCCTCCTCTCCTCGTGGGTGCTGCTGGCGGCGCTGGTCGTGAGCGCGCACAGCCGCGGCGGCACGGCGGGGACGGCCGGTCCGGTCAGTTCCGGACAATACGCCGCGCTGCAACTCTCCGCGATCGCCCATTATGTGCGGCTCGTGTTCTGGCCCTCTCCGCTGGCGTTCGATTATGGCCCGTTCCAGAGCGTCGATGTCGCCGCCGTGCTGCCGGGCGCGATCTTCACTGTAGGAGCAATCGCTGCGACTGGATGGCTGCTCTGGCGGCGGCCTCCGCTGGGGTTCCTCGGCGCAAGCTACTTCATTTTGCTCGCCCCCAGCTCGAGCGTCGTGCCCGTCGTCACCCAAGTCGCAGCCGAGCACCGTGTCTATCTCGCTCTCGCACCACTGCTGCTCGCGATCGTGCTGGCCGGTGCTCGCTGGCTGCCGCGTCCCGTGGCGCTGGTCGCCGCCGCCGTCGCCGCGCTCGCTTGCGCCCGCCTGACCTGGCAACGCAATCGCGTCTACGCCACGCCCATCGGCCTGTGGAGCGATGCGGCCGCCGCGTGTCCGACGAATCCCCGCGCACATCTGAACCTCGGGGAACAGCTCGCCCGCACCGGACGCACGCGTGAGGCGATCGCCTGCTTCGAGAGCGCACTGCAGTTGCAGCCGAACTACGTCACTGCCCTCTACGACCTCGGCACGGCGCTCATCAGCGATCGCCGGCCACGCGACGCGATCGCTCCGCTGCGACACGCCCTGGATCTCGAGCCGGACCACGCCGAGGCCGCCTACAACCTCGGCAACGCGCACGCGGCGCTCGGTGAACACACTGACGCGGTGCGCGCTTTCACATGGAGTCTGCGGACCCGACCCGATCGCGCCGCGGCGCATTTCAATCTCGCGAACAGCCTGCTCGCGCTCGATCGCCTGCCCGCGGCCATCGATCACCTCCGCCGCGCCGTCGCGCTCGCCCCCGACCATGCCGACGCGCACTTCAACCTCGCGAACGCCCTTTTCCAAAGCGGGCACCCCGAACTCGCGATCCCCGAATACGAAGCGGTCCTGCGCCTCAATCCGAGCGATGCCGACGCAGCGACCAATCTCCGGCTCGCCCGCGCCTCCGCGCGCGAAAATCCCCGGTAAGCAGCGATTAACCCGCACGCCGCCGCCATCAGCCGGGGCGATAGACCGCGAGTGCGCACAAAACCCACTTGTCGTCCCGGCGGCTTCGTGTCCTTTCGTAGCTCCTTCCGATGACTCCCACCTCGCGCAAACCCGACTGGCTCCGCGCCAAGCTGCCCTCCGGCCCCGGCTACAAGGCCACCCGCGCACTCGTCGAGACCAACAAGCTCCACACCGTTTGCCAGTCCGCGCAGTGCCCGAACATCGGCGAGTGCTGGTCGCGCGGCACCGCGACCGTGATGATCCTCGGCAACATCTGCACGCGCTCCTGTAACTTCTGCGCCATCCAAGTCGGCCGCCCGACCGAGTTCGACCTCGGCGAGCCCGCGCGCGTTGCCGACGCCGTGGCCAAGATGGGCCTGCGCCACTGCGTCATCACCTCCGTCGCCCGCGACGACCTGAAGGACGGCGGCGCCAGCGTCTGGGCCGCCACGATCCGCGCCACAAAATACAAGAGCCCGCAATGCGCCATCGAGGTGCTCGTGCCGGACTTCAAGGGCAACATGGATCAGGTCGACATCGTCCTCGACGCCAAGCCCGACATCTTCAACCACAACGTCGAAACCGTGGAGCGCCTCCAGCGCCCCGTGCGCGTGCAAGCCCGCTACGACCGCAGCCGCTCCGTGCTCCGCCACGCCAAGAGCCGCGGCTTCACCACGAAGACCGGCATCATGCTCGGCCTCGGCGAAACGCAGGACGAGATCGCCCAGACGATCCGCGACATCGCCAGCGACAAGACCGACATCCTCACGATCGGCCAGTATCTCCAGCCCACGCCCCAACACTGGAAGATCGACCGCTGGGTGCCGCCGGAGGAATTCGCGCACTGGAAAAAATTCGGCCTCGAGCTCGGCATCGGCGTGATCGAATCCGGCCCGCTCGTCCGCTCCAGCTATCACGCCGACGAGCAGTCGCAGAAGTATACCGGCGTTGTGAATTCCATCGCTAAAATGGACTCTACAGCGGTGACAGCTACTCTACAGCAATAAAATGTGCTGAGGCTGGAGAGATGAGCAAGGAGGTGCCGCCGATAAGAGAGATGCCGCAAGACGAGCATCTGTGGCACTTACAGGGTCTCGGAAAGGTTGACCGAAAGCAAGAAGCCGGAGTGCGAATTGAGGTCGTGATGGTGCGCGCCCTTGGTGAGGCGCCCAGGAAGGCAGACGATTTCGACTACGAGAGCGCGGTGACGATCAAGGTATTCGTCGGATACCTGCCACTACTAACCATGGGCTCTTTCTGGCGCAAAGGCCTTCGGGTGGACTACAAGTATCCCGCGCAGCAGATCGTCAAACTAACAGCCGTGGATGTCTCGCCCGCAACTAGCGTCGAAACACACCTCGGATACCAGCCCGACGGGAAGTATGGATTGGTGCCCTATAGCGACCAGCGATTCTATTTCGGGAAGGTCCACCTCGGCCGGACGCGAGTGTTAGGTATCCGACACAACAACGATCCGTTTGGGATAATCGTCCCGATGGCGGAATTGATACGCTTCTACTATGCGAGATCCTCGGACTTAGCCCGGGCTATCTTCAACGGCGTGTTCACACATGACGCGAACTCAATCTACAATCCCGATGCGACCGGACCGATGACGGTCGCTGGAAAGCGGCGCATGGTAGTTCGACGGCGGAAGGAGTTTGAGAATGCAGACTGCTGGGTGATCGGACGCATTCTTGTGAGTCCTGAAGCCAATCAGGGTGCGAAGATGGTGCATGATCGGCTCAAGAGTGAGAATCTACGCAACCGGCCGATGTTTCCCGCGTCACGTCCGCCTTTTTGGGGAATAACAAATTGGAGACTCCGCGGTATCCACCTAAGAAACGGCCGCTGGTTGGTGCATGAGCTGCTAGGCTGCACGGCTCCGTATCCGTTCGAAGAGCTAGAGGTCATCCCCGATAACGACAACACGCCCGGAGCCAACGATCCTCCCCGGGCGCAACTGCCCGAGGCTTTTCGCGGAGCGCACGAAACACGTGCGGCCAAGGACGCGGACCGGATGGACAGCACGACGGCACCAAACACCACGCTAGTTGGAATCGAAGTGAACGTGCCCAGCTTATCCCCCGACCAATTCTCGGACATAGCGGGGAAGAACATCATTCATACCGAAAAAGCCGCGTGCCGATACAAAGCCAGCAGCTATGGAGCGACTATCGCTCCCAACCAGAACACGACGAATTTTTCAGCAGGTGACCCGAGCTACGCAGAGTCGGACCATGGCGAGGCGAAACTGACCGGCAGCGTGGGAGAAGACTCTATGGAAAGCCGCCGCGCCGCAGCGCTGCGAGCTTCGCTGCCTGGACTGGCCGCGATCGCCGTAGAACTATCGCAACGCGGGATTCCTGCGGCGCTGCGTCGGTCGACCGAGGACATGTATTTGCCGCTGATCGAAAAGCAGCAGTCGACACGCAAGGGTCGCAATAAAAGACAGTGGGCATATCTCGACTCGGCCACACGAACCCGCCGATCTGTCCGCGCGTTCGACGTGACGACGCCGAACGGGAGCGCGCTGTTGGTAGAGTTTCAAATTCGGGAAAACGAGAACTACCCTCTCGCGGTGTTTCACGGAATCGATGTGAGCGATGCTCTCCTCGAGGATCTGTTGCGCCGGCTGGTTGAAAAGAAAGGGCGTTGGGGTAACATCGACTTGGAGGACGGGCTGAAGCTAGCGAGGTTCAAGCACAGCCGAGCAACTCACGCCGATTTTGCTGCTGCGATTGCACGATTTTTGCAGACGTTACCCGAGTCGTCCGCGCCCGGCGGTTGAGAGGAGCGATCAGTCGTCGATACCATTCCGGAGAATCAGGAAAGTCGCGGCTCAAATCGGCGTAAGAAACGTCGCCAGATTCCCACGCCTCGACGATCCACGACGGTGTCGCGAGAAGAGAAAGTGCTAGTTGTAACACGTGATGTCGCTCCGTGACGCCTCGCTGCTCGAAAGCGTATTTTCCGCGAGGCACAAGGACTCGCGGAGCGTGCAACCGTGCCCGCACAAACTCGAGCAACCGCGAGCTTCGGCGCGGAGACACCATGGCCTTGGCCAGTTGATGCAAAACATCGAGGTGTCCCCGCTCAAGTCCGGTCCGGTCCCTGTCTGCGAGCGTCCTGGCCATCGCGATAGCGCGATCTCCCGCCGGAGCGGAGTAAGGAGAGAAGCGGAGCTGCGGTGCTCTGCGCAGGTCGAAGGAACAGCGATGACAGCGGCAGAGCGGTCGAGTGATCGTGCGGTGCGGTCGGCCCATTTCACCGCGATGAAACGCGACCGCCGCGTAGCAACGCGGACAGCGGTCGCGCAAGATGAGCTGATGTTCGGGGCACACCGTTAGCACGGCCGCTCTCCAGACCAGCCGGAAATATGGTTCGTCGTCACCCGCGAGACACTCCGGACAGAATTGAAGTCCGTGAAGTCGGCGCGTCCGATGATAAATGCCGAGCGGGGCTACCCAGCGAAGCTGACCTGAGGAGTGCCAATGCCAGAACAAGCGGCGCCGAAATGCGGCGATGGTGAGGCTCCGCACAACTCTCATCGGTGTCCCGGTTCGTGCGGCCAAGGTCGCGAGCAACCAGCTTGGTGCGCCACGATCAATGTCCCGATTCCACAGCTGATACTCGCGGCCGAAGACGAGCTGCGAAAAGGTCTGGATTTTTAGACCGTGTGCGTGGGCAATCCGCGCGACCCAACATGACAGCAGCTCCCCGGCATAAGGCTTCGGATGCGCAGGCCATAGCGTTGGTCGCTTCATGGCCTTAGGGGCGCTACCTGATACGATACCCGCCAAACGAAACGAGACGACCGCGAGCGTTTTCTGAAACGCCAAGATTCCTCATTTGTCGACGGTGGATCTCGTCCTCGCGGCCTTCGGCGATCAAGCGTTCGTTCTCCACGCGAAACGAGTTTTTCAGCGCAGTCGCGTCTTTAGCCGCTTGGCTCAAATCGCGTCGCCGCCCGTGTTGCCGCCGCCGGCGTTGGTCGTGCGCGGATTGAACGCGCAACCAGTAGCCAGAGATTTGATTGAAATAGGCGCACAGGGACCGATCGATTTCCGCAGTGATGCTGAGCTTGCCTTGCAAAATTTTCTTCACGCGCTGCAGGGGCAACTTCGCATCCTTCGCAAACTGTTTCGCCGTTATCCCTCGCGGCTGAAGAAACTCCTCGCGCAACAGTTCGCCAGGATGGACGTTCACGGCATTGACCGATTTCCTGCTGCTCGAAGGCCGCGTCTTCATCTGCTTGAGCGGTGCCGATCTGGCGGCCCGAATCAAGACCGTTTCGACTTTCGGCACAGCCCGCACCCTACGCTGGGCTAAATTGCTCAGTAAATTCGATCGAGGCGCGAGCCGCTTTGCTCAACAAGACACGTGGCCAAGAAGTCCAGCGTGTTCGCCCAGCAGGAGTAGGCGGATTCCTCGCTGTTGTGATAGTGCGTGTTGATGATGACTGGACAGGTCATGCCGTCGGTGCGCGCCTCGAGAAATAAAGCCCCAAGGAGCTGCCAATGCAGCGCAACACGTTCCGCAAACCGAGCTGCGCTAAGCGCCTGAGAAAAATGCCAGAACAGCTTAAAGTAATTCACCGCATCCGCAGCCAACACCTTGTCGTTAATGCAGAATTCGACGTATCCGCTCATTCTGAATCCGTGTTCGTCGGCAACTTTGCCACTCACACAGCCGACGGTGAAAAACGCAGTTTCGCTGGCGTTCACGAGGGTCAGGAACCGAGCCAAAGCGGGGTCATCGTGCACCTCCGGAATTTGACTGACCTGGTCCGTCCTGCCCTTGAGCGATCGAAAACCGTGGTTGGTCTCACCATCTGACCTTGGATCGCCGCCATTGTAAGGAACGCCTTTCCCGCCGGGCGTAAACTCAAGGTAGCAATCGTAGGACTTCGGAAATTTCATGCGCGGTGGTCAAGCCAGTGACGATGGCTAAGCAATTCGTTTCGCGGATTGAATACGGCACGCGCCCTTGTATTCGGCAACGACCATGACTTCCTTCAGCCGCTCTTCCGAGCGCTGCTGGTGGTTGCCGTTGCCACGCGTTTTCCGAAAAATTGTGATCTTCTTCGTCTCGTATCCGCGCCGTTCGAGAATTTCACTCAGGATCAAGTCCACCGGTATCACTACGCCACTGTAAGCGGAATCAGCGACGACAAAGCCAGCAGTCGCACCCACCTTGAGGCGCTGAGCGCATTGCTCGACCACACGATCCAAGTCCACGAAGTATGCATTGATCATATCGGGAATTCGACCGCACCACAGATCGGCCTCCCCAATCGCGCGGATCTTTTGCTGGAGCAGCGGGATGGGCAGCGGGTCCGAATTTTCCCAAGCGACCTGCACGTGGGATCGCACAGTCTTAAATCGGATTTTTCTCAGCTCCGTAGAATTCCGGGCAGCGTGTAGCAAAAATACCTCCGGCCGATAAATGTCAGTATAATCGAAAGAATTTAAGTATGGTGGCGAGGTCAGCAGTCCATCGAAGTGAGTGTCGGCATCGTCGAGGTGATCGCAGCATTGGCGCGAATCGCCATGCAGCACAGTTGCAGAACCCGGGAGGCGTGGCATTCCTTCGATGTCCTCGACGAATCGGAGCACTTGGGTAGCGAACGCATCATCCAGCGCCTGCGCGTCAAAATTCAGCTTCCGCCACTGGGAGCGATAGCGCCAGCATTTGCCGTCCTTACGCGCGTTGGCAACGTCTTCGATGCATGACACGAGAGCGAGCGTGAGCAGATTGCGCAGTGCCCTTGGTTTGACGTCGGCGATTGCGGTCCGAACTTGCTCGAAGCGGCGCGCGACCGAACGATTGAGCAGCCACTTGTCCAACCCGCGGCGTTCAATCAGGGTCGTGTCATCGGGAAGCCGAAAGGCCGGTGCAATGCGACGGTTAGCGAGACAGCGCATTGCGACGCTTTCGATGTCTCGCAATCCGGCATAGTTGCCCGACTTCACGCGACCTAGGAATGCCATGAAAGGATTGGTTTCCACTCCAACGACGCAGTGGCCGAGACGGGCGCCCTCGACCGCCGTCGTGCCGCTGCCGAGAAACGGATCAAGCAACCGACCGCCGGCTTTGGGGAGAAATTCCTCGGTAAAACTCGCGACCAGGCCGGCGCTAAAGCCCTCCTTGAACCGATACCAACGATGCCGCGGCAGAGCGGTATTGGGGGCGAAATCGGGACGGGCCTCTGCAGCGGCGAAGTCAGCCGCGGGCGAGGGCGCCGCGATGGTTTGATCGAGTTGGATCATGGACTGGTAGCCTTGGACACCGTCGAGGCCTTGCGCGGCTCCACGCACGCACGCAGCGCGCGAAAGCTGGAGAGAGAGTGTGGTGCGATGTGAGCGGGATTGATCGCGTAGTCGCCGTCCGTCCGTCCCGCCGCCGGCGCGCAGCAGTCGAACACGACCAAGAAGGCCTTGTCGTAACCGCCGTTGGCAAAATAGATTTTCATCTGCTTCACACCTTCGTCGAAGGTCGAATCGTCGTAGGTCGTGAACCAACCCTTCGTCTTGGCTTTCAACGCGGCGACGATCTCGTCGGTCGCCGCACTCGCCTGAGTGCTCGTTAGCGACATCCCGGTCCATTTCACCTCGATCAGAAAGACCCGTCCGTCCACCAGCGTGAGCACGATGTCGGCACGGCCGGAATTCTCGATGTAGGGTTCGTCGGCATGCTGCAAATAGCACGCGAGTCGCATTCGGAGAAACTTGCCGAGCGCACGGCTCATCATCGTCTCTGGCTTCGGATATAAGATGTGCTTTCCGGGCACGCACCAAACACCGGCCCGGCTCGTGTCGTTCAATTCGTGGCTTCCGAATTCAAATACTATCGCCCCGTCGTCCCATGGTAACCGGTCGGCGGCGCGCGACACGCCCGAGGGCAGCTCGTCGACGACACTCACCGTCTCGCGATAAGTGTCTCCGTCCAGATAGACGACGGCCTCGACACCGTTCGCCCACACCGCGCATCGCTTTTCCTGCCGGCTGACCATCTGAGCCGCGCTCCGCGGCCACATGTTCCCGGACATCATCCTTTTTTCCTCGGCGGACAGATCGTGGGGCACGGTTCCGCCCGCCGCGAGATCAAGCCGCAGGCTGTAGACCTTCGACCCGACGTCGTGGTGGATCGCTTCAATCGCCGTCAGCAAATCCGCTTCCGCGGGCAGCGCGCCGGAAACGGCGGGTGCCTCCAAAAAAAAGATCGCTCCTCTGGGGCGATTGGCCGTCGGGATTTTTCGCAATGCCTTGCCGTAAGCTTTGAAAAGGAATCGCTCGATATCTCCGGCGCTCGAAAATCCAAGTCGCTGCGCCACGGCGCCGAAGGCTTGTTCGTGCGTCGCGAGATGCGCCAGAGTGAACAGCGCGCTACTCATGCCGCCGCCCCTTTGGCCGCATTGGCTGAGGGAAGTTGCGCCGCCAGCGACTTGAGAAAGATTCGGACGACGTCGCGGGGCGCCAAGGCCGGCAGGTCCTTGCCGCGGCGCATCAAGGCCTGCAGGATCGCGAGGGTCGTGAAGGTCTCGTTATTCGCCGCTGTCACCGCCGGCAATGGCACCTGAGTTTCGGCGCCAATCCCTGCCGCCTGATGCTCAGCGAAGAGCCGGGCGAACTCCGCTTCCTCGTAGACCAGCTTACAGATAGTGGTTGCCTGTTCGACGCCGAGGGTCTGCAAAGCCCACACTAAGTCGGTGGCCAACGGCACCAGATCGGAATCGGCGAACTGCGCAAGAACGCGATGGCCCGCGTGCGTAATGCGATAATGGGCTTCCATCTTGCCACCGCGCTGCTCGGCCTTGATCACCTCGACGAGCCCGTTGCAAATCAGCGTATCCAACCGTTTGAAGATCTCGGCTGACCACGGGCCGTAGTGGTAACGCACGAAGCCGAACGTGCGCAGCCACACCCCATAAAGCGGCCGGATCGTTTCGGCGAGGAACGCCTGCTTTACCAGCACAGTGCGGAGGACGGCGGGCTGGCCCCAGCGGTCGTTCGCCGCCATCAACGCGAGCACGAGAAGGGTTCGGTTTTTCATTTGGCTTGGGCGCGATCCGCGACGAGCTTGAGGATGCGGTCGAAGCGAGACTGCTGTGCCTTCTGCACCGGCCGCGGACTGCCCTCAGCAAGCAAATTCAGGACATGCGATGAGCGATCCGCTTTGGCGCGAGATGCCATCACTTCCGGGAGGAAGATGTCGTTGTTGAGGTTCGTGGTAATCACCATCGTGTGCCCCTGCTCGCCAAAGGTGCGGAGCATTTTCGCCACACGCTCCATGTAGGCGATGTCGACCGCGCCCTCGGGCGTCTCGACAAACAACGTCACGGTCTTGTGCGTCTGCTTGTGCCAGACCTCGACGACCGCCATGCGGAACGCGAGATCAACAAACGAGCGTTGCGCATCCGACAGAGCCTGCGCGGAAGGACGCGTTTCCCCGGAAATCACCGGGTAAAAAGCCGAGTGCGGAGCTTTCACCTGCGGACCACGCTTGCCGGGAACATCGCCTTCGCCGAGGAAGGCGACATCGCATGGCTCGTCCAGGTAGAGCTTCGCGTATTTTTTGAAGGCCTCCGCGATGTCCTCGCTGATTTTCGAGAAGACGGCATTCGTCTTCGCAAGTTCCTTCTTCAGCGTGACCATGTGCTTCTTGCAGCGCTCCCGAGCCTGCTTCTCACGCTCACGCATCTGCTTGATCGCGATTTCCATCGAGTGCGCGACCGACGCGGGATTTTTCCGCATGCTCTCCAGTTCATCTTCCTGCGCCTGCGCAACAGCGGCTGTGATCCGCGCCTCCTCCTCGCGCAGGGCTGCCAGTCGACTCCGCGTCTGCTCCCGTTCGAACAACAGCGCCTGCAACGCCTCGGCACGCTGGTTGGCTTCATGCGACCCGGCCGCGCCGGCAACCCCTCCCTTTGCGCGCTCGGCGGGGAGGGCCTTGCTGCACACCACGCAACTGCCGTTTCGAGCGTTGGCGGCGGCGACCGCAGCGAATTCCGTCACCGCGAGATCTAAACCTGTGCGCCCGCAGCATGGGCACCCACGCTCGTCGGGCGCCCGATAAAAATCGGCCAACGCGCGACGCACCGACGCGACAGTTGGGTCGGCGAGCGCAGCGGCCAAAACGGCCTCGTCCATGTCGGTGCCCTGCTGCGCTTCGACCGTAGAGAGCTGTTGGTGGAATCGCGCGTGCGCAGCGGCGATGCGCTTGGCGAGGTCTTCCTCATGCCGGGTATCGGCCGCGAGTCTCTTGCGCACAGCAGCTAGCCCGTCGTCGAGCTCCTTCTTGTTCATCACGCGCTGATTTTCCGCGCTTCGCCGCGCAAGTGCGGCAGTCGGCTTCTCCGTCAATTTTTTCAGATCCTTTAGGTCCTTTTCGAAGCGATGAGCTTGGGCGCTGATATTGCGCGCATCGCTATCCGCCGACTCGACCTTTTCCCACAGCTCGGCCAGGAGCGCATACGACGCATGGTCTGACATCAGCAGATTTACGAGCTCATGCTGGACCAAATTTTGCCACGCAAGCAGGTAGCGCCCCTCGCCAAAAAAGAAGAGATGCTCTTGCAATCGCAGTGCGCCCTCGAAGTCGGTCGCTAGGCCGACACTGGTAGCGAGAGTCTGCTCAAGTTGCGTGCTTTTGAGCGCGGCGCCGTTGCAGGTAGCGGTCACAAGCGCGCCGGTAAGGAGATTGCGCTCGATGACGAACTCAGTCGCACCGATCTTAAATTCCACGTGCACGCACGGGGGATTTTTGGTCAGCGTCGCGCCAGTCCGCTTCGTCAGCCGATCTTTGAAGAAGTCCTTCTCGATCCGGTCCCCCTCGACGATCAGCTTGCCGAAGATCGCGAATTGCGTCGCGTAGACCAACGTCGTCTTGCCGAGGCCTGTTCCGCCTACGATCGCGTTTACTCCTGGGGTGAGGTGCCAATCGATTCCATTGGGGTAGAGACGTTCCGCTCCCTCAACCTTGACCCGCGTAATGTTCAGCCAGTCCGTTAACATGGGGTTTTTCTGAATCTAAATGCAGAACAGATATTGCTTTTTCAATAATAAAGTTATCAATAATGAAATCAGAATGCAACGGGCCAATCAATTACTGCATTCCTTGCGCGGCGCTTTGTCGTCTGCAAAAAAGGACACCTTCACACAAAAAGACATCGCTGCCCTGCTCGGGGTAAACGAACCTACGATGTCCCGATGGTTTACCGGAAAAATCAAACTGGGGCAGATTGAGCTTTTGCTCCGGTTCATTGAGCACTTGCCGGAGGAGCGATGGCAGCGTGAGATTTCCGATGCCCTGAATCGCCGCGCGGGTGTTCGCTATAGACGATCCAATCCGCCACTTCGGAAAAAGGCCAACGAACGCCGTAAGCGCTAGAGATTACGCCCGCGCGCATTCTCTAGCTTGGCCGGCATTCTATCCCGCCAGTGACTTAGCCTCGGTGGTCGAGCTGCTGTTTGCGGTCAGATGGCCCCGTCCAGTCGAGCTCGGCGAGCAAACGAAGGTCGATACGCTCACGACCATTGTTCACTGCCAACACGGCCGCTTCGGTCAGGAGACGGGAGAGTTCGCCGATATAGCCCTCGCTCATAGCGTGCAACTTCCCGGCCAGATTCGTCTCGTGAAGATTGGATGGCTCGGCGAGTGGGAGCATCCGCTCGAAGCTCACCAGCAAGCGGTAGAATTGCTCATCGATCGTCCACCGCGGCAGCACGAGGGGCTGAAACCGGTTCGCCAGCTGAGGGTCGGTCTGGATCGCGCGGAACGCATCCTTTGTGCCAACACCGACGATTGAAATCTGTAGTTCGTTGCCCAGGAACTTCAGGACGTTGAGGAACGCACGCTGCTTGTTGAGATTCCCGGCGAGGATGTGATGGATCTCATCGATGATGAGCATGCGAACCTGCACGTAGCGCAGCAGGGTCACTGCCTGGGACATCTTCTTGTCGACGCGATCGCTGTGGCGAAAAGGCGCGACGAGCAATTCGAGAATCGCGTTGTAGAAACGCCCCTCTTCCGGGACTGGCGGAGCTTGCACTGTGATGACGGGCGCAAGCACCCCCTGCCCGCTCGGGTTGGAATCGGCTGGGTGCGACTGACGAAAGCGATCCACCAGCATGGTCTTTCCGTTGTTCGTATCTCCGACGATCAGGAGATTCGGCATGCGGTGAGAGCGCGGGTAGACCAGCAAGTCCTCGAGCTTGTCGAGAACTTCACGCGCGCGTGGATAGCCGATCCAACGTGGGGCGCGAATGCGCGCAATCCGCTCTCGCTTGGGCAGCGTGAGACACTCCGCCGCGGCTTGGGTAAGATGGCTCGGCGCTGGATTGCTACTCGTCGTCTTCATGATCCTCAGGTGTGCGGCTGCTCAGGTCATCGAGTTCGTCGAAGGGCGCGGGAGGCTTGCCGGGGGCACCGGCTTCCGTAGTGGCCGGCAAAGGCAATGAACGCGGCAGATCGGGCGCTGAGAAGCGGCGACGCTGTGCGGCACGACGAACGGCCTTCGTGCTGGAAGCCGCCTCCTGCTCAATGGTGCGCATCCGATCGTAGGCCTCAAACAACGCCCGTTCATCCATTGGCTGTTTCGAGGACTCTACCGCTCGGGACATTTCGCGCAATTCCCAGATGCTGACGGGCGGATGCGAGGTGTCCCGATAAGGGATGGGAAAGTGAGCGTTGAGGACCGGGTCCCAGAACCAGATCACGCTAAGGTCGCGGGGATCGAAACGGAAAAGGAACTTTCGCTTGTGGCGCGGGTGTGCGGGATCGGGAGCATTGATCCATGCACGCAAAACGTCGTGGTAGTAGTGGATCTCGTCGATCACGACGCCGTAGTTTTGAATGGTCCGTTCCTTATACGGCAGGAAATCCAAACGGAGCCGTTGTTCGTCCGCGACGCGGGCTGGCAGTCCCGTGCCTGGCCGCGTGGCCGTGCCGAGGATGCCTTGTTGAAATCTCTCGGACGGAGAAACTCCCAACACCGAATGCACACGGCGATGATAGACCTGAACGATGAAGGTGGTCAGCCAGGTCTCGAGTTCACGGAGGGTCATCACCGCCCGTTGTTCCGAGGGATAGTCTCCGCGCTCCACAGGGTTGGAGAACGTGGTGCCCGGGAGAGTGTGAATCTCTCGCGCGAGAGTGCCGAGCAGGCGTTCGATGTGACTCCCGAAGTGAGGCCGGGCCACGGGCCGCCATTCGATATTGATTCCGTATTGCTGACACGCGCGATCGAGCATCTGGCCACGAAACTCGCGCGCATTGTCGACGTGGAAGGTTCTGGGCAGCCCCCAAACCGGCCACTCACCATCCACCTCCGTGCGGAGCAGCCACGGCTCCTTGGCGAGGGCTGAATGAGCGATGCACAAGCCAACGGACAGGGCCCCAGGCGGGTCAAACGAGACGTAGAAGCCGGTCACCATTCGGCTGAAAACATCGATCGCCAAGGTCAGCCACGGTCGGCCAATCGGTCTGCGGTGCACGTCATCAACGAGAATGAGGTCAATTTTCGTGTGGTCGATCTGCACGACCGCGAGCGGCCAATCGGCACCGGGAAACGAGCCTTCGATCGGAGAAAATTTCTGCTCGGCTGCACGACGGCTTGCGCGCTTGGTGAGCTGAAGAGATTGGGAAATCGACGTGATGCGATTGCGCACCGTGTTGGGATGCGGCGGTGTGACATTGCTCCGCAAGCAACGGCTGCGCACCTCCGCGCAGACCTTGGAGATCGGCATGCGCTGAGGCGTGAGGAAAAATTCCTTGATCACCGCTTTGATAACATCCTCCACTAAGAGATCCAGTCGCTGGGCACCTTTATCGGAACGCGTCTTGGGCATCAAGGACGTGAGCAGGCCCGTCTCCTGATAGGCCGATATCCACTTGTAGACGGTATTGACGTGGAGATTGAAAGAGGCCGCCCGTTCCTCGACTTCAGCACGATTGCGATCGGTCTTCCCGAGCAAAGGAAGGATGACCTCCAAGCGCTGATTTGCGATCTGCCAGTCGTGATCCGGAATGCGTTCGAGGTCTGTATGCCCCGGAGTTGGCGCGGAAGTGCGCAGCTCAGCGACACGGAACTTCCGTGTCTCGCCAGTCTCGGCATCGCGCACAAGGACGGTGTCGAGATTCACCAGCCGGGTTACGACACCGCGGCGACCATTGGCAACGACATCGATGCCTTCACGGATTTGGAGAGAGGGAGTCGCGGCCATGTCGGGTCTAGTCCTGCGGGAGCCAGATGCTGCTCTGCATCGTCAGCGGAACAGTCAAATCGGCCATCACTTGCGCGGTGCCAATCATATGCCAGAGCTTGGGCAGCAGGAGCGCCTGGTTCCAGCGATCTTTACATAGCGCGGCCAACAATAGCGCCGGAGTGGCTTCGCGTAGTTGCGCCAACGTCTCGTGCAAGCGAGCAACATCGTCTTCCATGCCGGGCTCCAGGCGGGCATACCGATCCAAGAATCGCACGTTCTCCAGGAAAGGCGTTCTGATTTCAGCCTCCGTAATCAGCTTGAACCGCCATCCCTTCTCGGCCGCAAAGCGAGCCGCCGCTTGAAACTTCGGCGTCAGTTTCTTCCAGTCGGAGCGGAGTTCCGAACGATATTTGACCTCACAGAGCCACGGTTTGCGATCGGGCATCATCCCCGGATCGAAGTGCACGAGCACGTCGGGAGTGTAGTGGCGCTGCCGGTCGGTGCCAGACAGCGGAATTCGCACTGGCTGGACCTCGAATGACCGGACCGCCGGGTTGAAGTTCAGCAGGGCGAGAAAGTCGCGCTCCAATGTGGACTCGAAGCGCGCGGCGCCGACCGCCTTGGTCGAACTGAAGGCGCCGGTGACGTTGCGATGGTTCTTGGGAACAGTGCGGACAGGCATGATGGAAGGGACTAAGCCAGTAGCGTTGAGCGTTGAGAGAGCGGCGCGTCCCCGTGCCTCAGCACACCAGAGCGATGGAATTCGCGCTCCGCAACCGCGCAGCAGCACACTTTAATTTTGGAATTCACAGGCGTCGAGCACCTGAACACGCAAAACACCCTCGCCGCCGCGCGCTGAGCCTAGCCCCTCGCCGGCCGCGCGAGCGTCGCCACTAGCGGTTTCGCCCGCTTCGTTTGTCTCTTTCTGCAGCCCGCAGCTGCATGAAGCTCTCAACGACGGTCCTATTCTCATTTGCCCTCCTCGCGTCGTTCTCGGCGTCGCCCTCTCTCGTCGCTGCGTCCAGTTACGCTACGCCCTACGCGTTCTCCACGCTCACCGGCGTCTCCAGCATCGGCAGCAATGACGGCCCCGGCGCCGCCGCGCGCTTCTACGGTCCGAGCGCGATCACCTGCGACGCGAACGGCAACCTC
The DNA here is from genome assembly GCA_019634575.1 of Candidatus Didemnitutus sp. Taxonomy (NCBI): domain Bacteria; kingdom Pseudomonadati; phylum Verrucomicrobiota; class Opitutia; order Opitutales; family Opitutaceae; genus Candidatus Didemnitutus; species Candidatus Didemnitutus sp. The sequence goes on from JAHCAY010000002.1 coordinate 216,529, forward strand.
TACGTCGCCGACGAGGTCAACAACACCCTCCGCAAGATCACGCCCTCGGGCGTGGTAAGCACCTTAGCCGGCACCGCCGGCGTGCGCGGCGGCAGCGATGGCACCGGTCCCGACGCCCGATTCAACAATCCCACCGGCGTCGCCGTCGATGCCGCCGGCAATATCTACGTCGCCGACAAGCTCAACCATGCGGTGCGCAAGGTCTCCCCGGCCGGAGTCGTGACCACCTTCGCCGGCGTTGTCGGACAACGCGGCACCGCCGACGGCACGTCCACCCAAGCGCGTTTTGAAATCCTCGGCGGCGCCGCCATCGACACGGCCGGCAACATCTACGTCGCCGAATGGGTGAATAACACCGTCCGCAAGATCGCACCCAACGGCACCGTCACCACGCTCGCCGGGCAGCCCGGCGTCTATGGCACCGCCGACGGCGTCGGCACCGCCGCGACGTTCATGTTTCCCTACTCCCTCGCGCTCGACGCGAACAACAACGTCTGGGTCGGCGACCTCATCGGCAGCCTGCGCAAAATCGCGCCAGACGGCACCGTGACGACCGTCATTCCCTCGAGCGCGGGCCACCAATCGATCACCGCCCTCGCCATCGCGGCAAACGGCACGCTCTATTTCGCCACCGGTCGCCACACGATTCATCGTCGCGCCACCGACGGCACCGTGACCTTGATCGCCGGCGCCGCGGGAGTGCGCGGCGCGACCGACGGCGCCGGCACGGTCGCGCGGCTCAGCAATCCCTTCGGCCTCGCCCTCGACAGTGCGGGCAACCTCTTCGTCGCCGATCGCGACAACAATACGATCCGCAAGATCACTGCCGACGGCACCGTCTCCACCCTCGCCGGCCTCGCGCCCGACAACGCCACCGGCACGACCGACGGCACGCTGAACGCCGCGCGCTTCGGCGGACTCGCCCAAATCGCCATCGCCCCCACCGGGGAGTCGTATGTCGCCGACGCAATCAACTCCACGATACGTAAGATCAACCGCGACGGCGTGGTGAGCACCTTCGCAGGCAAGGCCGGCCAGCGCGGCAATGTCGACGGCACCGGCGACCAAGCGCGCTTCGACAGCCCCTACGGCATCGCACTCGCCGCGGACGGCAATCTCTACGTGAGCGACGCCGCCACGAACACGATCCGCAAGGTGAGCGCCCAAGGCGTCGTCACGACCCTCGCCGGCAACGCGAACGCTGCCGGCGCTGACGACGGCACCGGCAGCGCCGCGCGTTTCAACTTTCCCGCCGGTCTCGTCGCCGGTCTCGACGGCAATATCTACGTCGCCGACCGGCTCAATCACACGATCCGCCGCATCACGCCCACGGGCGTCGTCACGACTTTCGCCGGCAGCCTCCTGCTTCCGGGCAATCTCGACGGACTCGGCACTGCCGCACGCTTCGATACGCCCGAAGGCCTCGCGCAGGACGCCGCCGGCAATCTCTACGTTTCTCACTCCGTTCGCCACGGCAGCATCCGCAAAATCGCGCCCAACGGCACGGTCACCACCTTGGCCGGCGGTGCCGGCGGCGACGCGAACGCGGAAGACGGCACCGGCTCCGCCGCTCGTTTCAACCAACCCAAGGCACTCGCGGTCGACGCCAGCGGCAACGTCTTCGTCGCCGACGGCGAAAATCATGTGATTCGCAAAGTGACGCCCGCCGGCGTCGTCACCACCCTCGCCGGCCTCGCCGAAGCCGCCGGCAGCGCCGACGGTCTGGGCCGCAAGTCGCGCTTCCTTTCGCCTCCCGGCCTCGCCCTCGACCGCGATGGCGGCATCTACGTCACCAGCGGCACGACGATCCGCAAGGGCATCGTCGCCGCCGCGCCACGCATCACAACGCAGCCCGCAAATGCCAGCGTGAACGCCGGCGCGAACGCCCAACTCTCCGTCATCGCGGCCGCCGCTCCCGAACCGGCCTACCAGTGGCGATTGAACGGCACGGCCATCGCCGGCGCGACCGCGAGCACGTTGACCATCTCCGCGGCGCGCACAGCGGACGCCGGCGACTACACCGTCGTCGTCTCGAACGAACTCGGCAGCGTCACCAGCAATCCAGCCACGCTCAATGTCACGGCAGTCACGACGCCGACGCCAGCGTCCAGCGGGAATGGCGGTGGCGGCGGCGCACCGAGCGTCTGGTTTATCGCGGCGCTGTTACTCAGCGGCCTGGCTCGACGGATCTTCCGGAGCTGAACGCTCTGGAACCACACTCCGCCACGCGCTGCGAATAGCGGTTTGGCCACGTTCAATTGTCTTCTCATGCGGGCCACACCGCATGAACAAAGTGAACTTCTGCTTTTTCCGACCCATCTGGATCGTTCTCATCACGACCCTTATCGTCCGCGCCGAGGACCCCAGCCCGGCGCCCTACTACTTCACCACACTTGCCGGAACCTCCAATATCGGAAATGCCGACGGCACCGGCAAAGCGGCACGCTTCTACAGCCCGATCGGGGCCGCCTTCGACCGCGCAGGGAACCTCTGGGTGGCGGATACCTACAATCACACCATTCGGAAAATCACGCCCGCCGGTGTCGTGACCACCGTGGCCGGGCTGGCGGGTTTTAGCGGCGCGACCGATGGCACCGGCGATGCCGCCCGATTCAACTACCCGGCGGGTCTGGCACTGGACGGCGCCGGCAACATTTATGTGGCGGAATCCCGCAACCACACGGTCCGGCGCATCACGCCGGCGGGAGTCGTAACGACCGTAGCCGGTCTGGCCGCGACTCCGGGTTCCGTCGATGGCACCGGCAACGCTGCACGGTTCAACACCCCAGAGGGCATCGCCATCGACGGGGCGGGCAATCTCTACGTCGCCGACACCAACAATTCCACCATCCGCAAGATCACGGCCACCGGAGTAGTCACGACCTTTGCCGGGAAAGCGGAGACATCCGGAGCCACCGATGGGTTGGGAGAAGCCGCTCGTTTCAAGATGCCAACCGGGCTCGCAGTCGACGCCGCGGGCAATGTTTTCGTGGCCGACTCATTCAACCACACGATCCGGCGTATCACTCCCGCAGGCGCCGTCACCACTGTCGCCGGGCTGGCTGGCTCCAGCGGGGCCATCGACGGTTCGGGCAGCACGGCCCGGTTCAGCATTCCTGAAGGAGTGACGGCCGACCTCCAGGGTAACCTCTACGTGGCGGAGGGTGGCAACTGCACGATTCGCAAGATCGACCCGACAGGCGCGGTCAGCACCATCGCCGGCCAAGCCGGCCGCTTCGGTTGGAAAGACGGCACTGGCAGCGCGGCGCTTTTCAATTTCCCCAACGGAGTGGCGGTCGACGCCAGCAACGGGATTTTCGTCACCGACACCTACAATTCGACGATCCGTCGCATCACACCAGACGGCGTGGTCACCACCTTTGCCGGTTCGGCAGAAAGCCGGGGTTCAGCGGACGGCACCGGCGATGCCGCGCGCTTCAATCTGCCCGGGGGCGTGACTGTGGACGGCACCGGCAACGTCTATGTTGCCGACACGTCCAACAACACCATTCGCCGCATCACCCCTGACGGCGTCGTTACGACCCTGGCCGGGACTGCCGGTCAGGTGGTTGCAGACAGCACCACTGGCCAGGTGGGCGGAAAATACGCGGACGGCACGGGATCCGCGGCGCGGTTCTTCTCCCCGACCGGAGTGGCGTTGGACGCGGCGGGCAACGTCTTCGTCTCCGACACTGGCAACTGTGTCATTCGCCGCATCACTCCCGCTGGAGCCGTGACCACGCTCGCCGGTAACGCGGAGACCTTCGGTTGGGCCGACGGCACGGGCACTGGCGCCATTTTTTTCGAACCGGTCGGCCTGGTGGTCACCGGCGCGAACGAAATCTTCGTCGCCGATTCGGGAAACCACGTCATCCGCCGCATCACTCCCGCCGGCGTCGTGACCACTTTTGCCGGCCAGCCGAGAATCAGCGGCTCCGACGACGGCACGGGCACTGCGGCGCGCTTCAACAGGCCGCGCGGCCTCGCACTGGATGCCTCAGGCAACCTCTACGTGGGGGACACCTACAATCACACCATTCGGAAAATTACGCCCGCCGGAGTCGTTACCACCGTGGCCGGCCTGGCGGGCTCTCCGGGCCTGACTGATGGCCCCGGAAATCTTGCCCGCCTCAACAGCCCCGGCGGGCTAGCCATCGACCAATCCGGAAACATTTATCTGGCCGACAGCACCAATCACACTTTTCGCCGCATCTCCCCTTCTGGCGAAGTCACCACCCTCGCGGGCAAAGGCGGAACCGACGGCTCAGCCGATGGCCTCGGGAATTCGGCCCGGTTCTTTTATCCCAACTTCGTCGCCTTGGATGCCAAGGGCGTCGCCTACGTGACTGATGGGTTCAACAACACCATCCGCCAAGGCCAGCTCGCAGCCGCACCCGTTGCGATCGAGCAACCGAAGAACCTCTCCGTATCCGCCGGCTCCAGTGTGACCTTCTCCGTCAAGGCCGTCGCTGTGCCGGCTCCGACTTATCAATGGCAGTTCAACGGTCAGCCCTTCAGCGGCGCGACCGGCAGCACCCTCAGCTTCAACAACGCCCGCGCCTCCGACGCCGGCGAATACTCCGTCACGATCACCAACGCCCTTGGCAGCGTCACCAGCGGGAAGGCCACGCTGACCGTGACGCCGGCGAGCGCGCCACCACCGACCGGCGGCGGCAGTTCCAGTGGTGGCGGCGGCGCACCGAGCGAGTGGTTCCTCGCCACGCTGCTCAGCCTCGTCGCCTTGCGCACGCTGCGCCGCGCGCGCTGAGCGCACACACCTCCAGTCACGCCGCGACCCGGGGCGAGTGCATCGCCCCTTTTTTGCGCCCGCCTCCGCCGCACCACCTGCGATCTCGGGAAGAAGTGCGCCCCAGCGCGTCCTCGGAAAATTCCGCGGCCTCGCAGTCCGCAGTAGCGGACGCACGACACTGGATTGTCGTTCGGAGCAGCGCTTCTCTTCCATGAAACACCTCCGCCTTTTCACTCTCGGCGCACTCGCGCTGCTCTCCAGCCTCGGCCCGCGGCTCCACGCCGCCGCCGACTATTCAACCCTGTATTCGTTCACGACGCTCGCCGGCACATCGAGCATCGGCAGCCAGGATGGCACGGGTGCCGCCGCGCGTTTCTACAGTCCACAGGACATCGCCGTCGACGCCACCGGCAACGCCTTCGTCGTCGACGAGGGCAACCACACCATCCGCAAGATGACCCCGGCCGGCGTCGTCACCACCTTCGCCGGCAAGCCGGGCGAACCCGGCAACGTCGACGGCACGGGCAGCGCCGCGCGCTTCGACAGCCCGCAAGGCATCGCCATCGACTCGTCCGGCAATCTCTACGTCACCGACACCGGCAACCACACCATCCGCAAAATCACTTCCGCCGGCGTCGTGACGACTCTCGCAGGTCTGGCGGGCGTCACCGGTAACACCGACGCCTCGGGCAACGCCGCGCGCTTCAACCGCCCCCGCAAAATCGCGAGCGACTCGTCCGGCAACCTCTATGTGACCGAAGCGGGCAACAACGCCGTCCGCAAGATCACGCCCACCGGCGGCGTCACCACCTTCGCCACCAACCTGAAATTTCCCGAGACGCAGGACATCGACGCTCTCGTGTCCGTCGCTTACGGCGCCATCGCCGTCGATACGAACGGCAACGTCTGCGTCTCCGCCTACGAATTCACCGACGAGCACTCGGTCCTCACGTCCTCAGGCTATTTCGTGAACTATTCCTACATCGGTTTCGTGCACAAGCTCACGCCCGCCGGCGCCGACTCACGCCTTTGGGAGACTTCGATCACGCGCACCTATGACCGGCAGCTATACAACGCCGGCGTCAGCGCCCTCACCTTCGACTCCACCGGCCAGCTCGTCGCCACCGTCGGATACCAAGTGGTGCGCTACGCTCCGCCCGCCGACGGTTCACCCAATTTTGTCACTCTGGCCGGCGACGGGACGATCGGTGGCGCGGACGGTTCGGCCACGATGGCGAAGCTCGGTTTCCCGATGGCCCTGACCTATGACCGCAGCGGCAATCTCCTCATCGCCGACGCCGGCAACAACAACGTTCGCAAACTCTCCACCACGGGCACCGTGAGCACGGTAGCGGGCCTCGCCTTGGAAAACGCCGCGTCATTCCTCGATGCGACGGGCTCCGCCGCCCGCCTCGGTTCCCAACTCGGCGTGGCCGTCGACGCCCAACGCAATGTCTATATCGCGGACACCGCCAACCACTGCATCCGCAAAGTCACCCCCGCGGGCGACGTCACCACTCTCGCCGGCGCCCCGGGCCAATCGGGAGCCGTCGACGGCATGGGCACGGCCGCCCGCTTCAACGGCCCCGTCGGACTCGCCGTCGCCAGCTCGGGCATCCTCTACGTGACCGACACCCAGAACCACATCCTCCGACGCGTTTCTCCGACCGGCGAAGTCACCACCCTCGCCGGAACCGCGGGCACTTTCGGCAGCGCCGACGGCCAGGGAACCGACGCGCAATTCTACTATCCCCGCGGCGTCACGATCGGCGCGAACGGCGACCTGTTCGTCACCGATTCGACCAATGCCACGATCCGCAAAGTCACCGCGACCGGAGAGGTCTCCACCTTCGCCGGCACCGCTCTCGCCTACGGCACCGCGAACGGCACCGGCAGCGCGGCGCGCTTTGGAAGCCCGCAAGGCATCGTGGCCGACGCCAGCGGCAATCTCTACGTGACCGATCCCGGCAATCACACCATCCGCAAGATCACCTCCGACGGCGCCGTCACCACCCTCGGCAGCGCCACCCCAGGCTACGCCGACGGCAGCCTCGCGGCCGCACGCTTCAATGACCCCGCGGCGATCGGGGCCGATGCGAGCGGCAATCTCTACGTCGCCGACAGTGACAACCAGACCATTCGCAAGATCTGGACGACGGGAACCACGGCCGGGACCGTCAGCACACTCGCCGGTCTGGTCGATTCCCCCGGCAGCACGGACGGCGCGGGCCGCGACGCCCGCTTCTACTACCCGCGCGGCATCGCCGTCGACAACGCGGGCGGGCTCTACGTCGCCAGTGGCACCACGGTGCGCGCCGGCGTGCTCGCTACCGGTCCCACCATCACGACCCAGCCGGCCAGCCAATCCGTCAACGCCGGCGCCAACGTCACATTCAGCGTCACCGCCACCGGCACCCCGACGCCGACCTATCAATGGTCCCTCAACGGCACCGCGCTCAGCGGCGCGACCGGCAGCTCGCTCACCGTCTCCAACGTCGCCGCCGCCAACGCAGGCGACTACACCGTCAGCGTGACCAACGCCGCCGGCAGCGTCACGAGCAACAAGGCCACGCTCACCGTCAACACGCCCGCCCCCACTCCCACCCCCACGCCCGCACCGTCCGGCGGCGGCGGCGGCGCGCCCTCGGATTGGTTCGCCGCGCTCGTCGCCAGCGCGCTGCTCATCCGCGCCTGGCGTCAGGCCCGAGGCTGAGCCGCGCCGACATCGCCAGCTAAATTAACCTCGCCCCGCCGAAACGCGGGGCTAATTTTTTGCGGGCAAAACAGCTCGCATGGACACCAAACAACAAATCGTCGAGAACTGGTTGCCCCGCTACACCGGCGTCCCGCTCAAGGATTTCGGCCAGTATATCCTCCTCACGAACTTCGACGCCTACGTCGAGACCTTCGCCCAGTGGCACAACGTCCCCGTGATGGGTCGCGACAAGCCGATGAGCTCCGCCACCGCGGACGGCGTCACGATCATCAACTTCGGCATGGGCAGCGCCACGGCGGCGACCGTGATGGACCTGCTCACCGCGATCAACCCGAAGGCCGTCCTCTTCCTCGGCAAATGCGGCGGCGTGAAACACCGCGCAAAAGTCGGCAGCCTCATCCTCCCCATCGCCGCCATCCGCGGCGAGGGCACGAGCAACGACTATTTTCCGCCCGAAGTGCCCGCGATGCCGTCGTTCGCGCTGCAAAAAGCCATCTCGACCACGATCCGCGATCATAGCCGCGATTACTGGACCGGCACCGTCTACACGACCAACCGCCGCGTCTGGGAGCACGACGCCGAGTTCAAGAAATACCTCGAGCGCCTCCGCGTCATGGCCATCGACATGGAGACGGCGACGATCTTCATCACCGGATTCGCCAACGAAATCCCCACCGGCGCGCTGCTCCTCGTGTCCGACGAACCCATGACGCCCGAAGGCGTGAAAACCTCCGAGAGCGACCGCAAGGTCGACGGCGACTTCGTCTCCGATCACATCCGCATCGGCCTCGATTCCCTGAAGCAGCTCATCAACAAGGGGCTCACGGTGAAGCATCTGAAGTTCTGAGCCGGCGCCGAGCCGAGCGTTGCGCAACGACGCCCGGCTGGTTTTGCTCGGCGCGGTGCCATGATCGTCCGCATCAAAGGCGCGATTTCGAACTGCTACCTCCTGCTCGGGGACCAGCCCGTGCTCGTCGACACCGGTGCGCCCGGCGATCTCCCGCGCATCCTCGCCGCGTTGAAACAGCAGGGCATCGACCCGAAACAGCTCTCGCTCATCCTGCTGACGCACGGCCACAGCGACCACGCCGGCAACGCCGCCGAGTTGCACACGCGCAGCGGTCGACCGGTCGCGTTGCACGCCGGCGACGCCACGCTCGCCCGCACCGGCAAAAACGGCGTGCTCGCCGCCCAGGGGCCGCTCGGCCGCTTCATCCGCCCCTTCGTCGACGAGGATTTCCAAAGTTTCGAGCCCGACATTCTCTTCCGCGAATCCTTCTCGCTCGAACCCTACGGCGTGCGCGGGAAAATCATCCCGACTCCCGGCCACACCGCCGGCTCCGTCTCGGTCGTCCTCACCTCCGGCGAGGCGATCGTCGGCGACGTGCTGCGCGGCTCGATGATGTGGCCGAACCGCGCGCGCCCGCCGTTTTTCTGCAACGACACCGACCTGAACGCGCGCAGCATCGTGCGCCTCGCACGCGAAGGCTTGTTGCGCTGCCACCCCGGGCAATTCGGCAGCTTCCCCGGCTCCGAGCTCGGTCGCTATCTCACGACCGGCGGCAACGAAGTGTTCGAGCTTTCCGGCGAACCGGTGTGACGACAGGAGGGCGCGGCTCACGCGAACAATCCCGTCCACACGAACCACCCGTAGGCGCCGATCAGCACGCCGCCGACCCACCGCGGCAAGCCGCCAAACGCGAGCAGGCAGAACGCGTGCACCACCACCGCGCCGCCGAGCAGCATCAGGCCGGTCATGAACAGCGGCGGCACAGCGACGGGCGTGAGCAACGCGAGCGCCCCAAGACACAGCGGGATGCAGATGTGCCCGTCGCCGATCTGCGAACTGTAGACGACGTCCGCGCGTTTCTTCCAACCCCAGTAAAGCGCGAGCAGCGCGTTCGGCAGCACCATCAACCAGCCGCTGAGCCAGCCGAGATTCGCCGCGCTCACGAAACCCGACTTCTGCGCCGTGATCCACGTCACCAGCCAATCGATGCTTTCGTAGAGCGCCCACGCCGCCGTGAGCACGACGACGAGATCGACGTAGAACAGCACGCCGAACGACGCGCGCCGTTGCACGTTATGCTTCATCACGTCGAACACCTGGAACGTCTGCCAAAACAGAAACAGTCCCACGAGCATCAGCCCGTCTGTGCGCGCGAGCTGGCCGTCGTCGGCGAGCAGCCATGTGCCACCCGTGAAAAACAGGACCGCGACGAGCGTGAGCAGCAGCGAGAGGCGGTTCACCAGCGCGCCGGTCGCACCGGCATCGCCGCGTGCGTTGCCAGCTTTGCCCGCCGGCTTCTTCGCCCCCTTCGCCGCGCCCGACTTCGCTCCGCTCGTCACCTGCAAGCCAAACAGCAGCGCCGGCAAACCGAGCAGCAAAGTCAGGTTCGTGACGTTGTTCACGAGACAGTTGGTCAACACTTCCTGCGCCGGGCCGTGGCGCTGCCAGACGATCCAGACGAAGAGCAGATTCCCGAGTCCCGAGCAGTAAGGCATCACGAGCGTGCCGAGCGCGGTGCCCTCGAGTCCGTGGTCGAGCATCGCCTCGAGCCGCCACAGCATGAGCAGCGATGCCACGAGGAAGACCCCGAAATAGGTCCACGGATCGGTGAGCCCGAGCGACTCGATGAACGGCGGCAGCACGCCGCGGATTCAGGCGGGGAGCATGCCCGCGTTCAACGGCGAAACCACCCAGGTGGTGGCCAACGTCTCCGACGGCGATGGTTCGCGCCCGATCGCGATGGCGTCGCCCGGACGGCGACGCGCGCCGCCCGTCACTGCAACGGTTGCTCGAGCCGCATCCAGCGATTCGACAGGTCGCGGAAAATCGCGTCGGTGTTCTTCTGCGAGACGCTCTCGCCGGCGGAGATGGTCTGCGCGGCGCTGAAATCTCCGAGCACGGCGCAATAGTCGTTGTTGACCATGATGCCGATGAGGTCGCCGGTCTGCGCGAAGACGAGATCGCCGCGCTTGGGCGCGATTTCGCCGAAGAGGCGCGTCGAGATGCGATTGTCGATCTTCACGTAGCCGCGGCGGTTCGCGTCGATGCGGAAATGCGTCTCGCCGTAGCGGCCGTCGTCGGCGCGGACGAGCACGACGGAGGGGAACTTGAACGGCTCGGTGGCGAGCTTGTAGACCTTCGCGCCCATGACGGCGGCGAGCGAGTCGTCGATCGGCACCAGCACGACGCGCGGGTCGGCGTTGAGGAAGCGGAGTTCGTTGACCGGCGCCTTGAACGTGCCGCGCGTGAGCTGGCCGGCGATCAGGTCGTAGTTCGGCGGGTTTTCCCAGGTGAGCGAGAATGGCGTGTCGCTCAGGTGCGCGAGCGCGTAGACGTGCGCGCCGTCGGTGACGAGGACGGTCTGCGAATCCTTGTCCTTCACGCTGGGGCTGAAGAGGCCGGGGCGGCGCGTGGTGACGTGGAGCTGCACGCGGTTGTTGAGGAACTCGGCGAAGAGCGTGTTCGGGTTCACCGGGCGGTTGTCGCGGATCTCCTGCGTGAGCTCGGTGGATTTCTGCGCGAGCTGGCCGACGCCCTGCGCGAGCTGCGTGGTCTGTTCCTGGACCTTGGCGCGTTCCTGACGCTCGACCTCGATCTGCTGCTTGGCCTCGGTGAGATTCTGGCCGAGCATTTGTTTCTCCTGCTCGGCGACTTTCACGGCGACGGCGAGCGACTCGATGCGCTGGCGCGCCTCGGTGTTGGCGCGCTCCATTTTCGCGAGTTCGGCTTTCTGGCGCTCCGCTTCGGCACGGCGCTCCTCGAGCTCGCGCTGCATCTTTGCGAGCTGCTCCTTGGTGAGGAACGCCTCGTTGGTGGCTTCGGAGTATTTCTTCTCGAGTTCCTTCGCGGCGGCGGAGGTTGAGGACAGCGCGCCTTGGAGCTGCTGCTTCTGCTGTTCGAGCTGGGAAAGGGCTTTCTCGCGCTCGGTGAGCGTGCCCTGCGTGTTGTTGAGCTGCGAGGCGAGCTGGTCGCGCGCGGCCTTCTCGTCCTCGAGGGAGACGCGCATGAGCTCGACCATGTCGGCGTTCACCGCGGGAGCGGCGGCCGGCGACGACGCGGTCGGCGCCGGGGTGTCGAGCGCGCGCTGCGGCTCCGCCTTTTCCCAGCGCGTGAGCGCGAGGAGGTTGAGCAACAGGAAGTCGCAGATGATGAGGAGAAGCGTCTTGTTCATGACGGCGCGGAGGGCGGCCGGTCAGGCAGTGACGGAGGCCTGCTGGGCTTCGAGGATGAGCTTGCGCTTGTAGTTCCGCACGTGGCGGATTTTCACCAGCGCGACGCAGATGATGCCGAAGAGATTCGACGAGTAGGCGGCGAGGAGATTGGCCTCGATGACGCCGAGCACCTGGAGGACGAGCGCCGTGGCGGTGCCGGCGATGCCGACGTAGAGGCCGCCGTCGAAGAGGTTCTCCTCGTTCTCGACGAGCTTCAGCTTCATCGCGGGTGGGAGCGACTGGCGGTCGACGTCGGCGAGCTTGAGCAGGCAAATCACATACATGCCGACCTGCAGCGCGGCGAAAACGGTGATCGAGAGGATGGTGGCGATGTCCATGGCGGGTGCGTTGGTTGAAACGGGTTTGGCGACGGTGGTGGCGGCCTGCCCGAGGATGGGCACGATGAGGCGGAATTGGTATTCGGTGGCCGCCGCGGCCTTGAGCAGGAACGGCTCGGAGAACACGAAGAAGATGAACGTCAGGATGCTCGCGAGCACGCCGCTGCCCATGCGCGGAAAGGCACCGGGCAGGCGCTTCTCCTCGGGAAAAAACAGGCGCAGGTCGATCGAGCGCAGCAGCAGAAAAACTCCGAGGAGGAAAGCCGCGTATTTCCCGAACAACGCGAGTTCCGGATGGCGCAGGACGAAGCCGGCGCCGAATTCGAACTCCATCCCGGAGGTGTGCACGACGGGCGCCTGCCGCGCGACGAGTTGGCGAACGGCACCCTCGCCGCTCGCGAGCGCGAGCCGGAGATTTTCCGCACCGGGCTTGCCGAAGGCGATGAGGTAGCGCGCCACGCCGTCGGCCGACTTCGTCATCAGCGCGGCGGTGTAGATCACCGGCAGATGCTCGGGCGCGACGCGGGTGAGATGCGCGAATTGCGCGACCGTGCGGGGATTCGAGGCGGTGCGGAGCAGTTCGGAGAGTTGCACCCAGTTGAGCCGTTTTCCGAGGGTGAGGATATCGAGGTAAAGTTCCTCGAGCGCGCCCATCTGGCCGGTGGCGACGGCGGCCTCGGCGAGCGAGCGCACCTCGCGTTGGAGCGTCGGTGAAAGACGCTCGGTCTGCCACAGGTAGGCGGTGAGCAGGATGACGGCATCGAGCGGCTGCCCGCCCGGGCGCATCGCGGGCACGAAACGCTGCGTCGTGGTGAGTTCGCCGGTCTTCAGCAGCGCCTGCACGCCGGGCAGCCGCGACACCGAAAGGTATTTTCGCATCGCGTCGCGCGCCTGCGTGGTGACGAGAAACCTCAGCACCGGCGTGGAGTCGGCGGGCGACGCCGCCGTGCGGCCGACGAGCAGCGGCTCGAGCGCGGGATCCCAGCCACCCCACGGGATCATGTCGCGATGGCGCTTTTGGTAGTCTTCGAAAATGACGCCTACCGCACCCGCGCCCGGATCGTTCACGGCACGCGCCGTTTCCAGGACGAGCTCGGCCGGCCCCGGCCGGTCGAGTTCGAGGAGTTCGCGCGCGAACGTGGAAACGCTCTGAGTGTCGCGTCCGGCCTCGCGCAAGAGCGCGGGGTTGAGCGATTTCACGTTCACCGGAAGCAGCCATGCGACCGCCAGCAATGCGAGCCCGCCCAACACGCCCGCGATCCACGCCGCGGAGACGGTGCGGGGCACGGCGACGGTGGTGGCGGACATGCGGCTGGACATAGCGTGGGGCAGCGTGGGCGAAAACTATTTATTTGCGCGCAAGTTGCGCGGACAAATACGCTGCGCGAAATACGACCCATGCCGCTGCGAATTGTTCACTACGACGACGCCGTCCTCCGCAAAAAGGGCGCGAAAATCACGACATTTGACGCGCCCCTGCGCAAACTCGCGGCCGAGATGGTGGATACGATGCACGGCGCGCACGGCATCGGCCTCGCGGCGCAGCAGATCGGTCAGGCGATTCAACTGTGCGTCATCGACCTGCGGGAGACCGAGGTGGATTTCGACTGGGAACTCGACGGTGCCAAGCCGCCGTTGGAGCTGTTCATGCCGATGGTGATCATCAACCCCGTGATCGACGTCGTGCCCGAACCGCAGACGTCGATGGAGGAGGGCTGCCTCTCTTTTCCGGAAATCCGCGGTGATGTGACGCGTCCCGACGAGATCGCGGTGAAATATCACGACGAGCACGGCACCCCACATTCGCTGCACTGCAACGGTTTGTTCGCCCGCTGCGTCCAGCACGAAGCCGATCACTTGAACGGCGTTCTCTTCATCTCGCGCATGGACAAGGAGACGCTCGAACTGCTCGATCCGCAGCTGAAGGCGTTGAAAAAGCAGACGCGCGAAGCCGCGAAGAAATGACCGGCGCGATGGCCGACTCCGGCAAACCTTCCGCCCGCTCCATCGCCACCCGCACCGGCGACGATGGCACCACTTCCCTGCTCTACGGCCAGCGTGTGCCGAAGCATCACCCGCAGATCGAGGCGGTCGGCGCGCTCGACGAGTTGAACGCCGCCATCGGTTTCGCCAAGGCCACGCAGCCGCAGGGCTCCGATCGTTCGACACTGGAACGCATCCAACAGGAGCTCGTCGCGCTCATGGGCGAGATCGCCTGTGCCGAAGGCGATGCGCCGCGTCACGCCACCTCGAAGTTCGCCAAGATCGATGAACCCGCTCTCGCCCGCCTCGATGCGGCCGTCGCAGCCGTCGAGGCGCGGCAACCGAAATTCGATGGCTGGGCGACGCCCGGCGCCAATCTCCACGCGGCCGCGCTGGACCTCGCTCGCACCGCCGCCCGGCGCGCCGAGCGGCGTGTCTCCGGGCTCGGCGCCCACGGCAAGACCGTGCGCCCGCTGCTGCTGCAATATCTGAACCGGGTTTCCGATCTGCTCTGGCTGCTCGCCCGCGCCGCGGAAAGCTGACGAGGCCCGCGCTTGTCTTCCGCGGAAGAGTGCCCACAAGTTGACCCGTCATGCTATTGCCCATCGTCCTCATCCTGATCGCCGCACTCTTCCGCGTGCTGGGGACGATGGATTTCGCCTGGTCGAACATCTCCCCGATCATGGCGATCGCCTTCTGCGGCGCCGTGTATTTCCGCAAACGCTGGACCTGGGCGGTGCCCTTCGTCGCGCTGTGCCTCTCGGACCTTTACATCAACTGGTTCTACGCGCGCGAATACGGCTACTCGCTCCCGACGGCGGGCTACATCGCGCGCTTCGCGTGCTTCGCGGTGGCGGTGGGGCTCGGCTGGTGGGTATCGACGCGCAAGTCCTGGCTCTGGCTCCTCAACGGCAGTCTGCTCGGCGCGCTGCTGTTCTACATCGTGACGAATTCGCAGTCGTGGTGGTCGGATCCGTTCTACGCGAAGTCGCTCGCCGGCTGGTGGCAGGCGCTGACGGTCGGGCATCCGGAGTTTCCGCCGACGATCTACTTTTTCCGCAACACGCTCTTCGGCGACGTGATGTTCACCGGTCTTTTCGCCGGCATCATGGAATTCATCGCGCAGCGCCGAGGCGAACCGAGCCTGCTGGATGACGAGGAAGGCGAAACCGGCGAAGAAGCGCCCGCCCCCGTCGAGGAAGAGGCGAAGCCCGAGTGAATGAAGCGGCGACCTGCGCGGTCGCCACACCGGTTCAGAGCAGGTCGGCTGCGAGCTCGGCGAGGCGGGAGCGCTCGCCCTTGGAGAGCTTCACGTGCGCGTGGAGCGACTGGCCCTTCATCCGGTTGTGGCAGAAAACGAGGCCGTTGCTGCGCGCGTCGACGTAGGGATTGTCGATCTGCGCAGGGTCGCCGATGAGCACGATCTTGGAGCTCTCGGAAATGCGAGTGATGACGGTCTTCACCTCGTGCGGCGTCAGCTGTTGCGCCTCGTCGAGGATGAAGAAACGGCGGGCTATGGAGCGGCCGCGGATGAAGCAGAGCGCCTCGATCTCCACGAGGCCGTTCTTGATCAGGCGCTCGTAGGGTTTCATCGGCGGCAGGCCGTTGCCGTTTCCGTTGCCGCCACCATGCGCGGGTTGCGGTGCAGTCATGCTCGCCATGACGTCGTCGTGCTTGCGCTTCTTCTTGCCGACTTTCTTCGCGGCGAACTGCGGATCCTTCGGCGGCTTCGAAGGCATGAGCACTTCAAGCGCATCGTGATAAGGCTGCAGCCACGGCTTCATCTTCTCCTCGAGCGAGCCGGGGAGGAAGCCGATGTCTTTGCCGAGCGCGATGACCGGGCGCGAGATTGAGAGACCGTCGTAGCGCGCGTTCTCCGGATCGGTGATCTGGTGGAGCGCGCAGCCGGTCGAGAGCAGCGTCTTGCCGGTGCCGGCCTTGCCAAAGCAGGTGATGAGCGAGATGGAGTCGTCCATCAGCGCATCCATGAAGAACTGCTGTTCGAGATTGCGCGGGCGGATCGGGATGCCGCCGGGCGCCTTGACGAATTCCGGAAAACGCAGGCGGCGCACAACGCCTTGCCCGTAGTAACGCCCCGGAGCGGTCTTGCCCTCGGGCGTCATGAGCAGGACGTATTCGTTCAGGTAGAGTCGCTTCGCGACGTCGTCGCCGACGGCAAACTGTCCCTCGGAGAAGAAGCGCTGCATCGCGTAGACGTCGAGCGAGAGCGTCTGATACGAATCGGTGTCGGGCGCCTCGGGGACCTTGTCGTTGAGGTAATCCTCCGCCTCGAGCCCGACGGCACGGGCCTTGAGCTGCACATTGACGTCCTTGGTGACAAGGATCGTGGGCGGCGGAAAGGTCTCCTGCACGAAGAGCGCGGCCGCGATGATGCGGTTGTCCTTCTTCGTGAAATCCGAGACGACGGCGCGCAGCCGCTGCATCGCGGGCGTGGACCAGTTGTTCTCGACGAGGTAGCGGTTGATGATGATCGAGAGCGTGCCGCCGTTCGGCAGCTTCACACCCTCGTGCATCGAGTGCGAGTCGGGCAACAGCTCTTGCAGGAGCCGGTGCACGCGGCGGGCATTGCGCCCGCGCTCAGTCGATTGCTCGCCCTTGATGGCATCGAGCTCTTCCAAAACCTCGACGGGGATCGCGAGGTTGTTCTCCTCGAACTTGAAGATCGACTGCGGATCGTGCAGCAGGACGTTCGTATCGAGAACGTAGGTTTTAACCTTCGTGCCAACGTGATGCTGCGGTGGATTGTAAACCCCACTCAGTGTGGATTCCATCGACGTGGATAACTTGTGAGCAACCCATGTATCCCTCTGGAGGCTTTGTAAATGCGATAATCGCAAATTTGTGAAAATTCCGCGTAAACACCGCGCCGGGCGGCAGGGATTCCTCCGGCGGCACATCTCGCAGGCGGACTGCGCCGAGCTTGCGAAGCGGTGCGCGACGGACGGGCCGACGCCCGGTGATGCGCACATCGGCGCGCAAGCCGCGTGGAAAAGCCCGGCCAAATTCAACCTGAGACCGCGCGACTTTTCTGCGACGCTGCGGGTCCTTTCCGCCATGAATCCAATGCACGTGATCGACTATCGCATCAGCGGCGACGACATGCAGTTCGTCGAAGTTGAGCTCGACCCCAACGAAGCGGTGATCGCCGAAGCCGGTGCCATGATGTTCATGGACGACGGCATCGAAATGGAGACGATCTTCGGCGACGGCACCCAACAGAACCGCGGTTTTGTCGGCGCGCTGCTCGGCATGGGCTCGCGCGTGCTCACCGGCGAGTCGCTCTTCATGACCGTCTACGGCAATCGCTCCGCGCAAAAACGCCGCGTGGCGTTCGGCGCGCCTTATCCCGGCAAGATCCTGCCGATGCACCTCGGCGAGATGGGCGGCGAACTCATCGCGCAAAAGGACGCGTTTCTCTGCGCCGCCAAAGGCGTCAGCATCGGCATCGCATTCCAGAAACGCATCGGCGTGGGCCTCTTCGGTGGTGAGGGTTTCATCATGCAGCGCCTGAAGGGCGACGGGCTGACTTTCGTGCATGCCTGCGGCATGCTCCACGAACGCACCCTCGCGCCGGGCGAGACATTGCGCGTCGACACGGGCTGCATCGTCGCGCTCCAGCCGAGCGTAGACTACGACATCGAATTCGTCGGCGGCATCAAAACGGCGCTGTTCGGCGGCGAAGGATTGTTCCTCGCGCGCCTGCGCGGCCCGGGCAAGGTGTGGCTGCAATCGCTGCCGTTCTCGCGTCTCGCCGGACGCATCGTCGCCGCCGCACCGCAAACCGGCCGTGGCGGACGCGAGGAAGGCTCGATCCTCGGCGGCCTCGGGCGCGTGCTCGACGGCGATAACCGCTGACGCCTCTTCCGCTCTCCGGCTCTGCCGCCCATCCGCGCGCAGAGCCGTTTGTCCTTCGCGGATTGGCAAACCCGCGCGGGCGTGCCATGCACGAAGCATGGGCACAAAATTCTTTTATGCACTGATCCTCACGGTCGTCGGCGCGGCATTCCGCCTGCTGATGTTCTTCACAGGGTTCGAGACAGAGAAGCTCGCCACGGGCCAATACCTGAACTGGGTGATGCTGCCGGTGGTGTTCGCGATCTATTGGTTCGCGCTCAAAGCCATCCGCGACGAACGGCCGAACCAGGCGATTTCCTACGGCCAAGCCGTCGGCAATGGCACGTTGCTGGCCCTGATCGCGTCCATCATGTCGGCGGTCTACAACTTCATTCACCTGAAGTTCATCAACACGAGCTTCGCCGACTATCAGCTCGAAGTCATCCGCTCCAAGTGGGCCGAGCAAGGCATGTCGGAAGACCAGATGAGCAAGGCCGAGGGCTTCGTGCGCATGACGCTTTCGCCGGGCGCACAGGCGATCGGCACGATCTTTTTCGGCGTCATCTTCGGATTGATCATTGTCCTGATCGTCGCCGCCTTCGTGAAGCGCGCCGCGCCCGAAGGGACCGAGCCGCCGCCGATGTGAGCGAGCGTCCCTGATTTCAAGAACGAGCGAGGCCGCCCGAGTAACCGGGCGGCCTCTTTCGTTTACATACCCGACGCGGCTAACACCTCGCGTCGAAAGTCTGGCGCTCAGAACGACGGCTGCAGGCGGATGCTGCGGCGGATGGTCGTGCCGGTCTTGGTCTTGTCCGGCTTCACGGCCGCGCCTTCCTGCTCGA
Organism: Candidatus Didemnitutus sp.; assembly: GCA_019634575.1. Lineage (NCBI taxonomy): Bacteria > Pseudomonadati > Verrucomicrobiota > Opitutia > Opitutales > Opitutaceae > Candidatus Didemnitutus > Candidatus Didemnitutus sp. Next base: position 235,234 of record JAHCAY010000002.1, read on the forward strand.
GCGATTCGTCCGCCTCGAAATCGATGCTCGCATCGTCGATCTTGCCGAGACGTTTCTTCACTTCCGCGGGCAGCTTGGCGCGCTCGTCGTCCGTGTTGATCGGCCCCTTGAAGGTCACGTTGCCCTTCGCGTCTTTCATCGTGAGTTCGCGCTGGCCCTTCGACGCGGTGACTTCGATCGAACCGTCGTCGTCGGAGTAGGCGAAGTTGCCTTCGGCCATGTTCAGCAGCGAGGAGCCGCCGTGGCGTTTGACCATGTGGACGCGCGGGCCGGCAAACCAGTTGCCGCGCTCCCGGCCGATGATGCGCAGGACGTCGTTCAACTCGTCGCGCGCGATGCCGGGCAACTCGCGCAGGCGCTCGACGGCGGGACCGTCGCCTTGGAAGAACTGAAACGCGCCGCCATCGACGTCACCGCCGCGGAAGCCGAACATCCGCGGGAGCTCGCGCTCCGCGAGTTTGGCGGTGACGGTCATTTCCTTGCCGCCGCGCACGAGCGTGAGTTTCACCTCGTCGCCCGGCTTCTTCGCGCGGATGAGCACGCTGAGCTGCCGGGAATCGACGAGCTGCTGATCGCCGAGCTTCGTGAGCACGTCGTGCTCTTTCAACACGCCGACCGCCGGGCTGTCTTCGGCCACGCGGCGCACAACGAGGCCCATGCCGTCGCCGAGGCCGAGCTGCGATGCCAACACTTCGGGCAACGGACCGGTCTCGACGCCGAGGAACGTGACCTTTTCGACGGGGAGTTGCTTCTCGGATTTCTCGCCTTTCTCGATCCGCACATGGATCGGATCGCTGACTTGGATGCGCACGACGTTGGGATCGACGTGCCGGACGACGGTGGTCGCGGAGGCCGACACGGCGAGCGCGCCGCCGACCACGGCCGGGAGGATGTAACGGAGGGAATGCTTCATTTTTCGGAGTGGGATTCGGGTGACGCGTCGGTTTGCAAACCGAGTCCGGCGCGCCACCCAGGTTGGGTTTGCAAAATCAATGGAAGCTCGCGGGGAGCACGCGCACCTCGTCGCGCGGCACGCTCCATTTGAGCGAGGCGTTCGTGGCGGGATTTTTCCAGGTATAGGTGTCCACGTAGCGCGCGCGGATGCGCCGCCCCGGCGTGTTGTCGTCGAGCATCACCGGGCCCTCGTCCTTGAGGTCGTAGAGCACGTTCGCCGCCTTGACCGGGCGGTAGGTGTCGACCGCCGCCAACGCGCGCGGAGCCGACGCCGGTGTCGACTCGATCGGCGGCGAGTCCACTTTTTCCGACTGCGCCAGACTCGGCGCCGTCGCCGAAGCCGCGAGGAGCGTGTCGCGCGAGATTTGCCAGCGCCAGACGCCGACCGACACCGCCAGTGCGACGGCGGCGGCCGCGGCCATTTGCCAGCTGAACCATTTCCACGAGCGCAGGGTCGTCGCCGATGCGTAGCGCGGAGCCTCGCGGATCGACCGGGGCGATTCGCGGGAGTCGGATTCCGCGTGGGAGAGCTCGTGCTCGACCCGGGCACGGAGCAGAACCGACGGACGCCGCGGGCGCAGCGCCTTCAGCTCGTTTTCCAGATCCTGGAGCGATGTGTCATCCATAACTGAGCGGCTTCAATTCCTTGCGCAGCGCGCCGAGTGCGTAGCGGTAGCGCGATGCAGCGGTGTTGGGCGAGACGTCGAGCATCTCGCCGATCTGTTCGAAAGTGAGTTCTTCCCAAATCTTGAGCACGAGCACCTCGCGCTGTTCGTCGGGCAACCGTTGGAGGGCGGTCTCGATTTCGACCCGACGCTCGTCACCGTCGCCCGGCAGCGGGTCGAAGATCCCTTCGCGCTCCTCGAGGCCGCCGTCGGCTTTTTCCTCGCGTGCGAGCCGCCGGCCTTCGCGACGGGCGAGATCGAGCGCGGCGCGACGCACCGAGGTGATGAGGAGCGCCTGCGGATCGCCCGGCAGCTCGCGCTGATGGCGCCAGTAACGCACAAAAGCTTCCTGCACGACATCCTCGGCGTCCGCCAGCGAACGGGTCCATTGCCGCGCACAGAGCAGCAGCTTCGGGCCGTAAGCTTCGAACCAGTCTTTCCAGGATGGGGATGCACTGCGGGCCTCCATGGGTGGTTGTTTCCTGAAAAGCGTCATACCCCGGCCGTTTTGTTTATCCGGACCGCGAATCGGCGCAACCGGGCAAAAAGAAAGGGCCGGTCCTGGACCGGCCCCGCGTGGAGGGAAAATAGAGAGGCCCGGGCTACCCCTAACCCGGGCCTCATTTGCACACTATGCTTTCGGCTGAAACTCTTTAGGAGGTGCGCTTCGCACCGTCGAAGGCCGCGAGGCCCAGGATACCGACCGCCGCGACGTAGGCGATGACGAGGCCGACCAGCGGGAGGTCGGTGTTCACCTTCGCGAGTTCCGCGAAGACGGCGGCGAGGGTGGCGGTAAGGGCGGCGGACTGGAGGAGATTCTTGGCGTTCATGTGGGTGAACCTTTCTGTTTCGTGGATGAGTTGGTTGCTTTGCTGCCCAGAGAATACGGCAAACCTTGCAATAGGAGAAATACTTCGTTTCTATGCATCTCATAGTTTTATCCGATGGAAATCTACCAACTTCGTTACTTTGCCGCGGTCGCCGAGACCGGCAACTTTACCAAAGCGGCGAGCCGTAGTTTTATTTCTCAACCATCTCTTAGTCAGCAGATTTTGAATCTTGAAGAAGAGCTCGGGCAGACGCTTTTCCATCGCCTTGGTCGCAAAGTCAGCCTGACCCCCGCCGGCGAACTCCTCCTTGAGCGAGCCCATCGCATCATCGCCGAGGCCGACGACGCCGTCCGCGAACTAAAGGAAGACCCCGCGCAAGGCCACCGCGTCTCGGTCGGGGTGATCCCGACGGTCGCCCACTTTTTCCTCCCCGCCATCCTCGCCTATTGCCGGGCGAACGAGGTCAAGCTCCACCTCCAAACCCGCGAAGACTTCCGTCCCACGGTCGTCCAAGCCGTCTTGGACGGCGACCTGGAATTGGGCGTCGTCCCGCTGCCGGTCAACGAGCCGCGCATCGAGACCTCGATGCTCTTCTCAGAGCCCTTGCTGCTCGCCATCGCAGCCGACCATCCGCTCGCCACAGCCCCCAACGTCACGCTCGAAGACCTGCGCGACCAGGATTTCATCATGCTCGGCACGGGCTCTTCGACCGCCACGCAAGTGCAACGCCTGCTCGGCGACCACGATTTCGAACCCCGGGTGCTGCACCGCGTCGCCCAGCTCTCCACGGCGAAAGCGCTCACCGCGCTCGGCGTCGGCATCAGCGTGCTGCCCCGCAGCGCGCGCACCGCCAACGATCCCGCCGGCCTCGTCTACCGCAAATTCTCCGGCAAAGTGCCCATGCGCGAGATCGCGCTGATCCGCCACTACCGACACCATCACACGAAAGGCGCGAAACTCTTCACCGACGCCGCCCACGCCGTCGTCGGGCCGATGCAAACCGCGCAGGCGCAAACCACCCCGCCCTTTCGGACACTGGGCAGCACGCAAAGCTGAGTTGCGCCACGCGCATTTCTGAGGACGCTGCGCCGCTCCATGTCCGGAACTCCCCGCATCCACGAACGCCTGCTGCTCTTCACCTTGGCGGCCGTGCAATTCACGCATGTGATGGATTACATGATCCTGATGCCGCTCGGCTCGCACCTGATGCGCGTCTTCGACATCAGCCCCGGCCAATTCAGCCGCTTGGTCGCCGCCTACTCGCTGGCCGCGGCGCTCACAGGTTTCATCGGCGGCTTCGTGCTCGATCGCTACGACCGGAAACGCGCCCTGCTCTTCCTCTACTCGGGCTTCGGCCTCTCGACCCTGGCCTGCGCGCTCGCCCCCACTTACCACTTCCTGCTCACCGCGCGCTTTGCCGCGGGCGCCTTCGGCGGCCTGGCCGGCTCCGTCGTGACCGCCGCCGTGAGCGATGTCGTCCCACCCGAACGGCGCGGCGCGGCCATGGGCGTGGTAATGACCTCCTTTCCGATCGCGTCCGTGCTGGGCGTGCCGACCGGCCTCGCGCTCGCCGGCTACTTCGAATGGCATGCGCCGTTCTTCCTGCTCGCGGCCATGAGTCTCGTCATCGGCGTGATCGGCTGGCGCGCCCTGCCCGCCCTGCCGCCGCATCCGGTCGACCAGAATCCCTGGCGGCAAATGCGCGAGATCTGCACGCACCCGATCCACCTGCGCGGCTTCGCGCTCTCGGCGGCGCTCGTCTTCGCCGGCGGCTGCGTCATTCCGTTCATGGCGCCGTCGATGGTCACCAATGTCGGCCTGACCGAGGCGCAACTCCCGCTCGTCTACCTCGCCGGCGGCGCGTTCACGTTCTTCACGATGCCGTGGTTCGGGCGCCTTTCGGATCGCCATGACAAACTGCACGTCTTCGCGATCGTCACCGTGCTCGCCTGCGTATCCGTCCTCGTGCTCACACGCCTGCCGGTCGTGCCGGTTGCCATCGCCTTGCTCGTGACGACCGCGTTCATGATCGGCATGTCGGGGCGTTTTCCGCCCGCGATGGCGCTGATCACCAATTCCGTCGAAGCGCGGTATCGCGGCGGCTTTATGAGCGTCAACTCCGCCATCCAGCAAGGCGGCAGCGCGCTCGCCAACTCCATCGCTGGCATTTTCATCACGCGCGAAGCCGTCAGCGGCCGCCTCGAAGGTTACCCGCGCGTCGGCTACCTCGCCGTGCTGGCCTTCCTCGCCGCGATCTATCTCGCCGCGCGACTCCGCGCCGCCGCTCCGCACGCCGCTCTTTCGTCCGCGACCGCCCGCATCGCCTGACGCGTTCGCGATTGCGGCCGGCGCGCCGCGCGCTAACAGAGGCGTGCACGTGTCCACCACCGCCTCAGCTCAACCTGCTCCGCCCGCCTCCGCGTCCGCTCCCGCGCGCCCGGAAATCCTCGCGCCGGCCGGCGACTGGGAATGCGCCAAAGCCGCCGTCGAAAACGGCGCCGACGCGATCTATTTCGGCCTCGAACGCTTCAACGCCCGCATGCGCGCGCACAACTTCACCGTCGCGGACCTGCCGCGCCTGATGGAGTTCCTGCACCGCCGGGGAGTGCGCGGCTACGTGACGTTCAACACGCTGGTGTTCGCGGACGAGCTCGCCGACGCCGAGCAATACCTCCGCAGCATCATCGCCGCCGGCGTCGACGCCGCGATCGTGCAGGACGTCGGCATCTGCCGCCTCATCCGCGCGCTGTCGCCGGATTTCCCGATCCACACCTCCACGCAGATGACGGTCACCAGCGCCGCCGGCGTGCAGTTCGCCCGGGAACTCGGCGCCAATCTCATCGTGCTCGCACGCGAAAACTCGCTCACCGAGATCGCCGCCATCCAAGCCGCGCAAAAATCCGCCGCCGTCTCGCTGCCACTCGAGGTCTTCGTCCACGGCGCCCTCTGCGTCGCCTACTCCGGCCAGTGCCTCACCAGTGAATCCCTCGGCGGCCGCTCCGCCAATCGCGGCGAGTGCGCCCAAGCCTGCCGCATGCCCTACGAGCTGATCTCCGACGGCGCGCGCGTCGAACTCGGCGACCGTCGCTATTTGCTCAGCCCGCAAGATCTCGCCGGGCTCGAAATCCTGCCCGACCTCGTCCGCGCCGGCGTCGCCTCGCTCAAGATCGAAGGTCGTCTCAAATCCGCCGAATACGTCGCCAACATCACCCGCGTCTACCGCGCCGCGCTCGACCGCGCGCTGCGCGACGCCGGCGTCGACGTGCCCGAACGCCCGCACGCCCACGGCGCCGCTTTTGATCCCGCCTCCGCCCGCTACGACCTCGAGATGAGTTTCTCGCGCGGCCTCTACACTGGCTGGTTCCGCGGCATCAACAATCAGGAGCTCGCCCACGCGCGCTTCGGCACCAAGCGCGGCGTCTTCCTCGGCATGGTCACGCGCGTCGGCGCGGATTTCGTCGCGCTCGCACTCGAAGCGCCGCTGAAGCCGGGCGACGGCCTCGTGTTCGACGCCGGCAATCCCGAGGTGAAAGAGGAAGGCGGGCGCGTCTACCAAGTGCAGCCGCGCGGCGCGGAAACCGTGCTGCGCTTCGGCCGCGGCGACATCGATTTCGAACGCGTGCGCACGGGTCACCGCGTCTGGAAAACCAACGACCCCGAACTCGACCGCCGCCTCCGCCAAACCTTCGAGGGCGACCAAATCCGCTTCCGCCGTCCGATCACCCTCGAAGTGCACGGTCACGTCGGCGCGCCGCTGACGCTCATCGCCCGCGACGCCGAGGGTCACGTCGCCCAGGCGCACTCCACCACGCCGCTCGCGCCAGCCGAAAAGCAGCCGCTCTCCACCGAGCGCCTCCGCGACCAACTCGGCCGCCTCGGCGGCACGCCGTTCGAGCTCGGAGAATTTTCCAACCGCCTCGAAGGCGCCGTGCACCTCGCCGTCAGCGAGCTCAACGAACTCCGCCGCCGCGTCGTCGCCGAACTCGACGCCCAGCGCGCCGCGCCGAAACGCTGGACGCTCTCTGCGACACCGGTGGGAGCGAGCTTGCTCGCGGCCTCGCGCGCAGTCGCAAGCAAGCGCACTCCCACAGCGGACTCCGAGCTCATCGTCGTCATCCGCCACCTGCACCAGCTCGACGCCGCGTGGGCCACCGGTGTGCGCACGATCTACGCCGAGTTCGAGGACCCGAAGAAATACCGCGACGCCGTCACGCGCTTCCGCGAGCTCCGCGCCTCGGACCCCTCACGCAGCGACGCGACGCTCTGGGTCGCAGCGCCCCGCATCTTCAAACCTGGCGAAGAGTGGATCCTGAATCAGGTGCTCTCGTGCGAAGCCGACGGCTATCTCGTGCGCAACCACGACCACTTGCGCGTCTTCAGCGAAAAACGCCGCCGCGGCGATTTTTCGCTCAACGTCGCCAATCCGCTCACCGCCGCCTACTACCGCGAGCGTTACGGCCTCGAGCGCGTCACCGCGAGCTACGATCTCAACGTCGCCCAGCTCGAAGCCCTTCTCCACGGCGCGCCCGGCGAGTGGTTCGACATCACGCTTCACCAGCACATGCCCATGTTTCACATGGAGCATTGCGTCTTCTGCGCGTTCCTCTCTGCCGGCACGGACTACCGCAACTGCGGCCGGCCCTGCGACAAGCACGACGTCCGGCTGCGCGACCGCATCGGCGCCGAGCATCCGTTGAAGGCCGACGCCGGCTGCCGCAACACCGTCTACAACTCCCGCGCGCAAACCGGCGCCGAGTTCGTCGACCGCCTCCTCGCACTCGGCGCCCGGTCGTTTCGCATCGAATTCCTCAACGAGTCGGCCGACGAACTCCAGCGCACCGTCGGCCGCTATCGCCAGCTGCTGCGCGGCGAGATCAGCGGCGCGGAGCTGTGGCGCGAGTTCAAGCTCATCAACCAGCTCGGCGTCACCCGCGGCCAGCTCGAAGCCACGCCCCAGCTCCTGCGGAAGAAGACCTGAGCGCATCGTCCATATTTCCGCTAATCGCCGTGTCACGCGGGCCTTTTTTGTCGCGTCGCCCGGGCGGCATTCTACGCTGCGCCCGACCGTTCGCATGAGCCAGACACCCGCCCAAGCCCCCGTTCCCAAGCCCGTTTCCGCCTCGCCTGATCTCGAGATCAAGGACGCCGTCGTCATTTTCGATCCCATCTGGGCGGATCTCGAAGCGGACTTCGGCCGTGAGAACCTGCGCTTCCCCAAGGAGCTCATTCTCCTCGGCGGCGCACCCGGCGCCGGCAAAGGCACCAACACGCCCTATATTCTCAAAGCCCGCGGCCTCACCTGCCAGCCGATCGTGATGAGCGCGCTGCTCGACACGCCGGAGATGAAACGCCTCAAGGAAGGCGGCAACCTCATCGGCGACCGCGAGGTGCTCAGCGTCCTGCTCCGCCAGCTGCTCAAACCCGAGTATCGCGACGGCGTCATCCTCGACGGCTTCCCGCGCACCAAGGTCCAGGTCGAGTGCCTGAAGATGCTTTACGAGAAAATGATTCAGCTCTGGCGCGAGTTCTACGGCACGCCGCTGGGCATTCATTTTCGCCAGCCGATCGTCCACATCGTCGTGCTCTTCGTCGACGAGAACGAATCGATCTCGCGCCAACTGAAACGCGGCCGCGAATCGAAGGCGCACAACGCCGAGGTCCGCACTTCCGGCCGCGGCGAGCTCTGGGAAGAGCGCGCGACCGACTTCGACGAGAGCCTCGCCGCCCGCCGCTACCGCGTGTTCAAGGAGCAGACGTGGGACGCGCTGCTCTCGCTCAAGGACGTTTTCCACTACCACCTCGTCAACGCGCAGGGTTCGCTCAACGAAGTCGAGAAAGCCATCGCCGAGGAACTCGCCTACCAAAGCTCGCTCGAACTCGACCCGCGCACCTACGACCAGCTCCGCACCCTGCCGCTCGCCAGCGAGATCGTCGTCCACGCGCGCCAGGAACTCGTGAAGCGCCTCGACGGCTACGCGCTGAACCACCCGGAACTCTTCGCCCGCGTCATCGCACTGATCGAGAAGAAGATCATGCCGATCGTCATGCGGCACGCGATCTCGGGTCACTCGAACGTGAACAGCGAGGACCCGATCCTCGAAGAGGCGCAGGCCCTCGCGATGCTGATCGATATCTTCTCCGAGCGCGGCTACCACGCGGTCGTCGACATCATCCGCGTCGACGTGCCCGACCGCTTCGACCTCGCCACCGGCAAGATCCACTGCCGGCAGAAGAAGGTCCACCGCTTCATCATCAAGTTCCGCGGTTCGGAATTGCGCCGCGGCTGAGCCGCGGCGCCGACGCGGCTACTTTTTCCCGTCCCCGGTCTTCTCGAGTGACGGGCCTTCGGCTTCGCGCAACAGCACGACCGCGGCCTTCTCGCCGGGGAGCAATCGCACGATCTCGCGCGCGAGTTGCAAGGCGAGATCGCCCTCGCCCGCCGCGATGTAGTCGCGGACGAGCCGGAACGCCGCGGCGCGCGACGCTCCGGGTTTCAACACCAGATCGCGAAACACGATCGTCGCCGCCGGTCCCTGTTGGAGTGCCCGGCGCGCGCGGTATTCGCGCATCGCCAGCTGCGGTTCGATTTCGGAAAGCCACGCCGGCGCGCTCTTGCGCACGCCTTGGATCAACCACACCGCGTTCTCCGCGTCGTCGCGGCGGAGCGCCAGATCGATCGCGGCGATCGCTTCCGCCCCGGAATTGAAATCGGATTCGGACGCCGCCTTCGGCTTCGCCGCCGCGGTCGGTTCTGCGACGGTCTCGCGCGCGACGCGCAGCGCCAGTCGGGCGCTCTGTTCGCGCAGCTCGTCGTTCAGCGGCGCGAAACGCGTGGCCGTCTCCGCCAGCTGCGCCGCGGCGCGCCAGTTGCCCGCCTTTTCCAGCGTGCGCAGCACCAGCAGCACCGTCCCGGTCGGCACCCGCGCGCCGGTCAGCGAGAAGTGATTGATCAACGCGGCGGTCTGCGTGGCGCGGTCGCTGCCCGCAGCGCGAATCGTCCGCGCCAGCAGCTCAGGCACCGTTCGCTGCGCCTCGAGCAGTTGCGGGAGCGTGTTCTCCCATTGATCGAGCAACCGCTCCGCCTCCGCGAGCTCGCCGCGCCGGAGCATCAGCTCCGTCGTGTGCACCTGAAACGCGAACGGGTTGAACCGCTTGCGCGCCGCGATGCGCTGCGCGCGCAGCAGCGTGCCCGGCAAATCGAGCCGCACCGCCAGCGCGCCCAGTGCCTGGAGCGTCGTCTCGTCGCTCTCATGGAAGCGATAGATCTCCTCCTCCACCGCCTCGCGCCGCAGCGTGCGCTTCAATTCGTGCCACGCCTCGAAGGCGAAGAGCAGCGCCGTCGCGGGCCGCGGCGCCTGCGCCTTCAGCCGCCGCAACGCCGTTTCCAACGCCTCGGAATCCTGCGCAGCCAGGGCGATTCCGACGTCGAGACGCGGGCTGCGCGCGGGGTCCGGCGGCACCAGCGCGAACAGCGCCGCCGCTTCCGCGCCGCGCCCCAGCGCGTGGAGCGCCGTCAGCGTCAGCCTCACGTTTTGCAAGCCGCTCACGCTCGCGAAATCCCGCGGACTGGTCTGGAGCAACGCGAGCGCCCCCGCGGCGTCGGACTTGCCCAACAACAGCGCCGCCCGCGCATTCACCACCACGGCGCGCGCGGCGGCGGCGAGCTCGGGCTTGCGCCCCGGCGCCAGCAACTCCTCGCTCCGGGACAGCGCGAGCGTCACCGCACCGTTCTCGCTCCACAATTCGAACAGCGCGCTCAGGAGCTCCGGTTGATCCGGCGTCGTGGCCAAACCTTGTTCCAGCAGCTTCGCCGCACGCACCGGATCGCCCACCGCGAGCAACGCCGCCAATTGCATCCGCCCCGCGACGTTGCCCGGCGAGCGCGCCAGTCCTGCCCGCAGGTTGAACGAGGCCTCCGCGTATTTCCCCTCCGCGATCTGTTTCATGGCCGCAGCGACCATGACGTCGCCGCGCTGCTGTCGGAACTGGTCCCAGCGCAGCGGCGCGAGCGCGATGTCCTGCCAGCGCAAGCGCGTCTCCGGCTGGCGCGCCCACAAGTGGTGGACCGTCGTGACCGCCGCCGCGTAGCCGCCGACCGTGAGCGCAAACAGGAGCACGGCGAGCCGCTTCCAATAAATCACGAACTCCCACACCGGGACCGTGCCGATCGAAATGTGGAAACGCACCGCCCAGAGCAGCCACAGGTGACGATCGGTCGTCGCCAGCTTGCGCTGCCACGCGGAGGAAAGACGCACGTGTAGTTTCATGATTCGCCTATTCCCCCGGACGCGGCGCCTCGATCTCGCGCAGCAGGCTGGCCGCCGCCTTGTCGTCCGGCAACAGCCGGACCGTCTCCCGCGCGAGAACGCGGGCCGACTCGATCTGGCCTTCCGCCGCGAGGCTGCGCACGAGCTTGAACGCCAGCGAACGCGAGGCGCCCGCGCGCACCGCGAGTTCCTTGTAGGCCGCGAGCGCCAGCGGACGACGATCGAGCGCGAGCCAGACGCGCACTTCGCTCGCGCCGAGATCGGCGCGGGAGGACGCGAGCCATGCAGGCGATTTCTGCTTCACGTATTCGAGCACACGGCGCGCTTCGTCGGCCTTGCCTTGACTCAGCGCGCGGTCGATGGCGGCCAGCGTCGCTTCCGCCGTCTGGGTGGTCTTGGCGAGGTCGTCGGAGATCTCGATCGCGCGCAGCGCCTGCGCAACGGCGGCGGGCGGACGCAGGGCGGCGAGTTCGTCGCGCACGACGCGTGCCTCGCTCTCGCGCTGCCGTTGCGCGAACTGCGCCCCAAGTCGCGCGAGGCGCAACAAATCGGCCTCCGTCCGCGGACGATCCAGGAACGCGTGGAGCACCGCGCGGGAGGTCGTCGCGTCCTGCGAGAGCAGCGTCAGCTCGACATCGCGCACGGCGAGATCCTCGGCCGCCTTGGGCAGCCAAGCCGGCCGCGCGGCGCGGATCGCGCGCAGCAAATCGCGCGCACTGCCGAACGCGCCCGAAGCGAGCGCCGCGTCGATGCGCTCGAGCGCGAGCGCCGCGGTGCCCGGAATTTCGACGGCGGCCAATTCCGGCGCGCCGCCGGTTTCGACTCGCGCCGCCGCTTCGTTGGCCGCGCGCCGTTCGGCGGCCGCCACCACGCCGGGCCGGAGGCGAAGCAACGGATCGGCGTAGGGGTAGATGCGCAGGCCGAGATCGACAACCTCGCGCGCGGCGTTCGCGTGGCCGGCGCGGCCGAGCACCTTCACCGCGAGTTCATACATCGGCGCGGTGGCGCGACCGCGCATCTCGACGAGATGGCTGGTGAGGCCGGTGATTTGTTGCTCGCCGCCCGCCACGCTGGCCCGCGTGAGGCGGTTGATGAACTCCGGATAAAATCGCTGGGCCGGCGGCAGGGTCTCGATGCTCGCCTCCCACTCCCGCAGCCGCTGGAACGCCTCGTCGAAGTCGCCGCGCCGCAAGGCCAGCTCGGTGAGATGGACGCGAAACGCGAACGGGCTGAGCCGGTTCGCCACCGCGATCCGCTCCGCCCGTCGCACGGCGTCGGGCAGGTCGAGATTCACCGCCGTCGCGGCAAACAACTGCAGTGCGCCGTCGTTGGTCGCGAAAAACTCGAAGAACTCCTGCTCCGTGAGATCGCGCAGCGTGAGACGCTTCATGCGGTGCCAGGCGGAAAAGGCGAACACACCGGGTATCGGCTGGCCGGGCGCCATCGCCTTCATGCGACGCAGCACGGATTCGAGCGCCGTCGCATCGCCCGCGTCGATCGCGAGCTCGGCTTCGGTTCGCAGCTCGTCCATCCCGACGCGTTTCAAAGTGGCAAACAACCGGCGCGCCTCGTCGCGGCGCCCGAGCGCGCTCAACGCGCTGACGCGCAGGCGCGTGCTGCGGCGCTCCTCGACGGTCTCGTCGCCCGGCGGCAGCGCGGCGAGCAGCGCCTCCGCGGCGGCGGCATCGTGCGCTCCGAGCAGCAGCGACGCGCGGGTGTTGGCGACGAAGCGGCGCGCCACGGCATCGAGCGCCGGCGTGTGCGCGGGCGCGAGCAGGTCGGCGGTGAGGTCGAGCAGGCGGTTCTGCGACTGCGTGGCGGCGAGATGGCCGAAGAGGACGCGGAACAGCTCGAGGTCGCCGGGAGCGTATTTCAGACCATCCTCGAGGAGCGTGAGCGCCCCGGCGGGATCGGAGCCGGCCATCATGCGGGCAAGATTGACGCGACCGGTGACATTGCCCGGCGAGCGTGCCAGGCCGACGCGCAAGCCGTAATAGGCCTCGACGTAATCTCTGGCCCGCAATCGCAGGAGCGCCTGGGCGATGGCGGTGTCGCCGCGTTTCTGCCTCAGGTGTTCGCCGCGCACCGGAGCGGTCGCGATGTCGAGCCAGGTGACTTCGTTGCCGGGCGTGCGGTTCCACCACAGGAACAGTGCGGTGGCGGCGATGAGATAGAGCGAAACGCCGACGACGGCGGCGCCGGCGAACGCTCGCTTCCAATACAGTTCGAGGTGCCAGGTGGTCGTCTTGACGCGCTCGCGGCGCAGCGCGAGCGTGCGCAGGAGCCAGATGCGGCGGTCACCCGGGGGCAGGTCGCGTTTCCACGCGGAATTGAGCTTCAGCGAGAGTTTCAAGGGCGCCCGACTTCAACGTGCGCCCGCACGCGCCGCAACAGCGCAAATGCCAAAATTGCGCGCGTGCTACTCGAAACGCAGCGCTTCGATCGGGTCGAGCGAGGACGCCTTCCAGGCGGGATAAAAACCGAAGCCCACCCCGATGCCGGAGCACACGAGAATACCGATGAAGGCCCAGTTCCACGGAAACACGACCGAGGCGTTCAGCATCATCGCGAGTCCATTGCCGGCAGCGACGCCCAGCAGGATGCCGACCAAGCCGCCGCTGAGCGAGATGACGACGGCTTCGACCAGAAACTGGGTGAGGATATTCTTCTTACGCGCGCCGATCGATTTGCGGATGCCGATTTCCTTCGTCCGCTCCGTGACCGAGACGAGCATGATGTTCATGATGCCGACGCCGGCGGCGAGCAACGCGATGCCCGAGATGACGAACGAGCCGGCGGCGACCGCGTCGGCGACCTTCGCGAAGGCGGCGATGAGCGAGTCGTTCGAGTAGACTTCAAAATCGTTTTCCTTTTCCGCCTGCAGGCCGCGGACGGTGCGCATGACCGTGATGGCCTTGTCGAGGGTCTCGTTGTAGACCTGCTGCGTCGGCGCCTGCGTGGCGATGCTGATGGAGCGATGCTCGGCGCCGTAGTCGGCGAAGAAGCGCGTGATCGGAATGATCGCGATGTTGTCCGAGCTGCCGCCGAAGGCCTGGCCCTTCGGAGCGAAAACGCCGATGACGATGTAGGTGCGCTCCTTGATCTTGATCGTCTTGCCGAGGGCGTTTTCCGCGGGGAAGAGCTTCGTGACGATGTCCTGGCCGATGATCACGACCGGGCGCGACAGCTCGATGTCGCCCGGCGTGAAGTTGCGGCCGATCTGAACGTCGAACTGGTTTGCGGTGACGAAATTTTCGTCGCTGCCGCCGAAACGGACGTCGGGTGTGGTCTTGCGTCCGCCGTAGGTGGCCTGGCCGCCGTCGTCGAAGATCTTCAGGCAAATGACGTCGGCGATGCCCTCCATCTCGCGCTTGTAGCGCAGCGCCTGGTCGAGGGTGATGTCGCGCCGCATCTGGTAGCGCCGGCGTCCTTCGGGACCGCCGCCGCCGAACACGGGATATTTGGCGAACTGGAAAATGTTCGAACCGAGAAAGCTCAGGCCGGTCTCGATCGACGAGCGCATCGCGGTGACGGTCGTCATCACGCCGATGACGGAGAACACGCCGATCGTGATGCCCAGCATGGTGAGCACGGAGCGGAGCTTGTTCACGCCCAGCGACCCGAAGGCCATCTTGAAGATTTCGGAGAGTTGCATGGTTACTCGTAACGCAGGGCCACGACGGGATCGAGGCGCGAGGCGCCCCAAGCCGGGGCGAAGCCGGAGACGACGCCGGTGATGACCGACACCATCACGCTGATGACGACGAGGTCGGGCGAGAACGCCACGGGGAAATTCGGTGCGGCTTCGCGGACCATGAGGAAGAGCGAAAACGAGATGCCCATGCCAATGACGCCGCCGATGAGGCAGATTGAAACCGCCTCGACGAGGAACTGCATGAGGATGCTGCGGCGGCGCGCGCCGAGGGCCTTGCGGGTGCCGATCTCCTTCGTGCGCTCCTTCACTGACACGAAGGTGATGTTCATGATGCCGATGGCGCCGACGAAGAGTGACAGACCGGTGATGAACAGGCCGGCCAGCGCGATGCCATTCTTGACCGGATCGAGCTGCGCCTTGAAGGCCTGCTGCTCGTTGATGGTGAAATTATCGCGCTCGCCCGGCTTCTGGCCGCGCACGCGGCGCATGGCGCCGACGAGCTCCTCCTTCGCCTCGGCGAGGCGGGTCTTGTCGGCGATCTTGACGCGGACATCGACGCCGCGGCGGACGGAGTTGAACTTCGCGTAGGCGTTCAACGGCACGAGCACGAAGTTATCCATGCTGAACATGCCGAGAAATTCGCCCTGCTTGGCGAACACGCCGATGACCTCGAAGGGCTGGCCGTTGATCGCGACCATCTGCCCGATGGGCGTGCGGCCCTGGAAGAGTGCCTCGGCGACGTCGAAACCCAGCGTGCAGACCTGGCGGCCGCTGGCGGCCTCGGCATCGTTGAACATGCGGCCTTCCGCGTAATCGGTGCCGGTGAGCTGGGCGTATTCGGCCTCGGTGCCGCCGGTGAAGACGCCGCTGATGCGCACGTCGCCGAATTTCACCGTGCTCGAGCGTCCGGCAAAGGGGACGGCGAAGAGCAGCTCGGACTTTTCGGTGGAAGCAATGATGCGGTTCAAAGCCGCGGCTTCGCGCGCCTGCGGGTTCGGGCGGTTGACGTAGTTCCACCAATCCTCGACGCCCGCCCACGGCCACTTCTGCACGTAGAGGACGTCCTCGCCGAGCATGGCGAGGCTGTTCTGGAAGCCCTGATCGATGCCGCGGATGGCGGTGCCCATCAGCGTGACCGCCACGATGCCGATGATGACGCCGAGCGCGGTGAGGACGGAGCGCATCTTGTTCGCGCGAATCTGCGCCCACGCGATGCGGACGGACTCGTTGAACTCGTAGATGAGACGTTTCATGGCGACGAGGATGGCTGGGCGGAGGCTCGGAACGAGAGATCGGGGATGATTGGCGAGAAGAACGCGACAGGGGTCGGTCTATTTGCGCCGTAGCGTCAGTGCTGCCGCACGTCGGACTCGATCAGACCGTCGCGCAGGCGGACGATGCGGCGGGCGTGGCGGGCGATGTCTTCCTCGTGCGTGACGACGATGATCGTGTTGCCTTGCGCGTAGAGGTCCTCGAAGAGCTGCATGATTTCCTCGCCGGTGCGGGAGTCGAGGTTGCCGGTCGGCTCGTCGGCGAGAATGATCGAGGGATTGTTCACGAGCGCGCGGGCGATGGCGACGCGCTGGCGCTGGCCGCCGGAGAGCTCGTTGGGCTTGTGGCTCATGCGCTCACCGAGGCCGACGTTCTGCAAAGCGAGGATGGCTTTCTCCCGGCGCTCGTGCGGGCTGATGCCGGCGTAGATCAGCGGGAGCTCGACGTTGGCGAGCGAGGTGGAGCGCGGGAGGAGGTTGAAGGTCTGGAAGACGAAACCGATCTCGCGATTGCGGATCTCGGCGAGTTCGTCGTCGGTCATCGCGGAGACGTCCTTGCCGGCGAATTGGTAGTGGCCGCTCGTGGGCGTATCGAGGCAGCCGAGCATGTTCATGAGCGTCGACTTGCCGGAGCCGGACGGGCCCATGATGGCGAGGTATTCGTTGCGGTGGACCTTGAGGGCGACGCCGCGGAGGGCGTGGACGGTCTCCTCGCCCATGCGGTAGAGCTTGGTCACGCCTTCGATGTCGATGACGAGCGGACCCGGCGTGCGGTAGGTGCGCGGGTGTGCGGCGGAAGGGACGGGAGCGGTGGACATGGGTGCGGGAGCGGTAGGGCGGCGAGTGGCCTCGCCACCGCGGCGCGGACCGGAGTCCGCGCCCTACCCGTTACTTGTTTTCTTCCTTCTTGGGCGTTTCGAGCATGACGCGGGCGCCGTCCTTGAGCTTGCGGCTGATGGCGGCGTAGCTGCCGGAGACGACTTCCTCGCCGGCCTTGATGCCGGATTTCACCTCGATGTGGCTGTTGTCCGCGAGGCCGGTCTCGACCTTGCGCATGACGGCCTTGTCGCCCTGGCGCACGAAGATGACGCGCTGGAGCTTCTCGGCGTCGCGGCGGGCGTTGCGCTTCTCGGTCTCGACTTCGAGGTCGTTGCCGGAGCGCTCCTTGGCCTCCTTGGATTTCTGCTGTTGGAGTTCCTCGGTGGTCTTGCCGCCCTCGGCGCGCACGGTGACGGACTGGATCGGCACCGCAACGACGTTGGCGACGGTCTCGGTCTCGATGTCGACCGTGGCGCTCATGCCGGGGCGGAGCGTCACGTCCTTGTCGGTGATGCGGATCTTGACGAGGAAGTTCGTCACTTCGTCGGAAGCGGAGGCGGCGAGCGCCGCGGCGTTGTTGCTGCTGGAGCCGGACGACAGGGCGGAACTGGAAATCTCCGCGACCTTGCCTTCGAAACGGCGGCCCGGGAACGCGTCGACCAACACGATCGAGTGGTCGCCGATCTTCACGTTGATGATGTCGTTCTCGTTGACCTTCACGCGAACCTCCATGTTCGCGAGGTCGGCGATGCGCATGATTTCGGTGCCGGCGAACTGGTTGGTGCCGACGACGCGTTCGCCGACTTCGCTGGTGAGGGAGCTGATCGAACCGTCCATCGGGGAGTAGATGGTGGTCTTGTTGAGCTGGTCGCGCGATTGGTCGACCGAACCCTCGGTGCGGCGGATTTGCGCGAGCGAGGATTCGTAGTCGGCCTTGGCGACGTTGAGGTTGGTCTGGGCGGAGGTGAAGTCCGCGTCCGAGATCAGCTTCTTCTGGTAGAGATCGTTCGCCTGCTTGAAGTCCTGCTCGGCTTTCACGAGGCGGGCTTGGCTGAGCACGGAGCTGGCGCGAGCCGAGGCGAGCGAGGCTTCCTGCTGCTCGAGTTGGGCCTTGTAGAAGTCGGGTTTGATGCGGACGAGCAGGTCGCCCTTCTTGACCGTCTGTCCCTCGACAACGGGGATCTGGATCAATTCGCCGGCGACTTCGGGCGAAATCTTCACCTCGGTCTCAGGCTGGACCTTGCCGGTGGCGGTGACGATGTGCGTGATGGTTTTCACAACGGCCTTCTCGACCGTCACCTGGGTCGGCTTCTCGCCGGCTTTGCCCTTGGCGATGCCGGCGGCGATCACGACGACGAGCACCGCGACGACGCCGAAGATGATCCACAGGCGTTGGCGCGACTTCTTTTTGGCCGAGGCGGCGGACGGGACCGCAACGGGCTTGGGGGTGGCGGAGGACATAGTCATCAGGAGAAAAAGAGGAAAAAATCGACGGAGCATTGGCCAGAACTATCGGTGCGCGTCGCTCCCGCCGGAAAACACAGAGGGGCCCCGAAGGACCCCTCTGCAACACAACTGATAACTACGAACGAGGGGACTAAACGGGACCGCCGCGCGCTTTGAAACGGCATTGCGACGACAGGCGATTACCTTGCGATGAACGGCCCACGATTGCCGTTTTCTGCATCACGAGGCGGGCAAAGGCCAAAGAACAGGGGAACAACACCCGAAGCCCACCCGAGTCGCAGCTGTTTTGGGACAAACGGCCCGGCGCCGGGATGGACGGGGCGCGCCCGGCTCAGAGCGCCGAACGCATCAATTCCTCCAGTCGATCATGATAGCCGCGGCTCAGCCGCAGCTTCGTGCCGTCGTGGAGGATCACCGCGTATTCACCGGCGAACGAGGGGCTGAGCTTCTTCACGCGATCGATGTTCACGATCGTCGAACGATGGATGCGGATGAAGCGCTTGGAATCGAGCCGGTCCTCGAGATTCGCCATCGTCTCGCGCAACAGGTGCACGCGCCCGCCGGCGTGGAACTTCATGTAGTCGCCCTCCGCCTCGATCCAGTCGATCTCCTCGGCCTTGATGAAATAAATCTCGCCGCCCGAACGCAGCAGCACGCGCTCGCGCGTGATCGCCTCCTGCGAGGCGCTGCCCTCCGCCGCCGCCGGCTTGGCCGGCGCCAAGCTGCCCGTCGCGACGCTCGCAGCCACCGCCCCGGCATTGGCCTGCAAATGCTGGAGCAACTTCGCCAGCTCCGCGCTCAACGCATCCGTCTGGCGCCGGATCAGCTCGGACTTGGCCCGCCGCAACGCCGCCGCGAAACGGTCGTCCTCGAACGGCTTCAACAGGTAATCCACCGCGTTCACCTCGAACGCCTGCAACGCATGCTGGTCGCGCGAGGTGACGAAAATCACCGCCGGCGGCCGCGGCCCGAGCGCCTCGAGCACCTTGAAGCCGCCCATCTCCGGCATCTGCACATCGAGGAAAATCAGGTCCGGCTTCTCCGCCGCCACCTGCCGCACAGCCTCCGCGCCCGACGCCGCCTCGCCCACCACCAGGACGTCGTGATCCCGCTCGAGCAAACGCACGATCCGCCGGCGCGCGGCCGACTCATCGTCGACGACCAGAATGCGAATCTTGTTCATGCGTCCGCGACGATCCGGCGCGACGACACGCAACACAGCAGCACGGGCGCCAGGGACGGCGAACGGGGGGCACGGGGCTTGGTCATGTCTACGCGGGCTTGTGCGTCCGAGCTTCCACGGACTCAAGCGGATAAATTTTCCCGAAAGTGGGACACGCCACGCCACTGATTTTGTCATACCGCCCGACCCGAGAAAATCAGCGCCGACCGAACCGACCGATCGCCACTGCCGCCGGCCAAGCCGCATCCGATCCCGCCAGCACTTCGCGCCAAACGCGCGCGAGCCACGGCGCGCACAAGGCGCCTTTCGATCCGAGCGCGCCGAAAAATCCCATCCGCAAACCTTCGCGCCAGCCGATCCCCGGCAGCCGATCCGACAAACCCAACCGCACCCCCACCCGCTGCTCGATCACCGCCAGCTCGCCGGCCACCAGCTCGCACGCCTCAGCAAGCAACCGCTCCCGCGCCGCCGCAGTCGGCACGTCATCCTCCACACCGCGCTCGTAGGTCGCGCCGATGCGAGCTCCACTGCCGCCATCCGGCAACACCCACGTGCCGCGACTCACCGCCTCGCCCGCCGCGAGCTCCGCACCGCGCACGTGCACGATCTCGCCCTTCGCCGCCTCGAACGGCAACTCGGCAAACCACCCGCGCGCCAGCGCGCCCGCGCCGGTGCAAAGGATCGCCGCCGCGAACCTTTCGCCGCGCCACGTCACGCCCGTCGCATCCGCCGCCAGCTCCTCGCGCTGCACCGCCGCTGCGCACAACTCGCCGCGCGCGCTCCAGCGGGCCGCGGCCGTTTCGAGCAACGCGGGCAAGTCCACCCACGCCGCCCCGCGAATCGCCAATCCACCCTCGCCCGCCATCGCGAACGGCGCCAGCTCGCCGCTCGCGAGTTTCTTCGCCGCGCGCGCCGCTTCGATATCGCCGGCCAACAACCGCCGCAACCGCAGCGGATGCCACAACTCGACGCCGAGCCGCGCGCCCGCCGCGCGATACCATTGCTCCGCGAACGGCAGCAATTCCTCCACCCGCCACGCCTTCACGAAGCGCTGACCCGAGATTGGATTCACCAACCCCGCCGCCACGCGCGACGCCGCGCGGGCGTGGCCTTCGCTCGCGATGACAAAAGGAATGCCCGCCGCCTCCAGCTCCAGCGCGAGCGCCGTGCCGGCGAGCCCCTGGCCCACGATCAGCACGCGCCCGCTCATCGGCTCACTCGCCCGCCAGCGCGGCGCCGACGATGCCGGCGTCGTTGTGCAGCTTGGCCGGCACGACCTTCGCGCGCGTATGCAGGAGCTTGAACCACATGCGGTGATCCTGGCTCACGCCGCCGCCGATGATGATCAACTCCGGCGAAAACAGACGCTCCACAACGCGCAGGTAGACGTTCACGCGATCCGTCCATTCCTTCCAATCGAGATCGAGCTTCGTCTTCACGGCCGCCGACGCGAATTTCTCGATCGGCTCGCCCTCCCACGGCACATGGCCGAGCTCGGCGTTCGGGAAAAGTTGCCCGCGATAAAACAGCGCCGAACCGATGCCCGTGCCGAACGTCAACATCAGCACCGTGCCGTCGCGCCCCTTGCCCGCTCCGAAACGCATCTCGGCGAGTCCGGCGGCGTCGGCATCGTTCACGACGCCCACCTTGCAACCGGTCGCCTTGGAGAAAATCTTCACGCCGTTCTGCTTCTCCCACTCGTCGCCGAGATTGCCGACCGCGTCGATGCGCTCGTCGAGGATGATGCCCGGAAAACCGATGCCGATGCGACCCTTCCATTTGAAGTGCGCGACGATCTGCCGCGCCGCGGCCAAGCCCTCGCCTCGCGGACACGGACTGGCAACCGGCACGCGAAAACGTTCCGCGAGCAACCGGCCCGTCTTGATGTCCACGGGCGCGGCCTTGAAGGACGAGCCACCGATGTCGATGCCGAGAACTTTCATGAGGGAAATTGCCGACCGTAGTAATCCCGACCTCGCGCGCAATCCTCAGCTGTCCGCTTTGACACGGCCCAATTCCGCCGCCGTCGCCGGGCGCTCCGCCACCAACTCGACGTCGAAATGCAGCGTCGCGCCCGCGAGGGGGTGATTCGCGTCCAGCGTCACTTGGTCGCCCTCGACCGCCGCGACTGTCACGACCGGCGCATGGCGATCCTGTCCGGCCAGAAATTGGTCGCCCACGCTCACCTCGCCGTCGATCGGCAGGCTCGCACGCGGCACGCGCTGCACCAACGCCTCCTCCCGCACGCCGTAACCGAGCTCCGGCGGCACCGCGACGTTCCGGCGCTCGCCGGCGGCCATGGCGCGGAGTTCCTTTTCGAGACCCGGCACGATTTCCTGCGCCCCCTCGAGAAAACTCAGCGGCTCGCCGCCGCCGCGCGACGTGTCGAGCACGCGCCCGTTCGCATCGCGCAAGGTGTAGTGGAAAGTCAGGACTCTAGTCATGTCGCGCGAACAACCGCCGAGACCACGCCCCCAGGCAAGCTTAGGTTTCTTGCCGCAACACTTCGAGCGGCGGGTGATCGCAGATGCCGCGACTCGAAAGCAGACCGGTGATCACGGTCACTGCGCTGACCGCTAGCCAGCCGAGCACGAGCACCGCGAGCGACGGCGTGGACCAGCTCATTTTGAAAATGAAACGCGCCAGCCCCCAGTTCGCGCCGACCGCGAGCACCGCGCCCACCGCCGCGCCGAGCGTGCCGAGCGCGAGATACTCCGCGAGCATGATGCGGTTCACCTGCCGCTTCGTCGCACCGAGCGTGCGCAGCAACACGCTCTCGCGCACCCGTTGGCTGCGCCCGATCAGCACCGCGCCCGCGAGCACGATGACACCGGTCACGACGGTGAACAGCGCGAGAAACTCGACCACGAATGACGCCTTCGCGTAGACGCTGTCGATCGTCTGCAAGATCAGGCCGAGATCGATCGCCGACACGTTCGGATGCTCGCGCACCACCGCCTGCTGCACGCGCGCCGAGACGCCCGAGTCGCTCGCCCGCAGCGCCATGACATGGAACTTCGGCGCGCCTTCGAGCACGCCTTCGGGGAACACCACGAAGAAATTCGGCGCCAACCGCTGCCACTCGACCTGCCGCAGGCTGCCGACGACCGTCTTCACCGGCACGCCCTGCACATCGAATTCGATCTTATCGCCGAGCGTCACGCCGAGTTCGCGCGCGAGGCTTTCCTCCAGCGAAACCGGCACATCCTCCGCGCCGGCCGGCGCGTGTCCTTCGAACTTGCCCGCGACCACCCGCTCGGTGTCGGCGAGTTGCCCGCGATAAGTCGACCGATATTCGCGCCGCACGGTCCACGCCGCGACGCGCGCCGATTTGTCCTTCAACACCTCCGCGATCGGCCGGCCTTTGAGCGCGCTGATGCGCATCGTCACGATCGGCGCCTGCGCGCGCACCGGTGCGCCGTTGTCCGCAACGATCTTCGCCACGGACTCGACCTGATCGTCTTGGATGTCGAACAGCATCAGGTTCGGCCGGTCGCCGCCGCCCATCACGCGCAATTGTCCGAGCAACGTGTCGCGCGTGAGGTAGAGCGTCATCATCAGGAACGTGCCCATGCCCAGCGATACGAGCAGCAGCACCGTGCGGTTGTTCGGCCGGTAAAGATTCGCCACGCCCTGCCGCCACGCGAACGGCAGCCGCCGCAAATTCAACCGCTGCGCGACCCACGCGATCAGTTTCGCGATTCCGCCCAGCACCGCAAATCCCACGAACAACGCGCCCGCGAAACCCACGCCCCATGCCACACGCCCGGTTTGCAGAATCGCGAACGCGAACACGATGCCGACGATCACGACCATGAGCGCCACGCGGAGCCAGTCGACGCGCGCCGCGCCGCCGTTGTCCGCGAACGCCGAGCGGATCGCGAGCAGCGGCGACACACGCCGCACCTCGAGCAGCGGCAGCAAGGCGAACAGCACGCTGATCAACACGCCCGCTCCGACGCCACTCGCGACCGACTTCCACGAAACGAAGAACTCGAACGAGAACGGCAGGAAATCCCGCAGGAACACCGGCAACACCAGCTGCGCCCCGATGCCCAGCACTGCGCCGCCGAGCGCGCCCACGAGACCGAGCCCCACGCCCTGCACGAGGTAGATCGCGAACGCCTTGCCCGCGCTCGCGCCGAGACAACGCAGCACCGCGACGGTCGGAATCTTCTGCCGCACGTGCGCATGCACGGCGCTCGCCACGCCGATTGCGCCGAGAAACAGCGACGCGAAGCCGACGAGCATGAGGAACGAATTCACGTTCTGGATCGCGCCGCCGAGCTCGCGCTTGCGCTCCTCGACCGTGTCGAAACCCAACCGCAACT
Source organism: Candidatus Didemnitutus sp. (assembly GCA_019634575.1). Classification (NCBI taxonomy): domain Bacteria; kingdom Pseudomonadati; phylum Verrucomicrobiota; class Opitutia; order Opitutales; family Opitutaceae; genus Candidatus Didemnitutus; species Candidatus Didemnitutus sp. The sequence continues at coordinate 258,676 of JAHCAY010000002.1, forward strand.
CGCGGAAACGGTCGCGCAAATCGCGCACCATTTTCTCAACGTCGGTGTTCGCGGGGAACTTCAAATAAACGCGGTAACGCGCGAGGCTGCCTTGCTTGAGCAAGCCGGTTTCCTGCACCGCCGCCAGCGGGATGAACACGCGCGGCGCGAGCGTCGTCACGCCCGCGGCCGATTCGCCCGGCACCTTCAGCAAACCGCCTGCGACGCGAAACTCGCCCGCGCCGAGCTTGATCGGGTCGCCGGATTTCAGGCCGTATTGGACGGCGATGCCTTCCTCGACAATGGCGCGCGCGCCGTTCGCGAGCTGGGCGCGGGCATCCGCCGGCTCGGTGCTGAATTCGCCGTAGAACGGAAACGCGCCCTGCAACGCACGCACTTGCACCAGCCGCGTGGCGCCGCCGGCGGTCGGCGCGACGAGCATCGAGTTGAACGCGATCTCGCGCGCCTGCTCGCCGCCGAGGCCGGCGATGAATTTCTCCGCCTCCGGCGTCAGCGCGGCGCGCGAAGTGATGACGAGGTCGGCGCCGAGCAGCGACTTGGTCTGATCCTCGATCGCGCCGCGGAGATTGTCGCGCAGCGAGCCCACCGCCACGAGCGCCGCGACGCCGAGCACCACTGCGAGCGAGAACAACAGCAATCGCCGCCGCGAAGCCCGCGTATCGCGCCAGGCCATTTTGAGGATGAAGTTCATGAAGACACAGAGAGTTTACCCACGGAACACACGGATGACACGGAATTCAGAGCACGAACCTCTCGTGCTCGATCTTAGGGAAGTGCCCGAAGTTCACGAGCAGCCCCACCCGAAGGCCGGTCGCGTGCAGGTAATTCTGCACTTGAGCACGATGCTCGTCGGTCAGTGCGCTGACGGCCTTTAATTCAAGCAGCACACGGTCATAACAAACGAAGTCGGCGATATAGGTTTTGTTCAGCGGGCGACCTTTATACGAAAGCGGAATTTGGACCAATGACCGCGCGGGCAACCCTTGCAGCTCGAACTCGCATTCGAGGCACTCTTGGTAGACGCCTTCAAGGAACCCACAGCCTTTCTCGCGATAAACCTCAAAACAGGCTCCGAGAATCTTGTAGGTCAGCTCTTCATGGATCAGTTTGTTCATGGGCATCCTTCCGTGTGCTCCGTGTATTCCGTGGGCCCATTGTTTGGTGATTTGGTGACCAGAATTCTTCTCAACCCGTCCGCTCGTCGCTCACGACGTGGCCGCTGCGGAGGCGGAGGATGCGCTGGGTCTGGCGCGCGAGTTCGAGATCGTGGGTCACGAGCACGAGCGTCGTGCCACGCTCGCGGTTGAGGCCGAAGATGAGATCGACCATCGCGTGCGCCGTGTCGCCGTCGAGATTGCCCGTCGGCTCGTCGCAGAAGAGGATCTTCGGGCGGTTGATGAACGCCCGCGCGAGCGCCACGCGTTGCTGTTCGCCGCCGGAAAGTTGCAGCGAGTAGTGATCGAGCCGGTCGCCGAGACCGACGCGCGCGAGCAGCTCCGCCGCCTCTTTTTCGCGCGTGTTGTCGCCGCGCAGCTCGAGCGGCACGAGGACGTTCTCCAGCGCGGTGAGCGTGGGGATGAGCTGAAAATTCTGGAACACGAACCCGACGCTCTCGTTGCGCACCAGCGCGCGTTCGTCCTCCGAAAGCGCGCCGATCTCGCGGCCGGCCAGCTGCACCGTGCCGCTCGTCGGCGCATCGAGTCCCGCGCACAGGCCGAGCAGCGTGGTCTTGCCGGAACCCGACGGGCCCACGATCGCACAGGTGCCGCCGGGCTCGAGCGCGAAGCTCACCTCGTGCAGCACCGTCAACGCGCCGGCCGCGGTCGCGTAGGTCTTGGTGAGGCGCTCGACTTTCAGGATGTTTTGGGCACTCATGGGCAGGATGGCGAGTAACACACCCAACGCCCTCCAAAGTGCAAAGTTGTTCGTCGGACGGCTGATTCGCCGGGCCGGGCGGTTCGGTGCGATGCTGCTCGCGGCGACGCTCGCGACGACCGCGGCCTCCGCGGCGACGAAGACCGTGCTCTTCTACGGCGACAGCATCACCGCCGGCTACGGGCTCGATCCGGGCGAAGCCTACCCGGCGATCGTCCAGCAGAAAATCGATGCCGCCGGCCTGCCGTGGAAGGTCGTGAACGCCGGTCTCAGCGGCGAAACGACTGCCGGCGGCTTGCGGCGGCTCGACTGGATCCTGCGCCAGCCGGTGGACATTTTCGTGATCGAGCTCGGCGGCAACGACGGCCTCCGCGGCATCGAGCCCGACATCACGCGCGCCAACCTCGAAAAGATGATCGAACGCATCCGCGCCAAGAACCCGCGCGTAATCGTTGTGCTGGCCGGCATGCAAATTCCCACGAACATGGGCCCCGCCTACGCCCAGGCGTTCGCGAAAATCTACCCCGCACTCGCCGAGGCGCAGCGGACCGTGCTCATCCCGTTTCTCCTCGAGCATGTGGGCGGCATTCCCGACCTAAACCAGGCCGACGGCATTCATCCGACCGCAGCCGGCCATCGTTTGGTGGCGGAGACGGTTTGGAAAACCATCCACCCCTTGTTGTGAGCGAATCGCGCGACCGGCTCCCAGCGTTTGGCCAAGACAGGACAGCGAGTCCCGTCGCCAGCGCGGCGCGGCGCCGGCTCCGCGCCCGACCCGCGCTGCTCGCGCTCACCGCGCTCCTTTCCGTCGTCGCCGCGCACGCGCACGAATTCCGCATGGGCGCGACGTTGACCTACGCGGAGAACTTCAGCCGCACGTCCTACACGCCCACCGCGCAGGACGCGAAAGTCGCGGACGTCGACGCGGCCTATATTCAGACCAAGCAACTCGCGCCGAACTGGACGCTCATCGCCGCACTCGAGGGCAACGCCGAATACGTCTCCGAATTCTCCGCGCTCAACCGCCTGAGCGCCGGCGCGCGCGCGACCGTGCGCCACAAATTCGGCCTCGGGCCGATGGTGCCGGTGCTCGATGCCGGCGTGGCGCTCACGTCGGTGAATTTCCGCGAGAGCGGCCGCAGCGGCTGGCGCACGGAAGGCTTTGCGACACTCAGCCAACGCCTCACGGAAAGCTGGCGCGTCGCCGCGACAGCCAACTGGGAAAGCTTCACCGCCTCGCATGCCCCATTCGACACACACGCACGCCGCGTCGGTTTGGAGACGACCTACGACGTCACGGAGACCTGGCAATTCGGCGCCGGCGCCTCGCGGCTCCACGGCCAGCTCGTCGCCAACGCCGCGTGGTCCGTTTGGAGTCAGGCCATCGGCGGAGCTCTCGGGCCCACGATTCAGCAGTATTACACCAGCATCCCCTGGGAAGTCTCGAACACCTTCGGCAGCGGCTGGGTGGCCTACCGCGTCGATTGCCGCGCGGATTTCTGGTGGGCGCAGCTCACGGCGCGAGTCAGCGATTCGACGAGCATCCCGCTGCGCTTTGAGAGCGTAAAGGTGATCAACCACGTCGGCGTCCGCTACGATTCGGCTTTTTGGTCGCTCGGCGTGCTCCATCGCTTCTAATCGCTCCCACGTCGCCGCCCCATGCCCCGCGTTTCCACGCTGCTCGCCGTCGCCCTCCTCTGCTCCGTCCGCCTCGCCGCCGCGGCGGCCGACACGGGCGTGCGCGCCGCGATCCGCGACACCAAAGGCGAACCCGTCCCGGACGCCGTGATCTCGCTCCACGCCCTCGATGGGCAACCGGCGTTGCCGGCGGCGGCCAGCAAACCGGTCGAGATCGTGCAAAAGGACCAGGAATACACCCCCTACGTCACCGTCGTGCGCGTGGGCACCGAAGTCGTTTTCCCGAACCAGGACTCGATCCAGCACCACATCTATTCGCTCTCGAAAGCGAAGCGTTTCGAAAAGCCGCTCTACGCGCCCGGCTCGCACGAGTCGGTGCTCTTCGACCAAGCCGGCATCGTCACGCTCGGTTGCAACATCCACGACTGGATGGTCGCCTACGTCGTCGTGCTCCCGACGCCCTACTTCGCGAAAACCGATGCCGCCGGCGTCGCCCAGCTCCACGTGCCCGCCGGCCGCTACCGCATCGAGGTGTGGCATCCGCGCCTCTCCGCGCCCGATGTGCGCGAGGCCAGGATCGGTCCCGGCGCCGCGCCGCTCGCTTACACGTTGAAACTGAAACCCGACCGCCGCATCCGCCGCACGCCCGAAGGCAAGGCCAGCGGCTACTGACGCCATGCGCGGCTGGTTTCGCTTCCGGCATTTTCGCACGCGGCTCATCGTGCTCCTCGTCGGCCTGCTCGCGCTCGTGCAAATCGGGACCTACTTCACGGTCTCGCGGGCGAACAGCACCAATGCGCTCCGCCACGCCGAAGAAAGCCTCGATCGCGGCCAAAAATTCTTCCAAGAGGCCGTCGCGGTGCGCGTGGAGGTTCTCGCCAAAAGCGGCAGCCAGATGGCGACGGACTACGCCTTTCGCCAGCTCCTCCTGCACAGCGACACGGATCCGCGCACCATTCGTTCCGCCCTGCTGAACTCCGCCGAGCGCATCGGCGCGCCCGTCGTGGCGCTGTTTTCGACCGACGGCGACCTGATCGCCAATACCCGCGAAGACCTCACCGCCGAACACTGCGGGCCGTTCCAGAGTCTCATCTCGCTCGCCGCATCCGACGACGCGCGCATGCCCGACGGCCGCTTCGCGAGCGATTTCGCCTACCTCGACGGCCGGCTCCATGTCCTGGTGATCGTGCCGCTCTACGCGCCCTACCCGGAGATCACGCACTGGTTCGGTTTCGCCTCGCCGATCGACGACCGCTTCGCCGCCCGCATCAAGAGCCTCGCGAACCTCGATGTCTCCTTCGTCGGAGCGGAACACGAGCACGAGAGGCGGGTTCTCGCCACGACGCTGCGTCCGGCCATGTCCGCCGCGCTCATGCGCAGCGCCCCCCGCGCCGGCGTTTCCGTGGTGCCGCTGGCGGGCAGCGACTACGTAACCTCGCAATTCGATCTCCCGCTGCTGGGCGACGATCCGGCCGGCGTCGTGCTGCTGCGCTCGCTCGAAGTGGAACTCGCGCCGGCCCGCGCGCTTGGCCGCACGATCCTCCTGGGCACGCTGATCGGCCTCGTCGTCGCTGCGCTCGCTGCGCTGGCCCTCGCCCGCAATCTCAGCCGGCCGGTGCAGCAACTCGCCGCGCATACGCGCCACGTCGCCACCGGCGACTACTCGCGCCGCCTCGAACTGCCGCGCGCCGACGAACTCGGGCAGCTCGCCGACGCCTTCAACCAGATGACCGCCGGTCTCGCCGAGCGCGACCGCGTGCGCGACCTGCTCGGCAAGGTCGTCTCACCCGAGATTGCCACGCAGCTCCTCCAATCGAAACTCGAACTCGGCGGCGAGGAGCGCGAAGTCACGATCCTGTTTTCCGATCTCCGCGATTTCACGGCGCTGAGCGAAAAACTCTCGCCGCACGAAGTGCTCGCGCTGCTCAACCGCTACCTCGACCGCATGAGTGCGATCGTGGAGAAACACGGCGGCGTCATCGACAAATACATCGGCGACGCGATCATGGCGCTCTTCGGCGCGCCGGTCGCGACCGACGGCGCCGCTGCCCGCGCCATCGCCGCCGCCCGCGAGATGAAGGCCGCCCTCGCCGAGCTGAACCGCGAACTCGAAGCCGAAGGCAAACCGCGCCTCGCGCTCGGCATCGGCATCAACACGGGCCGCGTCATCGCCGGCAACATGGGTTCACAGACGCGCCTCAACTACACCGTGATCGGCGACGGCGTGAATCTCGCCGCGCGCCTCGAAGGTTTGACCAAGGACGCCGCTTTCAACGCACACATCATCGTCAGCGAAGCCACCGCCACCGCCGCGCGCTCCACCAGCCAGCTGCGCGCGCTCGGCGACGTCACCGTGAAAGGTCGCACCGAACCGGTGCGTATTTTCGCGGCGGACGTGTAGCGCAGCTGGAAACCGGCGCTACTCCACCGCCCACGCCGCCTTCGGCGCGGCGCGCACCTTGGCGCGAAACGCCTCCGGGATCGGCGCGGACACCATGCCGCCCTTGGAGTCGGCGGTCACGCACACCGCAGTGACTTCGCCCTGAGCGCAGAGCTCGGGGTCGGCCTTGCCCTTCGTGATCTTGCGAAACTGGAACAGCAGCACGATGGCGCGCGTGCGGACCTCCTTCACGAAGAGCCGCACCTCGACCGTCTCGTTGAACCGCAGCGGCGCGCGGAAATCGCAGTTGGCGTTCACGCGCGGCCAGCCCACGACCTGGCCGGGGACGAACGAGATCAGCGGCAAATTCTGCGCGCGATAGAACGCCGACTCGCAGGCCTCCATCCAGCGGAAGTAATTCGAGAAATGCATGATTCCCGCCATGTCCGTCTCGGCGAACTCGACGGTGCGCGTGATCGAAAACTCGGAAACCATGCGCGCGAGGATTGTCCGCGCGCCCCACGACGCAACGCCGGAAGTGCGCGCACAGCGCGAGCCATGCACCTAGGCGAAAGTCGGGGCGGCGCGCCCGGTCGCGGACTTGAGCACCCCGCAGCGCCCCTTAGCCTACAGCGCATGAAAGCTCTCACCCGCGCGCTCGCGCTTCTCGGTTTGCTCACGGTCTCGGCGCTCGGCGCGCTGGCCTTCGAAGGCAGGGTTTCCCTCGGATTCTCCGACAGCAAGGGTCGCGAGCAAGTGATCGACTACGCGATGAAGGGCGCGCTGGTGCGGCTCGAACCGAAGATGAAGGAAGCCGGCGGCGCAGCCATGATCATGGATGCGGACAAACGGGAAATGACGATCCTGATGCCCGAGCAACGCATGTATATGACCATGCCGCTGCGCGGCACGCCCGGCGAGGGCAAGGGCACGCCCGACGCCAAGGACGTGAAGGTCGAGAAAACCGGCCGCACCGAAAAGGTCCTCGGCTACGATTGCGAGGAATACGTGATGTCCGACCGCGGTCAGACCACCGAGATGTGGATCACCGAGCAGCTCGGCTCGTTCATGGGCCTGAGCGGCGCCAATCCGATGGGCGGCATGATGGGCGGCCGCAAAGCCAAGACGGAAGGCCGCGCGTGGGAGCAGGTGCTCAAGGACAAGAAAGGCGCGTTCCCGCTGCGCGTCGTGGGCCACGACGCCAAGGGCAAGGAAACCTTCCGTCTCGAAGCGAAGAAGATCGAACCCGGCAACGTGCCCGACGATCTCTTCACGGCACCGGCGGGCTTCCAGAAATTCGCGATGCCGAACATGGGCGGTTTCGGCGGCTGAGTTCCGCCGGCGCGGCGCCGTTTCCGCCGCGCAAATCGCAGGAAATTTTCCCGCGCGCCCGACCTCGGCGCGCGTTTTTGTTACAGCCCGGAAAAATCGTCGGAGCGCGGCCTCTTTCCCGGGGGATGAGGGCTTGACTCAGCCATAGCGCAAGCGTTCGCTGGGCCATTCAAACCTCGGAGTGGTTCCTCCGGGTTTCCAACACCAACAACTGCATCTGCACCATGCATAAATCGTTCACCAAACTGCTCACCGCTGCGGTGGCAGTCGTGACGCTTCTCGCGTCCACAACCGTCGCGCTTGCGCAAGGCATCACCACCGGTGCCATCGTAGGCACTGCACTTAACTCCTCCGGCCAGCCGGTCTCCGGCGCGGCAGTCACGATCGTTCACGAGCCCTCGGGCACCCGTGCGACCGGCGTGACTCGCGCCAACGGCCAATACAACGTGTCCGGCCTGCGCGTGGGCGGTCCCTACACCGTCACGATCAGCGCTGACACCTATCAGGAGACCGTCCGCCGCGAGATCTACGTCGAGCCGGGCTCCAGCGTCGACGTGAGCGCCAAGCTGGCCTCGTCGGGCATCGTGCAATTGGAGGCCTTCAACGTTGTGAGCAATCGCGACACGACGTTCGGTGCCGGCAAGATGGGCACGGGCACCGCGTTCAGCGAAACCGAGGTGAGCAATGTCACCTCCGTTCGTCGCAACATTCAGGATATCGCGGTGCTCGATTCCCGCATGTTCCTCGGCTCGCTCGATCAAGGCGGCCAGCTGTCCGCCCAAGGCCAGAACTTCCGCTTCAACTCGCTGCTCGTCGACGGCGTCCGCTCCGACGACCAATTCGGCCTCAACAGCAACGGCTTCTCCTCGCTCCGTGGCCCCGTGCCGATCGATGCCATCCAGTCCCTCGGCGTCGAGCTGAACCCCTATTCCGGCCGTTACTCCGGCTTCACGGGTGCGCTCATCAACACGACCATCATCTCTGGCACGAATCAGTTCTCCGGTAAGATCTACTACGAAGTCTCGAGCGAGAATCTCCGCGCCAAGAACCCCCTCACCGGAGTGAAGGAGTCCTTCGACGAGAAGAGCTACGGTATCGTGTTCAGCGGCCCCATCCTCCGCAACCGCCTCTTCTTCTCCTACGTTTACGACAACTTCAAGCGCACCACCGTCCCGCCGCAGGCAAACTTCATCCCGGGTTCGGCCGGCCTGCAGCAGATCACCGATCGCGCCAAGGCGCTCGGCTATGATGCGGGCACCTTCGGCGGTGGCGCCGACAACGTCTCCACGCAAGAGACTCACATCGGCAAGCTCGACTGGAACATCTCGGACAAGCATCGCCTCGCCCTCACTTACCGCCGCAACTACGGCGTCGAATCGATTTTCCCGAACTATACCAGCGCGACCACCACGTCGCTCAGCGGCCACTGGTATACCCAGAACCGCAACACCGACTCCTATGTCGCCCAACTGAACAGCCAATGGTCGTCGGACTTCCGCACGGAGCTCACCGGTTCCTATACGAAGTATGACGGCTCCCCGCAAAACTCCGCTGCCGCCTTCCCGATGGTGACGGTGAACGGTGTCTCCGGCACGCGCGCGAGCGATAACGCCACGATCGCCGGCAGCGTCGTTCTCGGCACGGAAAACTCCCGCCAGCTGAACAAGCTCAACACCGAGGAAAAGCAGTTCAAGGCGATCGGTGAATGGTCCCGTGGCGACCACACCTTCACCTTCGGCCTCGAAGACGTCGCCACCGACTACGTGAACGCCTTCGTGCAGAACACCAACGGTGTCTATAGTTTCGCGAGTATCAATGACTGGATCGCCGGCACGCCGCCTTCCAGCTTCCAGCTCGCAAAGCCCTACGCTGGAGCCACCATCGAAAACGCCATCGCTCGCTGGGGTTACGACAACTATGCCGCGTTCCTTGAGGACACCTGGCGCCCCAACAACAAGCTGACGCTCCTCTACGGCGTCCGTTTCGATTATCCTTACATCGGCGAAGCTCCGCCGGTCGCTGCCGGCTTCCAGAACGCGTTCGGCATCGCCAACAACACGACCAACAGTGGCAACTACACTGTCGCCCCGCGCGTAGGCTTCAGCTACGAGCTCGACACTCAGCGCAAGACCCAGATCCGCGGCGGCGTCGGCCTGTTCCAAGGCAAAAACCCGGCGGTCTGGCTCTCCAATGCCTACTCCAACGCTGGCTCCGTTTACAACTACACTGCCAGCACTGCCGAACGCGCTAGCATCGTGTTCAATCCCGACCCGAACACCCAGACGGTCCCCGGCTCCGCCAATCCCGCTCCGAACATTAACGTTACGGACAAGGATTTCGTCCAGCCGCGCCTGTGGAAGTCCAATATCGCCATCGACCACGAACTGCCCTTCGGCGGCATCACGGCGACCGTGGAATACTACTTCAACAAGGTCGACCGCAGCGTGAACACCGTTTACTTGAACTACCTCGAAGCCGGCACGCTGCCCGATGGCCGTATTCGCTATGCCGGCGCCCCGACCCCCACTGGCAGCTTCCCGATCAGCGGTATTACCACGACCGCACAGGCCCAAGCCGCCTTCGGCTCCGTGGCTAGCGTTAACAGCTCCGGCCAAGTATCGTTCGCCTCCTCCAGTTTGGGCGGCCGCCGTCGTGTTTCGACGTTCGCCGACGTGTTCTATCTGACCAACACGGACAAGGGCCAAGCCTGGGGCACCACCTTCAGCCTCGCCCGCCCGATGAAGAACAAGTGGGGTTGGTCGCTCTCCTACACCCACGGCAATGCCACGGAAGTGAGCCCGATCACCTCCTCCACGGCCTCGTCGAACTACCAGAATCGCGCGGTGTTCAACCCGAACGAGGACATCGCCTCCACGTCCAACACCAGCATCAAGGATCGCATCGTCGCGAGCATCACGCGCCAGTTTGAGTTCATCAAGAAGGCGCCGACCACCGTTTCGCTCGTCTATCAAGGTCGCACCGGCCATCCCTACTCGTGGGTGTTCCGCGGCGATGCCAACGGTGACGGCTACACGTTCAACGACCTGCTCTACGTCCCGACCGGCCCGAACGACCCGAAGGTTACTTGGGGCAGCACTTCCGAACGCGACGCCTTCTTCGCCTTTGTGGAATCGACCAGCTTGGCGAAATACAAGGGCGGTCACGCTCCGCGTAACAGCGAAACCTCCCCGTGGCTTCAGACGGTGGACTTGAAGTTCACGCAAGTGCTCCCGCTCTACAAGAAGGTGCGCGCCGAGCTTTACCTGAACGTGCTCAACTTCGCGAATCTGCTCAACGACAAGTGGGGCATCCAAGAGGAAGTGCCGTTCTCCTATCGTCGTGCGGTCGCGGGTGCGACGTATAACGCCGCCACGAACTCGTGGGCTTACACGTTCAACAACACCACGCTCAATACCGTCCCGACCACGGTCGACGATACGCCGGTCTCCCGCTGGCAAGTCCTCGCCGGCATGCGTATCAAGTTCTAATCGACTGATCGTATTTCACTCACGAAGCGCCCACCAAACGGTGGGCGCTTTTTTTGGGCCGCAGCCGAAAGCCCCAAAAAAGCCGCAAATCTCTTCACTTCACGGGTCGCGCAAAACGCCGAGCACGCGCATTGGCGAACATTCAATCGAGATGCGGCCAATGCCTTTACTTCAACGCATCGCAGTTTTCGCTTTGCCGGGCGAATTCCGCCCTCACCCAAAAAACACACCAACGCGCCGATTACCTACCATCAGATGTCTCAGTGCGACAGAAGCACCTCGAACGGGCATCTGCCGCTACATCAACCAAGCACGCGGTTCGAGCGCAGCAGCGCCCCAACCGCACGCCTGAAAATCCAACTCAAAGCGGCATCAAATCCGCCCGGGCAACACTCCACTCTTTACGGCTGAGCTTCCCGTCGCGATCCGCATCGTAGCGTTGCAGCATACGCACGTCCTTTTGCGCAGCGGCAAAAACGGCCTGCTCGTAGGCACGATATTCCATCGCACTGATGCGCCCGTTTTTGTCGGCATCGAAGGATTTCGCCTGCACGCCCAGCGCGTGCGCCTCGAACAAAGCGATCTCGATTCGTGCCAGCTGATCGCGCTGCGAATCGAGCGCGGACTGCTCGACCTGATTGAGATTCATGACACGCAACACGGCGCTGGTGTCATCACTTGCCCGCAACAATGGCCCGGTAAAGACGAGGGCCAGAAGCACACTGAGTGCATAGTTCTTTTGAGGGGTATTCATAGAAAAAATCCAGCGGCTTGAAGTAAGCTGTTCCAGCAAGTTTCGCCGATCAACGATACACTCGAATGCGGTCTATTCAAGATTCCCCATCACTGGGAGATTCCCCTAACTAGGCCGCTCCCCCCGCTCCCACGTTGACAGCCCAAGCTGAAGCGCGCTCGTTCGCTGCGGTCGCCATTACCGAACAAAACAACCACCGACCTGGGCCATCGGATAAAAGGATAAGACGATGAACTGGAACGGAACGAGCCGCGCGATCGCGCTGGCAATGGGAACGATGCTCGGAGCGATTGTCGCACATGCGACAACCGATTACCTTTATAGTGGCGCCTACGGCGGCAGCGGCGGAGTCGATCTCAACAGTTACAACGTATCGACCATCACATCGATTACTGTGGACGGCGACGCTTACGGCTACGATCCCGGCGCACCAGTGAACGCCTACGCAGAGGTCAACTTCTCCGGCGGCTCATTTGGCTACTTTGCCAGCCAATTCAATCCCACCAGCGACACCGCCAGCGCGTGGGCCTACATGACGGCGACAAACATCACCCTCAATGGATCGGGCGACTGGATCGCAGCGGAGGTCACCGGCACCAATGGGACCTACTACAATGTCAACCTCGGTAGCGGCTGGGTCGAGATGAGCTCCTTCGGCTCGGCGAACGGCTACTCGTCGGCGAGCGGTTCCGCTTACGTCGAGTATTGAGTTCTGTTTCGGCACGAGGCGACTGCGGCTTGCCGCAGTCGCCTTTCGCCTATTCAGCCCCGCACAGTGGTCCGTCGGAATGGATCGATACCAAGCGAGACGGCATTGGCCGCGGCCGATGAGCGGAACGGGGCGTTGCAGGCTCTCGAGCGAGCGGAGAATCTCGTCACCGCGAACACGCCCGCCACACTATCCAAGCGCCTCGCGGTGCAACGCGAAGCCTACCTCGCCAGCCGGCTCCATCGCGACTGAGCGCCGACGCTGCACGCGTCCGAGTTCGCCATCCGCCTCGCTGGCGAAAGCGTCCTTCCGCAGCGCCATGGAGCTGCGCCGCACATCGCACACCGCAAAATTCGTCGCGATCTCGCACCGCGTCGCACTCCACGTCTCGCGCCAGAGGGGAATTGCACCGCGTGACTCGCCGCGTTTCGCGGCGTGGGAAAACTCCCTCTGGAAATCGCGCCACGCATCGCGCAAAACAGCGTCAATCTCTTTTTCCGCGGTTTCGTCGTAGCGCGCACGCGGGACATTTTCCCTCTGAAAATCGCCTTCCACGCGAAATAAACCCTCGCCGAACCACGGCGGGTTTCGGAGCAATTTTTGTCCACCAAAAAATGTCGCGATTCTTTCGGGGAAAAAATTGACGGGGTATGGGCCACTACCATTAGTAGTGCCCTTGGTTCCGGGCAGCCACATCCTGTGGTGGTCAGCAACGTGTGAGGAAGTTCCAGCAACTTCGGTTCGCTTGGGTGTCCTGCGCGCTTCTATGACCACTGAAGGATGGTTTTGCCCACGGCAAAACACACACGTTTCTCGTTCGTCACACACCCGCGCTAGCTATGCTCAAATCTTTCCAAGTCGGCACCAAAACCTTCACCCTCGACCAAGACAAGGCCGAGGCCGCTTTCGCCGGCAAGAAGGTCATCAACGGCCGCCAAGTCCCCTTCTTCAACCTCCTCCCGCTGAAATACCAGTGGGCCTACGATCTCTACAAAAAGATGAAGGCCAACCACTGGGAGCCCGAGGATATCCCGATGGGCAAGGACATCGAACAGTGGCGCGACGCAAAGTCCGTCAGCGACCAGGAGCGCTGGATCATCCGCATGGGCGTCGGCTACTTCTCCGCCGCGGAAGGCATCGTCGGTGACAACATCCAGCACGTCATCCGCGAGGTCGTCACCGCTCCGGAGCTGAAGCTCGTCCTCGGCCGCCACGCCCACGAGGAGAACATCCACGCCGACTCACTCCTCTACATGATCGCCTCGATCGGCGTTAACCCGCACGAGTGCGAGGCGATGTTCGAGGACGTGAAGTCGATCGTCCGCAAGAACGAGTTCGTGAACAAGGTCTCGCGCGACCTCCGCCGCGACCTCGACATGAACGATCCGAAGAACAAGCAGCTCTTCGCGAAAAACATCTTCGTCTTCGGCCAATGCATGGAGGGCACGCAGTTCTACGGCCTCTTCGGCATGATCCTGTCGCTCTATCGGCAGAACAAGTTCCCGGGCATCGGCCAGATGTTCCGCTACACGCTCCGCGACGAGTCCAACCACATCGAGCTCCTCCGCAATCTGTTCATGGATCTCATGGAGGAAAACCGCGAGATCTGGACGCCCGAGTTCAAGGAGGAGCTGCGCCAGACCATGGCCGAGGCCATCGCCCTCGAGAAGGACTTCATCCGCGACTGCCTGCCGGTGAACGCCGTCGGCCTCTCCGTGGACGAATTTCTGACCTACATCGATTTCATCGCCGACCGCCGGCTCGAAGGCTGCGGCCTTGCCCCGCTCAACCCGGGCGTCAAGAACCCGCTCCCCTGGCTGGCCGAGATGATGGACATCAAGAAGGAGCAGAACTTCTTCGAGGGCCGCGTCACGGAATACCAGAAATCGTCGGCCCTTCAGACCACGAGCGACGACGATCTCTAACCAGTCCGCCTCGCCCGCCAAAGCGAAGGCGGCCCCGTCCCCCGGGCGGCTCTGCCTTCTTTTTCGCGCCCCACTTTCCTACCCCTCCCGTCAGTCACCCCACGCATCGTCAGCAGCACTATCTCCATGAGCGACACCTCTTCCGTCCACACCGACCTCGCCCTCAAGAAATTCACCGGCACGCCGCAGGACCAGAAACCCAACTACAACTGGCGCGACGTCCTCCGCGAGGACGTCACCGTCCCCGAAGTCGAGGTCCTCTGCCCGCACGGCACCGAGCGCTTCGACCTCGCCGAAGTCGCCGACACCGTCGGCAAGTCCCTCGCGAACCTCATGCTCGCGAAGGGCGAGAAGGACATCTTCAACGAGAAGAACCAGCGCTTCGTCGCCGACGTCACCCGCGAAGTCGCCTCCAACCTCACCAAGCAGGCCCTCACGCGCGGCCCGCTCCGCGTCTCCCTCCACGACCTCTACGTGCTCATCGAGAAAACCCTCGTCGACAACAACGCCCACGACGTCGCGAAATCCCTCCTCCACAAGCGCGCCCAGAAGCTCGCCACCTCGCGCGAGCAGCCGGCCGTCGCCGTGAAACTCATCCGCCGCAACAACCAGGTCGTTCCCTGGAACGAGGCCAAGATCGAGATCGCGATCCGCAAGGCCTTCCTCTCCCTTAAGAAGGACTCCGCTCCCGCCCCGGCCATCGCCCGCGCCGTCACCGCCCGCGCCGCCACCCTCAAGCAGGCTTTCCTCCACATCGAGGAAGTCCAGGACATGGTGCAGGAAGAGCTGATGAAGGCCGGCCACTACAAGGTCGCCGAGGACTACATCCTCTACCGCGCGATGCGCCACGCCTCCCGCGCCAACGAGTCCGCCGCTCGCCACGCCACCGATGTCGTCGCCACGCCCGACACCGCCGCTCCCGCCGCCGAGGCCAGCGTCCCGCAGGGCCAGAATTCCATGATCGTCGTCCAGCGCGCCGACGGCTCCACCTATTTCTGGAACGGCGAGGACCTCAAGAAGCGCATCGAGTTCGCCTCCATCGGCCTCAACCTCTGCCTCACCGCCGACCAAATCGAGGCCGAGCTCCGCCGCTCCACCTTCGACAACATCGCGCAGGGCGACCTCAACAACACGATCGTCCTCAACGCCAAGACCCTCATCGAGAAGGACGCCGACTTCGCCAAGTTCGCCGGCCGCATCCAGCTCACCTACATCTACGAGGAAGTCCTCGGCTGGGACATCGTCCGCGACGGCATCGGCAAGCTGAAGCAGTTCCACCAAGCCGCCTTCGCCCCCTACATTTTCCGCGGCATCGACATCAAGCGCCTCACGCCGCGCCTCAAGGAATACGATCTCGCCCGCCTCGCCGCCGCCATCGATCCGTCGGCCGACCTCGAGCTCGACTTCCTCGGCATCCAGACCCTCTACGACCGCTACCTCATCATCGACAAGACCGGCAAGCGCTCGCGCCGCCTCGAGACGCCCCAGTTCTTCTGGATGCGCGTCGCCATGGGCCTCTTCCTCGACGAGAAGTCCGACCGCGAGGACTGGTCGATCCAGCTCTACTCGCTCTACAAGAGCCGCCGCTTCTGCTCGTCCACGCCGACGCTCTTCAACTCCGGCACGCTCCACTCCCAGCTCTCGTCCTGCTACCTCTACTACGTCGACGACAGCCTCGAGGGCATCATGTATCGCGGCATCGCCGAAAATGCCCAGCTCTCCAAGTGGGCGGGCGGCCTCGGCGGTTCCTGGACCGCCGTCCGCGGCACCGGCGCGCACATCGCCGGCACCAACGGCGAATCGCAGGGCGTCATCCCCTTCCTCAAGCTCCACAACGACCAACTCGTCGCCGTCAACCAAGGCGGCAAGCGCAAGGGCTCCGGCTGCGCCTACCTCGAATCGTGGCACAACGACATCTTCGAGTTCCTCGAACTCCGTCGTAACACCGGCGACGACCGCCGCCGCACCCACGACATGAACACGGCCAACTGGATTCCCGACCTGTTCATGAAGCGCATGGAGTCGCGCTCCCACTGGACGCTCTTCCGCTCCAACGAGGTCGCCGATCTCCACGAAACCTACGGCCGCAAGTTCGAGGAGCGCTACACGCACTACGAAAAGCTCGCCGAGGAAGGCAAAATCCAAGGCCACAAGGTCGAGGCCATCGAGCTCTGGAAAAAGATGCTCTCGATGCTCTTCGAGACCGGCCACCCCTGGATCACCTTCAAGGACCCCTGCAACCTCCGCTCCCCGCAGGACCACGCCGGCGTCATCCACTCGTCCAACCTCTGCACGGAGATCACGCTCAACACCTCCAACGACGAGACCGCCGTCTGCAACCTCGGCTCCGTCATCCTCGAGTCGCACCTCAAGCCCGACGGCTCGCTCGATCACGACAAGCTGCGCGACACGATCCGCATCGCCCTCCGCGCGCTCGACAACGTCATCGACATCAACTTCTACCCGACCGCCGCCGCCAAGACCTCCAACCTCCGCCACCGCCCCGTCGGCCTCGGCGTCATGGGCCTCGCCAACGCGCTCTACATGAAGGGCGTCGCCTTCGCCTCCCCCGAAGCCGTCGAATTCAACGACGAATTCATGGAGGCCATCGCCTACTACGCCTACGAAGCCTCCTCCGACCTCGCGGCCGAGCGCGGCACCTACTCTAGCTACAAGGGCTCGAAGTGGGACCGCGGCCTCCTCCCGCAGGACACCCTCGACCTCCTCGAACAGGAGCGCGGCGTCCCCGTCGACGTCCCGCGCGGCGGCAAGATGAACTGGGAGCCCCTCCGCGCCAAGATCGCCAAGCAGGGCATGCGCAACTCCAACTGCCTCGCCATCGCTCCCACCGCGACGATCTCCAACATCACCAACACGTCGCCCTGCATCGAGCCCTACTACAAGAACCTATACGTCAAATCGAACCTCTCGGGCGAATTCGTCGTCATCAACCCGTTCCTCGTCGACGACCTCAAGTCGCGCGGCCTCTGGAACCAGGAGATGATCGATGCGCTCAAGTATTTCGACGGCGACCTCGCCGACATCGAAGCCGTGCCGGCCGACCTGAAGGAGAAATACCGCACCGCCTTCGACGTGGACTACAAGTGGGTGATCGACGCCGCGGCCCGTCGCCAGAAGTGGATCGACCAATCGCAGAGCGTGAACCTCTGGCTCAAGACGCCGGACCTGAAGACGCTCTCGCACATGTATCGCCACGCCTGGAAGACCGGCCTGAAGACCACGTATTACCTCCGCACGCTCGGCGCCTCCAACATCGAGAAGGCCACCGTCAGCGTGAAAAAGGAAATGCGCGGCGCCACCGGCGAAACCAAGGCCGAAACCGCCACCCGCGACGCCGCCACCGCTGCCGCCGCGCCGAAGAAGGTCTACACCGACGCCGAGAAGAACGCCTGCAGCATCGAAGCCATGCGCAACGGCGGCACCTGCGAAGCCTGCCAGTAACACGCCATAAACCTCTTGCCTAATTTCTGGCCCGTGCTGGTCTATCTGGCACGGGCCATTTCACACGCACAAGCGTGAAGCATCGAATCTACAAACGGTTTTCGCCCGAACGGACCGCGGTTCTCTACCACGGAGACTGCTTAGATCTACTTCACTCGCTACCCGACGGGTCTGTCGACCTCGTCGTTACATCGCCCCCCTATTGCATGGGCAAGGTGTATGAGAAGACGCGGGATCTCGCGGATTTCCTTAAGCAACACAGAAAGCTCTTCCCGGAGATCGTGCGCGTTGTCAAAGAAGGAGGCAGCATATGTTGGCAAGTGGGAAACCATGTCGACGAGAACGAAGTCGCACCGCTCGATTACTACGTTTTCCGAATCGCCCAAGAACATCCTGAGCTAAAGCTCAGAAACCGTATTGTATGGACCTTCGGCCATGGATTGCATTGCCGACAACGCTTTAGCGGACGGCACGAGACTATCCTTTGGTTCACTAAAGGAGACAAATACCATTTCGATTTGGACCCGGTCCGGGTGAAGCAAAAATATCCAGGCAAGCTCGGATACAAAGGGAAAAACAAAGGGAAACCGACCAGCAATCCACTCGGCAAGAATCCTTCCGACGTTTGGGACATTCCGAACGTCAAGGGGCAACACCCAGAGAAGACGAAACATCCTTGCCAATTTCCGATCGCACTTGCGCAGCGCCTTGTTCTAGCGCTGACAAACAAAAACTCCGTTGTTCTAGATCCGTTCGTCGGATCCGGAAGTGCAGGCATTGCTGCCCTCGTTGAGGGTCGAAAGTTCGTCGGCGCGGAACTTAAGCAATCATATCACAAGCTTGCGTCCAAGCGATTGCTAGACGCGTTGAACGGCAGCATACGCTTTAGATCCCACAATCGACCAATTCACGTTCCAGGGCCAAACGAGAAAGTCGCACAGGATCCCTTCGTTATCCCGTTCCCCAATGGCCAAGAAAAAGCGTCGTAAGAAACAAGTTTTAACCCCCGAGCAGAAACTTGCCCGCCGCATTCAGAGAAAGTTCTCTGCCGACATAATTGCCACATTCGAACGTGCGGGTTTTGTCCGCGTGCGATCTCGTGACGTCCAAGTGGAAATCGACGGACGAAAAGGCGAGTTCGATCAAATTTTCGTTCTGGGCGGGATAATCGTGCTCCTCGAAGAAACATGCACCCGCGATACTGAATCCATCAAAAACCATCTAAACAACAAAGCCAACTTTCATGCCGCTTTCCGCACGCGAAACAAAGAGCTTGTTCAACTACTGGATGCCAAAATCCCCGGATTTAAAGCTGCGCGGGACGGAAAGCGCGATGCCGATGATTGCAGGGTAATTTATGTTTATTGCTCTCGATACCCATTTGAGAAATTCGAGAGACCAGAGTATCAGCATATCCATTTTCTCTCCTACGAATATTTAAGATACTTTAGGCAGCTAACCAAAACGATCGGGGCGTCCGCAAAATATGAGATATTTAAGTTTCTGGGCCTAACAACTAAGGATGTGCGTGGAAAACCTGGCAAAGATTTGGCTGAATATCGAGGCTTTGTCCTGCCAGAACGCCCCAGTGGATTTCCGTCGAACCATAAACTCGTCACGTTCTACGTGGATCCTGCAACGTTGATTGAGATATGCTACGCGTTACGCAGAGATAGTTGGCAAGACGCAGACGCCCTCTACCAACGAATGCTTATCCGGTCTAAAATCAGGCAGATGCGGAAATTTTTGGTCTCTAAGGGTCATGTCTACGTAAACAACGTTATCGTCTCCCTTCCACTGAGCACTGGCTTCGTAGACGGCGAGGGTAAGGCGGTAAACCCAGACGGTCTAGCAGAAGCAACAGACGTGACCGTAAGAATTCCGCGGGAATTCAATTCTGTCGGTCTCATCGACGGTCAACATAGAGTATTCTCATATCATGAAGGAAACGATGAATTCGAACCGAAGATCGCCAAACTGAGGGATAAGCAGCAACTGCTTGTCACTGGAATAATTTTCCCTGGGTCGCTCAAAGCCGATCAGCGTCTCATACGGGAGGCAGATCTATTTTTGGAAATTAATGATCGGCAAAGTCGAACAAAGTCCGAACTTAAGCAGTCCATCGAAACTATAGTCGCTCCTTACAGCGATATCGCGATTGCTCGCAGTGTGATATCGGAGTTGGCCAAAGTGGGACCGCTCACTGGCCATCTAAAGGACCACTATTTTGACGAAGGACTGATCAAGACATCTTCCATCGTCAGTTACGCGCTTCGTTATCTGGTTACACTCAAAGGCCTAGACGGCCATAGACCGCTGAGCGAGTATTGGTCTGCCCCTAAGATCGCGCTTTTAAGGGACACCAAAGATGCAACCCTTGAACTCCGAACGGAATACGTCAAATGGTGCGCGAGTCAGATCAACCAATTCTTGTCGGCATTCCGTGCGGTGGTCCCAAAAAGCATGTGGACGACCGAACGAAAAGTATCTCGAGCGTTATCTGTTACGATGATTAATGGACTAATTTTCTGCTTGCGGGACGTTCTTACCGATAAAGGTCCGGGGGACTTCGAGAGCTATCATAAAGCATTCTCTAAGCTAACGCTGAAATATGGGCCTAAAGAATTCAGCTACAAATCCAGTCACTACAGAGCCTTAGGGCAGCACATATACCAGCAGTGTTTTAAGAACGGTTAAAGCACTTGATCGAGGCGTTTGATTGGGTTCGTCGTCGAAGACGCGGGTTCGTGAAGTTCGACCGCTACTCCGAATACACCGGCGCGGCGCCGGAGTGTTTCACGAGGGCGATCGAATGCTCACAGTCGGCCTTCGCGCCGTAGCTTTCGCTGCTGCGGGCGATCGGCTCGTAGTTCGACGCGTAGTAGATCCAATACCACTTTCCTCCCGCGTCCTTCTTCATCACGTAGCAGGGGTATTTCTTGTCGGACATGGTTCACCTGTGGGTTGGGGGTTCAGCTGGCCGGCTTGGCGGCTTCCTCGGGCGTTTCCTTGGCCGCGCGGCCACCGGAGGCGCTCACGGTGAAACCGTAATCGCCCAGCCGCCGCATCTCGTCGGCGTGCACACCGCTCAGGACATCCCGCGACGCCCGCAGGAACGTCACGATCGTCTCCAGCGCCGCGTCGCGCGTCTGCGTGGCCGCTTCCGCCTGCGCCTGCAGGCGTTTCGATTCCCGGTGTGCCGTCTCCGCCGCCGCGATGGCCGGCGTCACCTTGTCCCATTTCAACTGGGCGAGCGGTGAAGCCGTGCCGAGCTCGGTGTGCTTCGCCGCGATCATCTTCGCGAGGTTGATCCGGTCCTCCGCCCCATTGGGCAGATCGACGCGGACTCGATTGCTACTCATACTGACTCCTCTCACTTGGATTGACAGGAGCCTATGGGGCCCGCGCTCCTGTGCGCCATGGGCCCTTGCGCGCGCGTATATTACGCTAGATCGCGCCACGTCGCAATCGGGTCTATTCCCCGGATCGCCCGCAGCACGCTGAATATCTTGGAAATGACCGCCGACGACGAAAGACCAACTATTGTAAATGATGAACTCACTCCACGAAGTCGCGACGTGGTTTATTCATTTACATATCCGGCTTCCGCGTTTCGTTGACTGGGTTTTTCATCCGCGAGACCGAGTTTCTCGACTCCGCGGCCCTCCACCACGCCTCCACGACCCGCGTTTCGCGCCGCCAAGGTGTCTCCCCTATTTCCACGGGCAACCCCCGTCACTTCGCGAAGCGCTCCCGCATCCCGCAACCTCATCCCACGAGCAACCACAGCGGCCCCGCAAGCGCGCTCCGCCTCCTCTGTGTCCTCCGCAGCCTCTGTGTTTAACCTTCCGACCTTTCGGTCCTTCTCAACACAGAGGGCACAGAGCACACAGAGGCAATCCCGAGCGCCTATTCGCGCACTTGAACCGGCCCACCATGCTCACCCCTTCATGCCGGCCCACTTCCGCGCGTCCGCGCGCTCCGTGAACGAGCGAAACTCCACCATCTTGCCGCCGCGAAACGCGAAACCGTCCGCGATGCGCCCCTCCACCCATTGACCGGAGTCCTTCAGGCGCACGCGGACGTGGACATAGGCGACCACCTTGTCCCCGTGCTCCCGCAACTCCTCCGGCTCGCACGCGCCCTCGGCCCACGTCCCGCGCCCCTTGGCGACATGCGCCTCCACCTCCGCCAGACCACGATAGGTGCCGCCATTCGGCGTCCCCTCGAACTCGACGCGCACGATCTCGGGAGCGAAATGCTCCATCACGCCCGGCACGTCGCCGCGATTGAGGGCCGCATAAAACTGTCGCACGGTTTCTTGCAGGGTGTTCATGGCGTGGAATTCATGACGAAGCCTCGACGAGTTCGCGTTTTCCACTCACCGCGTCAGGACGACATGCGTAGCCGCGGGAGTCGTCACGTGCTGGGTGACCTGGTAACCGAGCTGCACGAGATCGAGGCCGGCAAAAAGGCTTTCGCCGCCGCCGAGCACGACGGGCGCGATCGCGACGTGCAGTTCGTCGATCAAACCGGCCTGGAGGTATTGCCGCACGGTCGCGACGCCGCCGCCGACCCGCACGTCCTTCCCGCCCGCGGCTTCCCTCGCGCGCGCCAAGGCGTCGTGGATGCCTCCCGTGACAAAATGAAACGTCGTGCCGCCCGCCATCGCGAGCGGCGGACGCGCGTGGTGCGTCAGGATGAAAACCGGGACGTGATACGGCGGGTTGTCGCCCCACCAGCCTCTCCATTGATCATCCGTCCACGCGCCGCGTGACGGCGCAAACATGTTCCGCCCCAGAATCCACGCGCCGATCCCGGCGAATCCCCGCTCCGCGAAATCATTGTCCACGCCGGCGGTGCCGTCGGCGTGGCCGATCATCGTCTGGAACACGCGCGTCGGAAAGAACCACCGGTGTAACCCCTCGCCGCCGGCTCCGAGCGGGTGCTCGAGACTCTGATTCGGCCCCGCGCCGAAGCCGTCGATCGACACGCTGAAGCAATGCGCACGTAGTTTGGACATGAGGATATCGTTGGGGGTTTACGGCGGGAGTCGCGGCAACAAGCGCCGTCGTTCTCCTCTCTAACGAACGAAGGAACGCGCCCCGGACAAGCGCCGGGATGTCCATCGCGACTGTTTTTATCCCGCGCGCCCCGCGATTGCCTTGCCCGCGACGCCCGCCCAGCCTTCCGCCGCGCGTTTCACTTCTTCATGTCCGACGTCCCGCCCCCCTCTCCCGCCGCTCCCGACTCGTCGGCCCCCACGCCGCACCGCCGCCGGCCGCGTTACTCGGGAAAAAATCCCCGCCGCTTCGAGGACAAATACAAGGAGCACAACCCGGCGCGCTACGCCGCCGACGTGGCCAAGGTCCTCGCTTCCGGCAAGACGCCCGCCGGCATGCACCGACCGATCATGGTGTCCGAAATCCTCTCCGTGCTCGCGCTCCAGCCCGGCGAGATCGCGGTCGACTGCACGCTCGGCTACGGCGGACACACCCAGGAAATGATGGCCCGTCTCGCGCCGCCCGCCGCCGCGACACGCGGGCGATTGATCGGCCTCGACGTCGATCCCATCGAGCAACCAAAGACCATCGCCCGTCTCCGCGCCGCCGGCTGGGGCGAAGACGTCTTCACGCCCGTCCGCAGCAACTTCGCGGGCCTGTCCAAAGTCCTCGCGCAACTCGGCCTCTCCGGCGTCGACGCGATCCTCGCCGACCTCGGCGTCTCCTCGATGCAGATCGACGACCCGTCGCGCGGTTTCACCTTCAAGGCCGACGGCCCGCTCGATCTCCGCCTCAACCCGCAACGCGCCCCGAGCGCCGCCGAATGGCTCGCGCGCGTCTCCGCCGCCGATCTCACCGACGCGCTGGCCGAATACGCCGACGAACCCCACGCAACGCTCCTCGCGCGCGAGCTCACGACCCGCCGCGCGCTGACGCCGTTCACCCGAACGCAGCAACTCGCCGACGCGCTCCGCGAAATCCTCGCCGCCCACCACCTCGCGCGCGACCCGGACCTCATCACCAGCTGCGTCCGCCGCGTTTTCCAGGCGCTCCGCATCGCCGTGAACGACGAATTCAGCGCGCTCGACAACCTGCTCCGCCATCTGCCCGCCGCGCTCAACCCCGGCGGCCGCGTGGCGATCCTCACCTTCCATTCGGGCGAAGATCGTCGCGTGAAACATGCCTTCCGCGACGGCGTGCGCCACGGCATCTACTCCGCCACGAACGAAGACGTCATGCGCGCCAGCCCCGAGGAGCAGCGCGCCAACCCCCGCAGCAGCTCCGCCAAACTCCGCTGGGCCATCCGCGCCTGACACGGTCTCACGAGTGATCGAACCTTCAGTTGTGTGTTTACTTTGGGCACTCTGTGCCCTCCGTGGCCTCTGTGTTTAATCTTTCGATCCCCGATCCTTTTTAACACAGAGGACGCAGAGGGCACAGAGACTCTCGAAACGAGATTGATGCCTGTTTTCACCTGAAACACATCGCCGCTTCACGCGGAGTTCACCAGGCTGCGCCACCATCGGCTCCCATGAAAGCACCCGGCATGAACCGCCACCTCGCCCTGCTCGCCCAAGTCTTCGTCGTGCTCTGGGGCCTCGTCACTCTGGTTTTCCTGCTGGGCGAACCCCACCTCGAAGGACGCAACGCGCACGCCACGACATTCCAGATCTATTTCCACGACCCGTTCCTCGCCTACGTTTACGCCGGTTCGCTCCCGTTTTTCGTGGTGCTCCATCGCGCCTTCGGCCTCTTCGGTGAAGTCAGACGCACGGGCGCCTTCTCGTCCGCGACCGTCGACTCCCTGCGTGTCGTTCACCGCTGCGCGCTGATCCTCCTCGGTTTCGTGGCGGGCGGACTGGTGATCGTTCTCCTCTTCGGCGACCGCGAGGACCGGCCCGCCGGCGTCTTCATGGGCGCACTCGTCGCCTTCACCGCCGGCTCGAGCGCCGCGGCGGCAACTTGGTTCAGCCGACGGCTGCAGCGCGCGCTGGCTTAAACGGACCGGAGCGCGCTTCGGGCGGAGGCGTGAGCCGCGGGACTGCATCGAACTCGGCCCGGCGCTCGCCGCTCCGCCGCGGCTGCACGCGCACATTTGCCAGTCTCGACTGCTTTGTCCCTTGCCATCGCGAGGCGAGCCGATGTCTTTCCGCCGCGGAGCATTTCGCCAAGCGGTCACGCCCTCCACGTGCCGGCGCTCCCGGTCACCACACTTGGCAAGTTTTCACGGGCCACCCACGTCACGAGGATCGCCATGTCCCTGCCCGCCCCGCTCGACACCTATCAACAGGTGTTCGCCCTGTCCATGCTCTCGAACCGCGCCAGCGCCTTCACCGGCCCGGCTGCGGCGCTCCAGCAACAGCTCCAATACGAGCTCTCCAGCTATCTTTCCGGCACCAATCTGAAGACCGTCTCCAACGGCGGCTTCGTGCCCGACACCGATCCGCTGCCCGGCCTGTTGCCCGGCATCCCAACCTACCTCGGCGACTGGACGCTCGAGTGGGGCCCGGTTGTTTTCTCGCACACGCGCAAGGACGGGAAACCCACCGGCGTCGCCGACAACGCTGTCTTCGTCGCCAGCTGCCCCGCCGTCACCTTCCCCGGCTGCCCCAACACCAATCAAAGCAACCAGCCGACCGGCACGCTCACCACCTACGTCGTCGCCATCGCCGCGACGAATCCGACCTCGATCTACGACTGGACCGTGGAGGATTTCGATGTCAGCTCGTCCGTGCCGTGGAACGGCTGGACGCCCGGCAATCTCACGCCCGCATCCAAACCGGTCGGCCTGACCACGCCGGTGATCTCGATGGGCACGGCCATCGGCGTCAGCACCGTTCTCAGTCTCACGCCGCCCGCCGCCGCGCCCGGCAGCGGCCAGACATTGCCGCAATTTCTCTCCCAACTGAAACCCGGGCCCAACTCCGCCATCGTTTTCACCGGCCACAGCCTCGCGGGCGCACTCTCGCCCACGACGGCGTTCCAACTGCAACGCAGCGGCGCGCTCTCCGGCTTCGCGTATAATCTCGTTTATCCCACCGCCGGCGCCACGCCGGGCAATCTGCCCTTCGTGTCCGCATTCAACACCGCCTTTCCCAGCCCGCCCAAGGATCCCGCCACCGGCGCCACGTGGCAAATACCCGCCGGCGCGCCCTACCAATGCTGGAATACTCTCCTCTGGAATCGCTACGACGTCGTGCCGCACGCGTGGTATGCGTTTTTCGGCGGTTCGCCCAAGCTCTCGGAGATTCCCACACTCTACGGCAGCCCCGCGCTCTCGAGCGTGAGCGATCTCGCGACCGGCGCGGCGGCGAACTCCGCTTTCTCGACCGCGATCTACGCCCACACCCGCAACGCCCCGCTGCCCGGCACGCTCCAGCCCGGCGTCATGCTCGGCTCGAGCTACGTGTCGACGCCCACGCCGCCGACGGCGTTCGAGCAATTCCTCGCACAACTCTACGTGCAGCACATCGGCATGTATTCCGGCATCCCGGCGAATCCGCCGCAGATCCCGAACGCCACGCCCGGCGTGATTCTGCCCTCGCCGGTGCCACACCCATCGCCCGCGCTGCCCCGTTTGCCCGGCGTCTCCACCCTCGAGCTCGACCTCGAAGCCTTCGCCCAACGCATCCTGACGCAGATCGAAGACTGGCTGAAGAAACACCACCTGCCGTGACCTTCCGACGGCGCCGCCGCGACTGAGCGCGTGGCGCCGTCTTCTTTTCGCGCCGCGTGGTTCATCGGGCGACCCTCGTGCATACTGTCGACGAATGGATGAGACGCTCCGCGGCATTGGTATCGCTTTTCCGCGGGAGCCTGAGACACCTCAAGGCAACCCATGCCCGCCCGCACGCCCGTTGACCAACGTTTCGAGCTTTTCGACCACGCCATCGCGCAGATGGGGAAACGCCTCGAACGCGTGCGCCATCCGGAGCAGATGATGGAAGCCCTCGGCTGGGGCATGGCTGAACTCGATCGCACCTACGCCGAGACCCGCCGCAGCGTGCTGGCCAAGGTCGCGTGCCACTCGGGCTGCGACGCCTGCTGCCACGTGCCCGTCGACGTGCAGGCGCACGAGGTCTTCTTCGCCGCGAATCACATCCAGCTCCATTTCTCCGCCACGGAACTCACCGAGCTCCTCGAACGTCTCGCCACGCACCGCGCCAACATCGCCGCGCTCGCCCCCGGCGACCGCGATCTCATCCGCCAGCCGTGCGCGCTGCTGCGCGACGGCGCGTGCTCGATCTACGCCGGACGCCCGCAGGCTTGCCGCACACACCACACCAGCGACGCCGCGCTGTGCGCCGCCTACAACGACGAATCGGGCGTCGAGATCGAGAAAGCCTACATCCCCGCCCTGCGTGCCCGCATGTTCGCCGTCATGCTCGGCGTCGACGAAGCGCTCGAGTCCGCCGGCTACGACGAGCGCTGCTACGACTACGGCACCGCGTTGCACGAGGCGCTCACCAACAGCCTTTGCCTCGTCAACTGGATGCGGCGCCACAACGCCTTCCCCGACTCCTGCCTCGCGTATCCCGACGAGCCGGGCAAGTGACCGGGCGTCGGCGCATCGACAACGCATGAAAGGTGGTCGCCGCCGTCCCGGCGGCGACACGGCACCGGCGGGGAAGACGACGCCCACCCCGTCAACGCACCTCACGCCGTGCCACGATTCGAGTCCTCCGGTCGCGGCGCATCGGCCGGCAGCGCGACGCCGGCCTTTTCCAGTTCGCGCCGCAGTGCAGGCAGGTAGCGATGCGGCAACTCCTCGAGCTCAAATGTGAACTCCACCTCCATGCCCTCGTCCTCGAGGAAGAGCAGGATTTCGTCGAGCTCGTCGATATCCTCATCGAGAAAATGCTCGTCGATCACCGACTGGTTGCCGCGATGCGCCACCAGCGTGGGCCAGAAGCGGTCTGCGTCCGGCTCAGCGCCGTGCAGCGTCACCGGACCGTGCAGCCCGGCGCGCTCGATGCGCGCCGCGTAGTCGCTCAAGCGCGTGAACGCGAAGGCGAGATTCGCGAGCCGCGCCTGCCGGAGCAGGGCTTCGCGTTGTTGGAGGAGGTGGGAAAGGTTCATGGTGTTTGGATGCGGCTGCGCCGCGGTTGAAGGTTTACGGTGGTTGTCCATCGCACGGTCGAAACCAGTCACGCTCGCGCCCAACGCCGCGGTCGGCGTGCCACTGGGCCCATCGCTGTCCCGTCCTGTCGTTGCCTGACCTGCTATCTCGTAGAAGTCGCTAACGCAGAAACCTGAAACTCGTTGCCTGACTCAAATCACAGTCTCGACCGTGCATCTGACCCGACATCGAACACCCTTCTGATTCGTCACATTTTCGCGTTCCGCAAGTGAAATCCCTCCGGACACGCCCGGCCGCGCGCCACCCAGTCCGCCATCGTCTTCGCCGTGAACATCTCTCGTCGCAGTCCTGTCGTCGCAACCGGGATCGCCTACGCATATCTACTTAGGCGCGCAGCGGGAACTTGAGCGTCGCGCGGCCGCCGCCTTCATGCTGCGGCCATGTTTCGCCCTACTTGTTTCTTCGCAGCTCTTCTTGGACTTGCCGGATCCGCGCTGGCGCAGACTACGCCGGCGATTCAATCGCTCACCGCGCTGGGCACGCTCGGCGGCCCCACATCCCGCGCCTACGCGGTGAACGATGCCGGTCAGATCACAGGCTACTCGGTCGACGCAAGCAATCACCAGCACGCCTTCATCTACTCGGGCGGCGTGATGACCGATATCAACCCGGTGGCGGCAACCGGCACTTCCTACGGCAATTCCATCAACAATTCCGGCACGGTGGTCGGCTACGCCCAGGTTGGTGCCACGGTCACACCTTTCTCCTATTCGGGAGGCACCGCGACCGATCTCACCTCCGTGCTCGGCTCGCCCGCCTATCCTCGCGGCATCAATGACGGCGGCATGATCGCCGGCGGCCTCAGCGCCGCCGGATTCACCTTCGCCGGCGGTTCGGTCACGACTCTGCCCGCGGGCTCCACCGCCTTGGCCATCAACAACGCCGGCGTCGCCGTCGGCTCGATTGCCAACAACAACTTCACCGCCGTGCATGCCGCCTCCTTCGTCAACGGCGTCGCGACCGACCTCGGTTTGCTTTCCGGAAAAACCAACTCGCTTGCCACCGCCGTCAACAGCTCCGGGGCGATCGTCGGCTACAGCTACACCAACGCCTTCGACGACGTCGCATTTCTCTACCAAAATGCCACCTTGATGAGCCTCGGCACGTTGGGCGGCTCGCATGCGAAGGCACAGGGCATCAACGACGCCGGCGACGTCGTCGGCTTCGGTTCACCGCCAGCGGGAGGCACCGATCACGCCTTTCTCTATCGCGACGGCACGATGTATGACCTCAACACCCTCGCCGCGAGCTTCCTCGTCGCTGGCCCGGTGGGAGCCGACACCGTCGGTTGGACCTCGCTGAACTACGCCTACGATATCAACAACAGCGGCCTGATCGTCGGTTGGGGCAACTACGCCGTCGGAAACTGGACGGTCTACAGTCGCGCTTTCGCGCTTCAACTGGCCAACGCTTCGCCGGTGCCGGAACCGGCCCAAGCCTCCCTGTTCCTCGGTCTCGTCATTCTCGGCCTCGCACGCGGCAGCCGGCGCCGCCGCACGGCACATCGCTGAACCCCGTGCCGCCGGTGCGCTGCACTGCGCGCGCACACCGCGAGTATGCACCAGCCGATGCCGGCGGCGTGGCCGCTGCGCAGCTCAGCGATGCTCCTCGTAGTCGATCTCGATCTTCGCCGCGAACGCCTTCTGCTTCGCCGCACCGTTGAAGCGCACGCTGTGCGTGAGTTCGTCGTAGACGAAGCCGTTCTGCGGATCGGCCGGCACCGGCTCGCCGTCGACGCGCACGCGCAGCGTCTTCCGCGCGAGCGTGGCGCCGGGCTCCACCGGATCGAGCGCCACCGCGACGGTGTCGGCGATGCGATCGCCGAGCGCGGCGAGCGGCGCGGAGAAATCGCCGTCGATGTTCAGCACCGTGCCGCCGGTGAGCTCCGCGGCGCGCCGGTGCGAGAGATTGTTGGCGGACACGACCGCATGCATCTCGATTTTGCCGCGCTGGTTGCCCTTCACGATGATGAAGGGACGCACGACCCAGTAATTGATGTAGCCGTCGAGTGTCTGCCGCTGGTCGGGATGCTTGGTGTTGAACGCCGAGATCAGCTCGGGAAGTTTGCCGTTCTCGACCCACTCCGCCTTGCGCGTGCCGTCGCGCTGCGGCTGCCACGTCGCCATGCGCGTCTCCTCCTCGTCCATGAAATAGACCACGATCGTCGTCGCTTCCGGGCGCAGCAACGCGTGCCGGCCGGCCTGGGAGTCGGCGACGAAGTTATACACCGCGGTGAAGGCGGTGCGGTTGTCGTCGCCGTTCGTGCCGACCTTCACCAGCTCGGCAAAGACGGCGTCCGGCGTCGACGGCGTCACCCACGGTTGCGGCAAGGCGGGCAGCGTCACGAGCTGGCCGTTGCTAGCGACGTCCTTCGGCGCGCGCTTGGGTTGCCCCTTGCGATCGAGCACCGGCTTGCCCGCCGCGTCGAACTGCAACGAGTCGACGCGCTTGGCCTTGCGCTCCCCCTCGTTGACGAAATCCGTCGTTAGCACGCCGATGCGGTAATCGAGCTTCTTCTCGTCGAACAGCTGGCGGAAGCGGCGCAGGTTTTCCGCAATGCGCTGCTGGTGCGGCGCCATCGAGCGCGAGTTGTTGATCACGAAAATCAAGTCGACCTCGCGGCTCTTGGTGCGGTCGGCGAGCTTGTGTTTCAGCGTGCGGATCGGCTCGACCGTGACGATCACGGAGTTCTCCACGCCGAGCTCAGGATTGTTTTCGTCGGTCGTGTAATAGTTGAAACGATCCTCGCCGACGAAGCCGGGATTCGGCGCGTAGCTCAATTCGCCCGAATGCGCGTCGAGTTTCGCGACGCCGTGCTGCGCAGGGAGCTTGGCGTCGAGGGCGTAGACGACCTTGGCGTTCGCGATGGCGGCGCGGTCGGCCTCGCGCATGAAATCCTGGTGATTGGGAATTTTCTGCGTCACCGGCGTGTTCGGTCGGGTGGTGAGCGCAACGGCGGCGGCCGTCAGGGTGCGCTCGCGCGAGCCCTTGACCGTGAATTGTTCGAGCACCACGGGCGGCGCCGGCCGCACCTGGATGACCACGCGATTCTCGTAGACGAGCCCGGAGGTCGTGTTGCGCACGGTGTAAGTGAACGCGTCCTCGCCGGTGAAATCCTCCTTCGCCTCGTAGGCGAAATAGCCGAAGCGCGACGTCTTGTTGGCGAAGAGATCAGTGTCGTCGCCCTCGCCGGCCAGGCCCACGCGCCCGAACCGCGGCTCGCCCGTGATCGTGTAGATCAGGTCGGCCGACGTGTCCGCGGTGAGGATTTCCGGCGCGACCACCAAGCGACCGGACAAGCGCCGCCCTTCGACCTCGAGCGTCGTCGGGCGCGGCGCGACGATCTTCTCCGCCCCGCCCGACATCGCGAACGCCGCCGCCGTGCCGGTCGCATCGGACTGCCCCGCGCCGTGCACGCACAGCATCGCCGCGAGGAAAAGGAAAACCATCCGCGCCCAAGCGGGCATCTTCATCGTGCAGGTCATCGTAGGGAAATCGCTATCTGCGTTAGTCTCAGACCGCCAGAACTAGTTCCGCCATCGGTCGAACTCCGCCCGCTATTATTCGGAACCTTCCTCACGCCCAACGCGTCAACCGGCGCGCCGCCAATCGGACGACCTGAAGGGAAAAACACAGGACGCACAGGACTCCTGACACGACGCTGTCAGCGGCCCATGCGATAACCGGTGATGCGCATCGCCCAGACCCTCTTCTACGGAGCCGCCAGTCTCGACGGCTTCCTCGCCACGGCCGACGACAACATCGATTGGCTGCTACAGTTCGGCAACGAGGCGTCGAGCTACGCCGCATTCATCGCGGAAGTCGGCGCGCTCGCCATGGGCGCCTCGACCTACGAATGGCTGTTGCGCCAGCATGTGCGCCCCAACACGCCCGCCGCGCAGCCATGGCCCTACGCGCAACCGACCTGGGTCTTCACGCATCGCTCGCTTCCCACCGTGCCGGGCGCCGACGTGCGTTTCGCGTGCGGCGACGTCGCTCCCGTTCACGCCGCAATGCGCGCCGCCGCCGGCGACCGGAACATCTGGATCGTCGGAGGCGGCGAACTGCTCGGGCAATTCCACGACGCCGGCCTGCTCGACGAGTTGATCGTCCAAATCACCCCCATCACGCTCGGCGCCGGCAAGCCGCTGCTCCCGCGCGCGATTCACACGCCGCCGCTGCGCCTGCTCTCCGCCGAGCGGGTCGGCGACGCCTTCGTCGAGTTGCGCTACGCCGTGCCGCACGGTCCCACGGACTCACGTCGTTGAGAGAACGGGAGCCATGATCGCCGCCCTCATCATCCTCGCCGCGCTGGTCTGTCTCGTCGCCCTCGACGGCGGCAGCGAGTAGTCCGGCAGCGCGGCCACGACCGACCCGCCGGAGCCGCCGGCCTCACTCCACCGTCGCCCCGATCGCGATCGTCTCCTCGCGGTGCTCCTCGGCGTGCTCTTCCTCGACCTCGCGGAAGCGCTCGGCATTGAAACCGAGCTCGGCGCGGTTGCCGTTGAACGGATCGAGCGGATTCACGAGTTCGTGCAACAGGATGCGCACGGTGACGCTCTCCTCCGACGCGCCGTTGGGGACGATCTTGCCGTCCTTCACGATCGCCAGCTTCTCTCGGCCGAGCGACACCTCGCGCACGGTGTAGGTCGCGCCCTTCACGGGCAGCGCCATATAGAATTCCTTGATCGCCGCCGGGAAGACGTCGTCCACGCACACTACTTTTGCACCGACTTTCATCGCTTCCACGGGACACACCCGTGCAGGAAAGGCAACCTTCCGAATTTCCGCCGCACGCCAGGCGATCGAGGTCGCCAGTCCGCTCCGCTTCGGCGCTAGGCCCGTTTGCAGTCCGGCCCGCCCACGAGCTTCGCCTGGCAATCGGGGCAAATGCCGTGCGTGAACGTCGCGTCGGTGTGCGTCGATACGTAGCTCTCCAGCGCGCTCCAATAACCTTCGTCCGAGCGCACCTTGCGGCACCATGCGCAGAGTGGCAGCAAGCCCTTGAGCGTCTTCACACTGTTCAACGCCTCCTCCAGTCGCCGGTTCGCCTCGCGCAATTCCGTCTCCTTCCGACGGCGTTCCGCCACTTCCGCTTCCGCCTCGGCGAGCGACGCCCGGATTTGCCGTGTCGCCGCGAGCGTCAAGCCACCCACACAGGCGAAAAACGCCGAGGCGGTGATCCACTGGGTGAACGTCACCCGGTAGTCCGGTGCGGGCAGCCAGCCACGATTCTCCATCCCAATCAATCCGGCCACCGCGAGCGAACCCGCCGCGACCGAGACGACCATGGCGCGCGCGCCGAACACCAAGCCCGTGCACAGCACGATGATCAGATAGAATCCCAGCGCAGGCGCCCGGATGGTGCCGAGCATCGCCAACCCAAACGTCGTCGTGACGAACGACCCGCCCAGCCAGAGCATCGCTCCGAGCTCCAGTCGGTCCCGTTTCACCAACGCATAGGGAATCGTGCCCAGCGCGATCGTCACGAACATCGCGTAGCTGACCGAACGGGATGCGTGCCCACCGAGAAGATTGCCGCCCGTCGCCACCAATAGCCACACCGTGCTGAACCAATAGCAGATGATAAACAGGCGCGCGCGCGCCTCGCGATTTCGGTCCGCGGACGACGCGGGCTCCGTCCACAGATCGCGCAGCCATTTCATCGTGGGACGCGCAAGCTTGCGCCGCTGGACGCCGCGATGTCCGACGGGGAGTGGTCCGGTCCCCGACCTTCACTGGGAAAAGTCACGAGCGGAGAGGTAATACGGCAGGATACTCCGGAAGTTCCTCGCCGGCTGCGCAGGGCTTGTCCTTTCCCCACGCATTCGATCGCGCACCATCGCCCTTCTCTCCTGCACGAAAAACCGCTACGCCTTGGCCATGATCCGCCTGCTCCTGCTCGCGCTGTGCTCCCTTTGTTTGGCCGGCTGCGGCGACCACGACCTCGCCAGTTCGACCATCCACGCCGCTTCCGAGGAGGAGATGGCGAGCGGCCGCGCCGATCTTGCCCGGCGCTTCGGCCCCGAAGCGCTCGCCGCCTACGATGTCGCCATCCAGGAGCTCCAGCTCGCCGGCATGGACCGCGGCGTGGCCGCGGCCGCCGATCGCGCCGCCGCCATGCGCGAAATCGTGGACGGCAAAACGGTCCGTGCCGTCGAGATCCTCGGCTGGCAGGCGCGTCGCACCCGCTTGCAGGGCGAGATCAAGGAATTCGCCGCCCTGCTCGAGCACGACCTCGCACTGCGCGAGAAAACCGCCGCCACCGGCACCTCGCAGACCGTGATTCATCGCATCGAGAACGAGCAGGATATCCTCGCCAAACTCCGCCGCCTGCTCGGGGAAGCCGAGCAGCGACTCCACGGCTGGCAGAGTGGAGCGAACCCGACGCCCTGAACGAAGCCGGCGCGGGAGGCCGCCGGAAAGGCTCCGCCTTCAGCGCGGCGGCAGCGCGCCCGCGAAACGCGGTTCGCCGGCACTCCACCCGAGCACAGCCCGCGCTTCCTCCGGCAACGCCGCCGCGCCACGCAGCGGAAACTCCGCGCGCACGTCGAAGCGCTTCAATTCCGGGCTCGTGAAAAGCGGGCCGTGATAATCGCTCAGCGCCCGGCCGTTTGCCTCGAAGGTCGGCTGCAATTTCCTGAGCTCCGCGAGCGCGAAGACATCGACCGCCTCGTTCTTCGGCGGGACGGGCGCCCAGGAAATCAGCGGCTGCGGCGACGCGGCGGCACGGCGCACGTAGAGGTTGCCGTCGAGCGCAGACAGCTGCGAATCGCCCAGGCGGTCGCGCACTTTCTCGCTCTGCGTCACGGACAGCAGCGGACCGTGAAACGTCGCGTCCGCCGCGAGCAGATTGTTGAGCAACACGTGCCCGTGCCGCTCCGTGACGTCGGGCCCCGCGCTCGGATGCCAGCCAAAGTGGTCGCCGACGGCGCTGCGCTCCGTGCGCTCGATCTTCACCCCGCTGTTCCAGAGTGTGTTCTGGTAGATGCGCACGTTCGAGCTGTTGAGCACGTGGATGCCCCGGTCGCAGTCGACGAAGACGTTGCCGGCGCAGATCGCACCCTTCGATATCTCGAAGAAGAAACCGTCGTTCGTGCGCTCGACCCAATTGTTCACGAACACGCCGTCGACGTTGCCGACGTCCCACCAGACGCCGCTGGCGTTGGGGTTGTCGATGATCAGGTTGTCGCGCACCACCGCGCGGTAGCTCTGGTTGAAGATCTTGATCGCCGAGGCGAAGTAGCCGGTGATTTTCTCCGCGCTGTTGGTGCGCGTCACGATCGTCTTCTCAATGCGGATGTCGCCGGAGTTGACGACGTAGATGCCTTCCGTGCCGCAGTCGGCGATGAGGCAGTTGCGGAACGTGATGCCGTCACCGTGAAAATAGCCCGCAACGCGCGAGCAGAACGAGATCGTGACGTTTTCGAACACCGACCCGACCACCTCCTTGCCGAACTCGTCCGGGTTCATCTTCCGCCCCGGCTCGACGCCCTCGATCTCGAGCGCGCGGTAGGCGTATTGCGTGAAGGTCAGCCCGCGGATCGTCGCGCCGCGGCGGTCGTTCGCCTTGCCGTGCGCCGCGCCCATTGTGCGGACGAGAGCGCTGTCGTGCGCGGTGATCTCGACCGTCTTGCTCGCCGGATCGGTGCCGACGTAGACCCACGCATTCTCGTAATCGACGAAGAACGTCCCGGGCGCGAGCTCGTCGGGTTTTCCGACCGAGGCCAACAGTTCGCCGTCGACGAAGACCATGTCGTTGTTGAAGCGGTGCAGCGGCGTCAGCTTTTCATGGCGCTCGCGCCGCCACCAATCGGCCGGCGCGGCGGGAAACAATTTCGTCCACTTCGTGCGCCAGCGCCCGTCGGCAACCTTCCCCCAGTCGACCGCGATCTCCGTGCCTTTCAAAATCGGCCGCTCCTCCGCGAAAGGCTGCAAGATGATGCCTTGGCTGAGCAGCAGCCCGCCCGTGCGATACGTGCCTCCGCGCAACACCACCGTGTCCCCGGTCACCGCCCGCGCGATCGCGGCGGCGAGCGTCGTGGGTTCCTCCAACGTCGCGCCGTCCGCTTCGACGCGTCCGTCCGCTGCGACGTAGAACACGCGCCCCTGCGCCGGCACCGCATAGTGCACCTGCTGCGGACCGTAAGGACCGCCCGACGGCTGCGCCCACGCCCAGTTGGCGAAAGAGGCCAGGAATAAGGTCGCCAGCAACACGACACGTCGGAACGGCACGCCAGACAGCTTCATGGGGTAAGGGGGTGGCTCAAGGACATCGGGAGCGCGCGCCAAAACCAGTGCCGCGCTGCTCGAACACTAGCACAACCCCGCCATTGACCACACCGCAAGTCACGGCTCCATGGCACCGATGCGGTCGCTCCGCCCACTTTTCTCCCTCCTCGCGGGATTGCTCACCACGGTGACCTGGGCGGCCTCATCGACACCGGAGCTCGCCGAGCGCGCCGCCGTCGCACAACTCCTCGTCTTCGGCCGTTTGCCCGCGCCCGAATCCCCATCGCACTCCGACGCGACATTGGTGGAGCAAGTCGAATTGCTCCGCGCCCAGTTGCCGCGCGACGCCGCGGCCCGCACACGCGCCGCGCACGCCGCATGGCTCGACGCCTTCGGCCGCTCGCCCACGGACGCCGAACTGCGCGCCGAGTCCGCGCTTCCCCTCACCTATACCGAACGCCTGCAACGCCACGTCGCCCGCTTGGCCGCGCAACCGGCCGAGTTCCGCGACGTTCTCCAGCGCGCCTACCAACTCGTCGTCCATCGCGACGCCTACGCGGAGGAGGTCGACTACTGGCATCCGCACGGCGCGCTGAGCTTCGTCGCCCTCGTCGCCTGTCTCGAGGACTGGGCGCGGCGCAACCAGCCCGGCCTGATGATCACCGCCGGCACGCCCACGGTGCCGTTGCGCAGCCGCGCCGTTTGCCTCGTTCCCCTCTCGCCGGCCATCGCCGCCGAAGCACGCCCGTTGGTCGGCTCGCTTGACGTCCACTCCCGGGTCCTCGCCGTCGGAGCCCGCTCGCTCCGCACACCCGGCAACATGCACCTCGCGCTCGTCGGCCGCGACTGAGCGCACGGCGGAGAAATCCGATCTGGCTTCGACGCGCGCGCTCACGCACGTTTCCGCCATGCCGCTCCCGACGCGCGACGCCGCCACCGTCCTGCTCCACCAGCATGTGCAGGACGCCTACCAACGCACGCACGCCGTCATGGTGGCCACCGCGCTCGAAGGCTACGCCGCGCACCTGAACGAGCCCGTCAACCTGTGGTTCGTCACCGGCCTCCTGCACGATCTCGATTTCGAGGAGCATCCCGCCGCGCACCCCGGCCCGTCCCTGCAATGGTTCAAGGAGTGGGACTACCCGCTCGACCTGCTCCACGCCGTCGAGGCGCACGCCTACGGCTACAACGCCTTCCAGACCCTGCCGCAAACGAAGCTCGCCGCCGCCCTGCTCGCCACGGACGAACTGTGCGGACTCTTCTACGCCTACCGGAAGATGAACCCGGTGCCCTACGCGGACATGAAACCGTCCTCGATCCGCAAGAAATTCAAGGAGCCAGCCTTCGCGGCGAAGATCGACCGCAGTGTAATCGAACTCGGCGTGCAGCACCTCGGCCTCCCGCTCGAAGAACACATCGCCAACGTCGGCCGCTTCCTCGCACCGCTGAAGTGAACGCCACATTGCCATGCGTTTCGTTCGTTCCTCATTGATCGGCCGCCCATCGCGTCGCCAGCTGTTCGCGGCGCCGTTCACGAACATTCTCTTCGTCCTTCTCGGACTCGTCGCGCTCATCATCATCGCCACCCCGCTGCGTCAGTTTTGGGACCACGACATCGCCGGGGGAGACTGGTGGGGACAGCATTCTGAATCGACGGCCGTCGTCATCACCGCGATGGAAAACGACGGCTACTACTGGGACGCCGCCGGACCTTTTGCCATCGACTCCTTCGATCAACGCCTCGCGAACTGGATGAAAGACACGCCCGACCCCGCCGTAATCATCGCAGCCGATGAAACGGCCCGGATGGGCGCAGCGATCCGCCTGCTCGACGTCGTGCGCCGTCACGGCATAGCTCGCGTCACGGTGGAAACGCGGACTCGCTCCACACCGCAGTGACGCCCGGCGTCACGCGAGCGCGCGGCATTTCGGAGATCGGCTGCCGCGATTCGCGCCCGATCTAAACCGGACTATTTTCAGTGCTATTCTGTCCGCGCGCCGCTCTTCGACGCGACCGCGTTCATCCAATCCGGTGCGTGGAAAGCGCTCCGCGCAACGCCGTCCTTCGCCTTGCGCGCCCCGCAGGCGGTGAAAAACCGAATTCCGCTCCGCGACCGGACGCTCGAACTGGAGTCCGCGCTTCTCCACGACGACGACGACCGACGCACCGTCGTCCGGGCCTTGCGCCAGATCATCGCGGACGACGGCGGCGGAAAAATCCGTGCGCTGCGCGCCGACGAGATGACGCGCTGGTGGACGTTTATCGCCTTCGACATCGCCGAACCCGTATTCGTGCTCGAAACGGCCAACGGTCGCCACCGCTTCATTCTTTCCTGCGCGCATGGAAAAGTGGCGCTGTCGACGAGCTCAACGGACTGCCCGAGATTTGAATCGCACGGCTGGCGCTCACCTCCGCTGGCGAACGAACGATTCGAATGCGCCGCGAAACGGCGATTGCACCGGCTCCGCTGACTCGCGTAGTAAACGGACATGGCCATCGCATACCGCATCTTGCCTGCCCAGCGACTGGTTCACACTTGGACCGACGGCGCGCTGACGGATGCCGACCTCGCGGCGCATCGCGCGCAATTGCTCGCCGACCCGAACTTCCGGCCCGAGTTCGATCAACTCGTGGAATGCCTCGGTGCCCAACCCAGCTCGATTTCGCAGCGCGGCGTTTCCACGAGCGTGACCGAGACGGTCTTCTCGCCGAAATCCCGGCGCGCCTTCGTCGCCGTGAAAGACATTTCGTTCGGTGTGGCGCGGATGTTCGCCCTCATGCAACCGCCCGGGACGCAAGTGGAAGTCTTCCGCGCAGTCGAACCCGCGCTCCGGTGGCTCGGACAGTCCCCGGACGCGGTGACGCCCGTGTCCGCCGCGCGCGGCGAGGAACGCTAACGCTGGCCGCCGCGCGGATCGAGCAGCCGCCCCGCGGCGCGTGCCGCGACGAGCATCACGGCACACGCGCCGCCGACGAGCGCGGCGTGTAGGAACCAGAATTGCGGGCCACTCATCTTTTCGAGCAGGCCACCCAGCCAGCCCACGAGGCTGTTGCAGGCGAAGAGGTGCAGGTAATACACGCCCATGATCGTGCCCGAAATGCGCTTCGGCGCGGCGCGCGCATACATCGCCAGCCCCACGGGAAACACGTTTGCGAAGCCGATGCTGTTGAGCACCTCGAAGCCGAGCACCCAGCCGATGCTCGCCTTCTGGCCGCCCGCCGCAGCCAGCGCGGCGCCGGCGAGACACAGCGCACCGCACGCGCTGATGCCGAGACCGAGCGTGATCTTCACCACCTCGCTCGGTTCCGCAAAGCGCTTCGCCCACCACCGCCAGAAGCCCACGGCGCCCACGAGCGACGACACGCTCACGATCGCATCGAGCGTCACGAGCCACGTCGTCGGCATCGTCTTGCCGAAGAAGACGAGGCTCACGTGCTCGGGCACCCAGACGAGGTAGGAGTTGAAAATCTGCTGGTTCGCCACCGCACCGGCCGCGAGCACGGGCAACAGCGCGATCAGCACCGCCGTCACGATCCATTCGTCGCGGGTCAACGACGGCCGCTCGGTTTCGCGCGCGACCTTGCGTGCGCCGCGCTCCTCGGCCGGTAGCCATTTGCGCCCGGCCAGGTAAATGACGAGCCCGATCACCATGCCGACGCCGGCCGCACCGAAGCCGTAGTGCCAGCCCCAGACTTCGCCCAGCGTGCCGGTCACGAGCGGCGCGACGATCACCGCGCCGTTGATGAACAGATAGTAGATTTGATAGGCGTCCGCGCGGCGCAGGTCCTCGGGTTTATACAGCGCGCCGACCTGGCTCGCGAGGTTGCCCTTGAAGCATCCGACGCCGACGAGGAGGCACAGCAGCGCGAGCAGGAAAGTGTAATCGAACGCCATCAGGAAATGCCCCGTCGCCATCAGCAGCGCGCCGATCGTCACCGTGCGTGTGCGGCCGAGCCAGCGGTCCGCGATGAAGCCGCCGACGATCGGCGTGAGGTAGACGAGCCCCGCATAGAGTCCGAAGATCGCCGAGGCCGTCGCCACCACGCTCATCGCGCTGCCGCCGCCGTAAGTGTTCTCCAGCCAGACACGGAACTTGGCAAAACCACCCACACCCTCCACGCGACCGGGCAACAGGAGCTGCTTGGTCATGTAGAGCACCAACAGCGTCTGCATGCCGTAGTAGGAGAAACGCTCCCACGCCTCCGCGAATGCGATGTAGCCGAGGCCGCGCGGATGGCCGAGGAACGCGCGATCGTCCTCACGACCGCTAACCGGGGTAACAGGAGACGTGGTCAAGTCCGCACGCTCGCCTCGGTCCGCAGCGGAGGCAAGCCGCCAGTCGTGGCCGGCCCGACGCGAATAGGTCGCCCGGTTTTCCGCCTCCGCTCCCTGCGCGATGCGAACTCAAGGTCACCCCATGACCACGCTCGCCTCGCCCACCCTGTCCTCTTTCGCGATCACACCGATCTCCGCCGCCTTCGTCACACGCGTGCGCACCACGCTGCGCGACGACTTCGGCCGCGCCGTCGCCGTGACGACCGCCGCGGGCGGCGAACCGATGCGCGACCAGCTGCGGCGCGCCGCGCCCGGTGAGCGTCTCATTCTTTGCAGCTATCAAGCCGTGGCGCTGCCGAGTCCGTTCGCCGAGATCGGCCCGGTCTACGTGAGCGCCGACGCGCCGGCGCCAGCGCCGTTCCGCAGCGAGCTGCCGTCCGGATATTTCAACCGCATCTTCGCCCTGCGGGCCTACGATCGTTTCGACCGCATCGTCGACTCCACGCTCGTCGAACCGGTGGCCGCCGCGGCGAAATTCGCCGAATTTCTGGCCCGCGACGACGTGGCCTACCTGCACGCGCGCTTCGCGGGCCACGGCTGCTTCGCCGCCCGCATCGAGCGATCCTGACGCACCGGCCCAGTGAAGGCCGCGCCCGCCGGCTCGCGGCGCTCAGTTCTCCTTGCGGGCAAACACCCAGATCCCAATCGCCAGCGTCGCGATCAGCAGCGTCGGCACCACCACCCACGCCGGTCGGATCGGCACCTGCCAGCGGTCGATGGCCCAGCAAACCGTCACGCATTTCGCCAGGATCAGCAGCCACGCCCCCGCGAGAAACCAACGCATACGCAGCGGATAGCGGTGTTCGTCCACATGGTAGGAGAGGTTCATGCGGGGATTTTACCCCCGCCCGCCCGCTGCTGCTCCGCATGGGTTGCTCCGCCCGCCGGCGGGTGGCGACGCCGGGACAAACTCCCAAACCCCGCGCTCGCGCAGTTTTTTCAAATAAACCATCCTCGTCGCACGTCAGATCAGGAACCCACCCGGCCCACCATGAAAACACCCCTGCTCGTGGCCACCTGCATCCTCGCGCTCGTCATGCCGAGTCGCGCCTTCGCCGAGGAAGCGACGATCCTCCTCCCTTCCGATCAGATTGA
The DNA here is from genome assembly GCA_019634575.1 of Candidatus Didemnitutus sp. NCBI lineage: Bacteria > Pseudomonadati > Verrucomicrobiota > Opitutia > Opitutales > Opitutaceae > Candidatus Didemnitutus > Candidatus Didemnitutus sp. The sequence goes on from JAHCAY010000002.1 coordinate 300,046, forward strand.
AACCCTCGTCGCGCCCATCGCGCTCTATCCCGATCCGCTCGTCGCGCTGATCCTGCCAGCGTCGACGCACCCGTCCGACGTGGTGCTCGCCGCGCGCTACCTCGCCGGTGGCGGTTCGCCCGAGACCGTCCTCGACCAGCCGTGGGACGAGACCGTCAAGGCGCTCACGCGTTACCGCGAAGTCGTCGACTACCTCGACCGCAACCTCGAGTGGACCCGCCGGCTCGGCGACTGCTTCGCCGCGCAGCCCGACGACGTCATGGACGCCATCCAGTCGCTCCGCGCCCGCGCGCGCGGTCAGGGCCTCCTCGCCGACAACGCCCAGCAGCAAGTCATCCTCGAATCCGACGAGATATGCATCGTCCCGACGAACCCGACCGTCATCTATATTCCGCGCTACGACCCCGTCGTGCTTTGCGGACCGATCGTCACGACCTACTTCGCGAGCAGCTGGCTCTCCTTTGGCGTCGCCTACAGCGTCGGCCCCTGGCTGAGCTACGACTGCGACTGGCGCTCGCACTACGTGCGCGTGAATCGCCGGCCCGCCAGCTGGTATTACCAACCCGACTGGCACCGCCGGCGCGAGTCGGTCGCCTGGACGCGCTGGACGCCGCCGCCCCGCCACGAGCGCCATTGGGAACGCGATGGCGATGCTCCGCGCGGCAACGACCGCCGCTGGATCGGCGCCGGCCAGACCGTTTGGAACAACCCGCCGGCATCTCCGCGGCACGCGCCATCCGGCCCGTCTCGCGAGCGCGATTCCCGTTGGAACAACACTCGTCCGCGCCGCGAAACCGGCAACGAAATCGCCACCGCACCGAGCGTCGTCGCCACCGCCCCCGACGTCCCGACCGCTCCTGTCGTCTCCTCGCAGCCTCCGGGCCGCAGCAATCAACCGCCCCCCGAGCGCACGCGCGAGCCGCGCCGCTTCCCGCGCAACGACGGCGACTCCCCACGCTCCGACCGCGGCCCGCGCTCCAATTCCCGGCCTCTCGGCGTCACCGGACCGATGACAAATCCGCCGCCGATGACGTCATCGCCCGTCGGTCCTCCGGTGCAACCGCCCGCACCGATGACCCGCAGCTACGAGCCGGCGAATCCACCCGCCCGCACCGAGCGCAGCGACCGGACCGACCGCTCCGACCGCGGCGATCGCAACGACCGCGGTGGTCGCTGGGACCGCAACAACGACCGGCAACAACCGCGCTGAGCCGCGCTTGCCCCCGCCGACAGCGCGCATAGGGTCCCGCCATGCTCCGCCTCCTGCTGCGCCCGCTCGCCGGTCTCGTTCTCGGTTTCTCGCTGCTCTCCCCGCTCGTCCACGCGGCCGAAGCCCCCGCCCCGGACACAGCAAAGCGCGAGATCGCGGCACTGCTGCAGGAATTTCTTTCGCGCGTCGATGACCCCGCGATGCACGCGCGCTTCTGGGCCGACGACCTGATCTACACCAGCGGCAAGGGCGAAGTGAAGACGAAGGCCGAGATCGTCGCCGGCGTCGCCGCCGCCGCCAAGGCCTCGACGCCCGCCACGCCGCGCACGAGCTACGGCGCGGAAGATATTCGCGTGCGCCCCTATGGCGAATTCGCCGCGCTCAACTTCCGCCTGCTCGTGAAAAACCCCGACGGCACGCAGTGGTATTCGCGCAACAGCGGCGCGTTCCTCTGGCGTCACGGTCAATGGCAGGTCGTCACCTGGCAAGCGACCCGCGAACCCTGACGGCCGGAAGCCGGACAACGGAGGACTGAGGACGGAATACTGAGGACAGGCACCGGGCCGCCATCACGCTCCGTCATCTGCTTTCCGCTCTCTGTTCTCAGTTCTCCGTCCTCAGTCTTCCGTTCTCCGTAATCAGTCCAACACGCGCCGCAGCGCGCGGTGACATTTCTCCATTTCCTCGGGCAACCCGATGCTGATGCGCGCCCATTCCAGCAGCGGCGGAAACGGCCGGCCGACCTCCACGCCTTCCGCGCGCATCTTCGCGATGAAATCCTGCACCGGCATGCCGGTGCGGAAGAACACGAAATTCCCGTGCGGCACCGCATGCGTCCGCCCGAGCGCCGTGACCTCGGCGATGAGCGCTTCGCGCCCGGCCTGGATCTTCGCGCGCGTGGCCTCGACGTAAGCGGCGTCCTTGAGCGAGGCGATCGCCGCCGCAATCGTGACGATGCTAAGGCTGCCCGTCATGCGCGCCTTCAGCGACACCGCCAGTTTCTCCGGCATCACCGCGTAGCCGAGCCGCATGCCAGCCAAGCCGAAGATCTTCGAAAACGTGCGCGCCACGACGACGTTGTGCCCCTCGACCGCGAGCGGCGCACAGGTGCGGCCGGCGAAGTCGTCGCTCAGTTCGAGATACGCCTCGTCGATGAACACCGTGGTCCGCTTCGCCTGCTCGCGCACGAAGGCCTTGAGTTCCGCCGCGTCGCACACGGTGCCGGTCGGGTTGTTCGGATTCACGATGTAGATGCACTTCGTCCGCTCGGTCACCGCCGCCGCCATCGCCGGCAGGTCGTGTTCGAACCGCGCGTTCAACGGCACGCGCACGGCGCGCCCGCCCACCCGGTCGGCCGCGAGCACCAACTGCATGTAGCTCGGGTCCGCCGCAATAACTTCACCGTGGTCGAAACCGAAATGAAATCCCGCCACATCGAGGATCTCGCCCGAGCCCGCGCCCATCACGATCTGCTCCGGCCGACAGCCCTCGCGGCGCGCGATGAGTTCCAGCAACTCTCGCTCCTCGGCGTCGGCGTAGCGGAACGCCTGCGTGTTCGCCGCGTGCGTCATCGCCGCCTTGGCGGAGGCGGCCGGGCCGAACGGGTTCTCGTTGTAGTTGAGTCGGACGAGTCCGGGCGCGACGACGAAGCGGCGCGGCGCGGCGGGTGTCTGGGCGGGGAGCGGCGAACGCGAGGCCAGAGCCGTCGCGGCGAGCGTGGCGCCGGCGGCTTTGAGCCACTGGCGGCGGTTGAGGAGCGTGGTCATCGTGGCGGGGGTAAAGGCGTGGCGCCGCGCGAATCGCCCTGCCGCGCGACGGGATCAGTGCGGACTGACCGGCGGCAGCGGCTGGCCCTTCATCTGTTCGTTCGCGCAATCGGCGCAGATGCCGTGCGTGAAACGGATGCGGTCGCGCTTCTCGAAAAACTCCTCCACCTGCTGCCAGTAGCCGTCGTCGTCGCGCACTTTCTTGCACCAGGCGCAGATCGGCAGCAGCCCGGAAAGCGTCTCCACCTCGGCGCGCGCGCTCGAGAGCTCCTCGTGGCGCTGTTGCAGCACGGCGATGAGCAGCGCGACGAAGAGCGCCACCATGAAGAAACTCACCTCGAGGTCGCCGACGATCTGGAGCGCATCCGCGACCTGCGACCAGCCGCCCGCCGCCGAAAGCAGCGCCAGCGACATGCGCGCGATGTGAAACGCGGCGTGGAGCAGGAACGCGTTCGCCGGCGCCACGAGCGAGCGCCAGAAAACCGCCGGCCCCTGCCGCAGGATGAAAAAGCTCGCCAGCGAGAGCGAGGACCAGACGGCGCCGTTGGTGAACATGCGCCACGGCGTCTTCTGCCCGAGCCAGATGAAATAGATCAGCGCCGCCGCGTGAAACACCAGCACGCCGGCGAGCAGCGCCCACGGGCGTCTGCGCCGCGCCGTGGCGCTGGCGCCAAGCACGAGCGCCGTCTGCCCGATCGTCACCATGAGCGTCGGCACGAACCGCGCGAAAACCTCCGACGATTGCGGCCGCGCCGCGAAACACACATCGGCGGCGACCATCGTCCAAGCCGCGATCGTCCACGCCCGCATCGCCTCGGTGCGACTCTGGACCAGCCAGTAGTGGGTCATCAAACCGGACAGAATCACTCCAATGACGATGTTCGTCAGATAAATCGTAGATTCTTGATCCATGGCCCGGGGATGGAAGCCAGCTTGCAGCCGTTGGCGGCCTTGGAAAGCGGTTTTCTCGTAAACTTTGCCGCGCCCACCACCACGAGCTTCAGCTCTCCGGATCGAGCGCGCGCGCGAAATACTGCAACGGCTCGCGCGCCGGGTCCGTCACGATGGGTCGCTCGAAGCGCAGCCCGAGTTTCTCCAGGACGCGGATCGACGCCCGGTTCTCGGGCATCACGACTGCGCCGATGCGCCGCAGCCCGTGCTGTTCCCGCGCCTCGCCCAACACCGCCCCACCCGCCTCGGTGGCATAGCCCTGGCCCGCATGCTCCGCCAGGAACGCGAAACCGATTTCAACGTCGGGCGTCGTATCCCGCCGGAGTAACCCGCACATGCCGACCGGCTTCCCGTCGCTGCGCCGCGAGACGTGATACAGCCCGAAACCGTTCCTCGCGTAGCCCTGCACCTCCAGCCGCTCGATGTAGACGAGTGCATCGGTCTCCGTGCGCACCCCGCGGTCGCCGATGAACCGCAGCCAGTCCGGCGACGTCAACAGCGCCACCACGAAGGCGGCATCGATCGGGGCGAAACGACGGAGGCTAAGGCGTGGGGTTTCGAGAGCCATCGCCTCACGGTCTGCGCTCCCGGTTCCGTGCCAAGCCAGAATCTCGACCGTGGCGGCGCCTCACTCGCCGGCCTCGCCGCGCCAACCATGCGGGAATTCCGCGCGGTGCTCCGCTTCCCGTTGGCGACGCGCGGCCGCCATGTTGTCGACGAGATTCGGGTAACGTCGCCCCGCCGCCCGCGCGCGGGCCCGCGCCCACGCGATGCTCTCGGCGGATAGTTTCACTTTCTCCGCGGCCGACGGCGGCGCGGAACGTTTCTTCTCCCAAGGGGGCCTGCGGTGCGTGGGCATGCGGCGGAACGTGCCTCGTCGCTCCGCACCCGCAAGTCCGGTTTCGCTCCGGCAAGTCGCGCCCTCATCGTCCACGCATCGCGACTCACGCCCCGCCCGACCGGCTGGGAAACGAACGCGCCGGCTTGCCGGGACCGCGCCCTTCGCGCCATCCTCCCCGCGTGAAACGTCCCACCGCCGAGCAGCGTCAGCGCATGTGCACCCGCAAGCGCCGCTATCGCACCCAAGCCGACGCGCTCGACGCTGCGCTTCTGGCCGGCGTGGAGCGTCGGCGGAGCGCCTACCGTTGTCCGCTCTGCGGCCTCTGGCACCTCACGAGCGCTTGAGTCGCGCAGCCGCGCTCAGACGAGCGTCGCGTCGAGTGAAATCTCCGCGTTGAGCACGCGCGAGATCGGGCAGTTGGCCTTAGCTTTGGCCGCGATCTCCTGGAACTTTTCCGGCGCGACGCCGGGCACCTGCGCCTTCAACGTCAGTCGCGACGCCGTGATCGTCCAGCCCTTCGGCGGGACATTGTCGAATCTGACCTCCGCGCTCGCGTCGAGACGTGTCGGGGTGAAACCGGCCTCGCCCAACGCCGCCGATAGCGCCATCGCAAAACAGCCCGCGTGCGCCGCGGCGATGAGTTCCTCCGGGTTCGTGCCGGCGCCCGACGCGAAGCGCGAGCCGAACGAATACTCCGTGTTCTTCAACGCCCCGCCCGGGGCGGTCAGCGTGCCTTTGCCTTCCTTGAGGGAACCTTGCCAGACGGCGGATGCGGAACGTTTCATCTGGCGGACCGTCGCCACATTTCGCGGTTTCGCAAGCCGCCGCCCGCTTGCCAGTTCCCGCGCCGCGCCTCAACCTCCGCGCCGTGCGGGTTCTCGTTTCAACGCTCTCCCTCCTCGCCGCCGCGCTGCTCGCCGGCTGCGGCAGCATCGCCTACCACCTGCCCGGACACACGGCGCAACAGCACACCGCGCCGCTTCAGCTCGCGTCGGGCCAGCATCTGCTCGCACTCGAAACGCCCGCCCGCCTGCCCGCGCCCGGCGGTTTCTGGCTCGGACTCGCGAGCGAAAACCCCGCCATCGTCTCCGTCGAATCGCGCGACTCCGCGCGCGGCGCATCCGCCGTCTCGCTGGTCGCGCACCGACCGGGCGAGACGGTCGTGCATTACGTCAATCGCTTCACCGTGCCACGCGATCCGGCCGCGCTTGCCGCGCTGCCGGCGTCCGAGTTGCGCGCGCTCTCCCTCGGCGCGTTTCCTGTGACCGTCCGCTGACCATGCGCCGCCCTCTCCTCTGCCTCGCTCTCGCGCTCGCCGCCGCACTCCCGGCGCAGGAGCCACCGGCCGCCGAAGAAGCTCCGGCGGAGGAAGCCGTCGCCACTTTCGAACCGCGCGCGCCCGCGAACCTGCTGGAAGCGCAAATAGAGCTGCATCGCCGCGGGTTTTCGTGCGGCTCGATCGACGGCGTGCGCGGCGCGCAAACCGCCGCGGCGTTGCGCGCGTTTCAACGCAGCCAGCAACTCAAGGAGACGGGCGAACTCGACAAGCTCACACGCGAGGCACTGCAATTGACCGAGGAGCCGCTCGGCGAGCACACGCTCACCGCCGAGGAGCTTTCATCGCTGCATCCGGTGCCCGACACCTGGGTCGGCAAATCCGAGATGGAACGCCTCGGCTACGCCACCGCGCTCGAACTCGTCGCCGAGCGCCACCGCTCGAACCCGAAACTGATCCGCCAGCTGAACCCGGAAGTGAACTGGGACGACTTGCTCCCGGGCGCCGTGCTGAAAGTGCCAAACATCGGCACCGTCCTCCTCGAAGGCCACGCCGCTCTCCTCCACGTGCGGCTCGCCGAGCGCGAACTCGAAGTGACCGACCCCGACGGGAAACTCATCGCGCATTTTCCCGTCTCGATCGCGAAGATGGTGGAGAAACGCCCTGTCGGACAGTTGACGATCAAGGTCATCATCCCCGATCCGAACTACACGTTTGATCCCGCAGTGTTCCCCGAATCGGCGGAAGCGCAGACGCTCGACCACAAATTGATTCTCTCACCCGGCCCGAACAATCCGGTGGGCGTCGCGTGGATCGGACTCGATCGTCCCGGCTACGGCATCCACGGCACGCCCGAACCGGAAAAGGTCGGCCGCACCGAATCGCATGGTTGTTTCCGCCTCGCGAACTGGGATGCACGCACGCTGCTCGCGCTCGTCGAGGTCGGTTTGCCGGTGATCGTCGAGCCCTAGCGCCACGGCCTCCACCCGGCCCTGATGGGTTCGGGAAAAACCCGAGGGCACCGGCTGTCTCCGCCGGAAACCTTTTCCACAAGCGAGCGTCTCACGTCGCATGAAGCCGCTCCGCCTGTTTCTCCTCGCCGTCCTCGGCGGCACCGCCGTCGCCACGACGCGCGCCGACATCGACATCACCATCTCGGCCGACATCCGCCTCGGCCGCGTCGTCGCACCGCCGCCACCGGTCGTCGAAGTAGTCGATCTCCCCGCGCCCAAGGGGCCGCCACCGTGGGCACGCCGCGGCTGGTTCACGCGCGAGCGCGTCTACTATTTCTATCCGGAGGCGGAAGTTTATTACCGGCCGGCTGACCGCATGTGGTTCTACGTCGACCACGGCGCGTGGCGCACGAGCGTCGAACTGCCGACCTGGGTCCGCGTCGACCTGGGCCACAACGTCCAGCTTTCGATGGGCACCGACCGGCCGTTCGAACGTCACCGCGAGGTGATCGTCTATTATCCGCGCGCCTACTTCACCCATGTCCGCGTCAAGGGCCCTCCGCCCCGCCACGCGGAACCGCACGGCCGCGACCGGGACGACGACGACCGCGGTCACGGCCACGGCAAGGGTCGCGACCGGCACTGAGCCGCGCCCGTCAATCGCGCAACCGCACGAACCCGCAACCGCTGCGGGTTCGTTGGTCTGGCACGATCACATCTGGTCGAGCGCCTGGCCGAGGTCCCAGATCAGGTCGTCGACGTTTTCGATGCCGATCGAGATGCGCACCAAATCGTCGGACACGCCGCTCGCCTTCTTCGCCTCGGGCGTGAGGCCGGAGTGCGTCATCGCCGAGGGATGCTGCGCCAGCGACTCGGTGGAACCGAGCGAGACGGCAAGCTTGATGATCTTCAGCGCATCGAGGAACCGGAAGGCCTCCGCCTCGCCGCCCCGCACGAAAATCGAGATCAGCGAGCCCGGGCCGGTCTGCTGCTTTTGGTAGATCGCATATTCCGGGTCGCCCGCCTTGAGCAGGCCGAGGAAGTTCACCGCGCGCACCTTCGGGTGCGCCGCGAGGAACTCCGCGCACTTCTGCGCGTTGGCGGCGGCCGCCTCGGCGCGGATCTTCAACGTCTCCAGCGAGCGCGTGAGCAGCCACGCCGTGTGCGGATTCGGCATGCCGCCGAGACTGTTGCGGAGGCTCGCGATGCCCTTGAGGATCGCAAAGTCGTTCGCCAGCACCGCGCCGCCCACGACATCCGAGTGGCCGCCGATGTATTTCGTCGCCGAGTAGATCACCACGTCCGCGCCGAACTTCGCCGGCTGGCAAAACACCGGACCGGCGACGGTGTTGTCGACCATGATGAGCACGCTGCGGCCGTCCGACGTCCGGTGCGCGCCGCTCATCTCGCGCAGCGCGCCGAGATCGGTGAGCTTGTTGTTCGGATTGGCCGGCGTCTCGACGAAGATCGAGCGCGTCTTCGGCCCGAGCAGCGCCTTCGCCTCGTCCACGGCGGTGATGCCCGCGTGGATGAAATGCGACTTGATGCCGAACTTCGTCAGGAACCCGCGCATGAACGTCTCCGTGCCGCCGTAGAGCGGTGCGCACACGATCATCTCGTCACCCGGATTGTGCGTCGCGAGCAGCGCGGTGCTGATCGCCGCCATGCCGCTCGAGAAACTCAGCGCGCCGCGCATGCCTTCCCACATCGCCATGCGATCCTCGAAGATCTCGAGGTTGGGATTGTTGAACCGCGAGTAGATCAGGCCCGCCTGGTGCTTGCCGGTCGGCGCGCCGCCCTCGCCGCGCATCCACGCGAAGAATTTCTTGCCGTCCTCGGACTTCTTGAATGCGAACGTCGACGTGAGGAACACCGGCGGCTTCACCGCGCCTTCGCTCAGGAACGGATCGAAACCGAGGCTGAGCGCGAGAGTTTCAGGATGCAGACGGGCGGATTCTTCGGGGGTCAGCTTGGACATGACTGCCATGCCATATGACACGGCAGCGCGAGGCAAGAACGACCTTGAGGACTCACTCAGAGCGGAATCGCCCTCTCACCCGCTCCGTCCGACGTCCGCCGCCGCCCGCGCCGCGTCCAGCGCAGTATGACATGCCCGCCACGCCGCGCCGGCGCCGAATCGCGCTTCCCACGCCGCAGGCAATTTGGTCCATTGCCCGCCCATGCTCCGCCTCCTCCTGCCGCCGAACCTTCCCAGCGCCGCTCCACGCGACGCGATTCCGGTCCGGCTCGAGCTCGACTTGAAGGTGGAGCCGCCGGCGGCGTTCGTGCCCGCGCTCGCGATTCTCCAGCGCATCGGCGTCACGCCCCAGCCGGTCTCGTTCCTGCAACTCACCCGCGCGCAGCTCCGCGAACTCGTCAACGCGCTCGTCGGCGAGAAAGTCTTCTTCCGGCTCGACCGCCCAAACGACGCCCTGGCGTGGAACGGCCTCGCGCTGCCCGGCGTCAGCGAGCACCTCACTGAAAAACCCGCCGCACCCGCGCCACCGCCGCCGCCGTCCAAACCGAAGCCGAAACCGGTCGCGCCCGCGCGCGACGCGCCGCTCGCCCCGATGACCGTCGACGGCTCGGAGCACTACCTCGCCATCACCCTGCCCGCGCGCGAGTCGGTTCTCCACGCACCCGCGCTCGAATTTCTCCAAACCAACCGCTTCGTCCTCGATCCGCTCACGCGCAAGTGGTGGCTCCGCGATCGGCACAAGGTCCTCAACCTCCTCGCCACCCACGGTGCCGAGCTGCGCGAACGCTTCCAGGCCGAGTTCACGCCCAACTACGAGCGCAACACCGCCCACCTGAAAACCGCCGCCATCGCGGCCGAAATCACCGAAGCCGGCGAAGCCTACGACGTCGCGCTCGGCCTCAAGGCCGGCGCCGCGCCCGACGCCCAGATCCGCGCCGCTGTCTCGACCGGCCGCGGCTACATCGAGGACAACGGCACGATCTACCTCGTCGACCGCGCCAGGCTCGCGCAGCTCGAACAAGCCCACCGCGCCCTCGCCCAAGAGCCCGCCGCCTCCCCGCTCGGCAAGCGGCGCATCCCGAAGGCGCGCGTCGCGGAAGTCTCCGACCTCCTCGAAAAAATCGCGCCCGGCTTCGCCGCACCCGAGACGTGGCGCGCGCGCAGCAGCGCGTTGCACCACCTCTCGACGCTGGCGCCGGCACCGATCCCGCCGTGGTTCGCCGCCACGCTACGTCCCTATCAACAGCTCGGCGTCGCCTGGCTCTGGCATCTCTACCGCCAGCAACTCGGCGGCATCCTCGCCGACGAGATGGGCCTCGGCAAAACGCCGCAAGCGCTCGCGCTCATCGCTGCGAGCCGGAATGCCACTGTGGGAGCGAGCTTGCTCGCGACTGTGGAGGGTCGCGAGCAAGCTCGCTCCCACAGTGTTCGAACCGCCCTGCCCAACCTCGTCGTCGTTCCCGCCTCGTTGATGGAGAACTGGCGCCGCGAAGCCGCGCGCTTCGCCCCGCAGCTCCGCACCTTCGTGCACCACGGCGCGCAACGCCTCGCGGAAAAGGACTTCGCCGCGCTCGACCTCGTCCTCACCTCCTACGGCACGCTCGCACGCGACACGGCGCTGTTCGAGAGCGTCGAGTTCGACCTCGTGCTCGCCGACGAAGCGCAGCACCTGAAGAACCGCCGCACGCAGGCCGCGCAATCGCTCCGCGCCCTGCGCGGCCGAGGCCGCTTCCTGCTCACCGGCACGCCGCTCGAAAACTCGCTCGACGACCTCCGCTCGCTCTTCGAGTTCCTCATGCCCGGCTTCGTGCCGAAACTCCCGCCCGGCCTGAAGCGCGACGAGCGCGCCTTCCACGACGAGCGTCTCCGCGCGCAAACCGCGCCCTACATCCTGCGCCGCACGAAAGCCGCCGTCGCGCCCGAACTGCCGCCGAAGATCGAGCAGATCATCTGGTGCGAGCCGAGCTCCGCGCAAACGCAGCTCTACCGCCGCCTCCAGGAGGACAGCGAGCGTGAGCTCATCGACCTCGCCGCCGCCGGCGCTTCCGAGAATCGCCTGCGCCTCGCCACGCTCACGCAGTTGCTCCGCCTTCGCCAAATCTGCTGCGACCCGCGCCTGCTCCAGCCCGCGATCCCGGCCGACGACTCCGCCAAGCTCGACGCGTTCCGCGAACTGCTCGCCGAGTCCATCGACGAGGGCCATCGCATGCTCGTCTTCTCGCAATTCACCTCGCTGCTCGCCCTGCTGCGCGCCGAGCTCGAGGCGCAAGGCATCGCGCACTGCTACCTCGACGGCTCAATGAGCGCGAAGGCGCGCCAGGCCGAGGTCGACCGTTTCCAGACGAGCGACGACGTCCCTGTTTTCCTCATCTCGCTCAAGGCCGGCGGCACCGGTCTCAACCTCACCGCAGCCGACGTGGTCGTGCACTACGATCCGTGGTGGAATCCCGCCGCCGAGACGCAGGCCACCGACCGCACGCACCGCATCGGCCAGACCAAGGTCGTGACGAGCTACCGCCTGATCTGCGCAGGCACCGTCGAGGAGAAAGTCATGGCGTTGCAGGATGCGAAGCGCGCGCTGCTCGCCGACGTGTTCGAAGCCAGCGACGCAGCGGCCGCCCGCCTCAACCTCGCCGATCTGCGCGATCTGCTGAAATAGTCGGCACCGCGCGAACATTTCCCGATTGAGCCGGCGGCTGGGCTCGGCAAATCATGGCCCTCATGCGCCTGCCGCTCGCCGTCCTCCTCGCCTCGTTGTTTCTCGGCGTCGCGCCGCTGCGCGCCGATTATGCGCAGGAGGTCGCGCAATGGCGCCGCGAACGCGTGGAGCGACTCACTGCGCCCGACAGCTGGTTGGCGTTGATCGGCCTGCATTGGTTGCAAGTCGGCGACAACTCCGTCGGCTCCGCCGAGGACAACACCGTGCGCCTCGCCGCCGGTGCACCCTACCTCGGCACCGTGCGGCTGACGGCCGACGGACACGCGACGTTTCTCGCCGCCCCCGCGTCGCGCACGGAAGTCGATGGTGTCGCCGCCGGCACGCATCCCGTCGAGCTGCGCTACGGCGCCGCGAAGCCCTCTCTCGTCTCGGCTGACAGCGTCAGTTTCTTCGTGATCAAACGTGGCGAGAAAATCGGGCTCCGCGTGCGCAACAGCGAGAGCGCACGCCGCACCGGCTTCCTCGGCATCGACTATTTCGAGACCGACCCGAGCTGGCGCATCGAGGCGCAATGGATCGCGTTCGAGCAGCCGCGCATGATTCCGATCACGAACGTGCTCGGCCAGACCTCGGCGATGCCGGTGCCCGGCAAGGCGGTGTTCACCCGCGACGGCCGGACGTTCGAGCTGCTTCCGGTGCTCGAAGGCGCGGGCGAACCGCTGTTCTTCATAATCGCCGATGCAACCAGCGGCACGGAGACCTACGAAGCCTCGCGCTTCCTCTACGCCGACGCGCCGAAGGACGGAAAGATCATCCTCGATTTCAACCGCGCGCAAAATCCGCCGTGCGCCTTCACGCCCTTCGCCACCTGCCCGCTGCCGCCGAAGGAAAACCGCCTGCCGATCCGCGTGACCGCGGGCGAGAAGGTCTACCGCGGCGAGCACCACTGAGTTTCCCCATGAAAACCAAACTGCTGTCCCTCGTCCTCGCGGCCGCGCTCACTCCCCTCGCCCTGCTTGCCGCCGCCACCAAAGGCGCCGAGCCCGCCGTCGTTTCGCACGGCGAACGCATCGACCTCGCCGCCCTCGCCGTGCCCGGCAAGATCACGGTCGTCGATTTCACCAGCCAGTATTGCCCGCCGTGCCGTGGATACACCGAGCCGCTGCATCGCCTGCACGCGAAGCGCGCCGACATCGCGGTGGTGAAGGTCGACATCAACCGGCCCGGCGTGAAGGGCATCGACTGGAAATCGCCCGTCACCGCGCAGTTCCAGCTGCGCTCCATTCCTCACTTCAAGGTCTTCGGCCCGGACGGGAAGCTGCTGGCGGAGGACATGATCAAGTTCGGCCCGGACGGCCAGCCGGTCGTCCGCGAATCGAAAGCGCGCGCGATGGTCGATCAGTGGATCGCCGCGCTGAAGTAATCCGCTCATCCACGCCGGCCGTCGCGGTGGCGCGCCGTTGGCCATTGCCCGCTTGCCGCCGGGCGGGCGCACCGTAGCTTCGCGCGCGCATGACCTCCACGTCCGCCCGTTCGCCGGCGATCAGTTTCATCTTCATCACCATGGTCCTCGCGATCATGGGCATGGGATTGCTCATTCCCGTGCTGCCCCAGCTCATCGTGAAGATGCAGGGCGACAACGAAACTGCGGGCGCGCACGCCTACGGCGTCATCGTCGCGGTCTACGCGCTGATGCAGTTCATCGGTTCGCCGATTCTCGGATCGCTTTCGGACCGCTTCGGTCGGCGCCGCATCATCCTCATCGCCACGGCGGGCTCGGCGATCGACTACGTCATCATGGCCAACGCCCCGACGCTTTCCTGGTTGTTCGTGGCGCGTGTAGTCGCCGGCCTCACGGCGGGCATCATGGCCACGGCCAACGCCTACATCGTCGACGTGACGCCGCCGGAGAAACGCGCGGGCGCATTCGGCATGCTGGGCGGCGCGTTCGGCATCGGCTTCATCATCGGGCCGCTGCTCGGTGGTGTGCTGGGCGACATCAATATCCGCCTGCCATTCTGGGTCGCGGCGGGTTGCGCGGCGACGAACTGGGTGTTCGGCTTCTTCGTCTTGCCGGAATCGCTGAAGCCGGAGAATCGCCGCGCCTTTTCCTGGGCGCGCGCCAATCCCGTCGGCGCCCTGCTCGCGCTCCGACAGCTCCCGGCCGTGCTGGCGCTGGCTTGGAGTTATTTCCTGCTGATGCTTGCCCAGATGATGCTCTTCAGCACGTGGACGCTCTACACGCTGCATCGCTATGAGTGGAGCATGCGCACCGTCGGGCTCTCGCTGATGTTCTCGGGATTGCTGATGGGCATCGTGCAGGCGACGCTGGTGCGCAAGATCGTGCCCAAGCTGGGCGACACCCGCGCGGTCGTCGTGGGCTTCTGCATTTCGTGCTGCGTGCAGCTTTGCTACGGCTTTGCCAGCCAGGGCTGGATGATCTTCGCGATCATTGTGGTCGGTTCGCTCGCGGGCATCTCGGGGCCGGCGCTGCAGTCCTACATCACCAAGCACGTCCCGGCCAACGAGCAGGGCGCCGTGCAAGGTGTGCTCGGCGGCCTGCAAAGCCTCGCTGGCATCCCCGCGCCGCTCATCGCGACGTGGAGTTTCGGCTGGGCGATCTCGCAGGACGGTGCGGTGCATCTGCCGTGGATCTTCTCGCGTGCGGACGGGGCCGTCACGTGGCTCGCGAACCATTTCCTGCCGCGCCATCCTGGCATCGCCTTTTTCGAGGCCGCCGCGCTGGTGCTATGCGCGCTGATGCTGACGATCCGCGCGTTCCGCAAAGACCACGAACCCATCCTGCACCCGGCGCATTCCTGAGTGCGCCGTCGCGGGCAAGGCCCAGCGCGCTTCAGCCAAGTTCTGCGCAGGCGGCGCGCTTGACCGCGCGGTGAAGTTGCGCAACCTCTCCCTCGCGCCCGAGACGCTTACCGGGACCGTGCGAAAGAACGCGACCCCGGCGGACCAAGCGCCCCGTCATCGACGCAAGAGCTTCAACCCCGCTTGCCCACCATGACTTGGAAAATCGAGATCACGGAACCACACAGCGGTGAACTCGGAGAGGCGATCGAGCACGCCGATCACGAGTTCGCCATGGAAGAATACGCCTACGAAAAGGGAAAAGTGCTCGAGGTGTTCGTCCATAACGCCGACCACGGCGAATGGCACATCTTCACCGACCTGGACTCCGGCCACCGCTTCAAGATCCCGCCGACGCGTTATCGCAAAGTTGCCGAGGTGCAGACCGCCTGAGCGGCCCGCGCTGAATTCGAAACTGCGTTTCGACTGACCGCCACCCGCGCCGCACCGTTGTGCGGAGTCGGTGGCGGTTTGGTTTTCATCGCGGCGAACCGCGGCAATGCGAACTCGCCGCCCCGCGCCCGTCGCACCTGGCGCTTCCGGCCTCACCAAACGAACAGGGCGGGCTCCACGCTGCCCGCCCTGTCGTTTGGTGCGCAGTTACACTGCGCTCAAAGGTTCCCTCCCGTCAAAATTTCCAGCCGTAACCGACCGAGAAGATCCACGGATCGAGCTGCGCGGTCGTCAGGCGGGAACCGCCGGCCGACACGTCGCTGCGGAGCGCGGTCCTCTTGAGATCGACATTGAGGTAATGTCCGTTGCCGAGATCGTAGTCGAAGCCGACCTGCCCGGAGAGGCCGATGCTGTTGTGCTCGAGTGCGAGCGGCACGCCCGCGACGCTGAGCTTGGTATTCCAGATCAGCGTGAAGTTCACGCCGGCGCCCACGTAGGGCTTGAAGGCCTCCGTGCCGTTGAAGTGATACACCGCCATGAAGTGCGGGGGCAGTTCCTGGAACGTGCCGAGCTTGCCGACGCCGGCCAGCTTCACTTCGTGCTTTTGCGGGATGGTGAGAACCACATGGGCCGACCAGTTCGCGTTGAACACATAGTTCACATCGAACTCGGGGATCAGCTTGCTCTGCACGCTGACGGAGTCGGCGGCGAAATTGATGCCGAGCGCCGAGAAGGCGTCCGACTTGTCGGCCATGCTCACATAGGTGGCGCCGACGCGCACATTCCAGCCGGTCTGCTCTGCAGCGGCGGCGGAAACGGTAAGAAGGAGCGCCGCGAGGGCGCTGCCGAGGATGCGGGGGGTAGTTGTCAGTGATTTCAACATCCGTGTGACAGTAGCTGAAACGCGCGTGCGCCGCCTCGCATCGGTTGGTGAACACCCCGCGCAAATTGACTATGCAATTCTTGCGCGCGTCCCCTGAGGGCAAAAAGCGCGCTGTCACGCGGGCGGTCCCGGCCGCCGCCGGCCGAACTCCGCATAAGCCGCCGTATCGGCGAGCATCGCCTTGAATGTCGCCACGAACGGATCGAGTCGGACGATACCGGAGAAAACCGCGCGATCACCGATCGCGCTCTCGAGGACGAAGGCCGGACGTTGCGCCACGCCGAGCGCGTGGAACTCCGCCGTCGTCGCCCGCAGGCGCTCCGCGATTTCCGGCGTCTGCGCTCGCGCACGCAGGATCGTCGCGTCGAGACCGCCTGCCGCCGCGGCCACGGCGACAGCCACGTCCAGCCGGCCGACGGGCAGCCCCTCGCGATACGCCGCACGTGAGAGCGCCACGCGCACCTCGTCGCCCGTCACGCCGAGCTCGCGGGCGGCCTCGGCCACCGCCGACGCCGCCGGATAAGCGCCGGGAGTCGGAAGATCGTAGTAAGTGGATTTCAACACCACCGGCGACTGCATGACGGCGCTGGAGCGTTCGAGGAACCAGTCGTATTGCGCGTGGCTCGTGGGAAAATCACCCGCGTCCATCAGCGCGATCTTCCATCCGAACTCCGCCCGGCCCGCGTAGCGCCGCTGCAATTCCGCCCAGGTCGGCTCGACCCAGTGGCACCATGATGACGTCACTTCCAGATAATAGGTGATTTTCACGGTCGGAGCGTTACGACGTGCGCTCCGCGGTCAACGTCCCGGCCGGCCCCGGACTGCACAGTGCCTGCACGCCGCATCGGATACATCAATTGCGCTGCGCGTCGCTTTGCCTCAAGCTGCGGACCGTGCCAGCCGATATGGGAGCATTGCCTCATTCATCCGTGCCCCGCAACCGCGTGATGCCGTGGCTATGCTCGCTCGTGGCGGGCATGGCGGGCTTGGGCATTAACCAATTCGGATTGCCGATCTTCGGCGGCACCGAGCTCATCTTTGGCGGCTGGCTGCCGTTGCTGGTGACTTACGCGTTCGGCGGACTTCCGGGCACGCTGGCGGCCGTCATTGCCTTCGGCCTCACTCCGCTCTCGTGGGGTCATCCGTGGGGCCTGCTCTGCTTCGGCCTGGAGCCGCTGTTCGTCGGCTGGTTGACGCCGCTGCTGCGAGGGAGACTGCGCGCCAGCGCCGCCTATTGGCTGTGCGTGGGCATCCCGCTGGTCGCGGTGGGCATCTTCGCACTGTCGGATTTTCCGTTCCCGAGCAACTGGGCGATCGTCCTCAAGTATCCCGCGAACAGCCTGCTGATGATCATGCTGGCCGTGCCGGTCTACCACAGCCCGTGGGGACGACGCTGGCTCGGCACGATCTCGAACGAGCCGGCATTGCCATTGCAACGCGTGCTCTTCCAGCGCTTCGGCGTGATCGTGGCGCTCTCCATCGCCGTCCTCGCCATCGTCGTCGGCCGCGACTTCGACCAGACGCTGCGCCGTGTCGCGGAGGCCGCACTCACCCGCGATGCCAAGGAAGCCGCCCGCGACATCGCCAACGACCTCGGCGCCCACCAGCGCGCGCTCGCACTCGCGGTGCGCCAGACCGGCGCGAACGCCGCACCCGAGGAAATCGCCCAGCGTCTCGAGACGGTGCGCCGCGAGTTCGGCGGCTTCCTCACCCTGCTCGCCGCGGACGCGCACGGCGAGATCATCGCCGCGGCGCCCGCCACCAGCGCGACCGGCGAGCCAATCGCAAATCGCGGCGTCTTCATCGCCGACCGCGCCTATTTTCGCGAGCCCATGGCCAGCGGCCGGCCGTTCATGAGCGAGGTTTTCCAAGGCCGCGGCTTCGGTGGCGATCTGATCGTCGCCGTCAGTGAGCCGGTGCTCGACGCACGCGGCCAGCCCACGCTCCTCCTCGAAGGCTCGCTCAAACTCAACGCCCTCCTCGATATCAAACCTCCGCCCGGCTACCTGCGCGGGCGCAGTCTCCTCCTCCTCGATCGCACCGGCCGCGCTGTCGCGGGCAACGGCGTGCTCGTGCACCCGGCGCTGACCGACCTCACCGGCGATCCCGTGGTGCAAGCCGGCCAGCGCGCCGGCGAAGCCGCCTACACGGTCGATCTCGCCTCGGCCGCACACGGCCGGGAGCGCTACGTCGTCGCCCACGCGATCGTGCCTGGCTGCGGCTGGCAGGTCTACCTGACCGAGCCGATCTGGAGCACGCAACGGCTCATCGCCGCCTACTATCTGGCGACCTTCGTCGCCGCCGGCATCGCGGTGGGCCTTGCCTTGGTGCTCGCCCGCATCACCGCCGCCGACGTCACCGGCCCGCTCAACCGGCTCGTCACCTCCATCCAGGCGCTCGCGCGCCAGGAGACGGCCGCCCCCTTTCCCCTCGAAATCTCGTCCGCCTCGCGCGAACTCGCCGAGCTCGGGCTCGCCGCCCATGAGGCGGCCCTGCTGCTCAGCCGCGCCAATCGCGAGCTCGCCATCTCTCTCCACGAACAAAGCAAAACCCACCAGCAGCTCCGCCAGGTCCTGCTCCACCTCGACGACAAGGTCCGCCAGCGCACCGAGCAGCTCGAGGAAGCCCGCCAGCAAGCCGAGTCCGCCAACCGCGCCAAGAGCGAGTTCATCGCCAGCACCAGCCACGAGCTGCGCACACCGCTCAACGTCATCCTCGGCATGTCCGAGGTCCTCCTCGAACGCACGCTCGGCGAACTCAACCCGCGCCAGCACGAAAGCGTCGCCGCGATCGAGGAAAGCGGCCGGCACCTCCTCGCCCTCATCAACGACATCCTCGATCTCTCCAAGATCGAGGCAGGCAAACTCGAACTCGACATCCAGGAGACCGACGTGCGCGGCACCTGCGAAGCCAGCCTCCGCTTCGTCCGCAACGCCGCCCAGCGCAAGCAGCACACCCTCGAATTCGCCTGCCCGGCGGACCTCCCGCCCATCGCCGCCGATTCGCGCCGCCTGAAGCAGATCCTCGTCAACCTCCTCTCGAACGCCGTGAAATTCACGCCCGACGGCGGCCGCGTGCGCTTCGAAGTCGTGCCTCACACCGCGCCGGCCGAGGTCCATTTCCGCGTCAGCGACACCGGCATCGGCATCACGCCCGAGCAACAGGCGCGCCTCTTCCAACCCTTCCAGCAAATCGACGGCGCCCTCAACCGCCGCCACGGCGGCACCGGCCTCGGCCTCGTGCTGGCCCGTCGCATGGCCGAACTGCACGGCGGCCGCATCACGCTCGAAAGCGCCGCCGGCCAGGGCAGCTGCTTCTCCGTCATCCTGCCGATGCGCGCCGCCGAACGGCCCGCGCCACGCGCCCCCGCCCTCGCATCCTCCCCCGCCTACGCCGCTCCCGCCGGCACGCACGTCCTCATCGCCGAGGACAACGACACCAACGTCCTCATCTATCAGCGCAGCCCGATCTTCGCCGCGTGCCGCTTCACCCTCGCCCGCAACGGCGAGGAAGCGATCGCCGCCGCGCTCGCCGATCGCCCCGACCTCATCCTCATGGACGTCCAGATGCCCGGGATGGACGGCCTCACCGCCACCCGCCGCCTCCGCGCCGACCCGCGCACCGCCGACATCCCCATCATCACTGTCACCGCCCTCGCGATGTTGGAGGACCGCACCCGCTGCCTCGAAGCCGGCGCCACTTCCTATCTCAGCAAACCCGTCAACCTGCGCGAGCTCGCCCGCCACGTCGCCGAGGCGCTCATCCGACCCGTCAAACCATGAAACCCCAATCCACCATTCTCGTCGTCGACGATGAGCCGCGCGCGCTCGCCCTCCTCCGCAACGTCATCGAGCCCGAGGGCCATCGCGTCCTCACCGCACCCGACGGCGCCAGCACCCTCGCGCTGGCCGGGAAGGAGCATCCCGATGCCATCGTGCTCGACGTCATGATGCCCGACATGGACGGCTTCGAAGTTTGCCGCCGCCTGCGCGCCACCCCCGAACTCGCCACCGTCCCCATCCTGCTCCTCACCGCCCTCGACGATCGCGAATCGAAACTCCAGGGCCTCGATGCCGGCGCGGACGATTTCCTCACCAAACCCTTCGACGCCGTCGAGCTCCGCATCCGCCTCCGCACCATCTCGCGCCTCAACCGCTACCGCCGCCTCTACGAGGAATCCTCCCGCTACGAGGCCGCCATCACGCACTCCGCCGAAGGCATCGTCCTCGCCGAGCTCGACGGCACGATCGTGCTCCGCAACTCCGCCTTCACGCACCTCGTCCAATCGACCCACGCCGCGCTGCCCAACTTCTTCGAATATTTCTCCACCGAGCACGCCGCCCGGCTCCGCCACGACTCGGGCCCGGCCCCCACCCTGCGCCCGACCGAGCTGGAGCTCCTCCACGGCCGTGCCCAGCCCACCATCGTCGAAGTCACCGCCGGCTACGTGCCGTGGGAGCACCGCACCCTCCTGCAATACCACGTGCGCGATCTCACGGAGAAGAAAAACCTCGAAGCGCAGCTGCTGCGCTCGCAACGCATCGAGCTGCTCGGCCAGCTCTCCGGCAGCGTCGTGCACGACATGAACAACATCCTCGCCGCGATCGGCGGCAGCGCCGGACTCATCGAGCTCGATCCCTCCGGCAAGTTCCTCCCGCGACACCTCGACAACATCAAGAAAGCCGTCCAACGCGGCGCCGGCATGCTGCGCCAGCTGCTCCACTTCGCGCGCGGCAGCGACGGCCCGCTCGAGACCACCAGCCCGGCCGAGGTCGCCGGCGAAGTCGCCACGCTCGTGAAGGAATCGTTCGGCGGGCACTTCGAAGTCAGTTTCACCGCCGAGCCGCACCTCCCCGCCATCCGCGCCGACTCGACCCAGATTCACCAAGTCCTGATGAACCTGTGCGTGAACGCCCGCGACGCCATGCCCGACGGCGGCGCGCTGGAACTCGCCGTCACCCGGCGCACGCTGACGCCCGCGGAACTCCCCGCCCTCGGCCCCGACGTCCGCGCCGGCGACTACGTCGTGCTCACCGTGCGCGACCACGGCACCGGCATCCCGCCCGAAGTCCGTGCGCGCCTCTTCGACCCGTTTTTCACCACCAAGCCCAAGGGGAAAGGCACCGGCCTCGGCCTCGCCACCGTGCTGCGCCTCGTGCGCCGTCACGGCGGCTTCGTCGAGCTCGAGACCGAAGTCGGTCAAGGCACCACGTTCCACTGCGGCTTTCCCGTCGCTTAGCCGGCCAGGCCGGCAGGAGTCTTTGCCCTAAAGTTCTCCGGATTCCCACCGATGGGAGGAATCGGTCACCCTTATCTGTCCGAAGGGCCATGAAATCCTCGCGTATCCTCATTATCGACGACGATCAGCTCACTCGAGATATGCTCGAGGGCTGGTGCCTGCATTGCAGTGCCCATTGCACCACGGCGGCCTCCACTGCCGAAGCCGATGTCGCGCTCTCGACCGCGACCTTCGACGCCATCATTTGCGACGTGCATCTGCCCGGCAACCGCCAGCTCAGCTGGGTCCGCCAGATCGTTTCCCAGGACACGTCGCCCGCCGTCATCATGATGACCGGCAATCCGGAGCTGGAATCGACTCTCAGCGCCGCCAATCTCTCCGTCGCCGGTTACCTCGTGAAGCCGCTGAATCTCGTCATGCTGCGCGAACTCGTGACCGGCATCGTCGACAACCGCCGGCAACAGCGCGCCCTGGTCGACCTCTCGCACGCCACCGCCCAATTGCTCGTCGCCGCCCGCAACAGCGAAGGCGGACAGGACCAACAACTTCAAGACCACCTCCTGCGACTGGCCCAGCAACTCCAGGCCCAATCGACCGTGCCGCGCACCGGCACGCTGGTCGGCCCGCTCCGCGAATCCGTCGCCGAAGCCATCGCCGTCCTCGAACGCACGAAGCACAGCTTCCGCTCCAAGGACCTCGGCGAACTCCGCCGCCGCCTCCAGCAAACGCTGGACACCGCCCGCGTCTCCGCCTGAGCGCGCCGCGTCTGGGTCCGTCGGACTACATGCGCGGTCCGCCTCAGCGCATCTTCTGATGCGAGGCTGTCCTAAAACTGGGTTCCACCGCAGGCCGCGTGCTTGCACACGCCCATTGCCCCCTGAGGCAGCGACCGGGATCGCTGTCTGCCATTTCAGCAAAGCGCTGCTTTCGGATGACTTCTAAAGTTCCGCGCGGACCTGACCGATAACAAAGGTAACGTTGCGGTGTGCCCCAGCACGACCGCCAGATCCGGGCTCGTTCCAGGCGGGCAAGAATCAGGAGCGACGTGTCGGCACGCCCTCGTGCCCGGTCCCACCGTATCCCCATGAAATCGCTCTCCCTCGCCCAACGCATCTCCCTCGGATTTGCCACCGTCATCGCCATCACACTGGCGCTGGGAGCCATCTCCTTGAATCGCTTTTTCGCCGTATCTTCCGCCGGCGCCTACCTGGCCAACGATCCAGTGCCCGGCACGGTCGCCATCCTGAAGATCAACGCGGAGTTCGAAAACCAGCTCGGCCTGCTCCGCGAATACATCTTCACCCCTGATCGCCCCAAAATCGCCGCGGAATACAACACGCAGATCGAACACGTCAAAAAGGTGCTCGCCGCCTACGACGTCACCATCACCGCCGCGGACGACCGCGCCATGTTCGAGGAGTTGCAGAAGGACTACCGCGACTTCTCCACCGCCGCCGCCGAGATCATGGCCATGGTCGACGGCGGACGCGCGCAGGAGACGCTCAAGATCATGGACGACGGCATCGAGCCGATCTTCGCGCGGCTGGAAGGTCAGCTGAACAAGCTCATCGCCTTCAACGAATCGAATCTCGGAAACGGCGTCCAAAGCATCACCGAGGCCGCTTGGAGCGGGAAGAAACTCCTCGTCGGCGGACTCATCCTCGCGATTGTCGCCGCCGTCGGCATCGCGTGGTTCATCACTCGCTCCACCAACCGCGCGCTCCACTCCATCGCCTCGCGCCTCGCCGCCGGCGCCGAACAAACCGCCGCCGCCGCCGGCCAGGTCTCCAGCTCCTCCCAATCCCTCGCCGAAGGCGCCAGCGAGCAAGCCGCCTCCCTCGAAGAAACCTCCGCGTCGCTCGAGGAGATGTCCTCGATGACCAAGCGCAACGCCGATAACGCCAGCCAGGCCAAGGACCTCTCCGCGCAAACCCGCACCGCCGCCGACACCGGCGCCGCGGACATGACCGAGATGAAATCGGCGATGGACGCCATCAAGCTCTCCTCCGGCGAAATCGCCAAGATCGTGAAGACGATCGACGAGATCGCCTTCCAGACGAACATCCTCGCGCTCAACGCCGCGGTCGAAGCCGCCCGCGCCGGCGAGGCCGGAGCCGGCTTCGCCGTCGTCGCCGAGGAAGTGCGCGCCCTCGCCCAACGCTCCGCCACCGCCGCCAAGGAGAGCGCAGGCAAGATCGAAGACTCCGTCAACAAGAGCGAACACGGCGTCCGCATCTCCGGCAAAGTCGCCGACTCGCTCGGACAAATCGTCGACCGCGCACGCCGCGTCGACTCCCTCGTCGGCGAGATCGCCACCGCCTCCTCCGAGCAAAGCCAAGGCATCGTGCAGGTGAACCACGCCGTGTCGCAGATGGACAAGGTCACGCAAAGCAACGCCTCCGCCGCCGAGGAATCCGCCGCCGCCGCCGAGGAACTCAATGCACAATCCGCCGAGGTCCAGCACCTCGTCCACGAACTGCTCCAGCTCATCGGCGGCCCGGCTCGCACCGACGGAAAATCGCCGACGCCAAACGCCATCAGCACGCGCCCCGTCGCCGCCGCTCGCCGCGCCCCGTCGCCGGTGAAGCCCGTCCGCCACGCCGCGCCGGCGCACGCCGAGGCGTTCGTCGACGCCTGACGCGCTCATCTCTCCTCCCGCCGCCATCATTTTTCCCTTCACGCCTGCAATGTCCGGTTCGCTCGCTCCTCAACCTCACCCGGCCTCCGCCAAACCAACGCCGCCCGCCGGAAAATCCATCCCGCCCGGACACGTCGCAGTGCTCTGCCCGGCCGGTTTCAACGCGACCAGCGTCAAAACCGTCGACCCGAAGAAAGCAGTCTACGCGCGCGTCACCTACCGGCCACACTGAAGCCCTCCGCCGCGCCGGAGCCTCCCGACAGAACCGCTGGGCGTGCCGCACGCTGGGACGCCCTCACGAAGTTGGAATCAAGCGCTGCTCCTCACCGGGCGAGCCGAAGAGTGGTCGCCGGTTCCCGCACCGGCGACAAACGCGTCGGTGCGGAGATCGACGCCCACCCGGCCGCGCGAGTCCGCTCAGGGTTTTCCGCCGAACAGTTTCTTGATGCCTTCGCCAGCTTTCTTGGCCGCATCCTTCGTCTGTTCGACCGTGTTGGCGCCGATGGTGCCAGCGGTCTTGCTCAACGCCTCCGCGGTGCCGCTCACGATTCCGCCGAGCACATTGCGCATGATCGCGCCCGCCGCCTGGTCCGGCGTGATGCCGCCTTCCTTTGTGCCGAGGTTGTCGATCGAGATGGGCGGCAGCGGCACGGGCACCGCCGCGGCACCGACCCCGAGGCGCGCCACGCCGTTGGTCAGGCGGAATTTCTTGATCTCAAATTTGATCGGCTTGCCGTCCTTCGCCACCGGCTGCTTGGCCTCCGGGTTCTTGCCGCCGGAGAATTCCTCGATGTTCTTCAGCAGGTCCTTGATGTTGCTCGAGACGATCTTGGTCTCGTAGAGGAATTCCGGCCCATCGACCGTGATCTCCTCAATCACGATGTGGTCACCGAGCAGCGACAACGGCCGGATGGCGACGTGCACCTTGCCGAGCTTGAACGCATCGCGCTCGGACCAACCCTTCGGATTGCCGACCGCCAGCCCGGTAAGCGTGCCCGAGCCGGTGAGCGGCGAGATGGACGCACCGGCGAGCTCCACCTTCGTCTGCGTGAGCTTCGGCCCGAAGGCGTTCACGCCGGCCTTGACGATAGAGCCGAGGAAGAAGGTCGCGCCGACATAGAGCACGACGACCAGCACGAGGACGATCAGCAGGAGCTTTTTCATGGCGAGACCGAGCAAACCCGAGTCGCGCCCCGCCGCAAGCCGCGACCGCCGCCGCTCAGTCCGCCTCACCGCCGGCGTCGACGAGCCGATAGCCGCCGGGCACCGTGCGGATCCAGCGCGGGTCACCGGAGTCGTCGCCGATCTTCTGGCGCAGCCGCCAGACATGCGTGTCGACCGTGCGGGTCGCCGCCGTGGACGAGTAGCCCCACACCTTCTTCAACAACTCATCGCGCAGCACCGCGCAACCGCGGCTGGCCCCCAGCTGCTCGAGCAACTTGAACTCGATCTGGGTCAGCGCGAGCGGTTGGCCGTCCTTCTCCGCGGTGCGGGCCGCCAGGTCGATCCGCACGGCGCCGAGTTGGAGCACTTCCTGTTGCTTGGTCCCGCGCGCCCGGCGCAGCACGGCGTTCACCCGCGCGAGCAGTTCGCGAAATGCGCACGGCTTGCTCACGAAATCGTCCGCCCCGCTGCTCAGCGCGCGCACGATCTCGTCGGTGCCGTCGGCACCGGTCAGCATGATGATGCCACCGCGAAAACCGCGGTCGCGCAGTTCCTGGAGCGTGCGCCAGCCGTTCTGCCGCGGCATATCGATGTCGAGCAGCACGAGATCGGGCGCCGCGCGCTCGACCGCGGCGACGCCTTGCTGGCCGTCCGCCGCCTCCGCCACCGTGTAGCCGGCGCGGCGCAGCACCTCGGCCGTCGTGTCGCGGAGCACCGCGTCGTCGTCGATGAGAAGCAGGGAATTCAAGGCTGACCCGATCGTTTAGGGATGAGCATCGTCGCGGGCCCACGCGAGTTGAGAGCTTTGTGACAAGCTCGTGACACAGGATGTCCGCGAACGGGCCGCTATTTCGAGTAGATTTTAACGCCCGTCTCGCGCGTGCGTCACCCTGCCCATCCTGTCGCCATGTATTCCGGCCTTATCGCCCTCGCTCGCTGCGTCCTCCCGGACGCCACGCCGGCCGTGGCCCGAAACACCGGACGCGGGACGGTCTCACTTTCCACTCGCGCCGAAGGAGCGCCGCGCGCGGGCATGTTGCACGGCGGGGCGCGAGTGTCGTCCGCCACCGCGCTGGCGGGCTCCCTTTCGCTTCCGGGCGCCGCGACGGCCCCGGTTCATTTTGCCTGACAGGGGCAATGCAGCATCCGGTCGTCGGGGGACACCGGATGCTGCCCTCCTGTCGGGGCACCCGCCCACCGCCGCCTGATCGCGCGAGCCTCGCGCGAGGATCTCGGACAAAGCCCTACCGAGAGCGGGGATATTTCCCGCTTGTGACCATTCTGTGACATGAGCGCGCCCGCTCACGGCACGATATTCACACAGCGGACCTAGCGACCAGCCCCACCCCACTGCCCCATGAAACTCGGAACCAAGATCGTTCTCGCGAGCATCATCGCCATTCTCCTCACCGTCGGTAGCGCGCTGCTCGTCCAGCGCAACATCATCCAAAAACAGGGCGTCGCGCTGACGCTCGACACCATGCGGGCCGCCGTCGTCGAAGCCGAGAACGTCCGCGAAAGCATCTCCAAACTCGGCGAAGGCGGCGCCTTCGATCGCCCCAAACTCCTCGCCGAATACAAAGCCACGGGCGACCTCCGTGGCTCCACCCTCTATCGCACCATCCCGGTGGTCGCCGCGTGGGAAGCCATCGCCAAGGCCGCCAACCAGGCTGGCTACGAATTCCGCGTGCCGAAGAACGGCGCGCGCAACCCGAAGAACAACCCGACGCCGGCCGAGGCCGAGATCCTCCGCCAGCTCGAGAGCGGCACGCTGAACGAATTCGTCCGCGTCGACCGCGCCGCCAACGAGATCGTCTACGCCCGCCCGATCAAACTCACGCAAGACTGCCTCACCTGCCACGGCGATCCCGCCAAGAGCGCCAGTGGCGACGGCAAGGACTTCCTCGGCTTCCGCATGGAAAATTGGAAAGCCGGCGAAGTGCACGGTGCCTTCGTGCTCAAAACCGATTTCACCCACGTCGACGAAGTCGTCCGCGCCGGCATGCTCCACAGCCTCGCCTGGGTGCTGCCGATCACCGCCCTCATGGGCCTCGGCTTCTACATCCTCAATCGCCGCCTCGTCGTGGCGCCACTCACCGCCTCGATCACCAGCATCCGCGACGCGTCCACCCAGACCAACGCCGCCGCCCACCAGATCTCCGGCGCCAGCACCGGCCTCGCTGAAGGCGCCAGCGTCCAGGCCGCCTCCCTCGAGGAAACCTCCGCGTCACTCGAAGAAATGTCCTCGATGACCAAGCGCAACGCCGACCACGCCAGCGCCGCCCGCGCTACCGCCGGCACTGCCCGGCACGCCGCCGACGCCGGACACGAACGCATGCAGCAGATGCAGGGCGCCATGCACTCCATCGAACACGCCACTCAGGACATCACCAAGATCCTGAAGACGATCGACGAAATCGCCTTCCAGACGAACATCCTCGCACTCAACGCCGCCGTCGAAGCCGCCCGCGCCGGCGAAGCGGGCGCCGGTTTCGCCGTCGTCGCCGAGGAAGTCCGCGCCCTCGCCCAGCGCTGCGCCACCGCTGCCAAGGAAACCGCCGCGAAAATCGACGACTGCGTGCAAAAGAGCCAGCACGGCGTGCAAATCAGCACCGACGTCGCCGGCAGCTTCGATGAAATCCAGAAGCAGGTGCGCGAGCTCGAAACCCTGATTACCGAGATCGCCAACGCCTCAGGCGAACAAGACACCGGCATTCACCAACTGAACCAAGCGGTGTCCGACATGGACCGCGTCACCCAAGGCAACGCCGCCCACGCCGAAGAGACCGCCGCCGCCGCCGCCGAGCTCGATTCTCAGACTCAGGCCCTCGATCGGGCCATTGCGGACCTCCGCCGCATCATCGGCGGCGACCTCGCGGCCCCCACCCTCACGTCCGCCGCCCCGCTCTCAAGCGCCCTCAAGCCAGCCGCAAAAGCCGCCCACGCTTCACGGCCGGCCGTCCCCGCTCCGCGCGCCAAGGCTCCGGCACCCGAGGGACACTTCGTCTAACCGACCACGCCGCGCTAGAATCCCCTAAACTCCCTCGGAGTTTTGCCGATGCAAAGGCCGGCCCATCATGCAAGAACCCGCCGCCACTTCAGCCGCTCCTTCGCCGGCCCCCTCTCCGTTCGATGAAGAGGAAGTCGTCGCGATGAGCGCTTCGCACATCGTGATCCACGCTCCGAAAGGCCGCTACATTACGATCATGTGCCCGGTGGGTTTCTCGCCCGGCAGCGTCGAAGGCATCGGCCTCGACAAGCCCCTCTTCGCGCGCGTCCGCTACCTGGCCTGCTGAGTTCCGGCCCGAGCGCCGCTTCCCGTCTCGTCACACCGTCGCTCGCCCGCGGCTACCCGCGAGACCCTGCCCGACACTGACGGCTTGCCACGCCGCCGTGCGGGCCCTCTGTAGATTGCGCGACGTCCACGCGCGCCCATCCGGCGCTCGCCGCGGCCGTCGTTCGATCCCTGTCCTCCGTTTTCCGTCCTCCGAAAAAATGGCGTCCAACTACACCGAAGCCAGCATCAAGACCCTCAGCTCCCTCGAGCACATCCGCCTCCGCCCCGGCATGTATATCGGCCGGCTCGGCAACGGCACGCACGCCGAGGACGGCATCTACGTCCTGCTCAAGGAAACGATCGATAACTCGATCGACGAGTTCACCATGGGCGCCGGCCGGAAGATCGAAGTCGAGATCGACGAGGAGCGCCGCCACATCCGCGTGCGCGACTACGGCCGCGGCATCCCGCTCGGCAAACTCGTGGACTGCGTCTCCATCATCAACACCGGCGCGAAATACGATTCCGAGACTTTCCAAAAAGCCGTCGGCCTCAACGGCGTCGGCCAGAAGGCCGTCAACGCCCTCGCGCTCAGCTACCGCGCCCAGGCCTTCCGCGACGGCGAGACCAAGGTCGTCGAATTCGAGAAGGGCAAACTCAAGTCGCAGTCCAAGGTCACGAAGTCCGACGAGCGCAACGGCACGCTGATCGAGTTCACGCCCGACGCGCAGCTCTTCGGCGCCGACTTCCGCTTCCGCCTCGAGTTCATCGAGGACATGCTCTGGAACTACGCCTTCCTCAACCGCGGCCTCACGCTCACGCTGAACGGCAAACCGTTCCGCTCGGAGAACGGCCTGAAGGATCTGCTCACCAAGGAACTCTCCGGCGAGCCGCTCTACCCGATCATCCACCTCGAAGGCGAAGACATCGAAGTCGCCTTCACGCACGGCAACCACTACGGCGAAGAGTATTGGTCCTTCGTCAACGGCCAGCACACCACGATGGGCGGCACGCACCTCGCCGCCTTCCGCGAGGCGCTCGTCGAGACCCTCCGCAATCACTTCAAGAAGGACTTCGACGCCGCCGACATCCGCCAGTCGATCGACGCCGCCGTCGCCGTCCGCGTGCAGGAACCCGTCTTCGAATCGCAGACGAAAACCAAACTCGGTTCGACCGACATGGGCCCGAAAGGCCCGACCCTGAAGGAATTCGTCGGCAAGTTCATGCAGCAGTCGCTCGACGTCTACCTGCACAAGAACCGCGAGGTCGCCGAAACCATCAAGCGCAAGATCGAGGAGAACGAGCACGAGCGCAAAGAACTCGCCGGCATTCGCAACATCGCCCGCGAACGCGCCAAGAAGGCCTCGCTCCACAACCGCAAGCTCCGCGACTGCCGCCTCCACCTCGGCGACCGCAACGAGCGCGCCGAGCAGAGCACGCTCTTCATCGTCGAAGGCGACTCCGCCGCCGGCTCGCTCACCTCCTGCCGCGACGTGCAGACGCAGGCCGTGTTCGCCCTGAAGGGCAAACCGCTCAACACCTACGGCCTCTCGAAGAAAGTCATCTACGAGAACGAGGAGTTTCACCTCCTGCAGTCCGCGCTGAACATCGAGGAAGGCATGGACGGCCTGCGCTACAACCGCATCGTCATCGCCACCGACGCCGACGTCGACGGCATGCACATCCGCCTGCTGCTGATCTCGTTTTTCCTCCAGTTCTTCCCCGACCTCATCCGCAACGGCCACCTCTTCATCCTCGAGACGCCGCTCTTCCGCGTCCGCAACAAGCGCAAGACGATCTACTGCTACGACGAGCGCGAGAAGCAGTCCGCCATCGCCGAACTCGGCGCCAGCCACGAGATCACGCGCTTCAAAGGCCTCGGCGAAATCTCCTCGGGCGAGTTCAAGGACTTCATCGGCGAGAACATCCGCCTCGAACCGGTGAACCTGAACCACCTCTACAGCTCCGAGGAACTCCTCGCCTTCTTCATGGGCAAGAACACGCCCGAGCGGCAGGACTTTATCATCGACAACCTCCGCGTGGAAAAGGACCTCGTCGAGACGGCCTGACGCCCGCATCGCACGCCGGTTGCCCCATCGCCTCGTCACCGCCACGAGTCGCAACCGGGGACGATTGATCGCCCACGCTGCGCTTGCCGGCCGGGCCGCGTGGCGATTTTCTGTCCCTGCGTGCTTCTTGATCGCACCGATCTTCGTCACGTCCTCGCACTCGCGGCTTCACTGCTCCTCGCGGGTTGCGCCACGCCACCGACCGCGTATCGCGAACCTGACACACGAGGCGGCACCGACTGCTCGGCGGCTAACCTCGCCGTCTTCGACCGCGTCTGGTCGCTCGTGAACGACAAGTATTTCGACGCCGCACTCCATGGCGTCGACTGGCCATCCCTGCGCAGCCGTTACCGTCCCGAAGCCGCCGCCGCCCGAGACGAGAAGGAACTCTACGGCATCCTCAACCGCATGGCTGCCGAATTGCACGACCGCCATGTTTGCGCGATTTCGCCGCGACAGGTTCATGAGCAGCGCCAACACCACGCGATTGGCTTCGGATTCCGCGAGCGCACATTGGCCGCCAGTCGGACAGTGACGGAGGTCCTCCGCGGAAGTCCGGCCGAAGCCGCCGGCATACGCGTCGGCTGGCGTATTCTCGCACCGAACCCCATCGAGCTCGACTCCCTGCGCTACTCGGAACAAGCCATCCACCTTTCGTTTCTCGATGAACACGACCAACCACGCGCGCTGACCCTTTCGCCGACGCTCCTGCCCCTGGACGATGTGCGCACCGACGCACGACTCGTCGCCGACGGCGTTCTCTACCTGCGCTTCGACGAGTTCACCCCTGAGTCGGTTTCGTGGCTCGGCCGCGAACTGCAGCACCACCTCGCGGTTCCCGCGGTGATCATCGATCTGCGTGAAAACACCGGCGGCGCATCGATCTCGCTCCAGCGGGCGGCGCGCCTCTTCTTCGCGGAAGGGCGGCGTTTGGGCGAGGTAATCGACCGCTCAGGAAAACCCCAGCCGCTCGATACGCTGCCGACCTTTTCCGCGCCCTACTCGGGGAAAGTGGTTGTCCTCGTCGGCGAAACGACGGCCAGCTCCGCGGAGATTTTCGCTCGGGCACTGCAATGGCATCGTCGCGCGACCCTGATTGGTCAGCGCACCGCCGGCTCGGTCGTCGAGGCGTTCACGCACCGCCTGCCCGATGGCGGCCACCTGAAAGTGTCCGAGCGAGACTTCGTCGACCCGGCCAGCCAGCGCCTCGAAAGCCACGGCGTCGCACCCGATGTCACCGCACCCTGTCTGACGCTCGCCGATATCTGCGCTGGACGCGATCTCGCTCTGGAAACTGCGCTGCGACTATTGCCGGGGATCGGTTCGACGCCCGGCGTCCAAACACGCTGACGCATTCACTTGATCGCGACGCTTGATTGGGACCGGAGTTCATCCCCACGCCACGGTGAACGCTCCTCGCTTCTTCGCCGTCGAGCGTCGCGCGTCGCAAAGAGAGCTGCGCTTGCTCAGCGATTGTTGCGGATGCTGGTGGTCGTGGTGATCCGATCGCGGTCGCCGGGTTCGATGTTCTCGTCCTCGATGTATTCGCTCTTGGCCTGCGCGATGAGGCTCCGGTTGAGGCTGTCGTTCGGAAACGGATATTCGTATTTGCGCGCGGTGTAGTAGCCGCCGGCAGCGGTCGTGCAGCTGCAGCGAATGACGAGATGGCGTCCACCGTGTTTGGCCATGGCTGGAGGGGGTCGAGGGTTGAGGACGAAAAGAAGGGTGTGGTCGCAGCGAGTCTACGCCGCGCCGGGAGAGACCTCCGCGCCCTCGTCGATCCGGCTCAGGACGCGATCGAGCAGGTAGCAGCGGTCGGTTTGCGAAAGCGAAGCGCTCATGTAGATGGCGAGCGGGCGCGTCGCGGAGAATTGCCGGAGGAGTTCCCAAATGCGCAGCAGCGACGCCTGATGCTCGGTGGTGCGCGGCGGCATGCCGTTCTGGACCACAAAGGCCGTCAGACCTTCGCACAATTTCTCCTCGAAGAATTTCAACCGCTCCTCGGCGGCGGTCACGCGCTGCCGCAACACTTCCTCCGCCCGCGTCAACGCCTCGGCGGCCGCCGCCTGCTGCGCCCGGCGCATGGCCGCGCGGGAGGGGTGCCCGTCCTCGGCCGGCAGCGCATCCGCCGCGCGCAGGATGCGTCCGCGCAGCGCCGACATCTCCGCGCCTTCCGGCAGGCGGAGCGTGCCCATCGCCTTCTCCGCCTCGTCGAGCCACTTCAACGCCTCACTCGGGAACGTCGGCTCGCCACGCTGATATTTGTCCATCAGCGGACGCAGCGTGGCGAGACGCTCGCCCAGTTTTTCCTGCTGCACGCAGAGGATCATGGCGTCACTCGGGTCCGAGCGTCGTCGTCTCCTTGCCGTCCTGCGACCCGGTCATCCATTCGAGTCCTTCTTCGTGCAGGAGGAGATTGAGCCGGGTGACGGCATCGGGTCCACCGCCGGTGTTCTTGATGTCGTCGGTGTTGACCGACACCTCGAAATCCGGGGCGACGGTCGGCTTGAGCACGGCGGCCTGCTGGGCGGCGAGACGGAGGTTGTCGATCAGCTTCTTCACCAGTTCGTGATTCAACACCTCGTCGGCAAACTTCCGCGCGCGCCCTTCGTCGAAGTCGTCTCCGGCTTTCTCATTCGGGGCCAGTCGTCCGCGCTCCTGATCCAAGCGGTCATGCAGGTAGCGCAGGCAAACCTCCTCGATCAATCCGCGCACCACCCGCTCCGTGGTGGCGGCCACGGCGTCGCGGATCGCCGCGTCGGCCGGCGCGCCGCCCGCCTCGGACAGGGAAAGGCCGTTGAGCGTCTGCTGGATCTCGCCGTCGAGCGATTCGCGCAGCAGCGCCGGCGCGTTGGCCGACATCACGGACGGGATCAGGCGCTCGAACCGGCCCTGCCATTTCCGCTCCTCGGGTGAGAGGTTTTTCAGCTGCCGCTGGTCCCGCAGCGATTCGCTCGCCCAACTGAGCGCTTGCTGAAAGGCGTCGCCGGCGATCCGCGCGATTTCCTTCGGTGTGTTCGCCACGGCGGCGTTGCCAGGAATCGTGGAGGTGAGAATCACCGGCAGGCTGATGCTGACGTTGCGGATGCGCAGGCGCGGCACGGAGAGGCCCTTCAGCAGCTCGTGTTGCCGGTAGCGGTGGGCGATGCGCAGGGCCTCGGCGTCGGCCACGCTGCGGGCGTGCGCGATGCTGGCCACGAGTCCACCGATGACTTCGGAGAGTTTGGTGGCGGGGGGGATTTTTTCGGCCATGGGAAATGCGGGATGAACATCGTCCGCGGCGCCCGGCGCGGCTCAGCGGCGTCCGGCAACGTCGCGCCCGCCACCGTGACCAGTGGCGGGCGGAGCGCTCGCGGGAAACGCAGACTCTCGTCTCGGCGTC
Source organism: Candidatus Didemnitutus sp. (assembly GCA_019634575.1). Lineage (NCBI taxonomy): Bacteria > Pseudomonadati > Verrucomicrobiota > Opitutia > Opitutales > Opitutaceae > Candidatus Didemnitutus > Candidatus Didemnitutus sp. The sequence goes on from JAHCAY010000002.1 coordinate 333,587, forward strand.
ACGTCGTGTAGCGCACCTCGACGGTGGTGCCGACGAGCGAGTCGGGCACCTCCTTGTCGAGCGTGACGCTGAGCCGGCGCGTGGCGTTCTGCGTGTCGGGCGTGAGCGTGGCACCGGACGGGATGCTGGCCGTCACTTCGGCCTTGGGCGTCTGCGTCGAGGCCGGATCGGGCCACTTCGCGAGGGGCAGCGCGGTCGCGCCGGCCTTGGCGATCGCGTTCTTCAGGTCCTGCACGTCCTCCATCTCGAGCGTGACGATGGCTTTGTTCTGGGCGTCCTTGCTCACGATCGTGATCGGCACGACCAAGCTGCCTTTCGACTCGCGCAGCGACTGCTCGAGAATCGTGAGGAGGCGCTCGGTGCCGGCGGGGATGTCCTGGTTTTTCGCGCGCACGAGGATCTTCATGTCGAAGGTCCGTTCCTCCTTGTCGGAGCGGCTGGTGTTCTTGGCGGTGGACGCCTTGCCGGAGACGCTGACCGACGCGAACCAGAACTTCGCGCTGGCGCTGAAGGAGCCGGAGGTGGCGGTATTCTCCTCGCTCTTGCTCTCGGTGGTGGAGGTGATCTTCGCGTTGAACTCCACGAGGGCGTCACTGACGGTGAGGTAAGGCACGGGCACCATCGCGAGGAAGGGCACGGTGAGGCTGAAGCGGCGCGTGCCGCCGTCGTCGTCGCGGCGCGTATAGGCGAACTCGGCGTTCACCACCTTGCCGTTGCGATCGCAGCCGACCTCCTTGATGAAGTTGGTCGTGGCGATGGCCGACTTGGCCTGCGCGCGGATGATGGCGTCGAGGGGGCCACCGATGAGGTTCGCAAAATCGAGACTGGCGATCTCGTTACCGGAAACGGGCATGGCTGGATCTCCTGTAACTCAGGTTGAAGGGGGGCCGGTTCACTCCGGCAGGGCAATTTCGATGGTCTGGCCGGTGAGGGCGGCCGGGGCTTGGGGCGCGACGGTGAAGTCGCCGCCGGCCTGTGTCGGGGGCGTCAGCTTGTATTGCGCGCCGCTGTAGCTGAAGCCGTAGTTCGCCTTGATCTTCTCGAGGTCGCTGGCGGGCGCATCGAGCTTCAACGTGGTGGAGCCGCCGCCGGAGACGACCTTGGCGATGACGATCTTCGGGCCTTTCTTTTCGCCGATGGCTTCCTCGAGGATCGTCAGGAGGCGGTCGGTGCCGGCCGGCATGTCCTGATTGCGGGCTTCGACGCGGATGTGCATGTCGAACGACCGCTCTTCCTGGTCCGTGTAGGAGGTCTTTTTCTTCGAGGAGGTTTTTCCCGTCACGTTGACGGAGAAGAACCAATACTTCGCGCTCGCGCTCATCTCGCCCTCGTAGTCCGACGAGGTGTCGAGCTGCGTCTGCGTGGTCGAGGTGATCTTCGCGTTGAAGTCGATCACCGCCTCGTAGATCGTGATGTAGGGCACGGGCAGCATCGTCAGGAACGGCACCGTGAGGGTGAATTCCTGGTTTTTGCCCGCGTCGTTCTTCTTGTTGTATTTGAAGTCGACGGTGATGAGGTTCCCGTCCTTGTCGAAGCCGACTTCCTTGATGAAGTTGGCGGTGGTAATGGCCGACTTGGCTTGGGTGCGGACGATCGCATCGAGCGGACCGCCGATCAGATTCGAGAAATCCAAGCTGGCGATTTCTCTTCCGGAGACAGGCATGGGGAGCTCCTTCGTGGGGGGTTGACGTGGCGACGGCTGGCCCGACCGTCACGCGCGAGCATGGGCCTCCCCTGCCGTTAGCCAATGTCCGCGCCTTGTAGATTTGTGTCTTTCGCTTGTAGAAAAATACCCGCGCGCCGCGCGGCCTCGCGCGGCCCGTCCGCTCCCGTCGCGAAGGGCGAGCGCGTCCGCCGCGGACACAATTGCGCGGGCGTGAGGCCGAGGTGCTTCTTCAACGCGTGGTTGAGGTGCGCCGCGTCGCGGTAGTGAAACGCGTCCGCCACCTCCTTGGCGGAAAATCCCGCACGCGACGCCGCAGCGGCCTGACGCGCCCGCACGCTGTCGAAAAAATCCTTGGGCAGACACTTGAATCGTTCGCGGAACAGCCGCCGCAGCTGCTTCGTGTTCATCCGGAGTTTCTGCGCCAGACGGCTCATCGAATACCGCGCCTCGTGGGCCAGCTCGGTCCAACGCTCGATCTCGTCGGTCGATTCAGAGGGAGAAATGCTCATGGCGGCGCAAACATCGTCCAGCGGCCTCCTCCGAAGACATTTGTCCCGCGAGGTTACCGATCCATCGCCGCACCACCACCCCGCTAACCACCTGAAAAAAGGTATCCGGCTTTCTCCGATGCCCGGTCGGGGGTCTGACAGGACACGCGTTGGATCTCATCGCGCGTCACGGATCGCTGCGCGCGCCCGGAAAGCTCCCGCGTCGTCGCTCCCTCGCTCCTACGGCAACAATCCCTCGAGGCCCGCCGCCGCGAATTTGTTTCGCAACTCCGCCAGCGCTCGCCGGCTCGCGGTGAGCGGCGACACCGGCACATCGAGGTGAAACACCACCTCGTCGTCGCCGCTGCGCTCGATCTTCTTCACCCGCGCGAGATTCACCAGCACCTGCCGGTGGATGCGCACGAATTGCGCCTCCGGCAAAGTCTCCTCCCACGACTTCAGCGTGCGCAGCACCAGCAGCGTCTGCCCGCCCTCGAGCACGAGCTCCGTGTAGTTCTCCGCCGAGCGCACCGCGCAGATCGACGCCACGGGCACGAACCGCGTCGTGCCGTCGGTCTTCACGAACACGCGATCGTCCATCGTCAGCCGTTGCCCCGTCGCCGCCGGCGCGGCGATCGCCGTCGGCGCCGGCGCCACGGCCAGCGTGCGCGCCTCGCCGAGCCGTTGCAGCGTCGCCTTCAAGCGCGCGGTCGTGACCGGCTTCAGCAGGTAATCCAGCGCGTTCACCTCGAACGCCCGCAGGGCAAACCGATCGTAGGCGGTCACGAAGACGATCTGCGCGTTCGGCTTCACGCTATCGAGCAAGTCGAAGCCGCTGCCGCCGCGCAGCTGGATGTCGAGGAACACCAGATCGTAGTCGGCGCGCCCGAGCAGCGCGCGCGCGTCGTTGATCGTGCCCGCCTCGCCCACCGCCTCGATCGAGGGATGCGCAGCGAGCAGACGCCGCAGTTCGAGCCGCGCCAGCGGCTCATCGTCGATCAGCAAAGCCCGCCGCGCCGCGCTCATTGTGAGTCGGCGCGCTGGCGCGTGCTCGTCCAGTTACCCTGCCTGGTCCCGGTCTTCATGCGTGTGAATGCGTGTCCATTCGTGGTTCAACTCGGTCGCGGGCCGCTCGCTCACACCGGCGGATTCGAGCCGGCGCGCGGCCGCAACGGCAGCCGCAACCGCACGCGCACCCAGCCTTCCTCGGTCACGATATGTGGACGGCACGCGGGCCCGTAGTAACGCGAGAGTCGCCGGCGCAGGTTCTCGAGCCCGATGTGCGTCGAATCGCCGTTCAGCTCGGCGGGCGCGGTGAATTTCTCGCCCACCCACGCGCCGGTGTTCGCGATTTCGCAGACGAGAATCTCGCCTTCGACCTTCAGCGTGACCGCCACCTCGAGGACGCTCGGACTCGTGCGGCCGCCGTATTTGATCGCGTTCTCGATCAACGGCAAAAACAGGAACTGCGGCACCGGCACCGCGCGCGCTTCGGGGGCCACGTAGACACTCGTGCGCAATCCCTCCTGCCAGCGCGCTCGCTCGATATCGAGGTAGGCGTGCAGCATTTCCACCTCCTCCGCCACCGTCGTCATGCCGTCGCCGCCGCGCGTCAGCGTCCAGCGACAGAACTCCGAGAGCCGCGTCACCATCTCGCCCGCCGCCTCCGCGTTCGCGTAGACCAGCGCGCGGATCGAATTGAGCGAGTTGTAGAGGAAATGCGGATTGAGCTGGTAGCGCAGCAACTCCAGCTGCGCCTTCTCCTCGGCGAGGCGCGCGGCGAGTTTCTCGTCCTGATCGAGCCGGTGCAGCCGCTCGAGCTCCGCGTTCTGGCGCGCCAACTCCGCCGTGCGCTGCGCGATCACGTCCTCCAGCCGCGTGCGCTCGCGGAGCAGCCGCCGGATGCGCCAGCGGATGTAGACGAACAGCGCCAGCGAACCCGCCACGAGATACGCCGCCACCGCCCACAACGTCTGCCACCACGGCGCGCGCACCACGAACGGCACCGTCGCCGGCTCGGCCCAGCGGCCATCGCTCGATCGCCCGCGCGCCTCGAACACGTAAGCGCCCGGCGGCAGGTTCGCGAACGACCGGTCGCCGCGCGAATCGAGCTCCGGCACGCTGTCGCCGAAGCCCTTCAACCGCGTCTCGTAGAGCGCGCCGCTTTCGCCCGCAAGGCCGGGCGCGCCGAAGCTGAAGCGCACCGTCGTGCGCCCCGGGCCGATCTCCACCGGTTTCCCGTCCGCCAGCGTCGCGTGCCGCCCGTCGTTCAGCGCGATTTCGCGCAACAACGTCGCGCCCAGCGCGGCCGGCGCGTTCGCCCGCCACAGTTTCAGATCGATGCGCAACAAGGCCGACGGGCCCATCACCCACAACGCATCGCGTCCCTCTTCCTCGTCGAGAAACAGCGCCGAATTGCCGGAAACGCGCTCCATCTCGGGCAACGGCACCTGAATCCACACGCCGTCGCGCACGTAGCCGAGCTGCAACGCCTCGCTGGGATTGCGCAGCCCGGCCTTCGCCGCGAGGATCCACACCTCGCCGCGCCGCCCCTCCACGAGCGCGCGCACCGCCATCGTGCCGTCGGCGAATTGCCGCCCGAACGCCGGCTCGGGCCGGAAGCCCTTCGTGGCCGCGTCGAAGCGGAAAAGCCCCTGCGCCGTGACGAACAGCGGCGCGCCGGCCACTTCCTGCACCGAAATTTTTCCGGCCGGCAGTCCGGCATCCCGACCGAAAACCTGCGCCTGCGCCGCCCCGCCCGGCTCCGCGGGAAACGCAAGATGCCACACGCCCTGGTTGTCGGTGCCGAGCCACACGCTGCCGTCGCGGTCCTCGACGATCGAGCTGCCCCGCGCTTCCTTCACTTGCCCGGACTCCTTCCACTCGCCGGCGACGCGCCGCCAGCGGAACGTCCCGCGCAGCGAGGCGCTGTAGGCCACGTCCGGCGACGCGTGCGTGACGGTGACGGCGAACTGATTCGTGACCCCGGAGATTTTTTTCGGCGCGCCTTGCGCGTCGATTTCCCACAAACCGCCGAGCGAGGCCACGAGCAGCGTGTCTCCCGCCGGCGTCATCTGCCAGATCTTGTCCTGGATCGCCGACCAGCGCTCGAAGCGGGCCGGACCCGGCGCGACGCCCGGCGGTTCCAGCCGGTGCAATCCATCCGGTCCGCTCATCAACAACCGCCCTCGCCAGCGCGCGAGCGTCGGCGAGGAGTGCCGCCGCACGCCGTTGGCCGGACCGAACCATGTGTAGGCAGGATGCAGTTGCGCGCGGGCCACGCCCCACTCGGTCCCGATCCACAGTCCATCGTGCTGATCGGGCGTCGCGCTGATCGTGCTGCTCGTTTCCAGACCGCTGTTCTCATCCAGAAGCGCGACGAAATTCAGTTCGCGGTCGAGCACCACCGCGCCGCCGCCCAGCGTCGTCAGCACATAGCGCCCATCCGGCAGACGCACGCCGCCGTAAAGCCGCTTGGCCTTGAAGAACTCGTCGAGCGGATGCGGTTCGAGCGTGAGTTTTTTCCCGTCCCAACGCCCGAGACCGGCCACGACGCCGTGCTCACCCTCGAGTCCCATCAGCCAGCCGCCGCGCGGATGCGGCACCGCGAAATGCGGGAAATAGTTGCCGAGCCGGTCCGCCGGATCGCCGAGCTCCTCCCATTTGCCGCCCTCGATCGGTTTGAACCAACCGCGCGTCAGCGCCACCAGCAGGTGATCGCCGAGCCAAAACGACAGCACGATGCTGCGTTCGCCCGTCGGCCAGAAATCGAATTTCCCCTCGCGCCACCGCAACAGCGCCGTGTTGCCCTGGAACCACACGCCTTGCGGCGTCACATGCACCTGCCAGAGCGTGCCGAGGTCGCCGGCCTCCTTCGGCACGAGCGCACGCAACGACGTGAACACGCGCCGGCCGTCGGGCCCGCGGTCGATGCGCCCCAGCTCGTTCACGCCCGCGACCCACACCGTCCCCTGCGCGTCGACGCCCACGCCGCGCACATGCGCGCTGTTCGGCACCGCGATCTGCCGCCACGTCTGGCCGTCGTATTCGAGCACGCTGTCGAAGTTGCCGAACAGCATCGTCCCGTCCGGTGCACACACGCCGCCCCACACCTGATTCAACCCGCCGTTCACGCGCGGCGGGAAATTCCGCACCAGCGGCACGCCGGTTTCGCCGGCTGGCGCCGCGCGCCCCGCCACCGCCCCCGCAGCCATGAATGCGAGCAGAAAGGCGAGAGCGTGGGAGGGGCGCACGGCGTCAGAAAAACGAAACGACATCGCAGGGCGAGCCGGTTCGCGCCGCCGCCCACGGACGGGACGGCGGCGCGTGCTCAGCTGACCGGCATGAGCAAAAATCCGCGCAGCCCGCCGTCCTTCAAACCGGTGCCCGCGATCCAGCCCGCGGCGTTCACGGCGACCGCTTTTTGGAGGAGCCAGCCCGGCGCGCCGTTCACGAAATCCGCCAGCGCGCGCATGCCGTCCGCCGGTGTCCAGCGAAACGCCTCGCGGCGTCCGTTGTCGTCCATGTAGCGCCCGACCACGACGCGCGCGTCGTTGGCCGCGAGCGCCTCGCTCTGGTGGCTCACGTCCGAGTTCAAGTCGTAGGTGCGCCCGCCTTCGTGCAGGAACGCGTGGATGTTGCCCTGCGGCGTCATCAGGCGCCCGCACACGCGCCCGCCCGGCGTCAGCGCCGTGCCCCAGAGGCCGCCGCCGGTCTCGGGCTTGATCAGCGTCACCGCGTCGCCCCACCACAGCGCGATCTGCGACTGTGTTTCGAAGAGCCCGCACGCGCAATTCGCCAGCACCGTGCCCGAATCGTTCAACGCCATCGCGACCGCGTTGCCGCCGGTCTGCACCGGCATGAAGCGCGGCTCGCCGCCGTCGTGCAGGAACACGCGCCGGCGCACGCGGCCGTTTGAGACGAAAGTCACATGGCCGGCCACTTCGCCGACGTTGTTCACGCCGGCCGCGCAACTCTCGGCCTCGGGCCAGAATTCCGCGCCGAAGCCGTTGCGATGCGCCGCCCACGCGTGCAACGGACCCGCGCCCGCGCGCCGCTGGCCCGCGAGCAGGCCGTTGCCGCTCAGGCTCGTCAGCGGCACGCCGCCGGCGACGCTCGCGCGCTCGATCAGCGCACCGTTGTCGCGCACGAAGCCGCGCACCGCATCGGGCTTCACGACGCGCTCCGTGGGATGCCCGTAGAGCGCGACTTGCCCGGCGTCGTTCAACGCCACCGGCAACAGCGGCACGCCGGGCGCGAGCTCGCCGAGATCCTCGAGCCGATACGCGGCTGCATGCTCGGCGGGCCGTTCCCGCGGGGACGTCGAGGTGAAGGGCGGATGGGAGGTGACCGATGGCATCGGGACAGGCGGGACGCTGCCTCGCTCCGTGCCGCTCACGACCGGCGATTGACCAGCGGCCGGCCCCGTCTGACCAGCGGCACGGCCGCCGCTCGCCGGGAGAAAATTAGTCCTCGTGCCATCCGGCGATTTTTCCAAGTTTCGGGAGTCAACCGGCCGGCTCCTCGCGCCGATGTTCAGGAGATGAAAGTCGAACAGCTGCTTTTTGCCCCCACTCAGGAATGGCGCGCTCACCACGGTTCGCTCGCGGGGCTCGCGCCGCAGTTCGTCCTCGTGTTCGGCGAACGCGCCTTGCTCACCGCGGCGAATCTCGCCGGGCTGCGCGCGCGCTTCCCGACGGCGCGCCTCGTCTGCTGCTCCACCGCCGGCGAAATTCTCGGCACCGAGGTGCTCGTCGGCACGCTCACCGCCACCGCCGTCGCCTTCGAACGCAGCGAAGTCCGCTGCCTCTCCACCACCATCGCGCAACCCGCCGACAGCCGCGCGTGCGGCGCCCACCTCGGCCGCGAACTCGCCCGCCCGGACCTCGCCCACGTCTTCGTGCTTTGCGACGGCGCGATCACCAACGGCAGCGAATTCGTCGCCGGCCTCGTCGCGCATCTGCCCTCCGCCGTCAAAGTCACCGGCGGCCTCGCCGGCGACGGCGACCGATTCGAGAAAACGCTCGTCGGCCTCGACGAGCTTCCGACCGACGGCCGCATCGTCGCCCTCGGCTTCTACGGCACGCGGCTGCGCATGCACTACGGCTGCGAAGGCGGCTGGTCACCCTTCGGCCCCGAGCGCATCGTGACGCGCTCGGCCGGCAACCAGCTCTTCGAGCTCGACGGCCACTCCGCGCTCGACCTCTACAAGCGTTACCTCGGCGACCTGGCGCGCGGCTTGCCGGGCACCGCGCTCCGCTTCCCGCTCAGCGTCCATCCGATCGGCGCGGCCGCACCGGTCGTGCGCACCATCCTCTCGATCGACGAGACCGCGCCCAGCATGACGTTCGCCGGCGACATTCCCCTTGGCGCGCGCGTCCGCTTCATGCGCGCCTCCTACGAGGATCTCATCGACGGTGCCGCCCGCGCCGCCACCGCGGCGCGCGGCGATGGCCCCGAACTCGTGCTCTGCGTCAGTTGCATCGGCCGCCGCATCGTCCTCGGCCAGCGCACCGAGGAGGAAACCGAACTCGTCCGCGAGGCCGTCGGCGCCGGCTCCGTCATCACCGGTTTCTACTCCTATGGCGAACTCGCCCCGCAGGGCGACGGCGCGTGCCAGCTCCACAACCAGACGATGACCATCACCTCGCTGTCCGAAGCATGACGCCCACCCATCGCCTCCTCGCCCGCCAGCTGCGCAAGCATTTCGGCGACACTCCGCCGGACGACCCGCGGATGGAGGCGTTCCTGCGCGCCATCGAAAGCACCTACGAACAATCCGACGCCGACCGCCATCTGCTCGACCACGCGATGAAGCTCAGTTCCGACGAACTCGGCGCCGCGCTCGAATCCCTCCGCCAGCAAAACGCCTGCGAGCACGACATCATCGTCAAGCTGCGCGCCGCCATCCACGCCCTCGGCGACCAGGATCTCCCGCGCGACACCGCCACCGACGACCCGCTCGAACTCGCCGCGGTGATGCAGCAGCTCGTCGCCGAGCGCAACGCCAACAAGGCCGCGCTCGAAGCCGCCAAGGAAGCCGCCGAATCCTCCAGCCGCGCCAAGAGCGAGTTCCTCGCCGTGATGAGCCACGAGATACGCACGCCCCTCAACGCCGTCATCGGCTTCGCCTCCCTCATGGCCGACGCGCCCGACGCCGACCACCGCGAACCCATCGACATCATCCGCCGCAGTGGCGAGCACCTGCTCGCGCTCATCAACGACATCCTCGACTTCTCCAAGATCGAAGCCGGCCATCTCGAACTCGCGTCCGCGCCGTTCGATCTCCCGCAGCTCTGCCGCGATGCGCTCGACTTCGTGCGCCCGCCGGCCGCGGCCAAGCACCTCACGCTCGTCTCCGATGGCATCGAGCTGCTGCCCGCCCGCATCGTCAGCGACGCCGGGCGGCTCCGCCAGATCCTCACCAACCTCCTCAGCAACGCCGTCAAATTCACCCCCGCCGGCCGCGTCACGCTCCGCGTCGCCGCCACGCCGCGGGACGCCGGCTGGCTGCTCCGTTGCGAGGTCATCGACACCGGCATCGGCATCGGCGCCGAGCATTTGCCGCGCTTGTTCCGCGCCTTTTCCCAAGTCGACTCCTCCAACGTCCGCCAACACGGCGGCACCGGCCTCGGCCTCGCCATCAGTCGCCGCCTCGCCGAGCTCATGGGCGGCTCCCTCGAGGTGGAGAGCACGCTCGGCGCCGGTTCGCGCTTCACGCTCGCCCTGCCCGTCGGACGCGTGACGGAAACGGCGCCCGCCGTGCCCATCCCCGCCACAACCGCCGCCGCCGGCGTGCTGCGCATCCTCGTCGTCGAGGACAACGAGAACAACCGCCGGCTCATGCGCCTCGGCCTCGAAGCCTCCGGCTACGCGCCGCATTTCGCCGTCGACGGCCGCGCCGCCCTCGTCGCCCTGGCCCGGCCCGACGACTTCGATGTCGTTTTCATGGACCTGCAAATGCCCGACGTCGACGGCTTCGGCGTCGTGGCCGAGTTGCGCAAGACCGTCCCGCTGTCTCGGCCGCCGTATCTGATCGCGCTCACCGCCAGCGTGCGCCCCGAAGACCGCGACCGCGTGCTCGCCGCCGGCATGCACGAATTCATCGCCAAGCCCGCGCCCATCGCCGAAATCCGCGCCGCCCTCGTCCGCGCCCGCGACTGGCTCGCCGCGCGCGCTCGGTAGCCCGCGACCTCCGGGCGCGGGTCGATCGCGGACGGGCCGATCGTCCGCCCGCCTCCCGTCAACCGACCGCTTGACGGCCCCCCGCCCGCCCCAGCAAGTTCCAAGGGCCAACTCCCAAGCAACAAGCGCCGAGATTTCGGCTTCCATCTTGTTACTTGAGGCCTGTCACCTCCCACTTTCTCCCCGCAGATGTCCAAGAAGAAACCGTCCAAGAAACCGACCGATCAGCCCGAACTCCCGCTGGACGCCGCCGCGCCCGCGCCGGAACCCAAAGCCGAGCCACCCGCTTCCGCCGAAACGCCTGCGACTGCCGACACCGCATCCGCCCAGCCCTCAGCTCTCAGCTCTCCGCCCTCCGCTCCCGCCGACGCCCCCCGTCGCGCCAAGGGCGAAAAGGTCCAGGACGAATCCGCGCCGCTCGCGAAAGCCTACCGCAACTGGTTTCTCGATTACGCCAGCTACGTCATCCTCGACCGCGCCGTTCCGCATATCGACGACGGCTTGAAGCCCGTCCAGCGCCGCGTGCTCCACACGCTCTGGGACATGGACGACGGCCGCTTCCACAAGGTCGCCAACGTCGTCGGCGCCACGATGAAGCTCCACCCGCACGGTGACGCCTCCATCGGCGCCGCGCTCGTCGGTATCGCGCAGCGCGGCTGGTTGATCGAGCCGCAGGGCAACTTCGGCAACACGATGACCGGCGACGAAGCCGCCGCCCCGCGTTACATCGAGGCGCGCCTCACGCCGTTCGCGCGCGAAGTGCTCTTCAACCCGAAGACCACCACCTGGCAGCTCAGCTACGACGGCCGCGCCAAGGAGCCCGTCACGCTCCCGGCGAAGTTCCCCATCGCGCTCCTCGAGGGCGCCGACGGCATCGCGGTCGGTCTCGCGACGAAGATACTCCCGCACAATTTCAACGACCTCTGCCGCGCCGCGATCAATCACCTCCAGGGAAAAACGTTCCGCATCCTCCCCGATTTTCCGACCGGCGGCACCGCCGACTTCACCGAATACAACGACGGCGAGCGCGGCGGCAAAGTGAAGGTCCGCGCCAAGATCGAAGCGCGCTCGAAATATCTCCTCGCGGTCACCGAGCTGCCCTTCGGCGTCACGACCGAGTCGCTCATCGAGTCGATCCTCTCGGCCAACGCCAAGGGCAAGATCAAGATCAAGCACGTCGACGACAACACCGCCGACTCCGTCGAAATCCTCATTCACCTCCCGCAAGGCTCCGAGCCCGAGAAGGTCATTCAGCAGCTCTACGTGTTCACCAGCTGCCAGGTGCAGCTCAATCCCGCCGCCTGCGTCATCGTCCGCGGCGAGAACGGCGAGGATAAACCCCAGTTCCTCGGCGTCCGCGAAATCCTCAAGCGCTCCGCCGAAGCCACCAAGGAGCTCCTGAAGCGCGAGCTCGAGATCAAGCTCGGCGAGCTCGAACAGCAATGGCACTGGGATTCCCTCGAACGCATCTTCATCGAGAACCGCATCTACCACCGCATCGAGAAATCGAAGACCTGGGAAAGCGTGCTCGAGGAAATCCGCACCGGCTTGAAGCCCTTCGTGAAGACGCTCCGCCGCGAAGTCACCGACGAGGACATCACGCGCCTGACCGAGATCCGCATCAAGCGCATCTCCGCCTACAACCGCTTCCAGGCCGACGAAGCCATCAAGAAGATCGAGGACGGCATCAAGGAGACCAAGGCCAACCTCAAGAACCTCACCGGCTACTCCGTCGCGTGGTTCGAGATGCTGCAGGAAAAATACGGCAAGGGCATCAAGCGCCGCACCAGCTACGACGAGATCGAGCAAATCGACGCCTCCGCCGTCGTCTCCGCCAACCAGCGCCTCTACGTCAACCGCGACGACGGCTTCATCGGCCTCAACTGGCGCCAGCACGAATTCGTCACCGAGTGCACGATCCTCGACAGCGTGCTCACGATCATGGGCGATGCGTCGCTCAAGGTCACCAAGGTCGCCGACAAGGTTTTCATGGGCCGCGACATCCGGCACATCTCGATCTGGCCGAAGGACGGCGACCAGAAGTTCTACACCATGGTCTACCGCGACGGCCCCGATGGGAAAACGTTCGCGAAGAAATTCCAGATCGGCGGCCTCAGCCGCGACAAGCTCTACCCGCTCGCCAAGAGCGAAGGCTCGAAACTCGTCTGGCTCCACGTCGCCGACAAGGAGAAGGACATGCCGAAGCAGATCCACGTGAGCCTCGACGGCCGCAGTGGCGCGCGCGTGCGCGAGCTCGACTTCGACCTGACCGCGATCCCTGTCTCCACCCGCACTTCCAAGGGCCTGACGATCACCAAGTGGGCCGTGAAAGAAGTGAAGCCGAACGATCTGGAGCTGAAGTAGATCGAACGGAGAGCAACGTGAACGCAGAAGAATTCTTCCGCCTCATAGTTGCGCTCGGAGCAGAGTGTGTGGCTCCAGTTTGGGCAAGTCGTGCTGGCGGTGAACCGCCCAACTTCGTCGATCACAACGGGACGATTACCTTTGTCGATACCGGCAAGCGACTCATCGGCGTCACTGCCCGCCACGTGCTGGAGCGGTATCGGGCAATTGCGGAGTTCCCGACCGCTGCATTGGCCATCAACCTCGGCCGAGGTGTGACGCCCGGTTTCATCGCCCTGGATGTGATTGATGAAAGTGCAGAAATGGACATCGCAACCATTGCGCTGCCTGACGTTCGCGAATTCAGAGGAAGCACGAAAAAATACTTTCCGGTCAGCCATTGGCCGATCCCGAAGCCGTCGCGGGGCGAACCGGTAACGATTGTCGGCTTCCCGGGAGTTGACAGAAAAGCCACCGAAGAGCGGGGCACTTTCACGTTACAGGGCATTGGCATGACGGTTTCCAACTCGCCGGGAAGGAACGTCGCTCTCGTCGACGAACAAGGCACGCTTCAAGTCACGCGCGACGGGAAAACGCGAGCCCAAGGGCTCGAGCCTGGGGGCCTGAGCGGTGCACCAGGCTTCTTTTTCCGCGATGGAAGATTCCACCTAGCCGGATTCGTTTATGAGGGAACGGATCGCATTCTTTTCTTGGCCCCCGGTGCGCTGCTTCAGCCCGATGGTCGACTCAGACTCGATACGTTTAGCGGTTAGGTTTTTTAAGGCCTACGTGAAATCCCATCTCCTTCGCCGGCACCGGCGGTGGGTTCAGCAACGGACGCATTTTCTCGTAGACGTCGCGCAGGATGACGTCGTGCGTGACGAGCTTCTTGTCGATCTCGGCCAGCCGTTTGAAAACCGTCGCGTGTGCCAGCAACTCCTCCCGCATCTGCACGAATGCACGCACGACAAACAAACTCATCTGCACTGCGCGCGGACTGTTGAGCACCGTTGCCGCCATCAACGCGCCGTGCTCCGTGAAAGCCCACGGCAAATACGCGGCGCCGCGATGTCTTCGCTTCGATGAACTCATCGCAATTTGCGATGAGTCCGACGCATCCAATGATCCATCAACATCTTCGGGATTCGATATCGCAATCTGCGATCTCAAACGCGCGTATTCTTCCCGCGTGAGCTGAAAACGAAAATCGGCCGGGAAGCGTTCGACGTTGCGCTTGACGGCTTCGTTGAACCGGAACGTCGGCACGCCATACAAGCCTGCGAGGTCGCTATCGATCATCACGCGCTGTTTGCGGATGCTGTGGATTGGCGGGAGCTGTTCTTTCATGGGCCGATAAGTCCTCGCTGCTAGCGGCAGCAACGTGGCCCGGAGCGATGCAGCCACTTGCTCACGCCCCTCACGAGTCTAAATTCTCCCCGCTTGCCTAGCCGCACGGCGTTCGCGCGGCGGCTGGTTTTCAACCGACCCGCCGTTTGCGCCGATAGAGTTTCTGTCCGCCGGCCCTTTCAGGAAACTTCTCAGGTATTCCATCCCGATCCATGCCGCTGCGACCACGCCTCAGTAGTCCACGCCCTTCGCGGAGCTTACGCGGTGACGGATGCCGGTCGCCAAGGCTCGGCCACCGAATTGGTCAACTGGCTTGAACGAACTGGCGGACACTTTTCTTTATTTCCCGTTCGCGACCGCAGTGCCGCTGGACATCGCCGATCGGTCGCCCGCCACTCGGACCGGCACTGCTCACCCGCGCCCGTATCTCCGCTCCTCCCCTAGCTTCGGATGCTCGGGCGGTTGCAGCCAGCCGCGTGCGGCGCGCACGAGCCACGGCATCAGCAACCACGTCAGCAACGCCACGACGCCCGCCGCGACCGCGCCGGCGAACAGCACCGCCGGCAACGTCGCGCCGAGCAGCGGTTGCAGGACCGCGCGCACCGCGACCGTCGCGGGCCACACCGCCGCCCACGTCAGCAGCGCCATCTTCCAGCGCGCCGGCGCGTTCTGCGGCGATCGGAACCACGCCTCCATCCCGTGCAATTGCCGCGACGTCCAATCGTCCTCCGCGAACGGCGCCACGGTCCGGTTCCACTCCTGAAACAACGGCGAGGCGTAGAACGCATCGCGATCGCGCGCGCTCGCGAACGTCCGCAGGATGCCGAACTCCGTCGAGCCAGAGCCCGGCGGCGGCACGATCATGCTGGCGCCGAGCACGCCGTCGTGCGCGAAGGAGCTTTGGAAAAACTTCCTCAACGCCTCCTGATACTGCGCCTCGCACCCGGGCCGCACCCGGCGCGTGATCACCACATGGATCGGTCCGCCATCGTCGCTCGCTGTCACTTCAGTGTTCATGGTTCATGCTTCCCCGAGGAAGAACGTCACCCTAATCCCGCGCTCCGCCCGAAGGAAAGAGCGCAACCGCCGCCCGCCACTTCGCTGTGCGCGGCACGGTGCCGAAAGTTTCACCCGCCGGGAGTAATCTCGCGGCTTGATTCGCCCTCGCACGCTGTCTTCGTGCCGCCCCACGGGCCACTGCACCTCTCGGTGCGGCGGCCCGTTTTTCTTTGTCCGCAAACCCACGCCCCATGTCCACGCCTCCCCTCCCGCCTCCGTTCCAGATTCCCGCTAATCTGATTTCCGCGCCCGCCTCGATCGTCATTCCGCTCCACGCCATCCCGCTCGGCGGCCCCGCCACCGCGCCGCAAAACTACAAGCTCGGCCTGCTGGTCCAAGCCACCGACGACCAAGGCCACGCGTCCGCAGCGCAGCTCTTCGAATTCGATACCGGCGGTCAGGGCTTCTGGATGCACCCCACCGGCTCGTTGCCCAAGCCCGCCATCGCCGACTGCACGCTGCAGATTTCCTACACCAGCGGCATTTCCTACCTCGCCCAGCCCGTCACGCTGCGCCTGACGTTTCCCGAGGCGACCGCCACGCTTGGCACCACGGTCACCGTCGGCGTGATCGGCAAGATCGAAAACGCGCAGTTCCCGATTTTCGGCGCGTTCTACGGCGATTTCGGCGCGGCCCTGCAAGCCTTCACCGGCGACGCCGCGACCCCCGGCAGCCTGCTCACCGCGCTCGCGCAGCTCCCCTCGCCCTACAACAACGGCTTCATCGTCGACGTTGGCGGCTATCCGCCCGGCTCGCGCTCCGCCGGCTCCGGCGCGCAGCCGCGCGTGATCGTCGGTCTCACCGACGCGTTGCGCGCCTGTTTCCCGCAAGCCGTGCCGATGAACGCCGCCGCGCCCTACGCGGGCCAGAGCGGTCCGGTGAACACCTTCGCCGAGACGCTCATTCAAGCGATCCTCACCGTGAACGGCGCCTCGACGCCGCCCATCGGCGTCGTGTTCGACACCGGCGCGCCACAAGCCCGCGTGCACACCGGCAACGTCGTCGGTGACCAGTTCAAGCCCAACACCGGCGACACCGTCACGCTCGTCCCGGTGCCGCCCGCCGGCGCCGCACCCGTGCCGCCGTTTGCGGTGCTGGATTTCGTCGTCGGCAATCCGCCCAACGGTGCCGGCTCCGCCAGCCAGGGCGCCCTCAACATCCCGGCCGGCTACATCAACACCGGCCTGAATCCCTTCTACTCGTTCCCCCTCATGTTCGATCTGCAGAACGGCCTCGTTCGCTTCCCCGCCCTCTCCAACTCCTGACTCTTCTCCGCCATGCCTGCCTCGTCTCCCGTCATTCGCGTTCCGCTCACCCATCCGCCCTTCCACGGTCAGGCCACGGGCAACAGCTACAACGTCACGCTCCAAGTCTCGCCCTCCGCGCCGACGCCGAGTCCGATTCATCCCTGCCAGGTCGACACCGGCTCGTGCGGCATCGTCATCCCCGCGTCGCTGCTCTACGCCAACGGCTCCGTCGGCGGCACGCTTCTCCCCGGCGTCACGCGCGGCGTGGCCGCGCCGCCGATCCGCTACCAACCCTCGAACAAGGAATTCCAAGGCTGGTATTACACCGTCGCCGAACTCGCCATCGGCGCCTCGCTCGATCACCCGCCGGCCTTCATCGCGCAAAACATCACCGTCGTGGGCATCGACGACCCCGACCCCGGCGTCGGCATGATGGGCGTCGGCTTCGGCCGCCCCACGCAATACGGCTCCAACGTCTTCCTCAGCGCGCCGGGCATCAACCCGTCCTTCCTGCTCACGACCGATGGCATCTGGCTCGGCTACACCGCGGCGACGCTGCCCAACGCCGCGGCCTTCGGCTTCCAACAGCTCACGCCCACGCTCACCGGCGACTGGAATACTCCGGCCGCGACCATCACCGTCACGACGCCCGACGCCGCGCTGCCCGCCTTCCCCGGCAACGCCCTGCTCGATACCGGCGTCACGCTGATGATGCTCGGCGTCACGCAACCGCTCACGCCCGCACTGCTCACCGGCAGCACGATCGAGATCGCCTGGCCCAATACCGACAACACCGCGACGATCCTCAGCTACAGCTTCCAGGTGACCGGCCCCGCCACCGACGCCACGATGCCCGGCCAATATCTCGTCAGCGGCGACTCCGTCATGAATCCGAAGTGCCTCATCGCGCTCGGTGCCAAGTCTCCCGCCTTCGTGAACACCGGCATCAACGTCATTCGCGGCGCGGATATCTTCTTCGACTCCGCCGCCGGCTGCATCGGCTTCCGCCCCACCGGTGCGACCTGAGCGACTCACCGCGCACCCGCGCGCTTTTCTCGTCAAGCCCCGCACCGCATGCGCCGATATACTCCATGTCCGCCGGTTCTTTCAGTAAACTCATCAGGCATACTATCCCATACATGCCGCTGCGATCACGCCCAAGTAGTCCCACTCCCATCGCGGAGCCTAAACGGTGACGAATGCCGATCGCTAGGGCTTGGCCACCGAATTGGTCATCACGCCTGAAAGTCCGGCGGACAATTTAATCTCCGCGCGCTGAAGACACGCGCAGTCGCACCGCCATCGGTCCGCTCCCGGCCCTCCGTCCTCCGACTTCAGGCGTGCCTTTCGCGGGCGTCGTGCTTCGATTGGCGGAGCCCCACCACCCCATGAGCAGCTCCGCGCCCCTGAGCTCGTTTCGTGTTCGCCCGCGTTTTTCCGAGACGGTCCCCACCCATCGCGACGAAACGAAAAAACTGATCCTCGCCTCGCTCGCCCGCGAACCGTCCGGGACCTTCGAGCTGCGGCCATTCGATGAATTCGTCGGCATCCACATCGCCGAGGGAGATCGCCGCTACTATTCGCCGCGCCTGATGCTCAGCCTCTACGACTGGCCCGAGGGCGGCACGCTGATCGAGGGCACCTTCGGCCCCGAAATCGAGGTGTGGTCGATCTTCCTCTACGGTTACATCGGCACCGGGATGCTCGGCACACTCTCGGCGATCTACGGCGGCGCGCAGCTGTTCATCGACCAGGAACCGGCCGCCTTCTACGTCACCGGCTCGATGGCCGTGGTCGCCTGCGCGCTCTACCTCGCCGCGCAGCTCGGCCAGAAATTCGCCGCGCACCAGACCTTCAAGCTCCACGACGCCTACGAACGCGCCATCGGCCCGCTGCGCGCCGGCTTCGCCTCCTGAGTGCCGCTTCGCCGCCCGGCATCGCGTTCGCTCACGCCCGCTGCGCGACGAAGAACACATGCAGCTCCGGCCACTGGTCGAATTCGAAATGCCGCAGCGTCACGCCCGCCTCGCGCAGCGCCCGCAGGATGTTCGGCACGCCCGGCGCCGCGTGATACAGCGGGACACCGTGACAGGGATTCGTGACCTCGCCCGGCTGCTCGACTCCCCCGCTGGTGAAAACCAACACGCCGCCCGGCGCCAGCGCCGCGCACAGTTTCGCGACGACGCCCAGCTGCCGGTCGAGCGGCACATGCCAGATGCTGTCCCACGCCGTGATGAAATCGTAGGCACGCGGCGGCGACCACGCGCAGATGTCTGCCTCGTGAAACACCGTGTCCGGCTCGGCCCGTCGCGCCAGCTCGAGCATCCGCTCCGAAATATCCACGCCTTCGACCGTGAAGCCGTGCCGGCGCAGCAAGGCGCGCAGCCGGCCGTTCGCCCCGCAGCCCACGTCGAGCGCGTGGCCGCCGCCCGGTCGGCGAAATACCAGCGCTCGCTCGTGCGCCGCGAGACCGTTGGCCGCGTGGAAATCCGATCCGATCCAGTGCTCGCCGATGCGATTGTAGACGGCGGCGGTTTCGCGTGGCTCCATGCGGCGACAAAAACTCCGCCGCGCCACGACGCCAAGCGTCTTCCGGCGAGATTTGCCGTGCGCCCGCGGCCCGCGCGTGTTTGGTGAGTCCCGCATGCCGAAAGGTGCCCTGCCCTCTTCCCGCCCGCCGCTCGCGCGGATGCTGCGCATCCACGAAATCCTGCAGGACGGCCGGCAGACCAACTGCACCAAGCTCGCCGAGCAGCTCGAGGTTTCCACGAAGACGATCATGCGCGACCTTGCGTTCATGCGCGACCAGCTCGACCTGCCCTGCGAATACGACGCCCAGACTTTCACCTGGCGCTACGCCTGCCCGGTGAAGAATTTCCCGACCGTGCAGATCAGCGAAGGCGAGCTGCTCGCGCTGCTCGTCGCGCGCAAGGCGCTCGAGCAATACAAGGGCACGCCCTACCACGCGCAGCTCGCCCACGCCTTCGACAAGCTCTCCGCCGGCCTCAACGATCGCATCAGCTTCTCGCCCACCGGCACGCTCGGAAACATCTCCTTCCACACAGCCGGCCTCGGCCGCTCCGACCTGAAACTCTTCGAGCGCCTCTCGCGCGCCGTGAACGAGTCGCACGAGGTCGCCTTCGACTATCGCAAACCCGCCAGTCGCGCCGTCGAACAGCGCCGCGTCCAGCCCTACCACCTCGCGAACCGCGAGAGCGCGTGGTATCTCGTCGGCCATGACCTCGAACGCGGCGCCCTGCGGACCTTCTCGCTCGCGCGCATGCAGGCGCTCACCGTGACCGAGCGGCGTTTCGAGCGCCCGGCCGATTTTTCCGCCGAGAAGTTTTTCGGCAAGGCCTTCGGCGCCTTCGTCGGCACCGGCGACTACCGCGTCGTCGTGCGCTTCGCCGCCGCCGTGGCGGACCAGATCCGTGAACGTTTCTGGCACGAATCGCAGGAAACGCGCGACCTCCCCGGCGGCGCGGTGGAATTCACGGTCCAGCTCGGCGGCCTCGACGAGATCGTGCGCTGGCTGCTGGGCTGGGGCGGCGACGCCGAGGTCGTTTCACCGCCCGAGCTCCGCGAACTTGTGCGCGCCAAAGCCGCCGCGATCGCGCAACGCTACGCGACCCCGCGCGGCAAAAGGTAATCCACAACCTCCGGGCGCGGGTCGGAAAAGCGCGACGCGCAATGGAGGGCGCGGCTACTGCCGCGCCGTTTGCCGCTCGTTCGCTTCCGCCATTTCTTCGCCTTACGCCGCCAGCGGCCGCACCAGCGCCGGCACGAGTTCCGACAACATCGACGGTTTGCGCCCCGCCGGCAGACGGCGGCGCACCGGCGCCGGCTTCGGCCCGAGCGCGACGACCAGCCGCTGCATCAGCAGCTCGATGCGTTGCGCGGAGATTTTCCAGTCCGCGCCGGCCGGGTGATACCACTCGAAGCCGAACGACACGCTGCCGTGGCCCGCGCCGTAGCTCACCACCGGGTGGCCCTCGACCGCCATCTCGTGGAACAGCTCGATGCCGCTCGTGAGCAGGCGCTCCTCGGCGAGCGAGATGAAACACTTCACTTGCTGGCCATGCGGCCGGCCACCGAGCGACAGGCGGAATTCGCCGTCTTGGCCGACGTGGATGAGTTCGTCGAAGTCTTCCTGGGTGCGAAACCCGAGGAGCGACAGGGCGGAGCGGCATTCGATGAGGGGAGTGCGAAGGGAGATCGTGTTCATGGGTGGAATTGTGGCTCCACTCTAACACCCGGGGTCGGACACGCGCCGTCCTACCCTGTGGACCCGCACGATATTTTTCGCCCTCCGCCCGCGAGCCCACCTCGCCCGAGGCGCGCGCCCCATGGCGCACATCCCCGGAGAGTGGCTGCGGCCCGATGCAGAGCCGCGTTACGACCGAAGCCGCGTCAGAACTCGAAACGCACGCCGGCCGTGACATCGCGGCCGGGCAGCGGCGCGATGTCCTTCAGGAACGACGTGGCGACGCGCGCCGTGGCATCGGTGAGGTTCGTGCCGCGGAGGAAAAGCTCCGCGTGGACACCGCCCAGTTTCACCCGCCGCGTGACCGAGGCATTGACGAGCGCGTAGCCCGCCGTGGCGGTCTCGTTCTCCGCCGTGCGATTCTGCCGAGCCGCCGTGCGCACCTCCGCCGTGAACGACCACGGCCCGGTGCTCCAGTCCGCCGCGACGCCGAAGCGCGACGGCGGGATGCGCGGCAGCGGGCGATCCGCGTCCAGGTTGTCCGCGCGCACGGTGTCGGCGGTGAAGCGCAACTCGGCGCGCGACGTCTTCGTCTCGAGCAGATGCGTCGTGAGTTCGAGTTCCGCGCCCACAAAACGCGCTGCGCCCTGCTGGAAACGATAGATCGGCAGACCCGTTGCCGTGTCGTCGGCGCCGGTCGCCTGCTCGAAGATGAATCCGTCAAAGCGGTTCGCGAACACCGTCACCGCACCGGTGAGGAAGCCCGCGCGCTTCCGCAGGCTGAGGTCCACGCCGCTCACTTTTTCGGGCCGCAGCGCCGCATCGCCGATTTCGAATGCATTCGTGCCGACGTGCGGCCCGTTGGCGAACAGCTCCTGCGCGTTCGGCGCGCGCTCGCTACGCGTGACCGAGACCGCGAGCGCGTAGTCGTGCGGCAGCCGCCAGACCGTGCCGCCGGAAAAGCCCACGAGCGTCTCGTCGCGCTCGGCGAAGCCGCTGGCGGCGTCCGGCGCGATCTTCTGTTGCTCGACGCGCGTGCCGAACTCCCAGGTGACACTGTCGCGCCGCAGTTCCTCGTAGACAAAGAGCGCACGATTGGTCGTCACCGATTGCGGCAGAAACGCCTCCTCGCCGATCGCTTGGAAATCGCTGCGCGAGGCCTGCAGGCCGATCGCACCCGTGAGCGGGCCGACCGGCGCGTGCAACAGCTCGAGGCGGCCTTCGTAGCCGCGGTTCTTGAACACCGTGCCGACGTCCGCGCCCTCGAACTCGGTGTGCTGGTAGTCGGCGACGCCGAGTTGGAAATTCGCCGCGCGCAGCCACGCCGCGGGCTGCAACAGTTCCGCATGCGCGTCCCAGCGGCGCTGGCGCAGCTCGATCCTGACATCGGGCTCGGCCACGGTGCCGTAGCGGGAATTGAGTCCGCTGTAGGACGCGCCGACGTGCCCCGCGGCACCGTTTTCGCCGAGGAAACGGGTCAGACCGAAGCCGGCGCCATCGCTCTCGGTCGCGCTGTTGATCAGCGTGCCGTGCGAAATCGGTTCGCCGGCGGCTTCCATCTCCTCGCGTCGTTCATCCGTGGGCCCGAAGCCGGGAATCTTCACGTCGTCGGTCTTGCGCGTGAAGCCGTCGAGGCGCCACGCCCAGTCGCCCGCTCCGCCGGTGAACACGCCGGCGCCCGACCGCTCATCGGCGGCGGAGCCGAACCGCGTTTCGACGCGGCCTTCGAGCGCGCGAGCGGGCTTTTCCTCGAGGATGCGCGAATCGATCACGTTCACGACGCCACCGATCGCCGAGCCGCCGTAGAGCAGCGTCGCCGGACCGCGCACGAGTTCGATGCGATCGACGAGCAAAGGATCGACGCTCACCGCGTGGTCGGGACTGACCACCGATGCGTCCATCGTGCCCACGCCGCTCGTGAGCACGCGGATGCGGTCGCTGCCCATGCCGCGGATGACCGGACGCGACGCGCCCGGTCCGAAATACGTCGACGACACGCCGGGCTCGCCCGCGAGCGTCTCGCCGAGACTGGATTGCCGCGCGACATCGAGCCGCGCGCCGCCGAGCACGGAGGCCGGCTGGGCGATTTCGTCGACCGCCCGGTCCAGCGCGCTGGAGGTGACGACGAATTCGCCGAGTTTGACTTTGTCCTGCGGCGCATCGGCCGGAGGGACGGATTGGGCCGTCGCAAGCGCGACGCTGCCCAGGAACAATGGGAAAAGGGAAAGGGATTTCATGCTGAACGAACGAACGCGTTCCGCAGCATTTCGCTGCGAAACGAAGGGAACCAGACGGAGGACGGCCAGCGGCGCGCCCGCGTGGGCGCCCGCGTTTCAGGATCGTTGGTTCAGCAGTGCGGCGGCCCGCAGGCCGGTCGCAGACGGTAGTCCGGCGCGCTCCAGTCGTGCGACAGGGGCAGCGCCACGCGCCCGATCTCGCGGGCGTCGGAAAGGGATTGCAGCACCGGCGCGCCGCCGAGCGACTCCACGCCGTGCGCGAAAAGCGTGATCGCGCACTCGTGCGAATGCGCGTCGCTGTCGTGGTGCAGCGTCGCGTGCAGTTCCGGGCTGGCGGCGAACACGCCGAGCGCCCACACCACGACCGCCAACGAAGCCGCCAGCCAGCGCGTGGCGCGCGGCAGGGGAGTTTCGTGGCGGCGATCGGACATGCCCGCGAAGGTTGCCGGCGTCCGCCGTTCGTCAAGCGTCGGCTGGCCAGCAGGCGCGGCGCAGCGACGAACGCGGCGGTAAACCGGTTGAGTTTTCCCCCGCGCACCGCACTGTGGCCGGATGCAAAGACGCCTCGTCGCGCCGGCGCTGGTGGCCGGCCTGTCCCTCGTTCTCACCAGTTGCGTCAACCCGCCCTCGCGCACGCCCGACCGCACCGCGCCGCCCCCGGCCGCCGCGACCGCTCCCGCCGAGCCCCACAACCTTTACCTGCTCAAGCAGGAACTCAAAGCCTACGTCGACAGCGGACGCTACGAAGCCGGACTCGCCGCCGTCGCCGCCGAGGCCAAGCAATGGATCGAAACGCGCGCGCCCCAAGGCGGCGGGAAACTCGCCATCGTCTTCGACCTCGACGAAACGCTGCTCTCCAACCTCACCCACATGCTCGCAATGGACTACGGCTACGTGCCGAAGAAGTGGGACGAGTGGATCGAGGAAGCGCAGGCGCCCGCCATCGCGCCCGTGCGCGAAGTCTACCTCGCCGCCCGCGCCCACAACGTCGCGGTGATCTACATCACCGGCCGCCGCACGAAGGATCAACCCGGCACGGAAAACAACCTGCGCAGCGCCGGCCTCGGCGGCTACACCCGCATCTTCTACAAGGCCGCGGACGATCGCGGCACGACCGAGGCGTTCAAGACCGCCACCCGCCGCAAACTGGTCGAAGAGGAAGGCTACACCATCATCGCCAACATCGGCGATCAGGTCAGCGACCTCGCGGGCGGCTATTCCGAGCGCACCTTCAAGCTGCCGAATCCGTTCTACCTCGCGAAGTGAGACCCCCAGCGCACTCCGCGCCGTCACCAGCGAGCGGCTGACCGCGAACGCACCGCGCCTCTTTCCCTGCTCCGAGCTCCCCGCTCCCCCGTGCCGCTTTACGCCCTCACCATCTTTCTCGGCGCGTTCCTGCTGTTCCTCGTCCAGCCGCTCATCGGCAAATACATCCTGCCGTGGTTCGGCGGCGGGCCGGGCGTGTGGACCGTCTGCCTGCTGTTTTTCCAGACGCTCCTGCTCGGCGGCTACGCCTACGCGCACTTCACGTCGACGCGCCTGAAACCCCGCACGCAGGCCCTCACGCACCTCGTGCTGCTGGCGCTCTGCCTCGTCTGGCTGCCGATCGTCCCCGACGCGGCGTGGAAACCGGGTCCGGGCGACGAGCCGACGAAACGCATCCTCCTGCTCCTCACCGCGACGCTCGGCCTGCCCTACCTCCTGCTCTCCGCCACCGGCCCGCTCCTGCAACGCTGGTTCAGCCTCTCGCATCCGGACAAATCTCCCTACCGCCTCTACGCGCTCTCGAACGTCGGCTCGCTGCTCGCGCTGCTCGGCTACCCCTTCGCGATCGAGCCGCTGCTCTCCCGCTCCGCGCAAGCCTGGGCGTGGTCCGGCGCGCTCGTGGGCTTCGTCGTGCTGTGCGGCGTGTGCGCCTGGCAAATCCACCGCGCCGATCCCGCCGCGCCGGCCACGGTTCCCGCAGACAACGGCGCGCCGGAGGACGACAAACCTACGCTCCTGCAAAAGTTCTTCTGGGTCGCGCTGCCGGCCACGGCGTCCGTCCTCCTCGTGGGCACCACGAGCAAGCTGTGCGTCGACGTCGCGGTCATTCCCTTTCTCTGGGTGCTGCCGCTCGCGATCTACCTCGTGAGCTTCATTCTGAGCTTCGACCACCCACGCTGGTATACGCGGGGATTGTTCGCCGCGCTCTTCGTCGTGGCGGGCACGGCGGTCGCCTACTTCGTGTCGCTCGGGCTGCACGCGCCGATCCTCGTGCAGGTCGTGGCCTACACCGCCTCGCTCTTCGTCGCGTGCATGATCTGCCACGGCGAGGTCTACCGTCTCCGGCCATCGCCGCGGCACCTCACGAGTTTCTACCTGCATCTCTCGTTCGGCGGCGCGCTGGGCGGCATCTTCGTCGGCCTCGTCGCGCCGGTCGTGTTCAACGACTACTACGAGCTGCATCTCGGCTACTGGGCGCTCGCTTACCTACTCGCCTCGCTCTGCCTTGTGCAACGCAGCCGCGCCATCGCACTCGGCACCGGCGCCGGCGCGCTGGCCGGCATCGCGCTGCTGCCCGCATTTTTCCTCAACCACGCAACGGAGTCCGGCTGGTTCGCGCCCGTGAAAAACTACGCGAACACCTACTACGCATTCTATCTCGAGTATCGCTGGTGGGCCGTGGCCGTGCTGCTGATGCTGCTGTGGTCGTTGCGCGGCGCGCTCCAGGCGCGCTTGCCCGAGGACTGGCGCGTGCGGTTCTCGTTCCTGCCGCTGTCGCTCACCGCCCTGCTCGGCGCGGTGTTCGTCATCCAGATCACCGGCACGAACGCGGGCATGATCGAATCCTCGCGCAACTTCTACGGCACGCTGAAGGTGCGCCCTTACGGGGAACCCGACTCCATTTCCTACAGCTACCTGCTCAGCCACGGCGTCACCACCCACGGCCTGCAACTCGCCCGCCCACCCTACGACAAGTGGGCCACGACCTACTACGGGGCCCACAGCGGCATCGGCCTCGCCCTCGCGCACGCCGAGCCCACGAAAGGCGGACGCCAGTTCGGCTTCGTCGGCCTCGGCGCGGGCACGCTCGCCGCCTACGGCCTGCCCGGCGACACGTTGCGCATCTACGAAATCAACCCCGCCGTGCTGCGGCTGGCGCGCGAGCGGTTCACCTTCCTCGCCCAAACTCCCGCCGACGTAAAAATCGTCCTCGGCGACGCGCGTCTCTCCATGGAGGACGAGCTCGCGCACGACGCGCCGCAACACTTCGACGTGCTCGCGCTCGACGCCTTCTCGAGCGATGCGATCCCCGTCCACCTGCTCACCGAGGAAGCGTTCGCCGTCTACCTGAAACACCTGAAACCCGGCGGCGTCATCGCCGTGCATATCTCGAACCGTTACCTCGACCTGCGCCCGGTCGTCGAAGGTCTCGCGAAACACTATCGCCTCCACCTCGCCACGATCTCCGACCACCCGAAGTCCGAGGATTGGTGGCTCTATCGCACCACATGGATGCTGCTCAGCGCCGACGCGACGAAGTTCGCCCACCGGGATTTCCAGGACGCGATGGACGACCCGTCGGACGCAACCGCCAGGACAATCCTCTGGACCGACGACCGCGCGAGCCTCGCCGGCATCCTGCGCTGAACGCGGCGCAGAAATCGTGGAAAATCGAAGCCGTCTGATTGCGTGGCGGAAGCCGTGAGGCTTTCGCCGAACCGCCGCGCGTGGCGAAATTCTCGCGAATTCCGCTACGGCAACAGTCCGCGAGAAAGCACGCGACTCAGGTCTTCGGCGCTTCCGCCGCGGCGGCCGGCTGCGCCGGTGCCGCGGGCGCTGGGCGATCCTGCCAGAAGTAGCGCGCGTGACCGTTCTCGTCGGCGTGCTTTGTCGCATCCCAGCGGATCCATATCGCCGCGCCCGCCGCGAGCAGGAACGCGCACCAGAAAACCGTGAGCCGCTTCCGGCGCGCCGCCGCCTTGTCCTCGTAGGGATCCTCGAGCGACACGCGCGAGCCGGCGGGCTTCTTCGCCATCTCGGTGAGGGCGGAGCCGAACGGGATGTTGATCTTCACGCGGCCGTTCACGGCCCAGCCGTTGGCCTCGAGCAGCGGCCCGAGCGTGCGCTGGCGGAGCTTCAACCACGCGATGGCCATCGACGGCAGCGAGATCACGAGCATCACGCCGACCAGCACGAGCGGCAACTGCCACGGCGCGAGCTTGGCGAGACCGGTCGCGATCGCGCCGAGAGCGCCCATGATCGCGCCGGCGGCGACGCCCAACGCGGCGACCGTGCCCACGTCGATCTTCTTCGGCGGCGCGCCGTGCGCGGGTGCGTTCTTGTCGACGTTCGCCGTCTGCTCGGCGGCGGTGGCGAGCTTGGCGCTCGAAGCGGACTCGGCGGCCGCGGCGCGCTTGGCCACCTGCTCCTCGATCATTCGGATGAATTTCTTGTAGGGCGACCAGAACGCCTGGCTGATGCTGATCGGATTATCGACGATGCTGGTGATCACCGCGTCCCAGTCGTTGCCCGCGCGATCCCAGAACACGCCGTGGCGGCCGACGAAGAGGTAATCGCTGTCGCCCTGGGTGAAACACGCCGCGATCGCCATCGTCTTCCCCTGCCGCGTGCACGTGCAGTAGGCGATGTAGGTCTTGCTCATCGCCGCGAGCGGACTCGGGCCGTCGACGCGCACGCACAGCTCCGTGCTGCGGCTGTCGAGATAGAGCGTGCCGGCCTGGAAAATCGCCCAGCGGTCGCGCGAGTAGAAATCGGCGAAGTTGACGAAATTGTGCAGCAGCGCGCGCAGGTCGCGGTGGTAGCGCGCGAGCCGGTCGACGTCGCTCAACGCCTTGAACTGCGGCTCGAGCGCCCTGTCCTTCGCCACGAGCTCGGTGAGCTTCGCGCGGCCGTCGCCGGCGAGGATTTCCTTCAGTCGTGCGAGGCCGAGCTTCTCCACGGCGCTGCCGCCCTTCGTGCC
The DNA here is from genome assembly GCA_019634575.1 of Candidatus Didemnitutus sp. Lineage (NCBI taxonomy): Bacteria > Pseudomonadati > Verrucomicrobiota > Opitutia > Opitutales > Opitutaceae > Candidatus Didemnitutus > Candidatus Didemnitutus sp. Next base: position 361,328 of record JAHCAY010000002.1, read on the forward strand.
GAGCCAGGTCTCGTAGCCGGCGAACTGCGCGGTGAGCGCGCTCCACTCTTCCTCGGTGAGTGCGGTTTTCCCGGTGCCGTGCAACGGGGCGACCGCCGCGCGGTGCAGCGTCGCGAGCGCGGCGGCCCAGGCGGGGTTGACGCCGACGAGCAACGGCAGCGGCTGCGCGGGCGCGATGCGCGCGAGCGGGAAGCCCGCGACTTCCTCCGCGCCGATCTTCATATCCTTCGCGGCGACCGCGAGGTAGTCCGCCTCGGCGCGGTTCAACGCGCCGATCGCGCGCGCGTCGAACGCGGCGAGCCGACAGCGGGCGAAATAGTCCTCCACCTTGGCGCGCACGGTGCGGATCGCTCCGACGGCGGCCTCGGTATGCTCGCCGAGCACCGCGATCTCCTTGGCGGAGCTCTGGCCGATCCAATCGAGATAGGCGGCGATCGCGGCAAAGAACTCGTCGACTTTTTCGCTCGTGACGCCCTGCGCGCCGGTGCGATCGGCGGCGCCGCCGACGGTGGCGAGGATGTCCTTGATCAACGCCTGCACGGCCGCGTCGTCCGTGGCGTCGGGCGGGATGACGCCGTCGCCGTTGACCGCGCTGCTGGCGAAAATCTTCGCCGTGTCGCCGGTGTCGGCCGGGGTGATGGCCGCCGCGGCGGACTGGCCGAGGTTCGCAAGGATGCGCCGCGCCGACCCGAGCAGCGCCTGCCCGTCCGGTGTCGCGTCGTTGATGCCCGCCAACGGCAGCGCGGCCGCGCCCTGGAGGAGCGCCGCCGGGTCTTTCAGGCGAGCGGAGGCCCATTGCACCGCCGCGAGCAATTCGGGCACGCGGATGCGGCCGTCGCCATCGGTGTCGATGAGCGCGAGCGTCTTCTCGTCGAGTTCGAGTCCCTTCACCGGGCAGCTCAGCGCAACCCAGAGTTTCGGGTCGAGCTCCGCGAGGCGCTGGAGGTCGGCGGCGGTTTCGAGGGCGACTTGGTCGAGTCCGCCGGTGCGGAAGAATTTCCAGCTGTGGGGCGCGGGGGCGTTTTCCATGGGCGTCGGTGTGTGTCCGGGGAGTTTCCGCGCGGCGGCGCGGTTGGCAAACGCGAAGCGGCGCGGCGCACCCGGACGCGGCTCGGGGAATCTACCTCGTCTCCCTATCGCACATCCCACCGCAAAATCTGCGGTGCGAAAGCGCGCCGACGGGAGGATAATAGGGCATGAAAACATTCCTCGTCCCAATCGATTTCTCCGCGGTGACCGAGGAAGTGATCGACACCGCGGTGAGCTTTGCCCGGGCGTTCGAGGGCAAGGTCGCGTTGATCCACGTCGTGCAACCGCCGGTCGTGACCAGCGAGTTCGCGCTGCCGGTGGAGGTGCTGCAGGAGGCCGTCGCGTCCGGCGAGCGCGCCGCCAAGGCCAAGCTCGACACCTATGCGGAGATGTTCCGCACCGCCGGCATCGCCTGCGAGGCCAAGGTCAATCACGGCCCGCCGGTCACGATGATCCGCGAGGAGGCCGAGCGCGTGGCGGCCGACTACATCATCATGGGGTCGCACGGACACGGGAAACTCTATGACTTCCTCGTCGGCAGCACGGCCAGCGGCGTGATGAAGAAGGCCGACTGCGGCATCGTGATCGTGCCGCACAAAGAGTAACCGAGCGCGGACCGGCGTCGCGTAGCGGTGCGATCCTCACGCAGGGCGGCGAGTCCCTTCGCCGCCGCCGCGCCGTTCAGCTTGTCATCGTGAGAGGCGCGTAAACGCACCGTGGCGATCCAGCGGGATTGTTTCGTCGCCATGCTCCTCGCAATGACAGGCACGAGTCATGGTCCTTCAGGGCGGCATCTGCGCCGCGTGCGGACTTGCGCGGCGCGGTCCGGTGGGCTTGGTTGACGTGTCCGCTCGGGCCAGCGGACGCCCACCTCCCGTCACCTCGTCACCGACGCGCTCGCGCGTCGCCGCACCGCATGCATCGCGAAATTCACACCTGGCACTCGCCACGCCTCGACAAGAACATGGAAGTCGCCGTCTACGGCCACTACGGCTTCGCGCTCCTGATGTTTCCCACCGCCGCCGCGGACTTCCTCGAATACGAGCGCTTCCACGTCATCGAGTCCATCGCGCCCTGGATCGACGGCGGCAAAGTGAAGGTCTTTTCGATCAACTCGATCAACAGCGAGAGCTGGCTCAACCGCCACATGCAGCCGCGCACGAAGGCGATCCGCCACCAGCAGTTCAACGCCTACGTGGCCGAGGAAGTCGTGCCGTTCATCCACGCCCATTGCCGCAGCCGCGTGTCGATCATCACCGCGGGCGCATCGTTCGGCGCGCTCCACAGCGCGAACACCCTCTTCCGCCGCCCCGACCTCATCGACGGCTGCATCGCCATGAGTGGCGCCTACGACCTCAAGGACTACACCGACGGCTATTGGGACGAGGACGTCTACTTCAACTCGCCGCTCGATTACCTGCCGAAACTCGACGACGAGGCCATCCTCGCGCAGCTCCGCGCGAAGAAGCACATCCACTTCGTCGGCGGCCGCGGTGCCTACGAAGCCCCCGAGTCCGCCGAAGCCATCGGTCGCGTCCTCGCCAGCAAGGGCATCCCGCACGAGATCGACCTCTGGGGCCCCGACGTGAACCACGACTGGCCCTGGTGGCGGAAAATGCTGCCGCATTATCTGGGGACGAGATTTTGACGATGCGCACGATTCTACTTTTATTCGTTCTTAGTCTAGCGGCGCAGGGCAGTGAGTATTCGCGCCATATCAGGTTCGTGGTCGAGCAACTGCGTCAGATCGAAGACCTGGATCGAAAGCTACCATTTATCGGCGGCGCAGCGGTGGGCTATGCCGGCGAACCAGGAACTTTCTTTCTTCTCTATCCGTTTTTCGAACATCGTGCATCGCTCGAAGATATCCGAGCGATGCTAGCCGATAAGAGTCCTGCTGTGCGGCTCATGGGAGCAAAACTGGTTCTTCACTCAGACCGTTTCGGCGATCTCACGAAGCAAGTCGATTTACTGCTGAAGGACGAATCCATCGTGATTCTTGCCGAGTGGGGATGCGTGATTGAACGCGTCTCGGTTGCCGAGGTGGTCAGGCGCATGAAAGCGGATGTGAATTTCTTAGGGGACAATCCCAAAGACAAAGAACCGATCTCCGTTTCGCCCCCGCCTTTTGAACCGAAAAAATAGACTCGAGTGGGGCCGTCGGGACGGCGGCACCCACCTTGCGCTTCCGTGTATTCCGTGTGTTCCGTGGGCTGATCGCCTGGCCTGACCCGCCGCCTCAGTCCCCGAACTTGATCCCCTGCGCGAGCGGGAGGGCGTTGGAGTAGTTCACGGTGACCGTCTGGCGGCGCATGTAGGCTTTCCAGCTGTCGCTGCCGCTCTCGCGGCCGCCGCCGGTTTCCTTTTCGCCGCCGAACGCGCCGCCGATTTCCGCGCCGCTCGTGCCGATGTTCACGTTGGCGATGCCGCAATCGCTGCCGCGCGCGCTGAGGAATTCCTCGGCCTCGCGCAGGTCGGTCGTGAAGATCGCGGAGCTCAGGCCCTGCGGCACGCCGTTCTGCAGCTCGATCGCCTCGGCGAGCGTGCGATAGCTCGTCACGTAGAGGATCGGAGCAAACGTCTCGTGCTGCACCACCGGCCAGTCGTTGCGCGCCTCGATGATGCAGGGCGCAACGTAGTTGCCGCCGGGATACTCCTTGCCGGTCAGTCGCCCGCCGCCGCAGAGCACCTTGCCGCCGGCCTTCTTCGCCTCGGCAATCGCAGTCTGCATCGCCTGCACGGCGAGCGCGTCGACGAGCGGACCGACGAGCGTGCCGGACTTCAACGGACTGCCGATCGGCAACGATTCGTAAGCGGCGACAAGCGACGCCACGAACTCCTCTTTAATGGACTCGTGCACGATGATGCGGCGCGTCGTGGTGCAACGCTGGCCGGCCGTGCCGACCGCACCGAAGAGGATCGCGCGCTTCGCGAGCTTCAGGTCGGCGGAGGGCGCGACGATGATCGCATTGTTACCGCCGAGTTCGAGGATGGTGCGGCCGAAGCGCTTCGCGACGACTTCGCCGACGCGCTTGCCCATGCGCGTGGAGCCGGTCGCGGAGACGAGCGGCACGCGGCGGTCGTTGGTCATGAGTTCGCCGATGCTCGGGCCGTCGCCGATCACGAGCGCGAAGATCGCCGGGTCGATGCCGTTGGCGCGGCAGACTTTCTCGGCGATCTTGATGCACGCGATGGCGGTGAGCGGCGTTTTCTCGGAAGGTTTCCAGATCGTGGCATCGCCGCACGCGGCGGCGAGCGCGCTGTTCCAGCACCAGACGGCGACGGGAAAGTTGAAGGCCGAGATGATGCCGACGACGCCGAGCGGGTGCCACGTCTCGCGCATGTGGTGGCCCGGGCGCTCGGACGCGATCGTGAGGCCGAAGAGCTGGCGCGAGAGGCCGACGGCGTAGTCGCAGATGTCGATCATCTCCTGCACCTCGCCCTCGCCCTCGGCGAGGATCTTGCCGGCTTCGAGCGAAACGAGGCGGCCGAGCTCGGGCTTCAGCTCGCGCAGGGCGTTGCCGTATTGGCGGACGATCTCGCCGCGCTTCGGCGCCGGCAGGTCGCGCCACGCGAGGAAGGCCTTCTGCGCGGCGGCGACCGCGCGCTCGTAGTCGGCGGGCGTCGCCTGCTTCACGCGGCCGACGATCGTGCCGTCGATTGGCGAGCGTTTCTCAAGGATCTCACCCGCGCCGCCCCACTCGCCCCAGAACGCGCCGGAGTTGGCGGCCTTGGCGGAGAGCCCGAGCTTCGGGAAGATGGTTTTGACGGTGGTGGAAACGGAAGGTGCAGAGGCGGTGGCCATGGAAGATGCGGGACTAATTCAATTTAACACAGAGGACGCAGAGAACACAGAGAAGCGCAAATCCGAGACCTCCGTGGTCTCTGCGTCCTCTGTGTTTAAAGAACTGGAATTACTTGCCGTAGACTTTGCCACCCCACTGGGTGGCGAGGAAATCCTTCAGCGAAACGGATTCCTGCTTCACGAAGCCGGGACCGAGTTTCTTCTTCGCGAAGAGCTCGAGCACGCCGACGATGCCGGCGGCGGTGGTGAGCTGGATGGCGTTGAGCTTCCGCCCCTGCACGACGTCGCCGTAGAGTTTCTTGATGAAGCTGCGCTGCTTCAACGCGCCGTGCGCGTCGCGGCCGACGACGTTGACGTAGAACACCACGACGTCGTTCTCCGTGAGCGGCACTTCCTGGTCGAAGATCTGCGTCACGAGTTCCTGGCGCGGCGCGAGGTTCAGGTCGTGCAGGAGAAACTTCATCAGGTCGCGATGGCCGGGGTAGCGCATCGTCTTGTAGTTCAGCTCCTGCACCTTGCCGGCGAAGGTCTCGCACATCGTCGCGACGCCGCCGGAGGTGTTGAACGCCTCGTATTCCGTGCCGTCGATCGTGATGCGCTCCATGCCGTCGAGCGGCATCGTGGTGACGTGCTTGCCGCCGAAGAGCGCCTCGCCGACCTGGCAGTATTCGTTGATCAGGCCCGCGGTGCTCCAGCTGAGGTAATACTTCATCTGGTTGCTCGCGTCGCCCGGCAACGCGCCGACGCGCATCTCGCACAGACGCACCTGTTCGAGCGACGAGGCGAGCGAGCCGCCCACGATGTTGATCGCGCCGGGGGCGAGGCCGCATTGCGGCATGAAGGTCGCCTTCGATTTCTTCGCCAGCTCGCGGATGAAGTTCGTCGTCTCGACGTCTTCGGTCAGGTCGAAGTAGCTCACGCCGGCCTTCGCGCAGGCGGAAGCGATCGTCTTGTTGAGGAAATACGGCGCGGCGCTCACGACGGCGTCGACGCTCTTCACGAACGCGGCGAGTTGGACGCCGTCCTTCACGTCGACGTGCTTGAACTTCGCCTTCTTCAGGCCGCTCAGGTCGATGTTCTCGCGGGCGTCGGCGAGGACGATGCCCGAGCAGAATTTGCAGGATTCGAGGAGGGTGGCGATGGTGGCACCGACTTTGCCGGCACCGACGATTCCGATCTTCATTTGCGTGTGAGGAGGGAAAAATCCGGCACGACACGCGGGAGGCGTGCCGGGCGGAATTTCGGGGTTCGTGTTGGCGCGAGTTAACTGGCGCCGCGTGCGCTATCCAAGCCGTTTCGCCTTCGCCTTTCGGTCATTAAGGCGCGTGCGGGCGCGTTAAGACAGATTTGTCCCGGCGCGTTCTCGCCAACGCGCGCGCGCTCGTCTACGACTCGCGACCTTCATGAGCGCCGGAGTCTCTGCACCTCGAATCGATCTCACCGCCCTCGCGCCGCGCCTGCACGGCGAACTGCACCGCGACCACCTGATGCGCACGCTCTACGCGACCGACGCCTCCGAATACCAGGAGATGCCGCTCGCCGTCGCGTTCCCGCGCGACGAGCACGACGTGGGCGAACTCGTCCGCTTCGCCCACGAAAACGGCATCGGGCTCATCCCGCGCGCCGCCGGCACCTCGCTCGCCGGCCAAGTCGTCGGCCACGGCATCATCGTCGACTCCGGCCGGCACATGAACGCCATCCTCGCCACCGACGTCGCGCGCCGCCGCGTGCGCGTGCAGCCGGGCGTCGTGCGCAACAACCTCAACGTCGCCCTCGCGCCGCACCAACTTCTCTTCCCGCCCGAGACCGCCACCGCCAACCGCGCGATGATCGGCGGCATGGTCGGCAACAACTCCTGCGGCGCCAACTCCATCGTCTACGGCACCACGCGCGAGCACCTCGTCTCCGCCCGCGGCTTCCTCGCCGACGGTTCGCTGGTCACCTTCGGCCCGCTCACGCGCGCCGAGTTTGACGCCAAATGCGCCGGCCCCGAGACGTCGCTCGAAGCGACGATCTACCGCACCGTCCGCGACATCCTCAGCGACGGCAAGAACCGCCAGCTCATCCGCGACCACTACCCGAAACCCACCGTCACGCGCCGCAACACCGGCTACGCGCTCGACCGCTTGATGGATTGCAACGTCTTCGACGCCGCGAGCGACAAGTCCTTCAATCTCTGCCAGCTCATCGCCGGCTCCGAGGGCACGCTGTTCTTCGGCACGGAATTCGAGCTCAACCTCGAACCGCTCCCGCCCGCCGGTGGCCTGCTCTGCGCGCACTTCAAGACGATCGACGACTCCCTGCGCGCCACGCTGATCGCGATGCGCCACCGGCCGTTCGGCTGCGAGCTCATCGACCGCCACATCCTCGAGTGCACCAAGTCGAACCTTGAGCAGACGAAGAACCGCTTCTTCGTGCAGGGCGATCCCGGCGCCGTGCTCGTCATCGAGATCCGCCACGAAGACCGCGCGTTCATCGAGCGCGAGTTCGCCGCCATCGAGGCCGAGTGCCGCGCCGCGGGCTACGGCTACGCGTTCCCGACCGTCTGGGGTGCCGACGTGAATCGCGTCTGGGAACTCCGCCGCGCCGGCCAAGGCATCATGAACAACGTCGAGGGCGATGCGAAGCCCCGCGAGGTCGTCGAGGACACCGCCGTCGCCGTCGAGGACTTGCCGGACTACATCGCCGAGTTCGACGCGATGCTGAAATCGAAATACGGCGTCAGCACCGTCTACTACGCGCACGCCGGCGCCGGCGAACTGCACACGCGCCCGCTCTTCGACCTGAAAACGCCGGAAGGCCTGAAGATGTTCCGCGGCATCGCCACCGACGTCGCGAAGCTCGTGAAAAAATACCGCGGCTCCCTCTCCGGCGAACACGGCGACGGCCGCCTGCGCGGCGAGTTCATCGAGTTCATGGTCGGCCCCGAGTGCTACGCGATGATGCGTCGCATCAAGGAGACCTTCGACCCGCAGGGCATTTTCAATCCCGGCAAGATCATCGACACGCCGCCGATGGACAGCTCGCTGCGCCACTCGCCGGGCCACGCGCAACCGCACTACGAGACGTTCTTCGACTTCGCCTCCTCGCAGGGCGTGCTCGGCGCCGCCGAAAAATGCACCGGCGTCGGCGAGTGTCGCAAGGCGCACTTCACCGGCGGCACGATGTGCCCGAGCTACATGGCCACGCGCGACGAAAAGAGCTCCACCCGCGGCCGCGCCAACACCCTCCGCCACGCGCTCTCCCACCCCGAGGACCTGACCAACCCGTGGGACAGCCCCGAGATCGCCGACGTCATGGATCTCTGCCTCTCCTGCAAAGGCTGCAAGGCCGAGTGTCCGTCGAACGTCGACATGGCCCGCCTCAAGGCCGAGTGGGCGCAGCACTATCAGGACGCGCACGGCGTGAAACTCCGCTCGCGCCTCGTCGCGAATTTTTCGAAGAGCATGCGCCTGGCCTCGCTCTGGCCCGCCGCCTACAACTGGGTGCTCACGCAACCCGACCTCTCGCTCTGGATCAAGAAATTCGCCCGCTTCCACCCGAAGCGCAGCATGCCCGAACTCTCGCCCGTCACGCTGGCGAAGTGGCACAAGAAAAACGCGAACCGCCTATCGCCTGTGGGCAGCGCGCTCGCGCGCGCCGAATCACCCGCGAAATCCGAAGCGCGAGCAAGCTCGCTGCCTACCCCCGCCTACCCCAACGGTCGCGTCTACCTCTTCTGCGACGAGTTCACGAACTACAACGACGCCGACGTCGGCGCCGCCGCCACCGAGCTGCTCAATCGCCTCGGCTACGAAGTCGTCATCCCGCAACATGTCGACTCCGGCCGCGCGCACTTCTCGAAGGGCCTCGTCCGCGAGGCCAAGGAATTCGCCATCCGCAACGTCGAATTGCTGAAAGACGTCGTGACCACGCAGACGCCGCTGATCGGCCTCGAGCCATCCGCCATTCTTGGTTTCCGCGACGAGTATCCCGACCTCGTGCCCGCCGCGCTGAAGCCCGCCGCCAAGACGCTCGCAAAGAACGCGCTCCTCATCGACGAGTTCATCGCGCGCGAGGCCGACGCCGGCCGCATCAAGAAGTCCGCGTTCACGACGCGTGCGCAGACGATCAAGCTCCACGGTCACTGCCACCAGAAGGCCCTCTCGTCGCTCGTCCCGTCGGTGAAGATGCTCGAGTTGCCCGCGAACTACAAAGTGCAGCTCATCCCCAGCGGTTGCTGCGGCATGGCGGGCTCCTTCGGCTACGAGGAGGAACATTTCGAAGTCTCGCAGCAGATCGGCGAGCTCGTCCTGTTCCCCACGGTGCGCAAAACGCCCGACGACGTGATCATCGCCGCGCCGGGCACGAGCTGCCGTCACCAGATCAAGGACGGCACCGGCCGCAAAGCGCTGCACCCGATCGTCGTCCTGCGCGACGCGCTCGCCTGAGTCCGCACCCGCCGCGCGCGGAAAGCACGGCCCCGGTCGCCCGGTGCCGTGCCGATTTTCCGAGCCGGCCGAAGCCGGAATTCAGGAGACCGTGACCGACGGATCCCAGAAGTAGTAACCGAACAGGTTCTGCGTCTGGCCATCGGCGCTCAGCGTGTAGAGGGCGAAGAGCACGTAGAAGTTCTCCTTGCCGGAGCGCGCGACGCGCGTGTCCAGCGACGTGAAGTTGATGCTCGCCTGCACGGCCGGCAGCCCGTTCGACGTGTTCGTGTTCGGCATGACCGCGCGCTGGCGGTTCACGAGGTTGGGGACGAACTGGTTGAACACCTGGACGCCGCTCCAATACTTGATGCCGTAGATGATCACGGCGTCGTCCGAGTTCTGGTAGATCGACGTGCCGCGGAACGAGACGAAGTCGCCCGCGTTGGCGCGGAAGTTCAGATCGGCCGTGCCCTGGCCGCCGATGATGCCGCGCGGGTCGGTGCAGATCATGAACTGGCTGTTGTGGTCGATGCCGGTGGGGTTGTTCGGATCCTGGCTGGGATTTGGGTAGTGCGACTTCACGTATTCCGTGTCGATGACGATCAGGACGTCGATGGAGGCCGCGCTGGCGGCTTCGGTGGATTGCATGGTTTTCATGACGGGTATGGTTCTGGTTGGGACTGACGTGTGTGGGCCAGTTGGGGTAGCGGCCGGCCAGGCGCCGTTGCTGCCAAAGCGGTGGTGGCGGCTCCACGGGACGGATCGGATCGGACTCGGAAAATCATCGCATCTCCCCACCCGTGGCCTCCCGGGCGGGAAGCGCGCCATCGGCGTAATTCGCCGACAGCAGTCCCGGAGTTCCCGCTGGGCCGGTTTTCCGAAGAGGGAACCGGTGGCGGCAGCACTAGGATGCGCATCTACCAATGCGGAATCGGCACCCCGATTGTGTCACGGTTCCTGCGATTTCATTCCAACCGCGCCGCGGGACTTGCGCGCGCCGTGACCGCGGCGTGACTTTCGTCACATATCGCCCCAGCTTCCCATCTGGTAACCTGTCCCCATGAGGCTGCCCTGCCCCGATCCCAACAACCCGCACGCGCACCACCGCACCGATCTCTACGGCGCCTTCGCGTTCGGCTGCGTGATCCTGACGTGCTTCATGCAGTTCGTCGTGACCAATCGCATCTACGGTTCGGTCCCGCAGGTCACGCTCACGTTCGTGCTCGGCGCCCTCTACGCCGCGCTGGGCATCTTCAACGACGCGATTGCCCTGCGCTACGGCATGCAGTGGCGCGATCGGGTTTTCGCGCTGATGGCCGCGATCGTCACGACCCTCCTCTTCGTGAGCCCGCTGCGCGGCTTCTTCGCGATCATCGCGCTCCCTCTCCTGAGCCAGGCCATCTTCGACTACTCCACGCGCCGGGCGCTCGCGATCGGGCTCTATCTTTACGGCGTCACGATCGGCGTCGTCGGCTACTACTACGGCCTCCGCGCCGTGCCCGAAGCGCTCGTGAGCTACCTCGCGGCATTCGCCTTCACGACTGCCTTCACCGTCATCACGAAACAGGCGCTCAACGCGCGCGACCGCGAGCAGCAACTGCGCGCCGAGCTCGAGACCGCCAACGAAAAGCTCCGCGTCTACGCCGCCCAAGCCGAGGAACTCGCCACCACCCGCGAGCGCAACCGCCTCGCCCGCGAAATCCACGACGGCGTCGGCCACTACCTCACCGTCGTGAAAACCCAACTCGACGTCGCCTCCGCCGTCTGCGCCACCAATCCCGCGCAAGCCAAGGCCAACGTCGAGAAGGCCGCCAAGCTCACCGCTGAAGCCCTCGACGACGTCCGCCGCTCCGTCGGCACGCTCCGCGCCGACGCCACGCGCCCGCCGCTGCCCGACGCACTCAGGCAACTCGCCGCCCACGGCGAACCCGTTCCCGCCGTCGCCATCGAAGGTGCGCCGCGCCCGCTCCCGCCCGCCGTCGAGCACGCGCTCTACCGCGCCGCGCAGGAAGGCCTCACCAACATCCGCAAACACGCCCGCGCCACCTCCGCGCTCGTGCGCCTCGATTTCCGCGACGCCCAGCGCGTGCACCTCGAACTCTCCGACAACGGCGTCGGCCGCGCCGCCGCGACCGCCGGCGGCTTCGGCCTCACCGGCATCCGCGAGCGCGTCGAACTCCTCGGTGGCTCCGTCAGCGCCGCCAACCGCCTCGAAGGCGGCTTCGCCCTGCGCGTCGAAGTGCCGGCATGATCCTCCGACCGACCTGCATCTTTGGAGGGCGCGGCTACCGCCGCGCCGCGAACGTCCATGCCGGTCTCGTCGCTCTCTTCGGCTCGGCCGTAGTCGAGCCCTCCGGAGTGCATTTCCCGATTTCTCTTCCGTGACAAAGAAACTCCGCATCCTCCTCGTCGACGATCAGTCGCTCTTTCGCGAAGCGCTCCGCGCGCTGCTCGCGCTGCAACCCGATTTCGAAATCGTCGCCGAAGCGGAAAACGGCGAGCGCGCCCTCGCCCTCGCGCGCGCCCACAAACCCGACGTCGTGCTCATGGACCTCCGCATGCCCGTCATGGGCGGCGTCGAAGCCACCCGCCGCATCATGCAGGCCGTGCCATCCGCCCGCGTCGTCGTGCTTACCACCTTCGACGAAGACGAGGAAATTTTCGAAGCCATGCGCGCCGGCGCGCTCGGCTACCTGCTGAAAGCCTGCTCGGCCGACAAACTCTGCGAATCCGTCCGCGCCGCTGCGAAGGGCGCCTCCGTCCTCGAGCCGAGCGTCGCCGCCAAGATGATGGCCGAGCTCACGCGCCTCAGTGCGCGCGAAGGCAAAAAAATTTCGCAGCCGCTCGCCGAACCGCTCTCCGCCCGCGAGCTCGGCGTCCTCCGCCTGCTCGCCGCCGGCCGCAGCAACAAGGAAATCGGCTCCGAGCTCGGCATCACCGAAGGCACGGTGAAGAACCACATGACGAACGTCCTCGGCAAACTCGGCGTGCTCGATCGCACCCAAGCCGCCCTCCGCGCCCGCGAGCTGGGATTGATCTGAGTAGCGCCGGGCTCCGACCGGCGAAGGTGCCCACGGAATACACAGAACCCACGGAAGTGTCCCAATCAGAGGACCCACGAATCACACGAAAAAGAACGAACCACCCCAACCTGTCATTCTGGGCGGAGCGAAAAATCCAGAGACACGCCCGTTGCGTCCACGATTGGATTCTTCGCTCCGCCCAGAATGACAGGCAGCAGTAATCGCGTCTCTTTCGTGTGGTTCGCGGGCAATCCCTCCTCGGCCTTCTTTCCTTCCGTGTATTCCGCGTGTTCCGTGGGCATCTCCTTCGACTCCGTGCGCCGTGACCCAGGTCATGCCGCGGCATGACCACGACCCTGACCTCCGGCCCATCCGCCACGCCGCGCGCTCTGCTACGCTGCGGGCATGTCCTCCGCGATCGCCGACCTCGCCGCCGCCTTCCGCTCGCTCCGCCGCGCGCCCGGTTTCTCCGCCCTCGCCCTCGCGATGCTCGCGCTCGGCATCGGCGCCAACGTCGCGATCTTCTCCATCTTCCGCTCCATCGTCCTCAACCCGCTGCCCTATGCGAAGCCCGAGCGTCTGGTCGGCTTCACCTCGATCAACGCCGCCAAGGCCGTCACGATGCCCGCGCTGTCCGCCGCCGCCGCACGCGACTTCCGCGAACGCGCCAAGTCCTTCGAAAAACTCGGCGCGTTCCGTCCCGACTTCGCCTCCTACGCGCCCGCCGCCGGCGAGCCGATCCAGCTCGTCGCCACGCACGTCAACGAGGACTTCTTCGCCGTCTTCGGCGTGAAGCCGGCGCGCGGCCGCGCGTTCAACGCCGACGAGTTCAGCATCGGCTCCGCCCGCACCGCCGTGCTCAACCACGCCGCGTGGCGCCGCTATTTCGGCGAGCGCGCCAGCGTGATCGGCGAAACCATCACGCTCAACGACGTGCCGACCACCATCCTCGGCGTGATGCCCGAATCGTTCCGCGAACCGGAGTTCGCCGAGATCTGGCTCCCGTTCCCGCAGGAATCGCCCGAATACTTCGTCCGCGACTCGCGTTTCTGGAGCGCCGTCGGCCGGCTCGCGCCCGGCGTGTCGCCCGGCGCCGCACAAGCCGAGGTCGCCGCGATCGCCGAGGGCTTCGCGCGCGAATTCGCCGCCACGGAAAAGGGTTGGGCCGTGCAACTCCAGCCGCTGCTCACGTTGCGCATCGGCGACATGCGCCGTTCGTTGCTCCTGCTCGTCGGCGCCGTCGGGCTCGTGCTGCTCGTCGCCTGCGTCAACCTCGCCAACCTCATGCTCGCGCGCGGCGTCTCGCGCTTGCAGGAACTCGCGGTGCGCCTCGCCCTCGGCGCCACACCGCAATGCCTCGCCCGCGCCGTGCTGACGGAGAGTCTGCTTCTCGCCCTGCTCGGCGGCGCGGGCGGGGTCGCGCTCGCGTGCCTCGGCCTTCCGTTGCTCACGCACCGGCTGCCGGGCGGACTCGTGCCGCGCTCGCACACGATCGCGGTCGACGGCGGCGCGCTGCTCTTCGCCCTCGGCGCGGCCGCGCTCACGGGACTCGTGTTCGGCGCGCTGCCCGCCTGGCAAGTCCTGCGCACCAACGTCAACGAGACGCTCAAATCCGGCGGCGCCAAGGGCGGCACCAGCCGCTTCGCCGCACGCGCCCAGGCCGCACTCGTCGCCGGACAGGTTGCGCTGACGCTCGTCGTCCTCTCGGGCGCGGCGCTGTTGATGAAAAGTCTCCTCAACCTCCAGCGCACGCCACCGGGCTTCGACGCGCGCGACGTCCTCACCGTCCGGCTCGCGCCGCCGCAAACCAAGTGGGAAACCTTCGCCGAACTCGCCGCCTACTACGACCGCGCCATCGACGAGGTCCGCCGCGTCCCCGGCGTCCAATCCGCCGGCATCAGCTCCAGCGCCCCGCTCTGCGGCATCTCGCTGCGTTATCCGCTGACGGTGCAGGGCCGCGCCAAGACGGACGGCGATGCCGACGAAGCCGTCTTCAACAGCATCACGGCCGACTTCCTGCGCACGCTCCGCGTTCCCATCGTGCAGGGCCGCGGACTCGAGGAACGCGACGACGCGCGCGCGCCGAAGGTCTGCCTCATCAACCAGACGCTCGCGAAGCGCCTTTTCGGCGAAGCCAATCCGCTCGGCCAGCGCATCCAGACGCTGCCGTGGCTCGCGCGCGAGTATCGCGAGATCGTCGGCATCGTCGCCGACGTGAAGCAGGACAATCTCTCCGATCCGCCACCGGCGCAGATCTACGTGCCCTCGCCGCAAAGCCCGTGGTTTTTCACCACGCTCGTCGTGCGCGCCCAAGGCGGCACGGCGCTCACCGCCTCGATCCAGGCCGCGCTGCGCCGCGCCGATCCGACCGCGTCGATGACGATCCGTTCGCTCGAGGAAAACATCGCGCGCACCGCGTCGTTGCCGCGGTTGCGCACGGCGCTGTTCGCGCTTTTCGGCGCGGTGGCGCTCGGCCTTTCGGCCTTCGGCATCTACGCGAGCATGGCGTTCACCGTCTCGCAACGGCTCCGCGAGATCGGCGTCCGCATGGCGCTCGGCGCCAGCCCGGCGCGCGTGCTCGGCGAAACGCTCGCCCGCGCGGGACGGCTCGTGGTCGGCGGACTCGTGGCCGGACTGCTCGGCGCTGTCGCACTCGCGCAGCTGTTGCACGGTCTGCTCTACGGCGTCGAGCCCACGGATCCGTGGGTGCTCGGCGCCCTCGCCCTCTTCGTGCCGCTCGTCGCCCTCGCCGCGAGCGCGCATCCCGCCATCACCGCCGCCCGTCTCAATCCGGTCCAGGCCCTCCAACGCGAGTGAATCGTCTGAGGCAATTTGCCGTATTACGGCAAATTGCCTCCGCCTCCCTTTCCATGAAAATCCATCGTTCATTCCTCACCGCCCTCGCGGCGCTCATCCTCGCGGTCGCCGCTCCGGCTCAGACCGCTCTTGAAACCGCCACCGTCGCGCTCAAAAACGGCGACCTCGCCGCAGCGGACGCCGCCCTCGCACCGCTGGTCGCCGCCGAGAAGCCCGATCCAGCCGCGCTCCATCTGCTCAGCCAGGTGCGCCTCGCGCAGAAGAACACCAAGGAAGTGGCCACGCTCGCCGAGAAGGCCGCGCAGCTCGCCCCCACGAACGCCGACTACCACGCGCAATTCGGCGTCGCGCTCAGCGCCCGCATGCCGGAGCTCGGCTTCATGCAGCAGGCGATGGTCGCCGGCAAGATGCGCAAGGCTTTCGAGAAGGCAGTCAAGCTGGACCCGAAAAATCTCAGCGGACTCATCGGCCTCGCGCGCTACTTCGCCAACGCACCGGAGATCGCCGGCGGCAGCCTGGTCAAAGCCGCGGAATTCGCGACCCGCGTGAGGGAGATCGACGCGTTCCTCGGCGAACTCGAACTCGGCCGCATCGCCGAACGCGGCGAGAAATTCGCCGACGCCCTCGCGCACTTCCAAGCCACCGCGCAACTCAAGCCCGAAGCCGCCGGCACCCATTTCAACTGCGGCCGCATGCTCGCCAAACTCGACCGCAAGGACGAGGCGCGCACTGCCTTCGCCGCTGCGCTCAAGCTAAACCCGACTTTCGAGGCGGCGAAAAGAGCGCTCGCCGAGCTCGACGCGCCTGCCGCGAAGAACTGATGCCGCACGCGTCGCGCGTTGACCCGCGCGGCACCCACGGTCTTGCTCGGGGCGTCCGGTCGCTGTGCGCGGACGCCTCATGACTTCGCCCATCGCCCGCCTGCTCCTCGTCTTCGTCCTCGTCGTCGCCGTCCGTGCGATCGCCCAATCGCCCACAGAGCGCGCCGCCGAGTTGCTCGACCAAGGCCAATTCCTCGCCGCCGAGCGGCTCATCGAGCCGCTGGCCCTCGCCAAGAAACCCGACCCGGTCGCGGTCTGGGAACTCAGCCGCGTGCGCGTCGGCCAGCAATTGACCGAGGACGGCATGAAGCTCGCCGAAAAGGCCATCAAGCTCGACCCGAAGCAGGCGCGATTCCACGCGCAGCTCGGCTCCGCCGTCATGGCGCACATGGCCAATGCCGGCCGGCTCGACCGCAGCTCCTACGCGGGCAAGATGCGCAAGGCCTTCGAGAAGGCGCTGCAACTCGACCCGAAGAACGCGACCGCGCTCGCCGGCGTTTCGCGCTATTATTGGAATTTCGGCACCTCGAAGGAAGACCACGCCAAGGCGGTGGAATACGCCGAGGCTGCGCGGAAAATCGACGCCTATGCGGGCGAGTTCGAACTCGGATCGATCGCGGCGCGCGGCAACGACATGCCGGCCGCACTCACGCATTTCGAGGCCGCCATCGCGGCGAAACCCGACAGCGTCGAAGCGCAGACCGCATGCGGCCTCGCGTTGCTCCGTCTCGGGCGGCGCGACGAGGCGCGCGAGCGGTTTCAGACTGCCCTGAAAATTTCCCCGGCATCCGAGATGGCGCGCGATTCCCTGCAAATCCTCGACAAGGCCGAGGAACTCGACGCGAAGAAGCGTTGAGCGCCGGCGCGGCACCGCGTCGCGCCCGCATGTGCCTCGGCTCCGCGCCGCCGCGCCTCCGCGCTTTCCCTGCCGCGGGATTTGTGTCTCTTTGGACGGCAACCCCATTTTCCTCATGAGCGTCGACTACTCCGCCCGCCGTGCCCGCATCGTCTCCGCCCTCGGCCTGAAACCGGACGAGCTCCTGCTCGTCGGCGCCGGCCATCCGATCCCGAAGCCCGAATTGAGCGAGCAGCACCTGCCCTTCATCGCGCACCAGGAATACTATTACCTCGCGGGCCATGCCGACGCGCCCGGCGGCATCGTCGCCTACGACCCGCAGGCGAACGCCTGGACGTCATTCGTGCCCGAAGTGACGGAGATGGAGCGCGTGTGGGACGGCGCGGTGCAATTGCCCGGCGAATTCCTGAGCGACTTCGGCGCATGGCTGGCCGCGCGCAAAAATCGCCGCGTCGCGCTGCTCGGCATGCCGATCGATGGCGTAGCCGCCGATGAGGCGCTGACGGCGCGGGTGCGCGATGCGCTGCGCCATGTGCGGCGGCCGAAGGATGCAGCCGAGGTCGAGTTGATGCGGCGCTGCGCCGCCGCCACGGCCGAAGGCTACGCCGCCGTGCAGCCGTTCCTCCGCGCGGGCGTGAGCGAGCGCCGCATGCAGATCGAACTCGAAGCGGGATTCTTCCGCGGCGGCGCCGACAAGACTGGTTACGACAGCATCGTCGGCGTCGGCAAGCAGGCGGCGGTCTTCCACGGTTCGCCATCGCCCGATCGCATCGCGCGCGAGGGCGACTTCATCCTCATCGATGCCGGCGGCGAGTTGGATCGTTACGTGATCGACGTCACGCGCACCTACGTGGCCGGCGGCAAACCGAGCGCGTTCCAGCGCGATCTCTACGCCGCGGTGAAGAACGCGCACGCGCGCGCCTGCGCGAAATGCGTGCCCGGCGCGGAGTGGAAGGACATCCATTTCGGCGCGGCGGTCGACATGATGGGCAGCCTCGTGGACATGGGAGTGATGAAGGGCGATGCCAGCTCGCTCGTGGAGCAGGAAGCGCACATGCTGTTTTTCCCGCACGGCATCGGCCACATGCTCGGCCTCGGCGTGCGCGACGCGGGCGGACTCGAGCCCGGCCGCACGAAGGACCCGCGCCCGTGCCTGCGCAGCCTGCGCATCGATCTGCCGCTGCGCCCCGGCTACATCGTGACGGTGGAGCCCGGCCTGTATTTCATCCCGGCGCTGCTGAACGATCCCGTGCGCCGCGAGAAATACCGCGACTGCGTGAACTGGTCGCTGGCCGAGCAACACCTCGGCCTCGGCGGCGTGCGCATCGAGGACAACATGCTGGTCACCGATGGCGCGCCGGTGAATCTCACGCAGGCGATACCGCAAGCGTTCTAGGAACGACGCGCAGGCGACACCGCGAAGAAACCCGGAAAGGTTCGCTTCGGGTCGGCGCGGCGTCACGCGCACGAATGCCGCCGCGATCCGCACTGCGGCGGATCGCCCCTCAGGAGCCGTTGCCGGGCTGTTCGGGTCGGCGGGACATCAACCCCGGCGCGAAGACCGAGACCAGCAACCCCACGATCAGCACCGCCATGATGAACACGGCGGCAAGACCGGCGAGCAACGGCCAGCCGGCGAAGGCGAGCAGCAGGCTGCTGAAGAAGCGCGAGTCCTCCGCATAGCGGTCGCGCAGGTGGCGGCCCTGCTCCTGCACGAGGTCCGCGGCGTCATCGAGCGCGTTGAGGTAGGTGTCGTAGGCAGGACGCAGCGTGTCGTTGTTGTAGCGGTTCGCCTCGTCCAGTTTCTTGTCCCGGGCGAGCGCGAGGAAGGCATCGACGCGCTGATCGTAATCCTTGCTGAGGCGCTCGATCGTCGCACGCAAGGGCGAGCTGGTCAGCGATTCGGCAGTGGCGAGATCAATGGCGTGCGCTTTGGCGAGGTCGCTGGCCTCGCTCATCTGTGGCAGCAAATCGGCCCAAGCGCGCTCGTTGTCGGGGTCGACGATGCGTCGCGCCAGGCGCTGCACACCGCTCAGCTCGCGGGTGAGCGTGCGCAGGGCGTTGAGTGTCGGCACGCTGCGATCGAGCAGGTTGGCGTAACCCCGATTGACGCTGCGAAGCACATAAAGACTGAGGAGACCGACGGCGAGATTCGAGACCAACAGCCCGATCATCAGCCAGAACTTGAGACGACTAAGCATGGAGTGCCCCGAGGCGTAGGGGAAAATGCCGTCACTTGCACGAAAAAAGCCCCCGGAAAAATCCCGGGCAAACGTGCGGCAAGTGGCCGCCAAATGTCTTTTCCCGGCGCCCCGCCCGCGCTAGAGAGTATGCGCCCCCCGTGAACGCCACTGCGCCCTCCGCTCCTGTTGCGATCCTGCCGCCGCGCCTCGTGCGCCTGCGCGATGGCCGCGACTACCGGCTGCGCATGCTCGGCCCCGCGGATGCCACACGCGTCGCCGAGATGTTCGCCACCCTGTCGAGCGAGACCATCCGCGCGCGCTACGGCTACCTGATCCACGACATGACGGCGGAGCGGGCGGCGCGCCTGGTGAGCGTGGATCCGGCGCGGGAAGCGCCGCTGGGAATCTTCGAACACGGCCCCGACGGTCGCGAAGGACGCTTGTGGGCGATGGGCCGGCTCGTGCATGCGCCGGACAACTCTTCGGCCGAATGCGCCTTCCTCGTGCACGACAGCCAGCGGCGGCTGGGCATGGCGTCGACGCTGCTGAAATACCTGCGCATCCTCGGCCGGCGGCGGGGCCTGCCGCGACTGTTCGCGCAGGTGCGGCGCGAAAACAAGTCGATGCTGAACACCTTCATCCAGAACGGCGCGCGGCTGCACTTCTCGGCCGACAGCGACGTCGTGGAGATCGATATCCCGCTCCGGCTGCCGAAGATTCTATTCGACAAAGCTGCGCCCGCTCCTTCGATTTCCCGGATGTCCTCGCCGGAGAAAAAAGGTTTTTCGCTCGTCGCACTCGTGGTCGACCTCGTGCTCGTCGCCGCGTTTTTCACCTTCTTCTACTACGTGCTGCAATCGCACGTGCCGTCGAACGACCCGACGATGATCCGCTTCTGGTCGACGATGGCCGCAGCGTGCATGAGCGGCGTGTTCTGGCTGGCGTTGCAGATGCTCAAGACGGTGTTCGCGTTCCAGCGCGCCAACCGCAAGTAACGCCGACCGTCGCGGCCCGCCGCCTGTGGCCACCTCCGCTTCCCGCCCCCGCACTTCCGTCGCCGCGGAGGATTACCTCGAAAAGATCGAGCAACTGATCTCGCGCAAGGGCTACGCCCGCGTGGTCGACATCGCCGCGGAGCTGAAAATCTCGCAGGCCAGCGTCACGGCCATGGTGCAGAAGCTCGATGGCGAGGGCTTCGTGAAATATGAGAAATACCGCGGCATGGTCCTGACCAGCACCGGTCTCGAGGTCGCGCGCCGCATCGCGCACCGCCACCAGTTGCTCACCGAGTTCCTCCGCGTCATCGGCGTCGCCGACGAGAAGGTGATCTACGACGACGTCGAGGGCATGGAACACCACATCTCGCCCGAGACGTTCGCCGCCATCGAGGCGCTCACCCGCTACCTCGAGAAAAATCCGGGCGTGATGACGAAGGTCGCCGCCGCGAAGAAATAGGCCGCGGCGATTCGCGCGGAAAAGAGGTGGTAGCCGCCGTCCTGGCGGCGACAACGAACGCGGCACCGTCTGGCCACGTTCTCAGCGCCGGCAGGGACGCCAGCGCCCGTCTTGACGCACCGCTCACCCACGGATCTTCCGTCGAGCCGTGATGCGCGAAGCCACGAGGATCGCGATCTCGTAGAGGAGAATCAACGGCAGCGCGAAGAGCGTCTGGTTGAACGGATCCGGCGTCGGCGTGACGACCGCGGCGATGATGAAGATGACGACGATCGCGTGACGGCGGAATTTGCGGAGCGTCGCGACCTCGATCAGCCCCATGTAAACCGCGAGCACGACGAGCAGCGGAAACTCGAACGCCGCACCCATGCCGAGCACCATCCACATGAGCAGCGAGTAGTATTTGTCCGCCGTCCACATCACCGTGTAGCCGAGCATTTCGTTCAGCTCGAAGGCCACGCGAATGGTGTTCGGAGTGAGAAAATAATAACCGAACGCTGAGCCGCCAAGGAAGAGCGCGAACGCCGACAGCCCGGTCGGCACGATGACGCGCAGCTCCTTTTCGTTCAGGGCGGGCGAAATGAATCGGCCCAGAAAGTAGATCCAAAACGGCAGGGCCAGCACGATGCCGCCAATGAGGCACATATCGATGATGACCGTGAACACGCCCATGGGGCTGTTCGTCACGAGGTCGGTCTTCATCTTCGGGAACTCCGCCTTCACCTGTTCCAGCGGCCAGTTCAGCAGCGTCGACGCGTCCTCCATGCGGTAGGCGATCACGGTCACGAAAATCGCGAACACGATCGCGCACTTGATCAGCGTCCAGCGCAGCTCCTCGAGGTGGTCGAGAAACCCCATCGGCTTCTCGCGCGGGCTCGGCGCGGGCTCGGTGTCAGCCACGAGCTGGCCTTCGTCGTCGTAGGGGGAATTGGGTGGCGTGTCGCTCAAGGCGGGTCAAGAGAGGCTCTTTTTCGCCACGGCGCAATCCCGGCTTCGTTCCGAGGCTTGCCGAAAGCGGCGCATGGGCGGGACTTCGGCGGAAAGCCGACCGGAAACGGCATCAGCCCGCCCCCGACCACGGGCGTTTTCCCGTATCGACCGAACCACGCGCGCATTGGGTCGCCGCGCAAGAAATGACACGTATTTGGCAAGCGTGCGCCGTTGACACATTTCGCGCTTGTGACTGCGATAGCTCCCTCTGTTCCGCGGTCTGTTATCACCCGAAATTTCAACTCACATGGCCAAGAAAACTCCCGCCAAGAAGGCCGTTAAGAAAACGGCTCCTGCCAAGAAACCCGCCGCCAAAAAAGCGGCTCCGAAATCCGCCGGACGCGCCAAGGCAGCGTCCGCCAAAGGCCCGAAGTATGTCTATACTTGGGGCGCCGGCAAAGCCGACGGCGACGGCTCGATGAAGCCGCTCCTCGGCGGCAAGGGCGCCAACCTCGCCGAGATGACCCGCATCGGTCTGCCCGTTCCTCCGGGATTCACGGTCACGACCGAGGTCTGCACTTACTACTACGCGAACAAGCGCACCTATCCCGCCTCGCTGCAGGCGCAGATGGAAGCCGGCGTCGCGAACATGGAAAAGATCATGGGCACGAAGTTCGGCGCCACCGAGGGCATGCCGCTCCTCGTCGCCGTCCGTTCCGGTGCCCGCGACTCGATGCCGGGCATGATGGACACGATCCTCAATCTCGGCCTCAACGACCAGACCGTCGTCTCCCTCGAGAAGGCCACCGGCAACGCCCGCTTCGCGTGGGACTGCTACCGCCGCTTCATCCAGATGTATGGCGACGTCGTCCTCGGCGTGCAGAAGCGCCCCGACGAAGATCACGAGCCGTTCGAAACCGTGATCCACGGCTTCAAGCACGAGAAGTATCACAAGGACATCGTCGACTCCGAACTCACCGCCGAAGATCAGGCCGAGCTCGTGAAGCGCTTCAAGGCCCTCGTCCTCGAGCGCACCGGCAAGTCCTTCCCGAACAATCCGTGGGACCAGCTCCGCGGCGCCGCCGGTGCCGTGTTCGGCTCCTGGATGAACGACCGCGCGATCGTCTATCGCCGCAAATACAACATCCCCACCGAGTGGGGCACCGCCGTCAACGTGCAGGCCATGGTGTTCGGCAACACCGGCGAAAACTCCGGCTCCGGCGTCGCGTTCACCCGCAACCCGGCCAACGGCGTCAACGAATTCTACGGCGAGTTCCTGATCAACGCTCAGGGTGAAGACGTCGTCGCCGGCGTCCGCACGCCCGAGCCCGTCGCCCAGCTCAAGAACCACCTCCCGCAGGCCTACGCCGAGCTCCTCAAGGTCCGCAAGACCCTCGAGGCGCACTTCAAGGACGTGCAGGACGTCGAGTTCACCATCCAGGACGGCAAGCTGTTCATGCTCCAGACGCGCAACGGCAAGCGCACCGCCGCCGCCGCGCTGAAGTTCGCCGCCGACATGGTGAAGGAAAAGCTCATCGACTGGCAGACTGCGGTGCTCCGCAACCCGGCCGACCAGCTCGAGCAGCTCCTCGCCCCGATCTTCGACCTCGCCGAGGTCAAGAAGGCCGCCGTCATCGCCACCGGTCTCCCGGCCGGCCCCGGCGCCGCCACCGGCAAGATCTACTTCAACGCCGATCGCGCCGTCCAGGCCGCCGACAAGGGCGAAAAGGTCCTCCTCGTCCGCGTCGAGACCTCGCCGGAAGACCTCCGTGGCATGATCGCCGCCGAAGGCATCCTCACCGCTCGCGGTGGCGTCTCCTCGCACGCCGCACTCGTCGCCCGCCAGATGGGCAAGGTCTGCGTCTGCGGCGCTTCCGCCGTCAACATCAACTACGACGCGAAGACCGCCACCATCGCCGGCCAGACGTTCGCCGAAGGCGACTACCTCTCCATCGACGGCACGTCGGGCACGGTTTACGCCGGCCAGATCAAGACCGCTCCGTCGGAAATCATCGCCGGCCTCGTCAACGGTGACGCCGCCGCGATGGCCACGGAGAAGTTCAAGAACTACACCCAGCTCATGAAGTGGTGCGCGCAGGCCACCAAGCTGTCCGTCCGCACCAACGCCGATACGCCCGAACAGGCGCGCATCGCCGTCGCGTTCGGCGCGGTCGGCATCGGCCTCACCCGCACCGAGCACATGTTCTTCGAAGGCGACCGCATCGACGCCATGCGCGAGATGATCCTCGCCGACACCGTCGCCGGCCGCGAGGCCGCCCTCGCCAAGCTGCTCCCGTATCAGCGCGGCGACTTCTACGGCATCTTCAAAGCGCTGAAGGGCTTCCCCGCCACCATCCGCTTCCTCGACCCGCCGCTGCACGAGTTCCTCCCGAACTCGAAGGAGCAGCAGGCCGACCTCGCCAAGAAGCTCGGCATCGCCGCCGAGAAGATCGAGCACCGCGTGCACGAACTCCACGAGTTCAACCCGATGCTCGGCTTCCGCGGCTGCCGTCTCGGCATCAAGTATCCCGAGATCACCGCCATGCAGGCGCGCGCCGTCATCGAGGCCGCCGTGCAGGCCAAGAAGGAGGGCATCAAGACCAAGCCCGAGATCATGATCCCGCTCGTCGGCTTCAAGAAGGAGCTCGATCTGCAGGTCGCGATCGTCCACGAAGTCGCCGCCAAGGTGTTCGCCGAGCAGAAGACGAAGGTCGACTACTCCGTCGGCACCATGATCGAAGTCCCGCGCGGTGCCCTCACCGCCGACGAGATCGCGCAGACCGCCGAGTTCTTCAGCTTCGGCACGAACGACCTCACGCAGACCTGCCTCGGCATGTCGCGCGACGACTCCGGCTCGTTCCTCGGCGCCTACCAGGAAGCCGAGATCTTCAAGAAGAACCCGTTCGCCTCCGTCGACCAGAACGGCACGGGCCAGCTCATGAAGATCGCGATCGAGAAGGGCTCGAAGACCCGCCCCGGCATCAAGCTCGGCATCTGCGGCGAACACGGTGGCGATCCGGACTCGGTGAAGTTCTGCCACAAGATCGGCCTCACCTACGTCTCGTGCTCGCCCTATCGCGTGCCCGTCGCCCGCCTCGCCGCCGCCCAGGCCGCGATCGCGGACGCCAAGGCCGCGAAGAAGTAAGCCTTCGGTAGGGGCGGTTGCCCTCAATCGCCCTCGCACTCTCGAGCCCCGGCCTCACCGCCGGGGCTTTTCTTTTCGCGCCCCGAAACCTCAGGAATCCGGGCTCGTCATCGCAACACGGTTGTCGTTCTTTCGCCACATGCCAGTCAGACTCACGCTGCGTTCATTTAAAGCCGAAGCCTCGGCCTTTGCTCGCGCGCAATCGAAAAAGCTCGTGCCAGACCTGTATGCCGTGACCGACGGTAAAGCCGTTGGCACATACATCGAACACGCGTTTATCGCCCACTTACGCGAGAGATTCTCCTTCTCCGGAGGCAACTCAGCTAAAGGGATCGACATTCCCGAACTCGCGGTGGACATCAAGGTGACGAGCATTCGCCAGCCGCAATCCTCCTGTCCGTTCACGAATGCACGCCAGAAGATCTACGGGCTGGGATACTCCCTCCTCATCTTCGTCTACGACAAGACCGACCACCGGCGGCCGCGCGCGGCTCGCCTGAACATACTCCACACTATCTTCGTCTCTGCAGCCCAAACGGGTGACTTCCAGACGACGACGGGGCTGCGTCGTATTATCAAATCCCAAGCCAATCGAGATGACATCCTCGCTTTCTTCGAGGAGAGACTGCTGCCAGTAGACGACATCGAAGCATTGCGGCTCGCCAAAGAAGTTCTGCGCCGTCCGCCTGCGGTCGGATATCTGACGATTTCCAACGCTCTTCAGTGGCGGCTACAATACGGCCGCGCCATTGAGAAGGCCGGTCGAGTTGCAGGCGTCGCGCGGCTTGGCCAATGAAACCGGCCACCAAAATCGAATTCGGCGACTTCCAGACACCCGCGCCGCTCGCGGATGATGCTTGCACCTGCCTTCGACGCCTCGGCATGAAGCCCAGTAGGATCGTCGAACCGACATGCGGCATCGGCGCATTTCTCGGCGCGGCGACCAGATCCTTTCCTGGTGTCCCTCTCCACGGATTTGAGATCAACCCCGACTACGCTAGCCACGCGCAAACCCTGCACGCAAAATCCGTGGTTCGGGTGGCCGATTTTTTCGCGCACGACTGGGATGCTGAACTATCCGCTGACGCTGACCCGCTGATCCTCGGAAATCCACCTTGGGTCACGAACGCCGCCGTCGCCGCCGTTGATGGCGCGAACCTTCCCGCCAAGACCAACATCTACGGCTTGCGTGGATTGGCTGCCAAGACCGGCAAAGCCAATTTCGACATCGCCGAGTGGATGATCCTGCGATTGCTCGCCGCGCGGCGCGGGCGCCCCGCCACGCTCGCCGTGCTCTGCAAGACCGCCACCGCGCGAAAAGTCTTGCGTCACGCGTGGCGCGGACACCTCCCGATCACGCAAGCTTCCCTCCACCTGATCGACGCGGCCGCTCATTTCGGCGCGGCGGTCGATGCATGCCTGCTCGTCGCACGGCTCGGATCCTCCGGCCCTTGTGCTGCGGCTGTTTTCGCCGATCTGGAGAGCGATGTCCCCACACATCGATTTGGGCTGGCCGGAGCCGATCTGGTGGCGAATCTTGGCGCTTACGAGCGGATGCGCGCCTTCGAGGGACTGTTCCCGTTTCAGTGGCGTTCCGGACTGAAGCATGACTGTGCTTCCGTCCTTGAGCTGGAACCGGACACTGAAGATCGATGGCGCAATCAGGCAGGCGAACTCGTGTCCGTGGAGGCGGAAACGATCTACCCTTGGTGCAAAAGCACCGACCTCGCGCGACGCTCCGGCACACCAACGCGCGCCATCCTGCTTCCGCAGGCCTCGCTGCGGGAGCCTGCCGATCTGCATCTGTCCTCCGCACCCAAGGCGCTGGCCTACCTTAATCGTCACGCCGCCGCATTCGCCGCACGCAAGAGTTCCATCTATCGGCGCGGAGGGCGTTTCGCTGTGTTTGGCTTGGGTGAGTATACTTTCGCGCCATGGAAGGTTGCGGTCTCGTCCTTGCATCGTCCGGTGAAGTTCATCGTGGTCGGTCCTTGGCAGAGTCGTCCGGTGCTTTTCGACGACACTTGCTACTTCCTGCCCTTCGCCACCTCCGCTGAAGCCACGCTCGTTGCGACAGTGTTGAATTCGCGCACGGCGATGGAGTTCATGGACACGCTGATCTTCCCGGGTGCCAAGCGGGCAGTCACCGTGGAACTCCTCAGTCGGCTGAACTTCCATGCGATTGCTGAAGCGGAGCGCATCGTGCTGCCGGCAACCGCCGAAACTGCTGCGGGCAACCGCACACAACTGGAGCTACTAAAATTCGGCTGACGGTGGCGATCCGGACTCGGTGAAGTTCTGCCACAAGATCGGCCTCACCTACGTCTCGTGCTCGCCTTACCGCGTGCCGGTCGCCCGCCTCGCCGCCGCCCAGGCCGCGATCGCGGACGCCAAGGCCGCGAAGAAGTAATCAGCTCACAGCGATCAGCTGTCAGCCTTCAGCTCTCCGAGCCCCGACGCGAAAGCGCCGGGGTTTTTTCTTGCCGGTCAGTCGCCTTGGTGAAGGCCGGGCCCCTCGTCCAAATCGCGAGCGCTGACGCGTGGTGCGCACAGAATCAAACCCGTAGGCAGCGTGCTTGCGCGCGCCTCATGCCGGGATCTCGCTCCCACCTCATCGCCAAAGCTTCCTGGTGGTCGCCGCCGCCCCGGCAGCAACGAGCTGCGTGAACTCGCGCCGCACAGCTGCATCAATCGGCCAACACCTCAAGCCGCGCGTTGGTGCCACCGGCGTCGCACCAGCACCACCGCCAGCGCAGCCGCACCGGCGATCGCCGCCCAAGTCGCCGGCTCCGGCACGGCGCTCACATTCGAGAGGACGATCGCGTTGATGATCGCACCATCCTGATTGCCGGTGCCGCCGTAATCTCCGGACTGCACCGCCCGGAACGAAATCTCGCCGCTCCCATTCGCCGTCGCTTCGAAGCTCGTGTAGCTCGCCGTCGTCTGCGACACAGTGGCGAGCGTGATCAGCGTGTTGTTCGCGAGGAAAGCCTGCTCGCGCTCCGCGAACTCGCCCGAGAAGTAGAGCACCGTCAGCTGATACGTGGCGCCGGCCGTAAGGCCTGCGAACGTGTAGTTGATCGGGCTGCCGCCGCCGTCGTCCCACGCGAGCGTCTGCAGGATGCTCCGCAGCGCGTTGTCGTCGGACGAAGCTTGCCCCGCGAAGGGGTCCGCGGAGGTCTGGTCAAATGTCGGGTCCTGCACGCCAAGCGTCAGCCCGGTGAACGCCACGCCCTGCCACGTCACGCTGCCGCCGTTGATGTTGTAGGCCTGCACGACATTGCCGGGCGTAAGCGCGAGCCCATCGCCCGCGTCGCCGCCGGTGAAGGCTACGGTGGTCTGGGCCGCAGCCGAAGACCAAATGAAGAAGGCGGCAAGGCAGGCGCCGCCCAAACGAAGAACGACCGGCGTGGAAGAGGTCATCGAAGGGTGTGTTCGATCAGACTCATCGGCCGGTTTGGCAACCGCTTAAGCCAAGCCTGCCCCAAAATCGCTCGCCCGCGCAGGACACGCGAAGCGGTCCCAGACGCGCGCCGCCACGCGACTTTCGGGCTATGCCGCGCCGCGCTTTTCTTTTTGCGGCCGTCCCGAGGCGTGGATTGGTTGCTCTCACCCTATGAAAATCCGTTCGCTGCTCGCCGCGCTCGTGCTCGGTGTGTTCCCCCTCGCTTCGCTCCACGCGCAGGACGCCGCGCCCGCCGCGCCCGCCGCGGCCCCCGCTGCCTCCGCCAAGGCCGATCTCGACGCCTTGGTGGCTAAGATCAGCGGCAAGCTCCGCGCCGGCCAGCGCACGCCCGACGCGCTCAAGGCGGAGATCGCCGAGTTCGACGCGCTCCTCGCCAAATACCCGGCGAAAAACGACGAAACCGCCAACATCGCGATGATGAAGGCCGCCCTCTTCCTCCAAGTCTTCGGCGACGAGGAAACCGCCAAGAAACTCTTCTCTTCCCTGAAAGCCGACTTCCCCGGCACGCAGGCCGCCACCGCGGCCGAGCAGGCGCTTTTCTCGCTCTCCGACGAGGGCAAGAAACAAGCCGCCGCCCAGGAAGCCGCCGAGGAAGCCAAGGTCGCCGCCCTCGTCGGCCAGCCCGCGCCCGAGATCAGTTTCACGTGGTCGTCGAAGGGCGAACTCAAGAAACTCTCCGAGCTCAAAGGCCAGATCGTCGTCCTCGATTTCTGGGCCACGTGGTGCGGCCCGTGCGTCGCCTCCTTCCCGAAAGTTCGCGCGGAAGTCGCGCACTTCAAGGATTCGCCCGTGAAGTTCCTCGGCGTCACCAGCCTCCAGGGGCACGTCCACGGCATCGAGTCCAAGCCGATCGACACGCGGGGCAATCCGCAGAAGGAATACGACCTCATGCCCCAGTTCATGAAGCTCAAGGAAATGACTTGGGACGTCGCCTTCAGCGAAGCCAACGTCTTCAACCCCGACTACGCGATCCGCGGCATCCCCTACGTCGCCATCATCGACCCGAAGGGCGTCGTCCGCCACGCGGGCCTCAACCCGCTCGTGCCCGACGCCGACATCGAGGGCAAAGTCACGGCGCTGCTCCAGGAATTCAATCTGCCGGTGCCCGCTGCCAAAGCGGAGAAATCCGAATAACCCGGTCCCCATCCGTTGCCTCCCCCGCCCCGGCCGTCGCGCCGGGGCTTTTGTTTTCCCCGCGACGATTCCGCTCAAGCCCGCCGCCCGACGGGCCGATTACCCGCTGGTATCGTTTTCCCCCAAGTCTTTCCGCATGGCCGCAGCGCAGCAAATCACCGACGCCCTCATCCAAGAATCGATCGCGAACGCCATGCAGAACGTCTGCCGCACGCTGCTGCGCCACGACGCGAACCTGGTCGACCGCGTCGCCACGTCCACCTACGAGACCGACCCGATCAAGTTCCAGCTCATCGGCAACGTCGGCTTCGGCGGCGAGGCCAACGGCGTCACCTACCTCTGCATGAGCGACGACTTCGCGCTCTTCGCCGTCAGCACGATCCTCGGCATGAGCCGCTCCGAGGTCGAGTTTCACGGCCCCGACGTCCTCAAGGACGCCATCGGCGAGTTCACGAACATGACCGTCGGCGGCTTCAAGAACGCGCTCTGCGACATCGGTTTCCCCTGCAAGCTCACGCTGCCCACCATCGTCCGCGGCAACAACCTCAGCGTCTCCTCGCTGAAAGGCACCGCGCGCCACGTCTTCCGCTTCAGCTGCGCGACGCACGTCGTCGTCGCCGACATCCAGCTGAAAACCGAGTGAGCCACGCCGCGAGCGGACAACCGCGCGGTTTTTCTCCTCAGCCCGCGCGCTGCGCCGTCCACCACGCCCGCGCCTCCGCCATGCCCTCGGCATAGCTGCGCACCGGCGCGTAGCCGAGTTCGCGTCGAATGCGCTCCGCCGGACAATGCGCGATGAACCGATCCGCGCGCGTCACCTTTTCAAACGGAATCACCGGCGCCGGCAACGCATCCGGGAACCACGCACGCATCTCGCCGACGAAGTCGCGCCACATCACCTCCTCGTCGACGACGTTGTAGGCGCGTCCCAGCGCGACCGGATTGCCGAGCGCGAGTTCGGTCGCCCGCACCACGTTGGTCACATGCGTCATCGGCATCAGATCGGCCCCGTCGCCGCGCAACGGCACCTGTCCGGCCCGCACCTTCACCGGCACCTTCATCACCCACACCGAAGTCGGATGCACGCCGAGCACCGCTCCGAGCCGCAGGATCGTCGCCGGCAATCCGCGCTCCATTTCCGCGCGCAACGCCCGCTCCGCCTCCGCTTTCGCCAACCCGTAATGCGGCGACGCCGCCGGCGAGTGCGCGTAGGCGCGACCGAGTTCGCGCAACGGCGCCTCCTCGTCGAACACCTCCCGCTCCGCCTGAAAGTCGTAGACCGAAAGCGTCGAGATGTGGATGAACTGCCGGCAGCCCGCCGCGCGCGCCGCCGCCGCCAGCGTGCCGGTGCCGCTCGCGTTCACCGCCAACGCATCCGCCAGATCCTTGCCGACCGTCGCCGCCGCATGCACGACGAACCTCTGCCCCGCACAAACGCGCGCCGCCGTCGCCGCATCGACGAACTCGCCCTCGACCTGCGTGACATTCGCCGCTTCGAGACCGCGATGCGGACCGGCCTGACGCACGATCGCCGTCACCTTCGCCCCCTGCTCCGCCAGCCAGCCGGCAATCGAGCCGCCGACAAATCCGCTCCCACCCGTCACCAACACCGGCACGTCGCGTAGATTCATCGCGCGAGCTTCCACGTCGTGACACGTCGTGCAAGGCTGGGTCGTTGACTCGATGTCCGCGCGACGTGACGCTCGCGCTGCATCCCATGAAGCTGCGCCTCTCGCTTTGCGTCCTTCTCCTCGGGTTTCCCGCACTGGCGCACGCCCTCGATGCCCGTTACGCCGCCACGCTCCAAACGCTCTGCGATTCGCTCGTGGCCACCCAAATCACGGAGCGCACCTCGCCCGACTTCGGCGCGCTCGTCTGCCCGAGCCGCAACCCGCAGGAACATCCGCTCCACTCGCGCGCCGCCGAAGCGGTCTACCCTCTCGCCGTCGTCTATCGCACGACGCGCGACGCACGCTATCGCGAGGCCGCGCGCCACCTTGCCGATTGGCTCTTCGCCAAACAGCAACCCAACGGCGCGTGGGGCGAGGATTGGCCGAAACACGACGGCTGGAACGGCACCACCTACGACCAACTCATCTCGCTCGCCGGCGCCTATCCGATCCTCGCGCCCGAACTCGATACCACCGAGCGCACTCGCTGGCTTCGCGCCATCCGCTCCGCCGCCGAGTTCACCGCCGCCAATCCCGCCATCGCCAACATCAACTACCACCCGACCGGCGCCGTCGCGCTCGAACTCGCCGCCCGCGTGATCGAAAACCCGCCGCCCCGCTGGCGCGTGCGCGCCGCCGAACTCATCCGCCTCACACTCGCCTCCGTCAACGCCGACAATCTCATCGTCGGCGAAGGTCAGGGCGTCGATCTCGGCTACAACCTCGCGCAATCCATCGGCTACCTCGCGCTCTACGGCTTGCTCACCCACGACGAGCCGCTGCGCCACCGTGCGGGCGAACTGCTCCGCGCGCACGCCGCGTTCGTCTATCCCAACGGCTCGATCGACAACTCCTGGGGCACGCGTTCCTTCAAGTGGACCTACGAGAGCGGCACCAAGACCGCGCCGGGCGTCTATTTCAGTTTCGCGCTGCTCGGCGATCAGGACGCGCGCCTCGGCGAACTGGGCGACCGCTGCCTCGGCTATCTCGTGCGCGATAACCTCGCCGATGGCCTCGTCACCTACGGCCCGCACGCCGCGCGACACGCCTCGACGCAGCCGCCGTGCCTCTACTCGACGTTCGTCCGTGCGCAGAGCCTCGCCACGGTGATCGAGTTCGCACCTTTCCTGCCATCCGTCGAAATCGTCGCCCCCCGACTCGCGCCGCCACCGGTTCGGTTCTTCCCCACCGTCAACGTCGCCGTCGTGCGCACCGAGAAGATGATGGCCACCGTCTCCGCCTACGGCGGCATCGCCCGCTACGGCCGCGAGCTCGTCAGCCGCGGCGGCAGCCTCACGAATCTCTGGCTCGAAGGCTTCGGTCCGCGCGGCTTCGCGCAAACTTCCTCGGCCACCCGCTACCAACGCCCCGAACCCGCGCACATGCCGATCGAAGGCGACCTCCTTCCGCTCACGCCGCGCATCGAGTGCACGATCGATGGGGTCCGCTACACGAATCTCTTCGAGGCGAACGGCACAATGCGCATCGACCGCGTCCCCGACGGTTTCGCGGTCACGGTCGCCGGCCAGCTGCGCGACGCCACCGGCCACACGAGCGACATCGGCTACGTGCTCACGCACCGCTTCTACCGCGACCGCCTGGTGAAACACTTCGAGCTAACGAGCTCGCACGACCGAGCCGTCACGCTCGTCGAGCCGTTCGTCAACGACCCGGACACCACCTTCACCCGCCGATCAGCAACCGAATTCGAAATCCATCCGCCGGGCTCCGCGACCTGGCGGCTCACCGCGCGCGACGCCAACTTGCGCGCCGGCGAAAATCCCGAGCGCTACTGGTGCCCTTTTCCCGCCGTGGAGTGCTATCCCATCGTCGCCGACGTGCAGTTGCACGCCAACACGCCGACTGTCGTCGAACTCGAACTCGCGCCGCGCTGATCAGCCCTTGCGCGCCTCGAGTTCTTCCCAGCGGGCGAACGCCGCGGCGTGTTCGCGTTCGACGGTTTCGAGCCGCGCCTTCACCTCGGCGAACTTAGCGCCGCCGGTTTTGTAGAAATTCGCATCGCCGAGCTTGGCGGTGAGATCGGCCTGCTCCTTCTCGAGCGCCTCGATCCGCGCGGGCAACGCGTCGAGTTCGGCGCGCTCTTTGTTCGAGAGCTTCTTCAACGATGATCCCACGTTCGCTGAATCCGCTTTTGGGGAGCGAGCTTGCTCGCGACGATCCTGGTCGCGAGCAAGCTCGCTCCCACGACCACGCGTCGCCTGTTTCTTCAGCTCTGCCTGCCAATCGCTGTAGCCGCCGACGTAGTCGCCGATCTGGCCGTCGCCCTCGAACACCAGCGTGCTCGTCACGACTTCGTCGAGGAACGCGCGATCGTGCGACACGAGCAGCAGCGTGCCTTGGAACTCCACGAGCAAATCCTCCAGCAGATCAAGGGTCTCGGCGTCGAGGTCGTTCGTCGGTTCGTCGAGCACGAGCACGTTGGCCGGCTGCGTGAAGAGCTTCGCGAGCAGCAGGCGGTTACGCTCGCCACCGGAAAGCACGCGCGCCGGCGTGCGAGCGCGCGTCGGCTCGAAGAGGAAATCCTGCAGGTAACTGATCACGTTGCGCGTGCGGCCCTCGATCGTGACGGTCGGGTTGCCGTTCGCGATGTTGTCGGCGACGGTCTTGTTGTCGTCGATCTGCGCGCGGAGCTGGTCGAAGTAGACGACCTCGAGATTCGTGCCGTGCTTGATCACGCCGCTGGTCGGCTGCAGCTGACCGAGCAACAGTTTGATCAACGTCGTCTTGCCCGCGCCGTTTGGCCCGAGGATGCCGATCTTCTCGCCGCGATTGATCGTGATCGAGAAATCGCGCAGCACCGTCTTCCCTCCGGCCCACGTGTAGTCGACCTTCTCCGCCTCGACGACCTTCTGGCCGCTGCGCTCGGCTTCGGCGAGTTTCAGGGTGGCGTTGCCGACGCGCTCGCGGCGCGCCTTGGCCTCGGCCCGCATTTCCTTCAGCGCGTTGATGCGCGCGGTGGCACGCGAGCGCTGGGCCTTCACGCCGCGGCGAATCCACTCTTCCTCCTGCGCGAGCTTCTTGTCGAACGCCGCGCGCTGCTTCTCTTCCTCCTCCAGCACCTGCTGCTTGCGGACGAGATAGGTGTCGTAGTCGCACGCCCAGCCCGCGAGCCGGCCGCGATCGAGCTCGACGATGCGCGTGGCGATCTTGCGCAGGAAGGCGCGGTCGTGCGTCACGAAAAACAGCGTCGGCTTCGTTTCGAGCAGCAGTTCCTCGAGCCAGAGGATCGATTCGAGGTCGAGATGGTTCGTCGGCTCGTCGAGCAGCAGCAAATCCGGCTGCCCCGCCAGCGCTCGCGCCAGCAGCACGCGACGCTTCAAGCCGCCGGAGAGCGCCGAAAACTCCTGTGTCGGCGGCACGCCGACGTGGTTGATCAAATCCTCCACGCGCACATCGCGCTGCCAGTCCTCCTCGTGGTGATCGTCGTTCGGTCGCAATCCGCTCGCGACGATGTCGTGCACGTTGCCGGTCACGTCCGTCGGCACCTCCTGCGTCAGGCGCGCGTAGAGCGAGCCTTGCGGGCGGAACACGTCGCCGGTGTCCGGCTTCATCTCGCCCATGATGACTTTCATCAGCGTCGACTTGCCCGCGCCGTTGCGGCCGACGAGACACACGCGCTCACCCGCCTCGATCTGAAAATTGATGTGGTCGAGGATGGCGGGACCGCCGAAAGCGAGGCTGACGTCGAGGAGATTGAGGAGCGCTGGCATGCGTGAAGCCGGCCACGTTGCGTGACGGCTGCGCGCAGTTCAAGGACGGGTTTTTCTGGAGGTGACCATCGGTGCACAGTGCATCTTCGGCGCTGTGCCGCATCCCGCGCCACGCCAACCTCAAAGGAGAAACATCATGAAAGATTCGCTCACCAAAGACCAATTCGTCGCCGTGCTCGAAGCCGCCGGCATCGACGCCACTCTGCGCACCCGACTCCACCGCGAGTTCGAGCGCCAGCAACCGGCCGCCCACGAGAAATTCCTCGCGTGGCTCGGCCTGACGCCGACGGAGATCGCCCGCATCCGCGAGCATTCCCGCGCGACGAACTGAGCCTTCCCTCGCGAGCCCGGCGCCGGCAATCTGGCTTCGGGCTCGCCCCTTTCCTGCATGACGACCATTCGCCAGCTCGCCGCCGAGTTCGGCCTCACGCGCAGCACGCTGCTTTATTACGATCGCATCGGCCTGCTGCGCCCGGACTACCGCACTGCCGCCGGCTATCGGCTCTACAACGCCGCCGACCGCGCGCGCCTCGCCGCAATCTGCCGCTACCGCGCCGCCGGCCTGACGTTGGAGAAAATCGCCGCTGTGCTCGACGCGTCCGAAAAACCGAAATCAGCCGTCAACGCCGCACTGCACGCGCGTCTCACCTCCCTCAACCGCGAGATCGCTGCCTTGCGCCGCCAGCAACAGATCGTCGTCGACCTGCTCGGCCCGCAACGCGGCGCACGCCGCACGCGCATCATGAACAAGGAACGCTGGGTCGCGCTCCTGCGCGCCGCTGGCATGGACGAACCCGAGATGCACCAATGGCACATCGCCTTCGAGCGCCAGTCGCCGGAAGCGCACCGCGACTTCCTCGAGTCGCTCGGCATTCCGGCTGCGGAGATTCGCCGCATCCGCCGGGCCTCGCGCACCCCGCATCAGCCGCGCTGAAATTGCGTCGGGCGGGAAATTTCCTCCGCACTAGCACTACTCAACTAGGTCTCTCTTTTCGCTCGGAAAACGCGAGGTAGCCCGGCCTCTCCGAGGACGGGTCCAACGCACCCGCTACCTGGCAAGCGCACCTACCTAACGGAGTAGTGCCGTAGGCTATCCGAAACACGCTTTGTCGGAACGGCGGGCAGCGGCCTTGGCCGCGCCCCAGGGAGCAACGGGCGCGTGCCAGCCCGCCGCTTACGGTGGAAACCCGGTTTTCGGATCGCCGCTAGACAAACGGCGTGCGCGGCGGCGCTTGGGCTGAGTCTCGCCGCACTGCACCCCACCGCACCATGGATCTCCTCGCCTCCGCCCTGCGCGCTTTGCGCGCGCACAAGCTTTTCAGCGTTCTCATCATCGGCCTGCTCGCGCTCGGTATCGGCGCGAACACCGCGATCTTCTCCGTCGTCCACGCCGTCCTGCTGAAGCCGCTGCCCTACCCGCAGCCCGGCGAACTCGTGCTCGTGCGCAAGCCGCCGCGCGACGCCTCCCTCAATCTTCCCGGCGGCGGCGACCAGATGCCCGACAACGAATTTCTCGGCTGGACCGAGGCCGTGCCGAAAACCTTTCGCGCCCTCGCCGCCTACCGCAACAGCTCCTCGGCGCTCCAACGCGGCGACGGCGCCGTGCGCGTGCCCACCGCCGCGGTCACCGGCGAATTCTTTCCCATGCTCGGCGTGAGCGCGTGGCGCGGCCGGCTCTTCGACGCCGCCGATCTGAAACCCGGCGCGCCGCTCACCGCCGTCCTCAGCTACAGCGCGTGGCAATCCCGCTTCGAAGGCAAGGACAGCGCCCTCGGCGAAGTCGTCATGCTCGACGACGCGCCGCACACCATCGTCGGCGTGCTGCCGCCCGCGTTCGAGTTCACCGATCCCGTGCAATTCTGGCGCCCGCTCCAACTCACGCCCAGCGCGCCGGGCCAGCTCCGCATCCAGATGGTCCGCGTGTTCGGCCGTTTGATGCCGGGCACGAAGCACGAAACCGCCCAACGAGAGCTCGACGAAATCTCCGACCGGTTCTGGACGACTCTGGCGACCGGTTTCGTTGACGGCGGCCCCAACGCCGACCGCCGCGCCGCTCCGCCGACCGCCGCCGCACCGGCAAACGCCACCTCCGCTCCTGCTGCCGCAAACTCCGGTGCCGAACGAGCCGCCGCGCCCGCCAGCCCCGCGCCCGACGCGACACCTTCGCTGCCGCGCGGCGTGAGCCTGCAGCTGCCGCCCGGTGCCAACCCCAACAACCCGGCGGTGCAAAAGGCCATCGCCGACGCGCTCGCCCAGCGTCAGGCCGCCGGTGGAAGCCAGACGACGGTCGCCACGCCGCGGGCCGACATGCCGACATCCGGCGTCGTCGCCGCGCCCGCTTCCGCGCCGAGCAATTCAGCGAACCCGACACCCGCTGCCGACGAACGCCGCCTCGGCCCCGCCGGTGTTCCTCCCGCCGGTGGACCGCCGCGTCTCCAACTTCCCTTCGTCGGCTCCAAGGCGCAGCTCGTGACCTTGCAGGAACAGCTCGCCCGCCAGTCGCGCGCCACCTTGTGGCTGTTGCTGTGCGCCGTCGGCTTCGTGCTGCTCATCGCCTGCGCGAACATCGCCAACCTCCAGCTGGCGCGCGCCGCCACACGCCGACGCGACGTCGCCGTGCGCGCCGCCCTCGGTGCCTCGCCCGGGCGCCTCGCCGCCGAGGTGCTCGCGGAAAACCTCGTGTTGGCCCTGCTCGGCGGGCTGGCCGGCACGGCGCTAGCGTGGGCTTCCTCGCAGGTTCTGCAAAGATGGCTCGCCGATTACCTGCCGCGCGTGAATCCCGTGGGCGTCAACCTCACGGTGCTCGCCTTCGCCTTGCTGCTCGCATTCGTCGCGGGTTTGGCCTTCGGACTCGCCCCCGCCTGGCAAGGCGCGCGCGTGGACCTGCTCGACACACTCAAGGAAGGTTGCGCGCAAGCCTCGCGCGGCGGCTCGCGCTGGCGGCAGGCGCTCGTCGCACTGGAGTTCGCTCTCGCTCTGGTGCTGGCGATCAACACCGGCCTGCTCATCCGCAGCATCTACCAGCTCTACTCGACCGACCTCGGCTTCCGGGTGAGCGACGTGCTCACCGCGAACCTGTCCCTCCCGCGCCGCTACAGCACGCCGGCACAGCAACGCGACTTCGCGCGACGCTGGCTCGAGAACATCCGCGCGTTGCCGGGCGTAAAGTCCGCCGCGATCACCGACCTGCCGCCGCTGTCGCCCTACTCCCAGATCGTGCTCTCCGCCACCGTGCAGGGCGGCACCGGCAATGCCAACGCCTCGGTCAATTCCGCGCCGCAGCAGATGGCGATCACGTCCGTGACGCCGGACTTTTTTCCCGCCACCGGCATCGCTCTGCGCCAAGGGCGCCTTTTCACCGAGCAGGACGGCGCGGACGCCCCGCCCGTCGCCCTCGTGAACGAAGCGTTCGTGAAACAGTATTATCCCAAAGGCCTGACGCTCGGCGCCCAACTCGCCGTGCCCGGCCTCGGCGGCCCCGGCAGCGGTCCGCCCTCCCGCAATCGCCCGCCGCCGACCGCCGCGATCGTCGGTGTCGTGGCGGACGTCCGCCCGCGCGGTTTCGAGAGCGCCGCGCAACCGCTGGCGTATTTCCCCTTCGAACAGCAACCGCGCGCGCGGATCTCCGCCGTCGTGCAGTTCACCGGCGACGCCGCCACGCTCTCGCGCCTCGTCACGCAAGCCACGCACAAGATCGACGCGGGCCTCGCCCTCGATCATCCCTCCACGCTCGAGGCGCAGCTCAACCGCCAGAACGCGCCGCGCCGCATCACGCTCTTCCTCACCAGCGCGTTTGCCGCCACCGCCGTGCTGCTCGCCGCGCTCGGCATCTTCGGCGTCATGAGCTACACGGTGACGTTGCGCACCCAGGAGATCGGCGTGCGCATGGCGCTCGGAGCCGACACCGCGACCATCCTGCGCTGGATGCTGCGCTACGGCGCGGTCGCCATCGCTGGCGGCTTGGCCGCGGGCCTGGGCCTGACGGTCGCGACGAGCCGGTTGCTGAGCAGCTTCCTCGTCGGCATCACGGCGCTCGATCCGCTCGTGGTGACGTGCGGCGTGGTGGCGCTCGTCCTCGTCGGACTGATCGCCTGCTGGCTGCCCGCCCGCCGGGCGACGCAAGTCAACCCCGTCGAAGCGCTGCGCAACGAGTGAAATTCACCGCTGCGACGTGGGCTCGCGCAGCCACGCCCCCAGTTCGTGCGCGGTGAAGCGCTCGAATCCCACGTCGCCCAGCTGGGTGTGCGCGCGCTCGCGGGCCGTCGCGCGCAATTGCGCGACCGCCTGATTCTCCTGCGTCTTCGTGATGCTGCGATCCATGAGGAGTTCGTGCTTTGCCCGGCGCAGATCGCAAAAGGCGAGATAGACGCGCAGCAATTTCTCCGGACTCAGCGCGGCATCCTCGCCCAGGACCTGGCACCAGTAATCGAAATCCGCATCCGCACGCCGCACGTAGGTCGCCGTGGTTGACTCCTCGAGCACCATCAACGCCGTGCGCACCCGCGTCAGCCGCGCCGCGTCGAAGTCGACCGCCACCGGCACGCGCCGATCCGCCGCCGCCCGCGCGCGGGCATTGCACTCGATCCACTGCCGCTCGGCCTCCGCCAACCACAGGAGTTTCTCGTCAGGCACGCCCAAACCCCACGCACGTTCGCGCACCTTGGCCATGCCCGGTGCGGCGCGGAAAAGATACTCGCCCCTCTCGTCCGCCGTGAGCAACGCGCCCAGTTGCGCCGCGAAATCCGCGTCCGCCTTGGCGCGGAGCGCATCGGCTTCCGCGCGAGAAATGCGCCCGATGAGCCGGTCACGCCACCAGGAGCGGCGCGCACATTGGCGCGTCAATTCGAGCGATTTCACCGCCTCCGCCTTGGCCGGAGCGAGGTTCGTGACGTCCGGCGCGCCCTCATCCCACCAATGCAGCACATGCGCGAGCACGAGACTGACCTCGGCCGACGGCGCCCCGGCGCGTTTGAGCCGCTCGACGTTTTCGGGCAGCGTCTGCTGCGGATCGAGCAGTTGGAGCGTGTCCGCCTGCGGATATTCCGCCGCCCAGCCCGCCGCCCAACCCAGTGCAAGGCACAGCCCAAGGTGGATTTTCATGATGCGAGACGGCCCTCGATTTCCATGCGCCAAACCCCTCGCGCCGACTAGTAACTTCCCTCCGAGCGCTCGCGCGCCCACCGCCGAAATCTGCATCACGAAAAGTTGTGACCCGTCAAAATCCCGTCCCGCCAGTAGCCGGCGTGTTTCCGGACGCCGAAAACCCGGGCATAATCCCGCCAAATAATGCACACACCTCGCCAAGTCTTGGGATGACGCCGAAGCCGAGTGCGGGCATCTTTCCAGTCATCTACCTATGGTTAGCCCCAACTCGTCCACGCCGGGCGGACAACCCGGAAGCGCAGTCGCTTCGTCCGCCGATAAAACCACCATTCCGGATGTCGTCATTCGACTAGCCGGCAACTCGCAGGACGGCATCCAGTCCGTCGGCGGCTTCCTCGCCCGCCTCGCGGGCCGTAGCGACCAGGACGTCATGACCTACATGACGATCCCCGCCACCATCTCGGGCGGTCCCTCGATCTTCCAAGTCCGCATGGGCACCGGCGACATCCTGTCGTCGGGCGACCAAGCCGACTTCCTCGTGGCGTTCTACCAACACAGCTACGAATCGCACATCAGCGCGCTCCGTCCGGGCGGCGTGCTCATCTACGACACCGACCACGTCAAACCGAACCCCGAGGACCGCCGCTTCACCAACGTCGGCATCCCGATCACCTCTGCGACCGTCGAAGCCGTCGGCGGCACCGGCAAGGACAAGGGTAAGAACATTTTCGTGCTCGGCCTGATCGCCCGCATCTTCGACCTCGATGTGCCGAAGCTCTCGCAACTCATCAAGGAGCGCCTCGGCGGCCGCGGCGAAGAAGCCGTGCGCAACGCCATGATGGCCTTCGACGCCGGTTACGCCCACCCGGTCGAGAATCTCCTCGGCCACCTCTATCGCTTCGCCCGCGCCACTTCCACCGGAGCCACCACCTCGCGCCCCGCCGTCACGATGGACGGCAACACCGCGATGGTTTACGGCCTGCTCGCTGCCGGCGTCCGCTACGGCGCCGCGTATCCGATCACGCCGTGGTCCTCGATCATGGAAATGCTCCGCACGGAGCTGCCGAAATACGGCGGCCTCTTCGTGCAAGCCGAAGACGAGATCGCCGCCGTGTCGCACGCGCTCGGTTTCGCCTACTCCGGCCACCTCTCCGTCACCGGCAGCTCCGGCCCGGGTCTCTCCCTCAAGATGGAAGCCCTCGGCTGGGGCAGCATGGCGGAAATCCCGCTCATCTGCATCAACGTCCAGCGCGGCGGCCCTTCCACCGGCATGCCGACCAGCGTCGAGCAATCCGACCTCCTCCAAGCGCTCTACGGCTCCCACGGCGACACGCCGCGCGTCGTGCTCGCCCCGAAGGACGTCGAAGATTGCTTCTACATCGCCATGGAGGCCGCGCGCATCGCGAAGGAATTTTCCACGCCGGTCATCATCCTCACCGACCAGGCGCTCGCGACACGCATCGAGGCGTTCGAAGAACCCGACCTGAAGGCTCTCGTCAAAGAGCCCGTGCTCGACCTCACGCCCGCGCCCGTCGACTACAAGCCCTACCCGCTCGAAAAATGGCCGAAGCACGTGCCGCCCGGCACACGCATGCTCTCGGGCAAATACCCGACCGTCACCGGTCTCGAGCACGATGAAGCGGGCCATCCGTCCGCCAGCCCGGTCGTGCACGCGAAGATGAACGCACGCCGCCGCGAAAAGATCAAAGCCGTCGCCGCCACTCTGCCCGCGCACGAGATTTACGGCGACCAATCCGGCGACGCCCTCGTCATCGGCTGGTGCTCCACCTACGGCCCGATCCGCGAAGCGGTGAATCAGCTCCGCAGCGGCGACCAGCCGATCAAGGTCGGCCAGCTCCACCTGCGCCACCTCGCGCCGTTCGCGCCCGGCCTCGCCGAGATCTTCGCGCGCTACAAGAAGGTCGTCGTGTGCGAAATCAACGACGAGGGCCTGCACGGCTACGGTCAGCTCGCCATGCTCCTGCGCGGCGCGTTCGCCAACCCGTCGATCGTCAGCGTCACCAAGACCGACGGTCTCACGTTCAAGGTCCGCGAGATCGTCGCGGGCGTCCAAAAACATCTCTCCGCCTGAACCCACCCCACGCCATGAGTTCCGCTCCCGTTTCCGCTCCGCTCGCCGAAGCCCCCGCCATCGGCGGCCCCGGCCGCGCGCCCCTCGCCAAGAAAACCCTCGTCTCCGATCACCCGACCTGGTGCCCGGGCTGCGGCGATTTCGCCGTGCTCGCGTCGTTCTACCGCGTGCTCGAGAAGCTGAATTACCCGCAGGAAAACATCGTGACGTTCGCCGGCATCGGCTGCTCGTCGCGCTTCCCCTACTTCGTCAACAGCCACGGCGGCCACTTCATCCACGGCCGCTCGCTGCCATTCGCCGCCGCCATTTCGCTCGGCCGCGACGACCTGCACGTCTTCGCCTTCGGCGGCGACGGCGACGGCTTCTCCATCGGCGGCAACCACCTCTTCCACGCCGCCCGCAAGAACACCAAGATGACCTACGTCATCATGGACAATTCCGTCTACGGCCTGACCAAGAAACAGACCTCGCCCACCTCGCCCGTCGGCTTCAAGTCGAAGACCGATCCGTGGGGCGCGATGGAGCAGCCGGTCAACCCGATGAAGACGCTCCTCACCGCCGGCGCCACCTTCGTCGCCCGTTCGCACGCCACCCAGGTCAACCACATGACCGAGATGATGCTCCGCGCCGCGCAGCACGACGGCTTCTCCGTCGTCGAGATTCTCTCCGAGTGCGTCGAGTTCAACGAAGGCGCCTTCGACGCCGCCAATCCGCGCAAGGGCGGCAAGTGGCAGCAGATCGAACTCAAGAAGAACGACGGCACCCCCGAGGACGCCGCACGTCACGACCCGACGGACGAGTTCTCCGCCATGAAACTCGCCCTCGCCGACGCGCCCGGCTACTTCGGCGTGTTCTACGAGGTGAACCGCCCGACGAAGAACAAACTCGAACGAGACCTCATCGCCCGCACCCGCGAAAAGACCAAGGGCGCCTCCGCGCTCCAGCTCCTCGAGAGCACGTTCGTGAAGATGCGCTGAAGATTTGCTCTAGTTATACCCAGGAGCCGGCGGCTGCTTGCGAGCACCGCCGGCTCTTCCTTTTTCCGCCTGCAACCCGCGCCCAGCATTGCGCAACGCCGGCCCAGCACACCTCGCCGCACCGGCGCATAATGGGCGCGTCCCTTCGACGCCCGCCATGAACCTGCAGCACGATCGCTCGGCTTGGTTGCATGGGCCACAGCATGCGTGTCAAACCCCGCCGCCGCACGTCGATCCCCCGCGTCGGCTGCTCCTACTCGGCGCCCCCGGCGTCGGCAAAGGCACCCAAGCCGCACTCCTCTCGGCCGCACTCGGCGCGTGCCATCTCTCGACCGGCGATATCTTCCGCCTCGCCCGCACCGCGCATCACGACCAGCTCACACCCGCCATGCGGCTGGCCGTGGAGCGCATGAGCCGCGGCGAGCTCGTCTCCGACGAGACGGTGCTCCAACTCGTGCGCGAACGCATGACCTGCCTGCGCTGCCGCGGCGGGTTCATTCTCGACGGCTTCCCGCGCACCGTGCCGCAGGCTGCCGCCCTGCAAGTGCTGCTCGAAGCCGAGCGCGTCGCCGTCGACGCCGTCGTCAGCTACGATCTGAGCGAGCCCGAACTCATCGCGCGCATCGGCGGCCGCCGCACCTGCCCCGTCTGCAAGGCCGTCTACCACGCCGAGCTGCGCCCGCCCAAGGCCGAGGGCCTGTGCGATTTCTGCGGCACGACGCTCGTTCTGCGCGAGGACGATCGCCCCGAGGCCGTGCATGTGCGCCAGCAGGCCTATCTCCAAGCCACGGAGCCGCTGCTGGATTTCTACTATGAACTCGGCCAGCTCGTGCACATCAGCGCCGCCGGCTCGCCGGAGGAAGTGTTCGCGCGGACGTCCGCCGCCTTGGCGGCCCGCTGGCGCGCCTGAGCCGCGCGCCGATCATTTCTTGTCGAAGCTGAACTTGCCGGCACCCGCGATCAGCAGCGTGAAATAGCCCGCGAGATAGAGGTAGGCGACCTCGCCGCTCATCGGGCCGCTCAGCTTCATGCCGTGCGCCATGAAGAACGCCACGGCCATCGTCACGACCATGAAAAAACTCGCCAGCCGCGTCCACAGCCCGATCGCCACCAGCAGCGCGCAGGCGAATTCCGCGAACGTCACGAGGGCAAACTCCGGCCAGGCACCGAGCCCAAGGATCGGCTTTTCGAACATGTTTTTCCCCGCCACCAGCGCCGCGACTTTTCCCCAGCCATGTAGAAGCGCCATCGAAAGGCCGAGCCAGAGACGAAGCACGAGCAACGCGAGATCCGCACTGCGGGGGATGAATTCGAGCTGAAGGATTTTTTGCATGGGACGAAACGGGACGCCCCGACCGTTGGGCGCAAGGCCGGGGCTTGGCAAGCGATATAGTTGCACACACAATTATTTTGCCTTCCCCGCTCTTCCGCGCTTTGTTCGCCGGATGAAGACCTCTCCCGCCCTCGACGCCGGCGTCCGCATCGGCCACGTGCACCTGAAGGTCGCGAACCTGGAACGCGCCCTGGACTTCTACTGCGGCGTGCTCGGCTTCCAACTGATGCAGCGTTATGGCACGCAAGCAGCCTTCATTTCGGCGGGAGGCTATCATCATCACCTCGGCCTCAACACCTGGGAAAGTCTCGGCGGCTCGCCGCCCCCGCCCGGATCGACCGGTCTCTATCACACCGCCATCCTCTACCCGACTCGCCGCACATTGGCGGACGCGTTGCGCCGGCTCGTCGAGGCGGATTGGCCGCTCGACGGCGCGTCCGATCACGGTGTCAGTGAGGCGCTCTACTTGCGCGATCCGGACCAAAACGGCGTGGAGCTCTACCGCGACCGGCCCGAAGCCGACTGGCCGCGCACACCTGCGGGCGAACTCGCGATGGTCACGCGCCCGCTGGACCTGCACGGTCTGCTCGCAGAACTGAAATAGCGCTCACGCACACAAGCGTCGCGCCGCATCGGGCCAGCGCTCGGCCAGACTCGCCAATCCCGAAGCCAAGGCATCGCGCTGGCGCTCGAAGGTGACGACGTCCTGTCCGGGCGCCTGCACGAGGTGGCAGCTCACGAGCG
Organism: Candidatus Didemnitutus sp.; assembly: GCA_019634575.1. NCBI lineage: Bacteria > Pseudomonadati > Verrucomicrobiota > Opitutia > Opitutales > Opitutaceae > Candidatus Didemnitutus > Candidatus Didemnitutus sp. The sequence goes on from JAHCAY010000002.1 coordinate 406,054, forward strand.
TCGCCCCATCCGGGCGCGCCCAAATTCGCAGCGGGATCGCCGCCAGCGGCTCGGCCTCATCGCCCACCCGGATGTCGATCACTCCAGTGTGCGCGTCGGATTCCAGCTCGAGGAACAGGTCGCCGCACGCGGTAAACGCCCGCCAGCCGCGCCGCGAAATCTCCAGCCGATCGCAAAACGCCTGCGCCCAGCGCGGCAGATTCTCCACGTCGGCGAGGAAACCGAACACTTGATCGCGACTGGCGGCGACTGTCACGTGCAACGGCGCGACGAGCGCCTGGCTGGTGGGGGAATAATGTCGGCTCATGGGACGTGGCGTTGATGAATACACAACGAATTGCCATCCGGGTCGCAGACAATCGCCATGCGACAAACCCCGCTATCCATCGGATCAACGACGAATTTCACCTTGGCCGCCCGTAACGCCGCGATGGCGGCCTCGAACTCCGCCACCTCCAGCGCCACGGCGGGACCGTCGGGCGACGGCTTCCATTTGTCCGCAGACATGTTGCTGATCGCCAGTGTGCCGGGGCCGATGTCGTATTCGATCCAGTGCTTGCCCTCGTGCTCGAAGACCGCGGTCGATTGCAGCCCGAGCACCTGCTCGTAGAACGCGCGGGCGCGCGGGATGTCGGTGACCGGATACCCGGTGAAGGCGATGGCGGTGACTTGGAGCATGCGCTTCAGGCGTTGGACTTGCGTTGGTGAAGATAGATCGCGTTCCCGTCGGGGTCCTGAATCGCGAAACTGCGGCAGGGCGGGAAGTCGTTCGGGCCCCACACCAGCGGCACGCCCGCCGCGCGGAGGTTCGCCAGCGCGTCGTCGAAATTCGTGATCTCGAGCGCCACGCCGGGACTCGGCCCGCCGCTCAGGCCCGGCATCGAATAGGTCGTCAACGCGAGCGCGCTCTCGCCCGTGTCGTATTCGATCCACCACATGCCCGGCGCGAATTCCATCTCCGCGCAGAGAGCGAGGCCGAGTGTCTTGCCGTAAAACTCACGCGAGCGCGCGGGGTCCTTGATGTTGAAAACGGTGAAGGCGATTCCAGTGACTTTGAGCATGGCGATGCAGGGTTGAGGTTTGATCCCACCGCTACCGGACAGCGGCGGGATCGAAATGCGGATTGAAAATCAGGCCGAGAGTGTTGCCGAACGGATCGACGACGGACGCGACCACGATCCCGCCACCGACCTCGTTCGGGGCTTCGAGCGAAGTCGCTCCCAAGCGCACGAGTCGCTTGTGCGCCGCGGGCACGTCGTCCACTCCCCAATAGGCCACGCCGCCGCCCGGACCGGACGCGGCGCGAGCATCGGGAATCAAACCCAGCTCGAAGCCACCGACCGCGAAGCCGACGTAGAACGGCTCGTCGAAATAGGGCGCCTGACTGAGCGCGCGTGAATACCAATCCTTGGCGCCGGCCAGATCCGGCGCCGCAAGCAAGTGAGAGCGAAGTCCTTTGAGCATGGGAGTGAGGATTAATTGTTCTGCTTCGGCTCCGTCGGCAGCGGCAGCGAGGCCTGGCCGAAGACGTATTTCCATCCGGACGGCGTCCGCACGTAGGTGTCGCTAAACCAGACCTTGAAATCGAAGGACTGGCCGTGCGTCGCGCCCTTGCACCAGAGCAACGCGGTGACCACCGCCGTGTCGCCCCACACCCGCACTTTCTGCGAGCCCGGCTCCTCATCCTGCTTCTCGTAGACGCGCTCCTTCGTCCGCGCCGCGACGATATGGTCTTCGCGCGTGTAAACCCGGCCGCGACCGGTGATCAGCACCATGTCGTCCGCCAGCGTCCGCACGATCGTCTCGGCATCGTTGTTCTTCACCGCGAGTTGGAAGGCGGTGTCGAGCGCCGCGACGGCGGCGGCGTCCTCGTCGACCGACGCCGAGGCCGCGGGCACCGCAGCGAGAAACGCACCGGCGGTCAGGAGACTGAGTAGTGGGGTGGAACGGAGCACGTGGCGGGGAATCATGCCCCACTCTACCAAGGCCCCCTGACAGCCCTATGTCAGGAACGTCAACCTGCACCCCGACAGGACGAAGCCCCGTGAGGCGGGATCAACGGTGCCGCTGCGCGATGCGTTCGGCCTCGGCGCGCACCAGAGCGCGCAACTGCGGCGGCTCCAGCGCCTCCGCGCTCGTGCCGAACGACAACAGCCACCGCGCCATCCATTCGAGCGACATGGTGTAGAGCGAGAACTCCGCTCCGCCGTCGCGTTGCTTCCCCTCCACGAGCGTGGCGTAGCTTTCGCGGCGCGCTTTTTCCTGCACGAATTTCGAGAACCACACGCGCGCGGGGATCATCTCCTGCTCCGCGCCGCCGTAGGTGCGCATGTGCTCGGCGAGGTTGAAATCCGGCCGCGGCTCGAACCGATCGCTCCGCAATTCGAGCCGCTTGATGCGGTCGATGCGGAAGTGCCGCAGATCCGTCCGCAACCGGCACCACGCCACGAGATACCACGAGCCGCCGTAGAACACGACGCCGAGCGGCTCCACGTCGCGCTGCGTCTCGTCGCGCGCGTTGCCCCGATACGTCATCCGCAGCACGCGCCGCTGCACGACACCCTGCTGCACCGGCAGCAACATCGGCTGCGTCGCCGGATCCTGGTTCGGCCCGAAACCGCGCCCCACGACGAGCGTGCCGCGCACGAGCTTGTCGACGTGATCCTGCGACTCGCGCGGCAGCACCGCGCGGAGCTTGTCGAGCGCCGTCGTCATCGGCACGTGCAGCGACGGATCGGTGAACTGTTTCACGAGTTCGCCGCCGACGAACAGCGACGACGCTTCCTCGCCCGTGAACATCACCGGCGGCAGGTGATAGCCCTTCATCAACGTGTAGCCCACGCCCGCCTCGCCTGCGATCGGCACACCCGCCTCGCTGAGCGCGGAGATGTCGCGGTAGACCGTGCGCTCCGTGACCTCGAAATGTTCCGCCAGCTCGCACGCGCGCACGACGCGCCGCCCTTGCAGGTAAAGCACCATGGCGACGAGGCGGTCGGTCCGATTCATGTCCGGTCAACTTGCCGCGCCCGACGCGCCCCGGCCAGAATTTTCCCTCGCGCCGCCGCCACCGCGCATCGCTCCGCCCGGCCAACTCGATTTGGCGTAATACGCAAAATCGCCCGCACGCCACTCCGGGCAATTTGCCGTAATACGGCAAATCGGGCGCCGTGCGACCGGACGGAGACCCAGCGAGCGCGCAACCTCGGTTTACGCGGTTGCGCGCGGGCAGAACCGCGCGTTGGATCGCCGCGCATGTCGAAGGTCTATTTCTACTATTCGGCGATGAACGCCGGCAAATCCACCGTGCTGCTCCAATCGAGCTACAACTACCGCGAGCGTGGCATGCACACGCTGCTCTTCGTCCCCGCGATCGACACGCGGGCCGGCACGGGCCGCATCCAATCGCGCATCGGCCTCGCCGCCGACGCGATGGCGCTGCAGGCGGATGAAGATGTCTTCGCGCACGTGAAGGCCGCGCACGCCGCGCAGCCGGTCGCGTGCGTGCTGATCGACGAGGCGCAATTCCTCACTCGCCCGCAAGTGGAGCAACTCACCGACGTCTCCGACCGCCTCGGCATTCCCGTGCTCTGCTACGGCCTGCGCACGGATTTCCAGGGACAACTCTTCCCCGGCAGCGCCGCGCTCCTCGCGCTCGCCGACAATCTCATCGAGCTGAAAACCATCTGCCACTGCGGCCGCAAAGCCACGATGAACCTCCGCGTCGGTCCCGACGGCCGCGCGGTGAAGGAAGGCGCCCAAGTCGAGATCGGCGGCAACGAACGCTACGTCGCGATGTGCCGCCGCCACTACAAGGACGCTCTGGCGCAAGCCTGACTCCCGGCGCCGCGCAGGGCCGTTCGTCCCATTTTTTGGCCGGTGCGCAGGGATTGCTCTCATTAGCCCGGGAAATATATCCGGAAAGACCGGAGCGTGCGTCCGTGCGGGTCGTGGCACGCATCCCGTTGGGTGCGTTTGACTCCGGAATGTGCTTTGGCCGGTGCTCCACTCGACGAGCCCCAGCTGTCGGCCGCAACGATCAAGCACACCTACAGTCCTGCTCCTTCTGAACCGATACGGGGAAAAACTCCGCTTCTCGCGCTCCATTCTGTTCATGAGAAACCTCACCATTCCTCAACGGATTCTGGCCGGCTTCGCCATTCTGCTCCTCGCCGCCGTCGGTGGCGGCGTGTTCGCCTACGTGCGCCTCCTCGAAGTCCGCGACGTCACCACCGTCGTCACGCGCGACGCACTGCCGACGATCGACCTGCTCCGCCAGATCCAGAACAACGTCCAGGCCAACGTCACCAACACTTACCAGCACGCGATCACGGACAACTCCGACCAAAAGCGCTTCACCGAAATCGAAGCCGAGATGAAGCGCGGTAGCGCCGCGATCACCGAGTGCTACCAGAAACTCGACCCGCTCCTCACCAGCGAGGAGGACAAGGTCTCCCTGCAGAAGATTCTCGCCGCCCGCGGCCGCTACACCGGCACCCGCGGCGAGCTTCTCAAGAAGAGCCGCGAGCTCAACGGCGACCAGATGGGCCGCCTGCTCGACGAGCAGCTCGTCCCTCGCCGCGACGAATACCTCGCCGCCATCGACGAGCTCATGCAGCGCAAGTCCGCCCTCGGCCAGAGCGCCAGCATCACCGTCGACAACACCGTGCGCAGTTCCACCCGCCTCATCGCCATCGGCGTCTTCACCGCCATCCTCGCCGGCGGCCTGATCTCGTGGTGGATCATCCGCCTCACCTCGCGCGCTCTGCGCGAGATCGCCACGCAGCTCGCCAGCGGCTCCGCGCAAGTCGCCACGGCGGCCACGCAGGTCAGCAGCTCCGCCCAGAATCTCGCCGCCGGCTCCAGCGAACAAGCCGCCTCGATCGAGGAAACCAGCGCCTCACTCGAGGAGATTTCCTCGATGACCAAGCGCAACGCCGAGTCCGCCGCCCAAGCCAAGCAACTCGCCAACGGCACGCGCCACGCCGCGGAAACCGGCGCCACCGACGTCACCGCCATGACCGACGCCATGGGCGCGATCAAAGCCTCATCCGACAACATCGCGAAGATCATCAAGACAATCGACGAAATCGCCTTTCAGACGAACATCCTCGCCCTCAACGCCGCCGTCGAAGCCGCCCGTGCGGGCGAAGCCGGCGCCGGCTTCGCTGTGGTGGCCGAGGAAGTCCGCAACCTCGCCCAACGCTCCGCCACCGCGGCGAAGGAAACCGCCGAGAAGATCGAGGACGCCATTTCCAAGAGCGCCCACGGCGCCGGCATTTCCGAACGTCTCGCCAAGTCCCTCGACGAAATCGTCGGCAAGGCGCGCAAGGTCGACGACCTCGTCGCCGAAATCGCCCAGGCTTCGCAGGAGCAATCCCAAGGCATCGGCCAGGTGCTGACCGCCGTCACGCAGATGGACAAAGTCACGCAGTCCAACGCCGCCAGCGCCGAGGAAAGCGCCGCCGCTGCCGAGGAGCTCAACGCCCAGGCCCAGTTGCTCGACGAGGCCGTGGCCCAGCTCGAAATCCTGGTCGAGGGCGAACGCCACACCACCGCGTCCGCTCACAAGTCCGCCGCCGCGTCGGTCGCCGCCCGGTCCGCCACCGCCGCCCCGAAGCGCGAGCTGGCCGAGACGCACTGAGCGTCTGCTCTTTCCGCCCGTTGCCGCCGCCGGCTCCGGCGGCGCACCATGAAAAACGCGAGCGCCGTCACCGGTCGCTCGCGTCGCAATGGCAAATGGGTTCGCGCGTCAGCTCGACCACTTCACCTGGCGCATGTCGCCCTGCTCGAGGTAGGCGAGGTGCATCTTGAATGCGTTGTGCAGCGTCTGCGGCACGTGGCCCTTGGCGGAGATGCGCAGATACTCGCGCAGCGAGTCGCGATACTCGGGATGCACGCACTTCTCGATCATCAGCGATGCGCGCTCGCCGGGCGATTTGCCGCGGAGATCGGCCACGCCGTGCTCGGTCACCACGACCTGCACCGAGTGCTCGCTGTGGTCGAGGTGCGTGACGAGCGGCACGATCGTGCTGATCGAGCCCTTCTTCGCCACCGACGGGCAGGTGTAGATGGAGATCTGCGCGTTGCGAGTGAAGTCGCCCGAGCCGCCGATGCCGTTCATCAGGTCGCGGCCCATGACGTGCGTGCTGTTCACGTTGCCGAAGAGGTCGACCTCGATCGCGGTGTTGATCGTGATCAGGCCGAGGCGGCGGACGATCTCGGGGCTGTTCGTGATTTCCTGCGGACGCAGCACGACGCGCGAGCGGAAGAACTCGAGGTCGCCGTAGAACTGCTGGAGCTGCTGCGGGCTCACCGTGAGCGAGCAGCCGCTGGCGAAGGTGCACTTGCCGCTTTTCAGCAGATTGATGACGGAATCCTGGATGACCTCCGTATACATCATGAACGGCGGAATGCCGGGGTTGGCGCCGAGCGCGCCGATGACGGCGTTGGCGATGTTGCCCACGCCGGATTGCAGCGGGAGGAACGACGACGGCAGGCGGCCGACCTTGATCTCGCTCGCGAGGAATTGCGCGACGTTCTCGCCGATCTTGTTCGTCACTGCGTCGGGTGCGTCAAAACCACCGGACTCGTCCGGCGTATTCGTCAGCACGACGCCGGCGATTTTCTTCGGGTTGACCTTGATGAAGCTCGCGCCGACGCGGTCGGTGGGCGCGTAGATCGGAATGGCGCGGCGGAACGGCGGATCGGCCGGCTCGAAGAGATCGTGAAAGCCCATCAGGTCGCCTGGGTGGTAGGCGTTAAGCTCGATGATGATCTTGTCCGCGAGCCGCGCGAAGGTGTTCGCGCAACCCACCGAGGTCGTCAGCACGATCTCGCCCTGCGCGGTCACATGGCTCGCCTCGAGAATGGCCCAGTTCATCTTGCCGAACACGCCGCTGCGCACCGCCGGCTGCACGGCGGAAAGGTGCAAGTCGAAGAACTGCGTGCGGCCCTCGTTGATCGATTTGCGCAGCGTCGGGTCGGACTGATACGGCGTGCGCCAAGCGATGGCCTCGGCCTCGGCGAGCGCGCCGTCGAGCGACTTGCCGGTCGAGGCGCCGGTGATGACGCCGAGCTTGAAGGGACGGCCGGCCGCGTGCTCGGCCTTAGCGCGAGCCGCGATGGCGAGAGGCACGACCTTGCACGCGCCGGCGGCCGTGAAGCCGCCGAAGCCGATCGTGTCCTTGTCCTGCACCAAGGCCGCAGCTTCCTGCGGTGAGAGCGTGGGGAACGGATAGTTCATGGGAAATCGTGAGAGTGGAAAATGCGCCAATTGGGCGAGTTTTACCATGTCAGGTTTGCGCGCCAGCCGCTGTGCAACACTTGGCACGCCGCACGCGATTCTTGCGACTGACACTGAAAACTCCGCCGACCCTCTCTCGCCCCGGCCCGGGCAGAACAAAATCCGGCCAAAGCTCCCCACGGGACGCGCAGGGTGTCCCGTTGCCGGGCTTATGACAAAACCGCTACGCTCGCCGGCAAATGAAAAACCCCCGCCCCGACTACCGCACTCAGGCGATGTCCGCCGAAGACGTGGTGAAACTCATCCCCAGCGGCGCGCGCTGCTTCCTGCACGGCGGCGCCGCGACGCCCACCGCCCTCGTCGACGCGCTCGCTGCGCGCACCGACGTCGAAGGCGTGCGCGTCTACCACGTCCACACCGAAGGCCGCCTCGCCATCGTCGACAAAGCCTGCGAAGGCCGCGTCCGCTCGATCTCGCTCTTCAGCGGCGCCGCCACGCGACCGGTCATCGCCGAAGGCCGCGCGGACTTCATGCCGGTGTTCCTTTCGGACATCCCGTCGTTCTTTCGCAGCCGCCAGATTCCGCTCGATGTCGCCATCGTGCAGCTCTCGCCGCCGGACGAGCACGGCTGGTGCACGCTCGGCACCTCGGTTGACGTGGCACTCGCCGCCTTCGAGAGCGCCACGACCGTCATCGCTGAGATCAACGAGCAGATGCCGCGCACCCGCGGCGAGTCGTTCGTGCCGTTCTCGCGTGTCAACGCCTTCATCGCCACCAACCGCACGATGCACCAGCATCCGCCCGAGCCGGAGAGCCCCATCGAAGGCCGCATCGGCGAAATCATCTCCGACCTGGTCGAGGACGGTTCGACGCTGCAAATGGGCATCGGCGCCATCCCGGACGCCGTGCTCGCGCGCCTGCACCACAAACGCGACCTCGGTATCCACACCGAGATGTTCTCCGACCGCCTCGTGCCGCTCGTCGAGTCCGGCGCCGTGACGAACAAGTTCAAAGCCGTCTTCCCCGGCCGCATCGTCACCGCCTTTTGCGTCGGCACGCAGAAGACTTTCGACTTCGTGCACGACAACCCGTTCGTCACCTTCTCCGGCTCCGACCGCACGAACGACACCGCCGCCATCCGCAAGAATCCCAAGGTCGTCGCGATCAATTCCGCCATCGAGATCGACCTCACCGGCCAAGTCTGCGCCGACTCGATGGGCCACGCGATCTACTCGGGCATCGGCGGCCAAATGGATTTCATCCGCGGCGCCGCGCTCTCGCCTGGCGGCAAACCCATCATCGCCCTCCCCGCCACGGCGAAGAACGGCACCATCTCGCGCATCACCGCCGAGCTGAAACCCGGCGCCGGCGTCGTCACCACGCGCGGCCACGTGCACTGGGTCGTCACCGAATACGGCGCCGTCAACCTCTGGGGCAAGACGCTCCGCGAGCGCGCCAACGCCCTGATCTCGATCGCGCACCCGGATTTCCGCACCGAACTCCGCCGCCGCGTGAACGGCCTGCGGCACTTCAACTTCTCCGAGTAACCGCTCCGCCAAGGTGGTCGCCGCCGTCCCGGCGGCGACAAAGCGTATCCCGTCGTTGCGGCGCCACTGCCGACCACGGCACCCGCCTTCGCCATGCGTCCAAGCCGCGCGTGCGCGATTGCACCCCGCCGCCGAATCGCTTCTTTCGTGCGCGCCTTCTCCACGCCATGACCACGACCGTCGCCTTCTTCGACACCAAGCCCTACGACCGCGAGTATTTCGCGCCCGCCAGCGAGAGCGGCGACCTCACGCTGCGTTTTCTCGATCACCGCCTGACCGAAAACACCGCCGCCACCGTCATCGGCGCGGACGCCGTTTGCTGCTTCGTCAATGACCGCCTCGATCGCTCGCTCCTCACGCACTTGAAAAACGCCGGCGTGCGCCACGTCGCGCTCCGCTGCGCCGGCTTCAACAACGTCGACCTCGCCGCCGCCAAGGAACTCGGCCTCGCCGTCACGCGCGTGCCCGCCTACTCCCCGCACGCCGTCGCCGAGCACACGCTCGCACTCCTGCTCACGCTCAACCGCAAGATCCACCGCGCCCACAATCGCGTGCGCGAACAGAACTTCTCCCTCGCTGGCCTCGTCGGCTTCGACCTCCACGGCAAGACCGCCGGCATCGTCGGCACCGGCAAGATCGGCCGGATCGTCGCCGAGATTCTCCGCGGCTTCGGCATGCGCGTGCTCGCCTGCGATCCGTTTCCCGATGCCGTCTGGGCCGCGCAACACCGCGTCAGCTACGTCTCGAAGACGGACCTCTTCGCGCAGAGCGACGTCATCTCGCTCCACTCGCCGCTGACGCCCGAGACACACCACCTCGTCAACGAGCCCACGCTCGCCGCCATGAAGCGCGGCGCGTTCATCGTGAACACCAGCCGCGGCAAGCTGATCGACACCGCCGCGCTCATCGACGGTCTGAAGTCCGGCCGTGTCGGCGGCGTCGCCCTCGACGTCTACGAGGAGGAGGAAGGCGTCTTCTTTGAAGACCACTCCGACCGCGTCCTCGCGGACGACGAGCTCGCGCGCCTGCTCACGTTCCCGAACGTCCTCATCACCGCGCACCAGGCTTTCCTCACGCGCGAAGCGCTCGGTGAGATTGCCCGCGTGACCTTGGAAAATCTCCGCCGCGGCGCAGCACGCACGCCGTTCCTCGACGGCACGCAACTCGCCTGAGCGTCGCCCCGCGCGCCAACCCCTCCGCCGCCTGTTTCTCCCCGTCAACCGCACTGGAGCCTTCATTACGTAATACGTAATGTTCTCCGCCCGCCACTCCGCGCTCCGCGGCCGCCCTCGGTCGCTATCACTCAGCGTGCGCTTGCCATCCCGCCGGCGCTCGCGTCCGCTCCCAACTCCGCCTCGCAATGTCGTTTCTCGCACCCATGTCCGCCGCGCTTCTCATCTTCGTCGGAACCTACACTCCCAAAGACGGCGCGAGCCGCGGCATCTACACCGTGCGTCTCGACCCGCAGACCGGCGCGCTCAGCCCGGCCGAACTCGCCGCCGAGACCCCGAACCCGACCTTCCTCGCATGGCGCCCGGACGGCAAAATCCTCTACGCCCTCGGCCCAGGCGATGATCCTTCCGGCAAGGTCTCGGGCGGCGCCGTCGCATTCGCCTTCGATGCCGCGACGACGCGGCTCACGCCCCTCGGCGGACGCGGTGCCGGCGACCCGACGACGCACCTCGCGATCACCGCCGACGGCCGCATGCTCCTCACCGTCGCCTACGGCGGCGGCACGGTCGCGAGCTTTCCGCTCTCCGCCGACGGCCGGCTTGCAGAGCGCGCGTCGCTGTTCCGGACGGCCGGAGAACTCGGGCCCAGCCGCGCACGTCAGGACAAACCGCATCCTCATTCCGTCACGCTTTCGCCCGACGGGCGTTTCGCGTATGTCTGCGATCTCGGCCTGGACCGGATCTTCGTGTTCGCGCTCGATCCCGCGCGCGGGTCGTTCGCTCCCGCGGGAGATGTCGCCGTAGCCCCCGGTGCCGGCCCACGCCACAGCAAGATCTCCGCCGACGGCCGCTTCCTCTACGCCATCAACGAACTGAGCGGCAGCATCACCGCATTTTCGCGCGATCTGGCCAGCGGAGCGCTGCAGAGCATCCAGACGCTCCCGACGCTTCCGGCCGATTTCCACGGTGAGAACACCTGCGCCGAAATCCGGCTGCACCCGAACGGCCGTTTCGTTTACGGCTCGAACCGCGGCCACGACAGCCTCGCCGTCTTCGCGCGCGATCCGGAACACGGCACGCTCTCGCTCGTGCAGATCCTTCCCTGCGGCGGCAAGCACCCGCGCAATTTCAACCTCTCACCTGACGGCCGCTGGCTCGTCTGCGCCAACCGCGACAGCGACAACCTCGTGAGCTTCGCCGTCGATGCCGCGACCGGCCGCCTCACGCCGACCGGCCACACGACCACCGTGCCGCAAGCCGTCTGCGTGCTGTTCGCCGCGGAGTAGCACCAACCACCCTCGTTCTTCCTTTCTGTCATCGCGAGGTGCGCGAAGCGCGCCGTGGCGATCCAGCGGAATTGCTTCGTCGCTGCGCTCCCCGCAACGACAAGGGAGATGCTAAGGAGCTTAGTGAACCGAAGCGGCACCTCCGAGCCCACCGCAACTGACTCTCGGCGCACGCGGCCCTCGCGCCCTACCCTGTGCCTCAGAATACGGTCTCGCCGAGCTTCGGTGTCGGCGGACGGAGCGTCAACAGCAGGTAATACGCGGCCGTCGCGAGCACCGCGGCCACGACGAGAAACCAGTCGCCGTGCTCCGTGTAGAAACTCGGGCGGTTCACCCAGCGCGGATCGCGTGTGACGTTCACCGTCTCCGCGCCGCGGAAATAGACGCTGCCGTTCTCGTCGCGCAGATTGGCGCGGATGTTGCCGAACTCGTCGATCCAGCCCGACCAGCCAGCGTTGCCGACGCGGATCAGCGGACGCCGATTTTCCACGGCGCGCAGCACGGAGTGCGTCGCATGCTGGTAAGCCGCCCCGCCCTCGCCGAACCAGCCGTTGTTCGTCACGACCGCGAGCACCTCCGCGCCGTCGCGCACGCTCTGACGGGCGAGGCCGGGGAAAATATCCTCGTAGCAAATCAACAGGCCAAGCCGCGTGACGCTGCGTCCGGTCGTGAGCGCCAGCGGACGCGCATCCTCGCCCGGCGCAAAATCCCCCGGCCCGAGCGGCACGAACTTCGTCAGCCAGCCGAGCACGGAGCGGAACGGCACGTATTCGCCGAACGGCACGAGCTTGCGCTTCGCGTAGCCCGGCTCCTGCAGGCCCGTGACCGGATCGACCACGAAAGCGCCATTGAACCATTCTTCGGATTCGCCGCTGCCCTGCGTGAAAACGCTCCCGAGCACGATCGGTTTGCCCGTGCGCTTCGAAACATACTCCAGCCACTGTTGCACGGAAGGATCGCGGTGGACCGGCCACGGCACGACCGCCTCCGGCCAGAAGATCGCATCGGGCGCACCGCGCTCGTTGGCGTCGGTCGTGACCTTCTCGATCGTCTTCAACACTTCGCGCGCCTGCTGCGGGTCCCACTTTTCACCCTGCGGAATGTTCGGCTGCACGAGGGCGACACGCGCGAGCTTCTGCCGCTGCTGTCCCATCAGCTCTGCGAGGAACGGAAACGACGAGAGCACGAGCAGCATGAGCGCCGCCATGAATTCCGGGCTGCGCTTGCGGAGCCCAGTCGCGCCCTCGAAGAAAATGCGATGCGCGTAGGCGGCCACACCGCACGAGAAAAACACGAGCACGAACGACACGACCCATGCGCCGCCATAGGAAGCGCTCTGCAGCACCAGCGGACGCTGCCATTGCGACGCCGCCAGCGGCAGCCACGGGAAACCGCCGAACAACCAGCCGCGCAACGCCTCGTTCATCACCCACAAACTCGCGAGTCCACCGATGCCGATCAGTCGGACCATCGCGCGATGTCCGCGCAGTTTCGGCACAAACCACCACGCCGCGAGATACCACAGTGTGGCGAGCGCACCGATGAAGGGCCCGAGCAGGAACGGCGCGAGCCAGTAGGCATTGCCGAGCCACGACAGCAGCCAAGTCCACGCGACGACATTCGCCCCGAGCAGCGTGAGCGCGTAGGGTTTGAAGCGCGGCGTGCGATACGCCCACAGCAACGCGGGCGCCGCGAGCACGTAGCCCGCCTCACCGACCGCGACCGGCGGGAACGCCACGTAGGTCAGCACGACCGTGAGCGCAAAAACCCACAGCCCCCAACCGAGGTGCGGGTGCTCCTGCCAGAAGGTGGGCTTCGGGTCGTAGGGATCGGAGACGGTGCGGCTATCGGCGATCATCACAGGAGTGAATCGGCAGTGGAGGGCTCGGCTACTGCCGAGCCGCAGCGATCACGGCGAAAGGGATTCGCGGCGCGGCGGTAGCCGCACCTCCATTGAAGAAAGCGACGGAAGCGACCGGCGTCACGCGCCGTGGCAGTTCTTGAACTTCTTGCCGGAGCCGCAGGGGCACGGGTCGTTGCGACCGACCTTCGGCGTCTCGCGGCGGATTGTGACCGCCGGGAGCTTGATCTCCTGTTCCGCGGCCGGCGAGGCGGGCGTTTCGGCGGGACCGGAAGTCGTGACCGTCGTCTGCGTGGCGGCGGCGAGCGCGGTGGGCGCGGCGGCCGGGCCCTGCATGCGGGCGGAGCGTGCGAGAATGGCGAAGAGGTTTTCGAACGCCTCGCGGTTCGTGGCGGAGCGGAAGAGCGACGTGCAGATCTGCAGGCGCACGTTGTTCATCAGCTCCTCAAAGAAGCGGAACGCCTCGCTCTTGTATTCGGAGAGCGGGTCTTTCTGGCCGTAGCTGCGCAGGCCGATGGAGCGGCGGAGTTCCTCCATCTCGGTCAGGTGCTCCTGCCAGTGGTGGTCGATGGCGTTGATGACGACGTAGCGCTCGAGGCCGCCCAGCGACTCGGGATCCTCGACGGATTCCTTCAGCGCGTAGGCCTGCTTCACGCGTTCGACGAGGTCCTTGAGCAGCGCCTCGGCGTCGTTCTTGCCCTCGAATTCGGCGATCTTGGCGCTGATCGGGAAGTGCGAGTTCAGCCAGCCGACGAGGCTCTCGATGTTCGCCGTGGTCGGGCCGCCCTTCTCGCCGAAGCCGGCGGTCTCGAGGCGCGCGGCCAACTCCTCCTCGATCATCTCGAAGATGACGTCTTTCGCGCGCTCGGCATGCAGGGCGCCGTTGCGGATGCCGTAGATGACTTCGCGCTGCTTGTTGAGCACGTCGTCGTATTGGAGCAGGCGCTTGCGGATGGAGAAATTCTGCTGCTCGACCTTCTTCTGCGCGGACTCGATGGAGCGGTTGAGCCACGGGTGCTCGAGCTCTTCGCCTTCCTGCATGGAGCCTTCCATGATCTTCGAGGCGAGGTTGCCCTGAAGGAAGAGACGCATGAGGTCGTCTTCGAGCGAGAGGAAGAACTTCGTCATGCCCGGGTCGCCCTGGCGCGAGCAACGACCGCGCAACTGGCGGTCGATACGGCGCGACTCGTGGCGCTCGGTGCCGACGACGAAGAGGCCGCCGAGTTCGCGGACGCCTTCACCCAGCTTAATGTCGGTGCCGCGGCCCGCCATGTTGGTGGCGATGGTGACCGAGCCGCGCTGACCCGCGCGGGAGACGATCTCGGCTTCCTGCTGGTGGAACTTGGCGTTCAGCACTGTGTGGATGACGCCGGCGCGCTTGAGCATGCGCGAGAGAACTTCGGATTGCTCGACGGTCACGGTGCCGACGAGCACGGGCTGGCCGCGCTGGTTGGCCTCCTGGATCGTCTTCACCACCGCGTTATATTTGTCGCGGCGGGTTTTGAAGATGGAGTCGTTCTTGTCGACGCGGATGCAGGGCTTGTTGGTCGGGATCTGCGTGACGGCGAGCTTGTAGATCTCGTGGAACTCGGTCGCCTCGGTCTCGGCGGTGCCGGTCATGCCCGCGAGCTTCTCATACATGCGGAAGTAATTCTGGATCGTGACCGTCGCGTAGGTGCGGGTTTCGCGCTCGATGGTGACGCCTTCCTTGGCCTCAACCGCCTGGTGCAAACCGTCCGACCAGCGGCGACCGGGCATGACGCGACCGGTGTTCTCGTCGACGATGAGCACCTTCCCGTCCTGGATGACGTATTCGACGTCGCGCTCGTAGAGCGAGTAGGCGCGGAGGAGTTGGGAGATCGCGTGGATGTCCTCGGAAACGACTTCGTAGCGCGACTGGAGCTCGCGCTTGGCGGCTTCCTTCTCCTCGGGCGTCTTGGTGGCGTCCTTTTCGAAATCGCTGAAGTGCGTGGCGAGGTCCGGCAACACGAAGGCGTCGCGGTCGTCCGGGCGCAGCTTCAGGCGGCCGATCTCGGTGAGGTCGGCCTGGTGGTTCTTCTCGTCGATGACGTAGAGCAGCTCTTCCTTGAGCTTGTAGAGCTCCTCCTTCTGGAAATCCGAGTGCATCTCGACGTCGGTTTTGTCGAGGAGCTTGCGCCACTCCGGGTTCTCCATGAGGCGCAGCAGCTGCTTGTTCTTCGGCATGCCGAGCTTCACCTGGAGCATCTTCAGCGCGGCGGCCTGGCGGTCGTCGGGCGTGAGATCCTTTTTCTCGAGCAGGTCGGTGGCTTCCTTGACGAAGCGGTTGACCATGCGGAGCTGGTCGGCGACGAGCGAGGCGACGGGCGGCTTGAGGCGCGTGAAGGGCTGCTCGCGCTCGATCGGTGCGGGGCCGGAAATGATCAGCGGCGTGCGCGCTTCGTCGACGAGGATCGAGTCGATTTCGTCCACGATGCAATACCAGTGGTCGCGCTGGACCTGGTCCTCCTTGCGCGTGGCCATGCCGTTGTCGCGGAGGTAGTCGAAGCCGAACTCCGACGCCGTGCCGTAAGTGATGTCGCGCGTATACATCTCGCGCCGCAGGTCCGACGGCATCTGCTGCTGGATGCAGCCGACGGTGAGACCGAGGAATTGGTAGAGATGGCCCATCCACTCGGAGTCGCGGCGGGCGAGGTAGTCGTTGACCGTGACGAGCTGGGAGTTCTTGCCGACGAGGGCGTTGAGGTAGAGCGGGAGCGTGGCGACGAGGGTCTTGCCTTCGCCGGTGGCCATTTCGGAGATGCGGCCTTCGTGCAGCGTGATGCCGCCAATGAGCTGGACGTCGAAATGCACCATGTCCCACGTCAGCTCGTGGTCGCACACGATGACCTTCTGGCCGCAGAGGCGGCGGGCGGCGTTCTTCACCGCGGCGAATGCCTCCGGCAGGATCTGGTCGAGCGTCTCGCCGTTCTTCAGGCGATTGCGGAACTCGTCGGTCTTGGCGCGGAGCTGGTCGTCGGTCAGCGACTGGTAGCCCTTTTCAATCTCGTTGATGCGCGCGACGATCGGACGACACTTCTCGACGTATTTGCGATGGTGGCGGCCGGCGAAACTTTTGAAGAGGAAATCGAACATGAAAGGCGAAAACGATTAGTCCCACCCGGCGGGTTGGCAAACGACAAATCGTTTTTCCGCCACGCCCAAATCGTTGCGCCTCAAGGCCGGCTGCGTTCAGGCCGGCATCGGCTCCGGCTCGACCGTCACGCCGACGCGCGGCGGCGGCGGGGCGGCGCCGGTGAAGACGCCACGCGTCGGACTGACGTCCGCGTAGTCGCGACCTCGCGCCACGACGATGTGGCCGGCGCCAACAAGGCAGGAGTTGGTCGGATCGTAGTCGACCCAGCCGAAATCCGGCACGTGCACCGCCGCCCAAGCGTGCATCGCATCGGCGCCGCGCAAGCGCGGCTGCCCCGGCGGCGGATTCGTCAGCAGGTAACCGCTCACGTAGGCCGCCGGCAGTCCGTGCTGGCGCACGCAGCTCAGGAACAGATGCGTAAAATCCTGACAAACGCCGCGCCGCTGCGCGAGCACCTCGGTCAGCGGCGTGCTCACATCGGTCGCGGCCGCGTCGAACGTGAACGTCTCCGCAAAGCGCCGCCCCAGTCGCTCGATCCATTCGAGCAGCGGCAGCTCCGGCGGTCCGAGATCCGCCGCGAGCGCCGCCGCGGCCGGCAGGAACGGCACGTGCGCCGTCGCGTGCCGGTATTGTTCGAGCGCGTAGCCGGCGCCGCCCACGAGTTCGTCGGTGCGTTGGCGCGCAAGTGCGAGCGGCGGTGTGAGGCCCGCCAGCGGCAGCGGCGGCGCTTCACGCCGCACGACGCTGCGGCAGGTGATTGCGAGCTCGAGGTGCGGCTCGCGCACGGAGAAGAAGTGCCGGCGGTTGCCGAAAAAATCCTCGCGCTCGGCGAGGTCCGGCGCGCCGGGCTCGATCTGCAACTGGAAATCGAGGCACTCCTGCGCGGACTCGGCGCGCGGGCGCAGCTGCAGCATCTGCCACGCGGCGCCGGCGGTCGCGGCGTGCGTGTAGACGGTCTCGTGCGTGATGCGGTAGGTCGGCATCGCTCAGCGCAACGCGGTGTGCGCGAAATAGATTTCGGCGAGCCGCTCGCTTAGCGCGCCGAGGCTCGTCTGCAACTCCGCCGCGACGCCCGCCGCGCGCGCCGGATCGGCGGCGAGACCGTTGGCCTCGGCGAGCCGCGCGGCGCTTTGGAGGCGGAACGCGAGCGCGCGCAAGGCGTCGACCGCGCGCGGCGCGTGGTCCGCCGGGAGCTCGCGCAGGTGTTCGTAGATGCGCTCGGCCTGGAAGCGGAAACTGCGCGGGTTCGCCTCGGAGAGCAGCAGCCAGTCGAGCGCGCCGCTCGTATCGAGCTGGCCGTGGTAGGCGCTGCGATAGGTGAAGAGCGAGTCGGCGAGGTGCAGCGCGCTCTGCAGGCGGAACTCCGTCGTGGCCGCCTCGACCGCGGGGAACAGCAGCATGCGCACGAGTTGGACGATCTGCTGTCCGCGTTCGACGCGGCGGCCGAGGTCGAGGAAGCGCCACGCGGTGTCGCGCGGCATCGCTTCGTTGGAAAGGCTCTCCGCCGCGGAGAGCTGCTGGCGCAGAGCGGCGCACGCCGCCGCGTCGGTCGAGACGCGCCGCTGCTGGAGCTGCCGGAGCAACTGCCAGCCCTCGTGCGGCAAATGCGCTTTCAGCTGCTCGAGCAGGCGCACGAGGTTCGCGAGATTCGCCGCGAGTCCGCCGAGATGCGCGGGATCGGCGCCGGCCTCCTTCAGGCGCGCCACCTGCGCGGCGAGCGGCAGCTCGGCGGGCAACGCCAGATCCTCCGCCCAGGCGAGCAAGCGCACGGCATCGACGGACACGGCCGGGTCGAGCAGCGCGATCTCGTCGCGCAGCAGCGCGTCGAGCTTCTCGAATTTGCGCGCGAGTTGGCTACAGCGCTCGAGGTAACGGCCGAGCCAGAACAGGTCGTTGGCGCGGCGGCTCGGCGTCGCGGCGGGATTGCGCAGGCTGTCCGCCGGGCGCGACGTGACGAACGCCGGCAACGGCGTCGGCGCGCCGTCGTGCAGCACCCACGTGTCCTTGCTCACGCTGCCTTGCTGGAGCGAGACGATCATGTCCTCGCCGCGCGGGTTGCAGCGGGTGAGGCCGCCGGGCAACACGACGTAGTCGCCGTCGTGCCACGTCACGAAGAGGCGCAGCAGAAACGGCATCGGGCGCAGCCGGCCTTCATGCCAGCCGGGCGTCGTGCCGTGGAAGACGCGTTCCTGGCCGCACCATGCGGTCGGCTCGGCGCGGATGCGCTCGGCGAGCGCGGCGCGACCGGCCTTGCCCATCCACGCGCCGTAGCGCGGCGGCGCCGCATCGCGCGTGCGAAACGTGGGCTTGAGCACGAGATTTTCCAGATTCGCGAGGACGTAGTCGCGCGCGCCGGGCTGGCCGCACCACCACGTGGCGACGTTGGGCAGCAGCAGCTCCTCGCCGAGCAAGTGGCGACACAACGGCCGCAGGAACGCGAGCAGGCCGGGGGACTCGAGCGCGCGGGCGCCGGGGAGATTCGCGAGTCCGACACCACCCGCGTGCGCCGCCTGCAGCAGGCCGGGCACGCCGAGCAGTGAGCGCGCGTCGAGCTCGAGGGGATCGCAAAACTCCGAGTCGAGCCGGCGCAAGATCACGTCCGTGCGCTTGAGCCCGCCGACGGTGCGCAGGTAGGCGCGGCCGTCGCGCGTGGTGAGATCCTCGCCCTCGACCAGCGTGTAGCCGAGGTAGCGCGCGAGGTAGGCCTGCTCGTGGTAAGTCTCGTTGGCCGGCCCAGGCGAGAGCAGCACGACGCGCGGCTCCGCTTGCTTTTCCGGCGCGAGCGCCTCGAGCGAGGCGCGATAGTCTTTGAAAAATTGAAACAGCCGGTGCACCGGCGCGCGGTGGAAAACCTCCGGCAATCCCTGGCGCGTGATGATGCGATTCTGGAGCGAGTAACCGAGGCCCGACGGCGCGTCGAGGCGGTCGTCGATCACCCACCAGCGTCCGTCGGGCGAGCGCGCGAGGTCCACCGCGTAGGAATGGAGAAACACGCCGGCACGCGCGCCGAGCCCCGCGCACGCGCGGAGAAAATGCGGATTCGCCAGCGCGAGCGCGGCGGGCAGGCGGCCTTCGCGCAGCACGCGCTGCTCGCCGTAGAGATCGAGCAGCAGCTCGTTGAAGAGATGCGCACGCTGCCGCAGGCCGCGCGTGAGCGTCGCCCAATCCGCCGGGCCGAGAATCATCGGCATCGCGTCGAGCGGCCACGTCTGCGCGCCGGCGCGTTCGCCGCGGTAGACGTTCATGCTGACGTCCTGCTCGACGATCGCGCGGTGGCACGCCGCGTCGGCCGCCGCGAGCGCCTTCGCCGGATCCGGGCCGAGCAAGTCGAAGAACTGCGCCCAGCCCGCGCGCAGGTTGCCGGCGGCGTCCACACACTCGTCAAAGCGCTGCCCCTTACCGGCGTAGCCGAGCGGCGCGGGGCGAACGGGATGAGCGGGCGTGGACATCGTCGCGGTCAGAATCCTCGGCGAACGAAGGCGGCGCAAGCGGCGAGTGGGTCGCAAGCACCGCGCGCACCTGTCAGGCGTTTCACGGGTCGCGCAGGTCCAGCGTGTGCGGCGATTCCGGTTTGCCGGCGGAGGGCAGCTTGGCCGACACGCGGCCGGGCGTATGTCCGTGGGCGAAGAAGCGCGCGAGGCGGCGGCTCTCGGCTTCGTAGGAGTTCACGGGGAACGTCACGTAGTTGCGTCCGCCCTGATGCGCGACGTGATACGTGCAACCGCCGAGCGAGCGCGCGTTCCAGGTGTCGACGACGTCGAAGACGAGCGGCGTGTGCACGCCGATGGTGGGTTGAAGGCATTGCGGCGGCTGCCATGCGCGGTAACGCACGCCGCCGACGCCCTCGCCGTTCGTGCCGGTCGGATGCAGCGGCACGCGATGACCGTTGGCGGTGACGACGAAACGATCACCGGTCAGGCCGTGAACTTTCACCTGCAAGCGCTCGAGCGAGCTGTCGACGTAGCGCACGGTGCCGCCGCCGCCGGGCTCCTCGCCGAGGACGTGCCACGGCTCGAGCGCGGTGCGCAGTTCGACGTGGAGATCGCGCACGGCGAAGTCGCCGATGCGCGGGAAGCGAAACTCGAAGTGCGGCGCGAACCAGTCGTCCTCGAAGCCGTAGCCGCTCGCCTGCAAATCGCGCATGACGTCGGCAAAATCCGTCTGGCAATGGTGCGGCAGCATCCAGCGGTCGTGGATGTCGGTGCCCCAGCGCACGAGGCCGTTGCGGTAGGGCTCGCGCCAGAACTTCGCCACGAGGCCGCGCAACAGCAGGTGTTGCGCGAGGCTCATGCGGGCGTGCGGTGGCATCTCGAAGGCGCGCATCTCGAGCAGGCCGAGACGTCCCGCCGAGCCGTCGGGCGAGAAGAGTTTGTCGATGCTGAACTCCGCGCGGTGCGTGTTGCCGGTCGGATCGATGAGAAGATTGCGGAAGAGGCGATCGACGAGCCACGGCGGGCAATGACCTTGCGCGAGCTGGCGGTCCATTTCGCGGAAAGCGACGTCGAGCTCGCGCAGCGAGTCGTGGCGCGCCTCGTCGATGCGCGGCGCCTGCGAGGTCGGGCCGATGAAGAGGCCGGAGAACAACCAGGATAGCGACGGGTGGTTTTGCCAGTAGCTGACGAGCGAGCGCAGCAAATCCGGGCGGCGCAGGATCGGTGAGTCGCCGGGCGTCTCGCCGCCGAGGATGATGTGATTGCCGCCGCCGGTGCCGGTGTGGCGGCCGTCGAGCATGAACTTCTCGGTGCCCAGCCGCGTCTGGCGCGCCTCGTCGTAGAGCACGGTGGTGCGCTCGACGAGTTCGTCCCAGGTCTTGCTCGGGTGGAGGTTGACCTCGATCACGCCGGGGTCGGGCGTGACGGCGAGTTTGTGGAGGCGCGGATCCTTGGGCGGAGCCTCGCCTTCGATGATCACGGGCACGCCCATCGCGGCGACGGTGGACTCGATGCCGGCGACGAGGTCGAGGTAATCCTCGGTCGTGTTCACCGGCGGCATGAAGACGTGGAGGCGGCCGTCGCGCGGTTGCACGCAGAGCGCGGTGCGAATGATCCACGGCGCGCTCTCGCCGGTCGCGGGGCGGCGCGTGGGATCGAGTTCGGGCGGGGCGTCGAGACGTTGCGCGCGCTGGCCGGGGCCGTGACCGGCGAGTGACGGCGCGTCGCCGCCAAGGAGGAAGCGCTGGCGCGCGAGTTCGCCGGCCGTGGCCGCGGAAGCCGAAGCTCCGGCGCGGGCGCGATAAGGGAATTCCTTCGGCAACGCGCCGAGCGGACCGGACGGGTCCTGTTGCCACGACCACGGGTAATCTTTTTCCGCGGTCCACGGGATCGAGTCGAGCGGCAGGCGCAGGCCCATCGGCGAATCGCCGGGCAGCAGCCACAGCGTCTCGTCGTCGCGCAGGAACCACGCGCCGGACATCCAGCCGGCGCGGCCGTCGACAGTGGTGCGTTTCAACGGCAGCGCGTAGCCGACGATGGAGCCGAGGTCTTCCTGGAAAATCCGCGCGATGCGTTCGCGCTCCTGCTTGTCCTTCAGGTTGGTTTTCTCCGGGGTGACGTTCGATGGCAGGCGGCGCTCCTTCCACGTGTAGTAGAAGGCGTCCTCATAGCCGGCGATGAGGTGGTCGGGATTCACGCCGAGAGTGCGGGCGAGGCGCCGCGCAAGCTCCTTGGCCTCGGGCGCGCCGTGGCCGTAGTTTTTCGATTCGTCGGCGATCAGCGAGTCGTCGCGCCAAATGGGGACGCCGTCCTTGCGCCAATACGCCGCGAGCGCCCAGCGCGGGAGCGGCTCGCCGGGATACCATTTGCCCTGACCGTAATGGAGGAGCGCGCCGGGGGCGAATTGGCGACGGAGGCGCTTGATGAGCTCGCCGGAAAGGAGACGCTTTTTCGGAGAGACGGCGGTGAAGTTCCACTCGGGGCCGTCGGGGTCGTCGAGCGAGACGAACGTCGGCTCGCCGCCCATCGTGAGGCGGACGTCCTGCGCGGCGAGGTCGGCGTCGATCGCGTGGCCGAGCGTCTCGATGCGCTGCCACTGCGCGTCCGTGTAGGGCAGCGTGACGCGCGGCGACTCGTAGATGCGTTGGACCGACATCGCGAAGTCGAATTCCACCTCGCATTCGTCCACGCCGCCGCTGATCGCGGCCGCGCTCGAGGGCTCGGGCGAGCAGGCGAGCGGCAGATGCCCTTCACCGGCGAGCAGGCCGGAGGTCGGGTCGAGTCCGATCCAGCCGGCGCCGGGCAGATAGACTTCGCACCACGCGTGGAGATCGGTGAAGTCCTGCTCCGCGCCGGACGGGCCATCGAGCGACTTCTGGTCGGCCTTGAGCTGGATGAGATAGCCCGACACGAAGCGCGCCGCGAGGCCGCAGTGCCGGAGGAGGTTGACGAGCAGCCAGCCGGAGTCGCGACAGGAGCCGGAAGCTTTCTCGAGGGTCTCCTCGGGTGACTGGACGCCGGGCTCAAGGCGGATGACGTATTTGAGCTCGCGCCAGAGGCGCTGGTTCAGTCCGACGAGAAAATCGATCGTGCGCTGCGGCTGCAGGTCGAGCGCGCCGACGAGGGCCGCGAGCCGCGGCGTGAGCTCGCCTTTGCGCAAATAGGGTGCGAGGTCGGCAGCGATGGCGGGTTCGTAGGAGAAAGGAAATTTCTCGGCCGACGGTTCGAGGAAGAAGTCGAACGGGTTGTAGACGGACATCTCGGCGACAAGATCGACCTCGACGGCAAACTCGGTGACCTTTTCCGGATAGACGACGCGCGCGAGGTAGTTGCTGAAGGCGTCCTGTTGCCAGTTCAGGAAATGCCCCTCGGCCGGCGTGAGCTTCAGCGAGTAACTGAGGACGCGCGTGCGGCAATGCGGCGCCGGCCGCAAGCGGATGGTCTGCGGACCGAGACCGACGAGGCGGTCATAGCGGTAGCTCGTGCGATGGTGGAGGGCGACATGAATGGCCATGGGGCGGAGCCGCGGGCGAACGGCTGTTCTCGCCTAGCAACTGCCGCACCAAACGCGCCGCGGATTATGCCTCTCCGCAGCGGACCGGGGCACGCGCGCCGGCCCCGAACCGGGGGATTTTGCGCGCCGGCGAAGATTTTTTCGCAGTTAGCACGACCTATGCATTGAGCGCTCCATGGTCCACCCCAGTTCGACCGCGACGCCACCGCCTTCCCCCACTCTTTTCGACGGCTACGTGACCGATGATTTCTTCGACGAAATGGTCGCCAGCAGCGGCACCGTCCGCCCGCATTACCAGCGTTTCGCCCGGCGTTTCCAGGGGATCGACGCGGACACCTTCAACGCGAAGCGCCGTTCCGTCGACCTGGCGTTCCTGCGGCAGGGCATCACGTTCAACGTCTATGGCGACGCGCAGGGCACCGAGCGCGTTTTCCCATTCGATCTCGTGCCGCGCATCATCCCCTCGGACGAGTGGAAGCACCTCGAAGCCGGCCTGATCCAGCGCATCACCGCGCTGAACCTTTTCCTCCACGACATCTACCACGAACAGCGCATCATCCGCGACGGCACGATCCCCGCCCACTACGTGCTCTCCGCGAAACATTTCCGCCGCGAGTTCGTGAACACCAAGGTTCCCCGCGACATCTACATCCACATCTGCGGCACCGACCTCATCCGCGACGACAAGGGCCAGTATCTCGTCCTCGAGGACAACGCCCGCTGCCCATCCGGCGTCAGCTACGTCCTCGAAAACCGTCGTGCACTGAAGCGCACCTTTCCGGACATCTACGAAAGCTGCGGCGTGCGCCCCGTCGACCACTACCCGGCCGAGCTGTTGAAGCTCCTCCGCTACGTCGCCCCCGCCGGCGTCGCCGAGCCGACCGTCGTGCTGCTGACGCCCGGCGCCTACAACTCCGCATATTTCGAACACACCTACCTCGCCCGCCAGATGGGCATCGAGATCGTCGAGGGCCGCGACCTCATCGTGCGCGACCAGCACGTCTACATGCGCACGACGAAGGGCCTGCGCCCGGTCCACGTCATCTACCGGCGCATCGACGACGACTTCCTCGACCCGACGGTCTTCCGCCGCGACTCCGCGCTCGGCGTGCCGGGCCTCGTGAACGCCTACCGCGCCGGCACCGTCTCGCTCGCCAACTCCATCGGCACCGGTGTCGCGGACGACAAGGTCATGTATTACTTCGTCCCGCGGATCATCAAATACTACCTCGACCAGGAGCCCCTACTCCCGAATGTCCCGACCTATCTCGCCAGCGAGCCGAAGGATCGCACCTACATGGTCGAAAACCTCGACAAGCTCGTGGTCAAAGCCGCCAACGAAGCCGGCGGCTACGGCATGCTCATGGGCCCGAAAGCCACGCAAGCCGAGCGCGACGAGTTCCGCCAAAAGATCCTCGCCGACCCGCGCAACTACATCGCGCAACCGATGATTTCCCTCTCCCGCCACCCGACGTGGGTCGACGACGAGGGCTTCGGCGGCCGGCACATCGACCTGCGCCCGTTCATCCTCTACGGCGAAAAACCCGTGATCATTCCCGGCGGCCTCACCCGCGTCGCGCTCCGGAAAGGCTCCCTCGTCGTCAACTCCTCGCAAGGCGGCGGCTCAAAGGAAACCTGGGTGCTCTACGGCAACGAATAGCCGCCATGCTCTCCCGCGTCGCCAATTCCCTCTACTGGATGAGTCGTTACATCGAACGCGCCGACAACACCGCGCGCCTTGTCGACGTCAATCTCCAGCTCCTCCTCGACATCCGCCGCCTCGACGACCAGACCCTCGCCGGCCTCTGGATGCCCATCGTCCAAAGCACCGGCGACGACCAGCTCTTCCACCAGCTCCACAGCGGCGCCACCGGCGAGGACGTCACCGAGTTCCTCGTTTTCGAGACCGCGAATCCCAACTCCATTGTCTCGTCCGTGAACCAGGCCCGCGAAAACGCCCGCATGGTGCGCGATCAGCTCACGGTCGAATTTTGGGAGGAACTCAATCGCCTCTATCTTTTTCTTCACTCGCCCGCCGCGCGCCGCCTCTGGCGCAGCGGACCGCACGAATTCTTCCTCGAGGTGAAGAACAGCTCGCTCCTCCTCAGCGGCCTCGCCAACGCCACCGTCGTCCGGAACGAAGGCTGGAATTTCATGCAAGCCGGCTGCTTCCTCGAGCGCGCCGACAAGACCTCGCGGATCCTCGACGTTCGCCACGCCTCGGTCCCGGCCCGCGGCAAACCCGGCACCGTCAGCCAGGAAGACGCCCTCGGCTGGTCCGCCGTCCTCCGCTCCTGCTCCGCGTGGGACGCCTACAAGGCTCTCCATGGCGCCGAGGTCCAGCCCGCCTTCATCGCGGAGTTCCTGCTTCTCTCCGACAACTTCCCCCGCTCCGTCCGCTTCTGCGTCCGCGCGCTCGATGCCGCGCTGCGCCGCATCTCCGGCGTCGCCGGCGATCGCTTCAGCAACGACGCCGAGAAACTCGCCGGCCGCCTCCTCGCCGAACTCAGCTTCAGTTCCGCCGAAGACATCTTCGCCGTCGGCCTCCACACCTACATCGATCAGCTCCAGACGCGCCTCAACGACATCGGCGCCGCGCTCTTCCAAACCTACATTTTCCAAGCTTTCCACACGCTCGAAGATTACGAGCTCCGCCAGCAGGAAGAACAACAGCAGCAACAACGCCCGCGCGCATGAAGCTCCACACGCTGCACCGCACGCGCTACGCCTACGCCACGCCCGTGCGGGAGAGCTTCAACGAAGCGCGCCTCCGCCCCGCGTCGACCGACGGACAGGAGTGCCGACACTTCGAACTCCACGTCGCGCCCGACGCCCGCTCGTCGCACTACTTCGACTTCTACTCGAACTGCGTGCACCTCTTCGAAATCGACGCACCGCACACCGAACTCGTCGTCGAAGCCACCGCGCTCGTCTTCACTCGCGATGAGCCTGTGCTGCCGCCCGGCGCCGAGCCCGCGCCGCTCGCCCGCGTCGACGACTGCCTGCTGCAGGACCGCTGCTACGATTTTCTTCCCGACTCTACCTACGTCGCCATCACCGCGGAAACGACCGCCCTCGCCCGCGCGGCCGCCGGCGGCGCCACCGACGCCTGGCAAGCCGCGCAAGCGATCATGCGCCACATCCACGCGGAGTTCCGCTACGTGCCGGCCTCGACCAACGTCCACACGCACATGCGCGAAGTGCTGAAGGCGCGCCACGGCGTCTGCCAGGATTTCGCGCACGTGATGATCGGCTTTTGCCGCGCCCTGAAAATACCCGCACGCTACGTCAGCGGTTACCTCTACAACGGGCCGCGCGATCAGCTCAAGGGCGCCCAAGCCAGCCACGCCTGGGTCGAAGTCTTCATCAACGGCGCCGGCTGGTGCGGCCTCGATCCCACCAATGCGCAACTCGCGGCGAGCAACCACGTGAAGGTCGCCGTCGGCCGCGACCACGCCGACGTCTCGCCGCTCAAAGGCACCTACCGCGGCACCGATCGGCGCACGATGACCGTCGAGGTTCTCGTCACCGCTACCGACGACGCCCTCCACGCCGAGCCCGCCGCGCGATAGGAGCGCGTCCTCCGATCGAGCCGCCTCCAACCGGTAGCCTCGTATGGCCACCGCATGTTACTATCCGCGAAGGGATCGTGCCCGTTCTTGAGGCTCGGTGGTTCTGATTGCAGAGGCTTCACGCCCCGACGTCCGACACTTGTCGCGATCCGTTCCGCCGCAAATGCCGCTCTCGCGAGTGCTATTTACCACGGATCACGCACTCGGGAGCGCAGCAGCATCCGTGACAATCCGCGCTATCCGTGGTCAAAAAGAAGCGCTCGCGCGCGGCACCATGAGCGTTCGCAACCACGATCGCCGCGCAGGGTTGCCCGCTGATTACAGCCGAGTGGCGCGGCAAGCGCGCCACTCACGATGTTCACAGGCGGCAGCTCTTCACGTCGGCTGCTATGAAGCACGAGGCGAATCGCACGCCCTCAGACCTTGGTCTTGAAATAAGCGATCGTCTTTTTGAGGCCCTCGGCGAGCGGGATGGTGGGTTCCCACTTGAGGTGCTTCTTCGCGAGCGTGATGTCGGGGCGGCGCTGCTTCGGGTCGTCGGAGGGGAGCGGCTTGTGCACGATCTTCGATTTGCTCTGCGTGAGCTGGAGCACCTGCTCCGCGAGCTCGAGCATGGTGAACTCGCCGGGGTTGCCGATGTTCACCGGGCCGACGGTCTCGGTCTGGTTCATCAGGCGCACAAAGCCTTCGATGAGGTCGTCAACGTAGCAGAACGAGCGCGTCTGTTTGCCGTCGCCGTAGATCGTGATGTCTTCGCCTTTCAGCGCCTGCACGATGAAGTTCGAGACGACGCGGCCGTCGTTCGGATGCATGCGCGGGCCATAGGTGTTGAAGATGCGGACGATGCGGATATCGACCTTGTTCTCGCGGTGATAATCGAAGAACAGCGTCTCGGCGACGCGCTTGCCCTCGTCGTAGCACGAGCGGCGTCCGATGGGATTCACGTTGCCCCAATAGCTCTCGGGCTGCGGGTGGACACTCGGGTCGCCGTAGACTTCGGACGTGCTCGCCTGAAAGACGCGCGCCTTCACGCGCTTCGCGAGGCCGAGGCAGTTGATCGCGCCCATCACGGACGTCTTCGTCGTCTTGATGGGGTTGTATTGGTAGTGCGGCGGCGAGGCGGGGCACGCGAGGTTGTAGATCTGGTCGACCTCGAACTTGAACGGGTCGATCACGTCGTGACGGACGAGCTCGAAGTGCGGATTGCCGAGGTGATGGGCGATGTTGGCCTTCGCGCCGGTGAAGAAATTATCGAGACAGACGACCTCGTGGTCGTCCTTCAGGAGGCGATCGCAGAGGTGGGAACCGAGGAAACCGGCGCCGCCGGTGACGAGAATACGCATGGGGAAAAATGGAAAGAGGGCCGGAGCTAAACGGACCCGCCGACCGGGTTCAATGCGCATTCCATTTCCACCGCGAGCAACCGCTACTTCACTTTCTCCGCCGGACGCTCCGCCAGCACCAGCCGCCCGACCTCGGTCCCAACCTCTTCATACAGGTCACGGACGTTGCCCTTGCCGTCAGGATGAAGGCGCGAGGACAGGAAAACGTAGAACGCGTCGCTCGACGGGTCGATCCACACGGCCGTGCCGGTGAACCCCGTGTGCCCGAACGAACCGAGCGGGAAAAAACGCCCGCGCGGCCGGCTGTATTTCGTATCGATGTCCCACCCCAGCCCGCGGCGCTCCGGCACCGTCGCCGGGCTCTGCGTGCTCTGCATCAGGTGCAGCGTCTCGGGTTTCAGCAACCGCACGCCGTCCACATCACCGCGCAGCATCACCCGCGCATAGCGCGCGAGATCGGCCGCCGTCGTGAACAACCCCGCGTGCCCCGCCACGCCGCCCATGCGTCGCGATGTCGGATCGTGCACGATGCCACGCGGCATCGCTCCGCTCTCGTCACGCTCCGTCGGCGCGATGCGCGCGCGCAACTCAGGCGCAGGCCGGAATTCCGTATCCTTCATGCCGAGCGGAACGAAAATCTCCTCGCGCGCGAATACGTCCAACGTCCGTCCGCTGACCCGGCGAACAATTTCACCGAGCAGGATGAAATTCACGTCGCTGTAGCGGAAACTCGTCCCAGGCGCCGGATCGGGCATGCAGGCACAAGCGCGCCGGACGCCCTCCTCGTAGCCGCGCCAGTCCGGCGTGGCAGCGTCGCGCGGGATTTCCGCCGGCAAGCCCGACGTGTGCGTGAGCAGATGCCGCACCGTCACGTTCGCAGCCGCAAACTCCGGCAGGTATTCCCGCACCGGCGCGTCGAGTTTCACCCGCCCGCGCTCGATCAGCAGCATCACAGACGGTGCGGTCGCGACCACCTTCGTCAGCGATGCCGCATCGAAGATCGTGTCCTCCGTCATCACCTCGCGGTGCGGGACGAGCGCGCGGTCGCCCTGCGCCCAGTGCGTTCGCTCGGCGCCTTGCTCCATCCACAACACCGCACCCGGCAATTTGCCGGCCGCCATCGCCCGTCCGATCGCCTCCGCGATCGGAGCTCTACTTGTCGCCGCCACCGCGAGCACAGACGACGTGAACGCAAGCATCAGGGAAACGGCGAGGCGCATGCACGCAAGTTTCGGGAACGCCGGCGCGTTGCCAAGCCGCTTGTCGCGCTCGGCGGCTCCCGCAGGCGGATCAACCGCGTTGCGCCGCCTCGCCCGCTTCGTAGCGCGCGATCCACGCCGCGCTCCATGCGGCGAAGTCGCCGGCCTCGATGTGCGCCCGCGCCTGCGCGACGAGGTCGAGGTAGAAATGCAGGTTGTGCAGCGAGAGCAGAGTGCTCGCCAAAATCTCGTTGGCCATCACGAGGTGGCGCAAATACGCGCGCGAAAAATGGCGGCAGGTGTAGTTGTCCAAGCCCTCGACCAGCGGCGTCTTGTCGGTGCGGTAGCGCTCGTTGCGGACGTTGATGAGGCCGTCGGGCGTGAAGGCCGCGCCGTTGCGCGCCACGCGCGTCGGGTGCACGCAGTCGAACATGTCCACGCCGAGCGCGATCATCTTCAAAATCTGCGGCGGCGTGCCGAGGCCCATCGTGTAGCGCGGCTTGTCGGCAGGCAGGAACGGCGTGGTGGCGCCAACCTGTTTCAACATCTCCGGTTCCGGCTCGCCCACGCTCACGCCGCCGACGGCGTAGCCGGGCAGATCGAGCGCCGCGAGCGACTCGGCGGCCTCGCGCCGCAGGTCGTCGAAGGTCGAGCCTTGCGCGATGGCGAACACGTGGTGCCCGCGCGCGAGGAAGCCGTTGTCCGTGGCGATCTGCTTGCACTCCTTTGCCCAACGGAGGCTGCGGTCGACGGCGCGCTGGCACTCGTCGCGCGTGCACGGCCAGGGCGGACACTCGTCGATCACCATCGCGATGTCGGAGCCGAGGTCCGACTGGATTTGCATCACCTCGCGCGGCCCGAGGAAGTGCTTCGCGCCGTCGATGTGCGAGGAGAACGCGATGCCGTCCTCGCGGATGTCGCGGAGCTTCGCCAGGGAAAACGCCTGGAACCCGCCGCTGTCGGTCAGGATCGGGCCATCCCAACCCATGAACGCGTGCAACCCGCCGAGCTCGCGCACGAGTTCCGAGCCGGGGCGCAGGCTGAGATGGTAGGTGTTGCCGAGGATGATCTGCGCGCCGATCTCGTGCAGCTGCGCGGGCGTGAGCGCCTTCACCGTTCCTTGCGTGCCGACGGGCATGAAAATCGGCGTCTCAATCACGCCGTGGCGCGTCCGCAGACGCCCG
This sequence comes from Candidatus Didemnitutus sp., assembly GCA_019634575.1. Classification (NCBI taxonomy): domain Bacteria; kingdom Pseudomonadati; phylum Verrucomicrobiota; class Opitutia; order Opitutales; family Opitutaceae; genus Candidatus Didemnitutus; species Candidatus Didemnitutus sp. The sequence continues at coordinate 436,521 of JAHCAY010000002.1, forward strand.
CGCCGCGCCGCCGTGGCGGTGTCGGTCTTCAGAAGGTCGAAATGGGCGGGCATATGGCGGAAAAGACCCTACCCGCGCGCTTGACCCCCCTGTCAAATCCCGAGTAATCGGCTGCCGTGCTGCTCGTCATCGACAATTACGACTCGTTCACCTTCAACCTGGTCCAGTATTTCGGCCAACTCGGGGTGAGCATGCGAGTCTTCCGCAACGACGAGATCACGCCCGAGCAAGCCGCCGCGCTGAATCCCGACCGCGTCCTCATCTCGCCCGGCCCGTGCACCCCCACCGAAGCCGGCGTCAGCCTCGACATGTTCCGCGTCTTCGGCGGCAAAAAACCCATTTTCGGCGTCTGTCTCGGCCACCAAGCCATGGGCCAATACTTCGGCGGCAAAGTCATCCGCGCCGGCCGCCTCATGCACGGCAAGATGTCGCCCATCCTCCACAAAAACACCGACATCTTCGGCGGACTCCCCTCGCCTTTCCAGGCCACACGCTACCACTCGCTGCTCATCGAACGCTCCTCGTTGCCCGACTGCCTCGAAATCACGGCCGAGACCGCGGAAGGCGAAATCATGGGCCTCCGCCACAAACAAATGCCGATCTGGGGTGTCCAATTTCACCCCGAATCCATCGCGACCCAACACGGCATGAAGATGCTGACTAATTTTCTCGAACTGAAGTAGCCCGCGGCGCCGACTCCGCGTTTCCGCGCGTTTCTACTCGCTACCCGCTACTCCCTACCCGCTATTCTTCCGAAGCCCATGCGCTGCCCGAAGTGCACTTCCATCGAGGATAAGGTCATCGACTCCCGCATCGCGCGCGACGGAAACACCATCCGCCGCCGCCGCGAATGCCTCGAGTGCAGCCACCGTTTCACGACCAACGAGTCGCTCGTCCGCGATAGCCTCATCGTCGTGAAGCGCGACGGCCGCACCGAGCCGTTCATGCGCGACAAGCTCGTCGCCGCCGTGCGCGCCGCCTGCCACAAGCGCCCGATCGACGGCGAGCAGATCTACATGCTCGTCGAAGACGTGATCGACGCCGTCGAAGCCGGCTACGAAAGCCAGGTGCCGACCAAGGCCATCGGCGAACAAGTCATGCTGCGCCTGCGCAAGCTCGACCAAGTCGCCTACGTCCGCTTCGCCAGCGTCTACAAGGAATTCCGCGACGTCGGCGAGTTCGTCGACGAAATCACGAGCCTTGCCCCGTTTCCCGAAGGCACTACACCGAAGCCGAAGAAATGACGCGCCCCGCTCAACTGCGCCGCCTGCACTTTCTCAACGCGCTCTTCGCGCCGCTCACCGGGCACGACCTCTACCTCGCGCAGCAAATCGACGCCGCCATCGTTACCAGCCTCGAAGCCGAGCGCGCGTTCGCCGGCCAGCACTCCGAAGTCACGCCCGCCGACCCGGCCTTCGTGCAGGCTGCCGCGCAACTCTTCTCCCGCCTCTGCGAGAGCCGCGGTTCCCAGCACGGTTTCTTTCACTGGGACGCCGCCGCCGAGGCCAACGCCGCCACGCCGCTCTTCGCCCGCGCCAACCTGATGGAAGGCCTCAAGCGCCTCGCCGCCTGCCGCGAAGCCACTGTCCTCGTCACCAACCTCCGCCCCGCACTCTGCCCCGACAAGAAGCGCGGCGCCGCCAAGCGAGAGCGCGAATACGACGAAACCCTCGATCTGCTGCGCAACCTCACCGCCGCCCGCACCCGCCGCGGCGCCAACGTGAACCTGCTGTTTCTCTGATGGAGGGCGCGCGTCCCCGCGCGCCGCGGCCCGCGAGGACGCGGGCCCTCCGAAGCAACCTTTCCTGATTTCCTGAGTTCAAGATTCATGAGCAAAACCATCTTCCAACGCATCATCGACCGCGAGATTCCCGCCAAGATCGCGCACGAGGATGAGCACTGCATCGCCATCCACGACATCAACCCGCAGGCGCCGGTGCACGTGCTCGTTATCCCGAAGCAACTCATCGCGCGCGTCGCCGAAGCACAGCCGGCCGATCAAAACGTCCTCGGGCACCTCTTGCTCAGCGCCGCTGCCATCGCGAAGAAACTCGGCCTCGAACCGAACGGTTTCCGCATCGTGATCAACAACGGCCGCGACGGCGGCGAGACCGTCCCGCACCTGCACGTCCACGTCCTGGGCGGCCGTCCGCTCGCCTGGCCGCCGGGTTGACTGTCATCACGCGCGGAACCGCGCGGCGCGATGGAACCGCGCCCGACCGGAGTCGTCTTTATTCGAGCCGTCCCGCGCCCCATGAAAGTCGCTCCGCTCGCCTTCGCCACCCTGGCTCTGTTCGTCGGTATCTGGTCGCCCCTGCACGCCCAACCGACCCGCGGCGGCCGTGCCTCGCACGGGAGCGAACGCACCGAGCGCCGGGACGATGACGAGTCACCGCAAGACGAGTCCGCCAAGGCTGCCGCCGACCCCGTCTACGCCGCACCGGTCGCCCTGGTTTCCCGGTTTGATCGCAACGGCGACGGACGGCTCGACGCCGCGGAACGCGCGGCGGCTCGCGATTTCCTCGCCGCCCAGCCCGCAGCAACCGGCACCGGCGCCAACACCCCGCGCTCCGCCGCGCCTTCCGCGACCGCGCGCACGCTCGAGCCGGTGAAACCCGGGGCGAAAGTCGACGTCGCCGCGTTGCCCGACCTTTCCGCTCGTCCGCTCTACGATCCGGCCACGCTACGCACCATCGCCCTCGCATTCGACGACACCGATTGGGAACGCCAGCTCGCGCTCTTCGCCTCGACCGACATCTGGGTGCCCGCGCGCGTGACGATCGATGGTCGCACCTACCCCGGCGTCGGCGTGCGCTACGCGCCCTTGCCCGTGGCGGAGCCGCGGGACTCCGGCTACAAGCGCACGCTGCTCCTGCGTTTCGATTTCACGGACCCGCAGCAACGCCTCGCCGGCCAGCGCGAGTTGCGCCTGTTGGACGTTTTCGCCGACCCGACCTTCGTGCGCACTTCGCTCGGCCTCGACGTCGCGCGAGAATCCGCGCTGTCCGCGCCGCGCAGCAACTTCGTCACTGTCGCGATCAACGGTGAAAACTGGGGCGTCTACGCGAACGTCCAGCCGTTCGACGAACGCTTCCTGCTCGAAAACTTCGGCACGGCCGCCGGCGCACGTTGGACCGTGGCGGCCGGCGGCGGCCTCACCTACCTCGGCGACGATCCGCAACCGTATCGAGCGATCTATCACCTCGACACCGAGGAGTCGCCCGCCGCGTGGCAAGCGCTCATCAAACTCTGCCGGACGCTCGCGCAAACTGATCCGGAAGATCTCGAGCCAGCGCTCGCCCCGCTCCTCGACGTGAACGGCGCGCTACGCTTTCTCGCTTGGGAAAACGTGCTGATGAACCAAGGCGGCTACCGCGCTCACGGTGGCGGTTACGGCCTCTATCTGGATCCGGCGGGCCGCTTTCACCTCATACCGCTCGCCGCCGAAACCGCGTTTCGCCTCGTCGAGACCGAGACCTACGAACGCTACGGCGGCCGCGCGGGCGCGCGCTTCGGGGACGGAAACCGGGAACGGCCGTCCGGTCGCGGCGGCGCGCGGGGCAACCGCGAAGCGGCGGCAGCGACAACCTCGTCCCCGCCCGCTCCGGCCAGCAATTCTCCCGGCGGCGCCGCGCCCACCAAAACGCCGCGCCAGCAGCAAACCGACCTCGCCATGTTGCTCAGTTACAGCTTCGTCCTGAAAGCCGACCGCGACGACGACCAACGCGTCACGCGCGGCGAGTGGCTCGATTTCGCCCGCGGTTGGTTCACGGTGATGGACGAAAATTTCGCCGGCCAGCTCGGCCGCGCCCAGTTGATCGACAAGTTCCGCTGGTTCGTCACGCCGCCCTCGATGCGCGATGGCAAGAGCCGCCAGACCTACGGGCAGGACGATCCCGCCGAGGTGATCGGCGGCGAGTTCTTCGCGGAAATGGATCAGGATCACGATGGCCAGGTGACGCGAGACGAGTTCGTCGGCGCCTTCGATCGCTGGTTCACACGCTGGATGGGCGCGAAGACCCAGCAGCTCGCTCAACCGCAAATCCAAGCCGGCTTGGAGAAGATGTTGCCGGAATCCGTCTTCGTCGCCGATGCGAACACCGCCGCGAAACGCGACCGCTTCATCGTCAGCGACGAGCGCCCCGACGCCGCGAAGGAACGCGAGGGCGGACGCGGCGGCGAGCGGGGCGGCGGGCGCGGTGCAGGCGGCAGCGGCCTCAGTCTAGGCCTGCCGATTCCGGGTCTGCACGTGGGCACCGACAGCTTCCGTCGCCGCAGTGAAGGCGGCGCCGGCGGACGCACGCTCGTCATCCAACGCGAGCAACTCGACGTGCTGGCCGGCGCGGACAACCCGCGTCGCCCATTGATTCAGAAACTGCTCGCACCGATTATCCTTCGCTGGCGCTACTACGGCTATGTGCACGGGCTGGCGAGCACGCTGACTTGGGAGCGCCTCGGCGCGATGGCCAAACAGCGCTACGAGCTCATCGGCGCCGAAGTGGAGCGCGACACGCACAAACCCGACAGCTACGAGCACTTCATTCAACGGCTCGATCAAGATCTCGACTCGGCCGACGCCGAGCCGAGTCTCAAAAACATCGTCACCGAACGCCGCCGTTTCGTCCTCGATGACGAGTTCGTGCAGCGCCACCCGGACGGGAAATAGCGCGCCTCCGTCCGCCACAAAAAAAGGCGCGCCCCTCGGCGCGCCTTTGTCTTTTTCAGAGGGGAAATCGCCGTTCGCGGCTCACTTCAGGTATTTCGCCAGCCAGCCGCGGACCTCGCCATACCAGTAGCGGCTGTCCTCGCCGCGCAGGATCCAGTGGCCGGCCTCGGGGAAGACGATCAGTTTGCTCGGCGCGCCGAGGCGTTGATTGAGCGCGAACCACATCAGCGCGTTGTTCATCGGCACGCGGAAATCGAGTTCGCCGACCGTGACCAGGATCGGCGTCTTGAAGCCGGTGCCCTTCGCGTGATTGCCGGCCTGCAGCACGGGACTCTGCTCGCGCCACACCGCGCTGTCGCCCCACACCGGGCCGCCGCTGTTCACCTCACGTCCCCAGATGCTGTCGCTCGTGCCCCACTGCATGATGAGGTCTGCCTCGCCCGCGTGGGATATGATGCACTTGTAGCGCGTGGTCGTCGCCTGCAGCCAGTTGGCGAGGTGGCCGCCGTAGCTGGCGCCCGCTGCGGCCATGCGTGTGCCGTCAATGAACGCGAAACGCTTCACCGCCTCGTCGGCGGCCTCGTTCACGTGGTTGCCCGGGCCGCGCAGCGGATCGAGCTGGATCGAACGCGCGAACTCCTCGCCGTAGCCGGTCGAGCCCTTGTAGTCGGTGAGCAGGATCACGTATTCGGTGCCGGCGAGCAGGTGGTAATTCCAGCGGAGGACGAACGTGTCGTGCCACATGTTCGCCGCGCCGCCGTGGATGACGACGAGGAGCGGATACTTCTTCGCCGCATCGAAGCCGGCCGGCCGCACGATCATGTTATGGATGGTCATGCCGTCGCTCGCCTTGAACTCGAAGTGCTCCACGCCGGGCAAGTCGAGCGTGGCGGCCTTCTCGGCGTTGAATGACGTCAGGCGCTTCAGCGCGCCGTTGAAGGCGTAGATTTCCGCCGGATTCGACACGCTGTCCCATGTGCCGACGAGCGCCTTGCCGCCGGCGTTGAGGCCGCCGGTGGTTCCATAGGTCATCGACGGCTCGTCGCGCACATCGCCGCCCGCGTAGCTCACCGAGTGGAGCTGCTCGATGCCCGCGTGCTCGAAGGTGAAGTAGATGCGATCGCTGCCCTCAGGCAGCGCGTAGCGGCCGACCGAGCGGTCGAGGTTGGCGGTCAGGATCTTTTTCTTCGCTGCATCGAACGGCCACGGAAAACTCGCGAGGCGGCTCAAGTCGTAGACCTTGTCGATCGTGTTCGGGTCGGTGACGCAGAAGAGCGTCTTGCCGTCCGGCGAGAACTGGAGGTTGCCGTAGCTGCTCTGGTCGTTCGTCAGGCGCTTCGGTTCGCCGCCGGAGGTCGCGACGAAATACAACTGCGCGTAGACCGGTTCGCGCGCCGCGGCGTCGCGGTTGGTCGAGACGCTGAGCACCACGCCGCTGCTGTCCGGTGCCCATTCCGTCTCGAGGTTCTGGCCGTCGTCGCCCTGCCCGCCGCCGAAGCCGGGCAACTCGGCCAGCTTGCTGCCGGCGAGGAGATCGCGCGCTTTCGCGCCGGCTTTCGCGTCCATCACGAAGAGGTGCGCTTTCTTGTCGTCGAGCCAGGCCATCCAGAAGCGCGGCGGGAATTGCTCGTAGGCGCGCGCGTTGTATTTGCGATCCTTGCGCTCCTTCGCGGCTTTCTTGATCGCGTCCTCGTCATTTGCGCCGGGGAACACGTCGCTCACGAAGAGCAGCTGCTTGCCGTCGGGGCTGAACTTCGGCGAACGCGCGCCCAGCGTCAGGCTCGTCAGTCGCTCGGCTTCGCCGGGTTGGTTGAGATTGAGTCGATAGATTTGCGAAGCCTCGTCGCCCTCGCGGCGCGTCGTGAAGACGATGCTCGCGGAATCCGGCGACCAGTTCACGCCGCCCTCCGGCGCCTTCGTGTAGGTGATGCGGCGCGCGGGTGTGTCGTCGGTCAGCGATTTCAGCCAGAGATCGGTCGACTGCTCCTTGGCGTCGTAGGCGGGCTCCGTCACCGAAAACACCACCCATTTCCCGTCGGGGCTCGGCACCGGCGCGCCGATCCGTTTCATCAGCCACAATTCCTCGTGCGTGATCGGATGCTTTTTCGCCGCCGCCTCGGCGCCAAACACCACCGCCACCGACACGATCCAACCGGCCAACAGTGCGCGAATTTTCATCGCGCGAGTGTCCCGGCCGAGGCGGCTGAGTCAAACGCGTTGCGGCGAAACCAGCCGCACGTGCGACGTCCCGGCGACTACTTCGCGGTCTTCGGCTCGATGAAGAAGCGGAAGAGATTCTTCGGACCGAGATACCGCCCGGCCAGCACATCGAGCTCGGCCGGCGTGGCGGCGGCATAGTCGTGTTCGAGGCTGCGCAGCTCATCGAGACGACCGGGACGCGTCTGCGAATCGTCCAGGGTATCGAGCCAGAATTCATTGCGCGAGAGCTGTTGCCGCGCACCGGCGACCGCCTGGGCTTGGGCGCGGGCGAGTTCCTCAGCGGTCACGCCTTTCTTCGCGAGTTCGCTCGCGATGGCAGAGCCCTGATCGGCGATCTTCTTCGCCGATTTCGTGGCGACATCGAGCCGACAGCGCAGCGACGCCAATCCGGGAAAAGTCTCCGAATAGACCAGCGAGGCATCGAACACGTAGGTCGCGCCTTTCTCCTCGCGGATTTGCACCCGCAACCGATCACCCAGGATTCCGGCCAGCAATCGCAGACGACGGCGCTCGGTCATCGTCAGCACATCGCGCACCGGCCAATCGAGCACCAGCGTCGTCGGTCGGCCGGCGACCGCGGGATAGCTGAAGCGGCGCGTCTCCGGCGGCTGCGGGAGTTTCAGCTTCCGCGCGGCCGTCGGCGCTGGCACCGCTTCACTCCGCGTTGGCAAAGTGCCAAAGGTCTTCGCCACCTCGGCGATGGCGGCGTCGACGTCGAGATCGCCTACCAGCGTCACTTCGATCGGCGACGCTTCGAGCATGGGCTTCAGCCAAGCGGCGAGCGTCGCGAACGAATGCTTCTCGGTCATTTCGCGCGCCGGCAACCCGATCCGCGTGTCGCCGCCGGCGAGAAAAGAAAGGACAGAGGTCTGCATGGCGCCCTCCGGCTGCGAGCGATTCTTCGCATAGACTTCGCCGAGCAGCCGGCGCACGCGCGGCTCGTCGTCCGAACGCCAAGCCGGATCGACGAGATACGCCGTCGCCACCTGCAAAAACCGCCGCAAATCGTCGCCCGTGGTTGCTCCCGTCATCTGGCACGCATCGTCCTCCGCGCGCATATTGAGCGTCACCGCATGCCCGCGCATGGCTTGCCGCATTTCCTCGTTGGTGTGTTTGTTCAGGCCGCCCCCCACGAGTCCGCCAGCCCACAGACCGAGGCCCGGATGCTCGACGGGCTCCGCCGCGCGTCCTTCACCGAAGCGGAGGCGGAAATGCACGCGGCCATGCTCGAACGCGGTGCGCTTCAGGTTCAGGCGCACGCCGTTTGCGAAGCGCACCTGCCACACGTCGAGGTCGGCGACATGCTCGCGTTGGACAACCGCTCCCGCCGGGCCGAAATCCTCGTAGGCAAATTTCGTGTCAGCGAGCGCGGTCGCCGCCGTCACTGGCGCGGTTCGGCTTTGCTCGTAAGCGGCGAGAATTTTCTCGGGCGCCACCTTGATCCACTGCGGCGAAGCTGCGACGAAAATCCGGCGCACGCCGCGCGCCCACTCGTCGCGCCATGCTTTCTGGCAATCCTGCGCCGTGACCGCCTCGAGCCGGGCGAGGCGCGCAGCCAGACGCTCGTCCGGCATCACGAAGACCGTTCCCTCCTCGACCGTGGCCGCGAGCGCTTGCGCGAGCGCCGGCGTCGGCACCGAAGACGCGCGCATCGCCTCCTCGCGCAGCGTCGTGCGCAGATTGTCCTTCGCTCCGGCCAGCTCGGTGGCATCGAAGCCCAGCTCCGCCGCCGACCGCTGCGCCTGTTCGGCGATGCCGAGCAATGCGCTCCACTCCTTCGCATTGCCCGCCACGGAAAGCACCTCGGCCACAAACCGCCCACCCGTGGCGGAGCTATGCAGCCCGAAGCCGCTGATGACCCGGCCACGCGTCTCGACCAAGCGCTGCAAGCGTCGACGAACCATCGCGCGGGCCAGCTCGAGCTGCAGGGCCTGCGCGCGACGCTCCTCTTTGTCCGGCCCATCGTCCCGCAGATGCACCGCCATCAAATCCATTTGCACGCCGTCGCGCATCTCCGCGTGCAACGTCGCCCGCACCTCTGCGCCCGGCGGCAAGTCGCCCGGCACGGGCGCGGGCCGTGACGGACCGTGGACGGCGAGCGCGGCGAACTGCGCGCGCACTGCGGCTTCGACGTCGCCGCTTGCGCAATCCCCGGCGACGATCACCACCATCCGCTCCGGCCGATAGCCCGCGGCGTAGAAGCCGCGCAAGCCCGCCGGAGTCGCCTTCTTGATGGCCGACTCGGTGCCGATCGGCAGGCGGTCCGCCAGTAGTGTGCCGGGAAAAAGAAAACGTCGGACCGCAGTCATGTGTTCCAAATCCAGCGAACGCCGCGTCTGCATCTCGCTCAGCAGCACGCCGCGCTCGCGCTCGACTTCGGCCTTTTCAAAGAGGATCCCGTCGGCGAAATCCCGGAGCACGCGCAGACCGTCGGCGATCGTGGCCGGCGTCGCCTCGGGCAGGTCGATCTTGTAGAGGGTGTGCGTTTCGAAGGTCGTGGCGTTCACGTGCGGCCCGAAGGCGACGCCCTCGCGCTGGAGGAACTTGATCAGCTCGCCCGGCGCGAAACCGCGCGTGCCGTTGAACGCCATGTGCTCGACGAAATGCGCGTAACCGCGCTCGTCGTCGCGCTCGTGCAGCGAGCCGGTGAGCACGAGCAGGCGCAGGCTCACCAGCTTCGCGGGCGTTGTGTTCGGCAGGATGGCGTAGCGCAGGCCGTTCTCGAGTTTGCCCCACGTCACGCGCGGACTGGGCGCGATATCGCTGTGTTCGTGCGGCCAGGCCGGTGCCTGCGCCGCTGCGGACCAAGCCCACAGCATGGACCAAACGATCAACCCGCACACACCAGGTCTTTTCATGGGAAACTCCCTCAGCCGTTCCGGCTTTCGAAGGTGCCGTCGGCGCGCTTCACCACGAGCTTTTTCAACTCGAGCATCATCAACGCAGCGGAGACGACCGGCGAGGATAGTCCGGTCTGCGCCGTAAGCGCATCGATGCCGAGCAGCGCGCCGCCGCGAAAGCACTCGGCGACCTTGCGTTCGTCGTCACTCAGCGCGGCGGCGGTGAGTTGCTCGAGCACGCTGGGTTGATCGGGCGCAGTGGGGATCTTGCCCGGCGCGAAGCCCTGCAGGTAGTTCAGCTCGCTGAGCAGGTCGTCGACGCTCGTGAGCAGTGTCGCGCCGTCGCGGATGAGTTGATGGCAGCCCGCGCTGCTGGGCTGGTCGATGCGGCCGGGCACGGCGAACAACAAGCGTCCCTGCTCGCCGGCGAAGCGCGCCGTGATCATCGCGCCGCCGTCGACGTCGCTCTCCACGACGACGATCGCCTCGCTCATGCCGGACACGATGCGATTGCGCATGGCGAAGCTCTGCCGGTCGGCCTTGCGCCCGAAGGGGAACTCCGAGAGCACCGCGCCGCTCTCGGCGATGCGGCGATACAGATCGAGGTTCTCCGAGGGATAAATGATGTCGATGCCCGTGCCGATGACGGCGGCCGTCTTGCCGCCGACCGACAGCGCGCCCTCGTGCGCCGCCGTGTCGATGCCGCGCGCGAGGCCGCTCACGACGCAGAAGCCGAGGCGCGCGAGTTCGGCGCCGAGTTTCTTCGCCGTGGCCTGACCATAGAGCGTCGTGCGCCGGCTGCCGACGATGGCGATGCAGGGCGCATCGAACACGTAGTCGCCCTTGCGATAGAGGCCGATCGGCGGATCGCTGATTTCTTTCAACAATCGCGGATAACCGGCATCGCGCGCCGTGATGAACGTCGCGCCGGCCTGTGCGAGACGCTCCTCCTCGCGCGCGAGATCGAAGTGCGCCGTCCAGCCCACGACCGCTGCGCTCGTCTCCGGGCCGACGCCGCGCACGCGTTCGAGGCTTTTGCGGTCGGCGCGAAGAATGGCGACGGGATCCCCGCCGAATTCCGCGAGCAGGCGGTTGAGCGAGATCGGGCCGATATTCGGCAGGTCGTTCAAAATCATGAACGCCTGTCGGGGCGTGAGGTCAGGGGCAGGTGTCGTCATGGTCCGCGCAGAGGAGAGCCGGCTGGAGATAATCCAGCAGCTGCGTCGTCTGCACGGCCACCTGGCCCTTGTCGCGGGCGAGCAAATCCGCAGCGAGCCCATGCCACAGGACGCCGCGCGCGGCGGCGAGCAACAAATCGTCCGGCGTCTGCGCCATCAGCCCGCCGATCAGGCCCGCGAGCAAATCGCCGCTGCCGCCGCGTGCGAGCACCGGGCCGCCGAAGAAACTGAAGTAGCTCGCACCGCCGGAGGCCACGCGCGTCGGCGAACCTTTGGCGACGAGCACAGCGTCGCCCGGCCAGACGGACACGATGCGCGCCCACTCTCCGGCATGCGGCGTCGCCACGAGGCGCTCGCCGTCGAGCGATGCGATGATCTCCGGTCGGAGCGCGTCGGCGTCGAGGAGCACCGGGAGGGAATTTGCCGTATTACGGCAAATTGCCTCGATCGCGTCGAGCGTCTCGGGCGCGGCGCCGAGGCCGGGGCCGATGACGAGCGCGGTCGCGCGGGCTGCCTTTTCGATGATGACGTTGACAGCGGCGGCGGCGAGGCCGCCCTGGTTGCCTTCCGGAAACCCGACCCACATCGCCTCGGGGAATTTTGCGGCGTATTCCGGGACGAGCGATGCGGGCACGCAGGCGGTGAGCAGGCCGACGCCGCTGCGCAGTGCGGCTTGCACGGTCATCAGCACGGCCCCGGGATAGCTGCGCGAACCACCGACGACGAGCAGGTGACCGAACGCGCGCTTGTCGGACTGCGCGGGGCGAAGGGCGGCGAGCGGACGGAGGTGCGAGGGCAGCAACACACGCGCCGGCGAATCCGTCGACGACGTGGAGAAGAAGCCCAAGTCGAGGTAGCGCGCGCGGCCGACGAACGCGGCGTTGGCGGGCGCGACAACAGGCGCCTTTACGATGCCCGTGCAGTAGGTGAAATCGGCGCGGAAAACGGTGCCACCGTTCGCGTCTTCCCCCAGCCCACTGGGCAGATCGACCGCGGCGCGGAGGCGGAGGCGCGGGTGCGTGTTCACCCAAGCGACGAGCTCGGCGGTGGCATCGTCGATGGGCGGGTGAAACTGGAAACCGAAGACGCCATCAAGACAGACGTCGTAGGGTGCGAACTCGCGCTTCAGCGCGGCGGCATCGAGTTCGCGCGCGCGGGCGCCGGCAGCGGCGCGGAGCGTGTCGAGCGCGCGGCGCGCGAGCGGACGCAGCGCATCGATGCCGAACACGAGCACGACATCCGCGGTCGCGCCGGGGATATCGGCGAGCAGCATCGCGGCGGCGAGCAGGGCATCGCCGCCATTGTGGCCTTTGCCGGCGAGGACGAGGAGGCGCACGCTGTCGCTCAGGCCGCCGATCTCGCGGGCGTCATCGCGCAACGCGGTCGCGATGGCACGTCCGGCGCGCTGCATGGCGTCCCATTCGGCGGCATCATCGCGGAGCAGTGCCGTCTCTTGCGCCTTGGCGGCGGCGCAAGAGAGAATGGGAGGTGAGGCGCGCAGGGGCATGCTCAACCGCCGGGTCCGGGCTCAAGTGGCCGAGGAGAGCCGTCTTTGGGAGCCGGTTTCAATTTCGGTCTTTCGGGGGTGTCGCGCGGCGGTTGCACCGGATCTTCCAATCGAGCTCGGATCGGCAAGTAGAGCCGCAGCGGCGTATCGTCGGCGGCGTCGGGGTCCCATTGGAAACCGGTGTCGCGGGGCTCCGGGATTTCGCGGAAGCGATAGCCGTTGGCGGTGCGCCGCGCTTCGAAAAAGTAACTGTAAGTGCTGGTGCCGGGATTCCAGTAGGAGAAGCGTGTGCGGTCGTTCTTCCAATGTGCACGGTCGGCCCAGACCGCGAAGATTTCCGGCAAACCGTCCCAGTCGCGGTAATCGCGCAGGCCGACGGATTCGAGTTTCGTAGGCGGGTGTTTTTCTCGCGGCGCCTCGGGGAGCGTTTCGCGCTCCTTGGGCGTCGTGAGATAGAAAAAGGACAACGGCGCGCCGATGACGAGCAGGAGCACGATCCAGCCGAGCCGCACTTTCCAGACGCGCGTGCTCTCGGCAGAGGAGTTCATGGGTTCAGCCGTGTTTGACGAGGGCGGCGACGGCCATCGCGTGAGTCTCGATGTGCGAGAGCGAGAGCCAGACGTGGGTGGCGCCGACTTCGGCGAGGAGTTTGGTGGCTTTCTCGTCGAGGCGGACGAGCGGCTCCTTGCGTGAGCCGTGATAGACCGAGATCGAAGTCCAGTCGAGATGCGGACCGATGCCGGTGGTGAAGCATTTCGAGACCGCTTCCTTGGCGGCCCAGCGAGCGGCGTAGTGCTTGTGCGGGTGGCCGAGGCCGCTGCAGTAGGCGCGTTCCTCCTCCGTGAACACGCGCGAGAGGAAGCGATCGCCGTGTTTCTCGAGCACCTTGCGGATACGCTCGGTCTCGATGATGTCGCAGCCGAGGCCGATGAGGATGCCGCCAGGGGGGAGAACGATGTTCATCTAGAGTGGCCCACGGAATACACGGAACACACTGAAAGAAAACTCAGTTCTCCTTCCGTGTATTCCGTTTGTTCCGTGGGCAATCCGTCAGGGATTCATCCGCGCTTTCATTTCGCGGACGGCCTCCTCGATGCCGGTGAAGAGGGCGCGACTGATGATGCTGTGGCCGATGTTCAGTTCGTGGAGGTGCGGGATGGTGCGGACCTCGGCGATGTTGACGTAGTTGATGCCGTGACCGGCATTGACCACGAGTCCGAACGCGTGGCCTTGTGTGGCACCGACGCAGAGGCGCTTGAACTCGTCGGCGCGCGCGGGGCCGTGGTAGGCGTTGGCGTAGGCACCGGTGTGGAGTTCGATCCAGGGGGCGGAGAGCTTTTTCGCCATGTCGATCTGGTGCTCGTCGGCGTCGATGAAGAGTGAGGTCTTGATGCCGGCGGCGTTCATGGCGTCGGTGACGCGGGCGACCTTGTCGCGGAATTTCACGACATCGAGGCCGCCCTCGGTGGTGACTTCCTCGCGACTCTCGGGAACGAGGCAGACCGAATGCGGTTTGAGGCGCAGCGCGAGGGCGGTCATCTCGGGCGTGCAGGCCATCTCGAGGTTCACGCGGGTGGCGGCGGTCTCGCAGAGGCGTTCGACGTCGCGATCCTGGATGTGGCGGCGGTCTTCGCGGAGGTGAATGGTGATGCCGTCGGCGCCGGCGCGTTCGCAGAGCGCGGCGAGCGTGACGGGGTCGGGCTCGACGTTGCCGCCGACGGTGGCGCCGGCCTGGCGGTAGCGCGCCTGGCGAAGCGTGGCGCAGTGGTCGATGTTGACGCCGAGGAGGATCATGGCGGCGCGGAGCCAAACAGGAATGCGGAGCTCAGGAAATCAGGAAAAAGCTGTGCTTGCCGGTTAGGCGCCAGCCTGAGTTCCTTCGGCTTCCGCCGATGTCCACCGCCCCTGCTCCGAAGCGCGAAAACTTGCTGCTGAATCTCGTGTTCAACATCGCCGTGCCGATGCTGATCCTCTCGAAGCTGAGCACGCGACTCGGCTCGATGAATGCGCTGCTGCTGGCGCTGGCGTTTCCGCTGGGCTACGGCGCCTACGACTTCTGGCAGCGGCGGAGCGTAAACTTCGTTTCGGGGCTGGGCTTCTTCAGCACGCTGGCGACGGGCGGACTCGGGTTGCTGCATCTGCATCCGTTCTGGTTCGCGGTGAAGGAGGCGGCGGTGCCGGGGATCATCGGCGTGGCGGTCTTCGCGTCGCAGTGGAGCAAGCGACCGCTGGTGCGCCAGTTTCTGCTGAACGATCAGGTGATCAATCTGCCGCGCGTGAACGCGGCGCTCGACGAGCACGGGATGCAACCGGCATTCGAGGCGCTGTTACGAGCGTCGAGCGTGTTGCTGGCGGGGTCGTTTTTTCTGAGCGCGTTTTTGAATTTCTCGCTCGCGCGCTACCTCATCACCGCCGCGCCGGACACACCGGAATTCAACGCGCAATACGGCCGCATGCTCGGCTGGAGCTGGCCGGTGATCGTGGTGCCGAGCATGGCGATGATGATGTTCGCGCTGTGGCGGCTCGTGAAGGGCGTCGAACGCATGACCGGGCTGACGCTGGAGCAGATACTGCATTCGCCGGAAGATAAGAAGGCCACGAGTGAGACGCCGGTTCAAACGGCCAAGCCGGACGACACGGCGGTGACTGAGCCACCGCGCGAAAGCTGAGCGGGGCAAAGAAAAAGCCCGCCGGTGGGCGGGCTCGTTGGCGAGGGTGGTGCGGCGCATCAGGCGCGCTGGTCCATCGACGTGTAATCGCGCTTGGGCGTGCCGACGTAGATCTGGCGCGGGCGATAGATGCGACCCTTGGTGTTGGAGGCGACTTCCTTCCAGTTGGCGATCCAACCCGGGGCGCGGCCGATGGCGAACATGACGGTGAACATGTCCGTCGGGATGCCGAGGGCGCGCATGATGATGCCGGAGTAGAAGTCGACGTTCGGGTAGAGCTTGCGGGAGACGAAGTAGTCGTCCTTGAGCGCGGCCTGTTCGAGGTTCTTGGCGATGTCGAGGAGCGGGTCGGATTTGCCGAGACGCGTGAGGACTTCGTCGCAGGCCTTGCCGATGATGCGGGCGCGCGGGTCGAAGTTGCGGTAGACGGCGTGGCCGAAGCCCATGAGGCGGTTGCTCTTCGAGCCGCCCTTGGCGGCTTCGATGAAGCGCGTGCCGTCGTCGCCTTCGTCGTGGATCGCCTGGAGCATCTGCATGACGGCGACGTTGGCGCCGCCGTGGAGCGGGCCGGAAAGCGCGCAAACACCGGCGGCGATCGAGGTGAAGAGATTGGCGCCGCTGGAGGCGACCATGCGCACGGTCGACGTGGAGCAGTTTTGCTCGTGGTCGGCGTGGAGGAGGAGGAGGAGATTCAGCGCGCGGGTGACCTCGGGGATAGGCTGGTAGGCCACATACGGGTCCGAGAACATCATGTGCAGGAAGTTGTCCGCGAAGGGCAGGTCGCGCGGGTGGATGAACGGCAGGCCGTGGCGGTAGCGGTAGATCATCGCCACGATCGAGCGGATCTTCGAGATGGCCATCGCGGCGGACAGGTCGAAGTTCTGCAGGTCCTTCTCGAAATTGTTCGTCGCGAGCTCGGGGTAATAGGCGGCGAGCGAGCTCACGATCGAGGTGAGCATGCCCATCGGCGGCGCGGACTCGGGGAAGCCTTCGAAGATGCGGAGCATCTGGGTGCCGATGGCGGCGTTGTCGCGGAGGCGGCGGCCGAATTGGAGGCGCTGTTTGGCGTTGGGGAGCTCGCCGTAGATGATGAGGTAAGCGGTCTCGACGTAGTCGGAGTAGGTCGCGAGCTGTTCGATCGGGTAGCCACGGTGGCGGAGGATGCCGTTGTCGCCGTCGAGATACGTGATCGCGCTCTCGCAGGAGCCGGTGTTGCCGTAGCCCTGATCGTAGAAGATGTAGCCGGAATCTTTGCGGAGGTTGCGGGCGTCGATGGCCTTCTCACCTTCGGAGCCGATCATCACCGGAAGCGTGAGTTCTTTGCCGTCGACCTTGATCTGGGCGGTGGGTGCTTGCATAGGGCAAACAGCACCGTGGGGAAAACGCGATGGGACGCAAAGCAAAGCCTCGGCGGTGACACGCATCGCCCAATGAATAAGGCCCTGCGCAACTCGCGTTAGAAAAAGTGAAACGCCGGCGGGACGGCCGGCGTGCGAGGGAGCGCGCGTGAGGCGGCGCGGGAGTTACTGCGGCAGGAGCGCAGGCACCGCGAAGTCGTCGGCCGGGAACGACTCGTTCACCTTCACGCTGTCGAACGTGATCGTGGCCGTCTGGCCGTTGGGGCTCTTGTTGATCAACGTGCGGGGAAAGCGGAGGGCGCCGACGCGGAGCTCGCCGTCCTCGCGGATCTCGCCGCCGTTTTCCGTCTCGGTTTTCACGAGGCGGCCGGTGGCTTTTTCGAAGTAGCGGGTGAAGACGATATTCTCGGCGTGGGCGAAGACGAGTTTCACGCAGTCCTTGCCGTCGACGGTCGCCTCGCCGACGAAGTCCACTTTGCCGCCGCGCTTCTCGATGCCGCGGTAGAAGAAGAGATTCTCCCAAGTGTTGGCGCGCAGGCGTTTGACCTGCTGGGAGTCGAGCAGCGAGAGCTGCCATTTCTTGGTGTCGGTGGCGTCGGCGCGGCGGACCCAGGCGTCGTAGCCGTCGAGCGCGGTGGTCTCCACGACGGTGTTCGAGCGACGGATGATGCGCTGCTGGTAGGGCTTCTGGAAAACGATGTCGATCGCGAGGACGAGGGTCTCGTCCTTGGTCTTCGTCGCGTCCTTGGGGTCGGCAATCTTCTCGGTCGTGGTGAAGGTGCCGGTGAAGTGGACGCTTTGGACCGCTTCGATCGCGGACTCCGGGCCGATGGCGGAACGGGCCTTGGCGATCCATTGGTCGATCCGCGCGTCGGCGAAGGTGGATTGGGCCGCAAACAGGAGGGCGCTCAGGGCGACGAGACAGCGGAATTTCATGGGGCTAATTGACCGGAAAGGTGGGCAACGGTGCCATGCGGCGCAAGGGGATTTCCCTGGTGAGAGGTGACGAATGCCGCTGGGTCGGGTGGTCGCCCGGCGTCGCGATGGCGACTCGAACGCGGTGCCGGTAGCAAGAGTTCTCGGCGCCGCCGAGGACGTCGGCGCCCACCTCGCGGCAAGAACTGGAACGTCGGCGCCGCTTTACTCCCACTCGATCGTGGCGGGCGGTTTGGAGCTGATGTCGAGGACGACGCGGCTGACGCCGCGAACCTCATTGGTGATGCGGCTGGAGATTTTCTGAATGAGCTCGTGCGGGAGTTTGGCCCAGTCGGCGGTCATGGCGTCGGTGCTCTCGACGATGCGGAGCGCGATGACGTAGTCGTAGGTGCGCTCGTCGCCGAAGACGCCGACGGTTTTCACCGGCAGGAACACGGCGAAGGATTGCCAGACTTTCCAATAGTAGCCGGAGGCGATCATCTCCTCGTGGAGCACGGCGTCGGCGTTGCGGAGGATCTCGAGCTTATCGGCGGTGATGTCGCCCATCACACGGACGCCGAGGCCAGGGCCGGGGAACGGCTGGCGCCAGACGACTTCGCGCGGGAGACCGAGGGCAGCGCCGACCTTGCGGACCTCGTCCTTGAAGAGTTCGCGCAGCGGCTCGATGAGCTTCAGCTTCATGCGCGCAGGCAGGCCGCCGACGTTGTGGTGCGTCTTGATGAGCGAGGCGGGGTTGCCCTGGATCGAGACGGACTCGATCACGTCCGGATAGAGCGTGCCCTGGCCGAGGAATTCGGCGGTGCGTCCGATGTCCTTGAGCGTTTTCTCGAAGACCTCGACGAAGGTGCGGCCGATGATCTTGCGCTTGGTCTCAGGCTCGGTGACGCCCTTGAGGCGTTTGAGGAACAGCGCGGAGGCGTCGACGACGCGGAGGTCGATGTTGAAGTGTTTGCCGTAAAGTTCGCGGACGTAATCGCGCTCGCCCTTGCGGAGGAGGCCGTTGTCGACGAAGACGCAGGTGAGCTGCTTGCCGATGGCCTTGTGCAGGAGCGCGGCCGCGACGGACGAGTCGACGCCGCCGGAGAGACCGAGGAGGACGCGGCCCTTGCCCACTTTGGCGCGGATGTCGGCGACGGCATGGGCGATGAAATCCTTGGTGGTCCAGTCCTGCTGCGCGCCGCAAATGCCGACGAGGAAGTTGCGGATCATGTCCACGCCGCGCTCGGTGTGGAAAACTTCCGGATGGAACTGGATGCCATAGAACTTGCGCTTGGCGTCCTCGATGGCGGAGAACGGCGAGTTTTCCGAGGTGCCGATGGCGACGAAGCCCGGCGGGAGCTTGATGAGTTTGTCGCCGTGGGAATTCCAGATGCGCAGCTTGCGCGGCAAGCCGGCGAAGAGTTTGCCCGGTTTCTTGATCGTCAGTTGGCCGTGGCCGTATTCGCGAGCCTTCGAGTGCTCGACCTTGCCGTCGAGGAAGTGGCCCATGAGTTGCACGCCGTAGCAGATGCCGAGCATCGGCACACCGAGTTTGAAGATCTCCGGATCGGGGTGCGGCGCGGTCTTGGCGTAGACGCTTTGCGGGCCACCCGAGAGGATGATGCCGACGACGCCGTCTTCACGGAGTTTGGCGGCGGGCGTGGAGAAATGATAGATCTTCGAGTAGACCTCGCACTCGCGGATGCGACGGGCGATGACCTGCGTGAGTTGGGAGCCGAAATCGAGAACGGCAATTGTCTGCGCCATGCGGGAAGCTGGGAAAGTTTCCCCGCGAAAGAAACGAAAAAATCAGGGCGCGCGTGTCACGAGGTGGCGCTGTGCCGGTCGCGATGCGCGCCACCAGTCCGGCGGTCCCGCCTTGCCTCATGCACGGTGACGCACGCTCGCCGCGCAAAGGCGCGTCAGAATTTCAGGCGCACATTCTCGTGGCCGCATTTCGGGCACGGCGCGGTGTCCGTGCCGGCGGTCTGCGTGTAGAGGTGACTGCAACGGATGCAGTGGAACGAGATTTTGCGTCGCCCGGCGTCGTAGAGCGCTCGATCGCGTCGGTCGTAGTAAAACCAGAGCGCGAGGAACAGCCCGATGACGCACAGTCCGTAAAGCAGGACATCGAAGGTGAAACTCGGTGGGACGGACACCTTGGCACGATCGGTCAAACCCCATCGAACGCCAAGGGCAAAGCACGCGCAGTCTTCACTCTCGCGAAGGCCGGCAGCCGGGTGTTGTTTGACGGCGTTGCGCATGAAAATCCCCTCCCCTCTCCGTTTCCTTTTCTTGGCGGCCGGCCTCTGGGCCGTCCTGCCCGTCCGCGGCGACGTCACGCCGGCGCCGCTGTTCCGCGACCATGCGGTGCTGCAACAAGCCATGCCCGTGCCCGTCTGGGGTCTGGCGACTCCCGGCGAGGCCGTCACCGTGTCCGTCGCCGGACAAACAGCCACCGCCACCGCCGACGCGAACGGACGCTGGTTGGCCAAGCTTCCGCCACTACCCGCGGGCGGCCCCTTCGAGCTGGTAATCGCCGGCCGCAACCAAATCACGCTGCACGATATCCTCGTGGGCGAAGTCTGGCTCTGCAGCGGACAATCCAACATGGAGATGCGTCTCGGCCCGGGCAAAGGAGTCAAACCCGTCGTCGGCTGGCAGTCGGCCGTCGCCAGCGCCGATCTGCCGATGATCCGGCATTTTGGCGTGGCGCGGGCGCTCGCGCGGGACCCGGCCGACACGGTGCAAGGCGAGTGGATCGTCAGCTCCCCGGCGACCGCGCCGGATTTCACGGCGGTGGGTTTCTTCTTCGCCCGTGCACTGCATGCCGCCCGCGGCGTGCCGGTGGGCCTGATCCACAGTTCGTGGGGCGGCACTCCGGCGGAAGCCTGGATGAGCGGCGTCGCCCTCGACCAGATCCCCGAGTTTGCCGCGGCGCGCGCGGAGTTGGCGCAGCTGCCCAAAGATCCCGCCGCCGCCCAACTCGTCTACGAAAAACGGCTCGATGCCTGGTATGCGCAGAACGACGCGGGCGAGAAAGCCAGCCCAACTTGGAGCGCGCCGGGCCTGTCGCTTGCAGGCTGGGACAGCATGAATCTGCCCGCCAACTGGGAAAAAGGCGGCTTGGGCGACTTTGACGGGCTCGTGTGGTTCCGGCGCGAGTTCGATCTGCCCGCCGCATGGGAAGGCCACGCCATCGACCTCCATCTCGGAGCCATCGACGATAACGAAACGACCTACGTGAACGGCCAGCGCGTCGGCGCCACCGCCGGTTGGGATACGCCGCGCATCTACCGCATGCCGCCCGGCCTCCTGCATCATGGCAGCAACCTGATCGCCGTGCGGGTGCTCGATACAGGCGGTGGCGGTGGGTTGTGGGGCAATGGCGTGCCCATGCAGCTGACCTGCGCGGACGACGCCGCCCTGCCCCCGATCAATCTCGAGGGACCGTGGCGTTACCGCGCCGCCGGCGAGCTTTCCACGCTGACGCCGCCTCCGGTCAATCCCATCCAGTCCAGCAATGTGCCCGCGGTGCTCTACAACGGCATGATCCATCCCCTCCTGCCCTACGCCCTGCGCGGAGTGCTGTGGTATCAAGGCGAGAGCAACGCCGCCCGCGCCCACCAATACCGTTCGCTCTTTCCAACCCTCATCCGCGACTGGCGTCAGCTCTGGGGCCAAGGCTTCCTGCCCTTCCTCTTCGTCCAGATCGCACCGCACAGCGACATGCCCCCGGAGATTCGCGAAGCCCAGTTCCTCACGCTCCGGCAGGTGCCCAACACCGCCATGGCGGTCACGCTCGATGTCGGCGACGAACAGGACATCCACCCCAACCAGAAACAACCTGTCGGCGAACGGCTCGCTCTCGCCGCCCGCGCCCTGGCCTACGGCGAACAGCTGGAATACTCGGGGCCGCTCTTCGAACGCGCCGAGTTCACCGGCACCACCGCCGTGCTGCATTTCAGCCATCTCGGCGGCGGTCTGGTGGCACCGGGCGGCGAGTTGATCGGCTTCACGCTCGCCGGAGCGGATCGGGTTTTCCATCCCGCCAAGGCCGTGATCAAAGGCGACACCGTGGAGGTAAGCGCCGAAGCCGTCGCGCATCCGGTCGCGGCGCGTTACGCCTGGGCGAATTTTCCGCTGGGCAATCTCTACAATCGTTCCGGCCTGCCCGCATCGCCCTTCCGGACAGACGTGGACTGAGTCGGCTCCACGTCGATGCCGAGCCAGTATCGCAGCTCAAGCACGGCGCAGCGAAAGACAGTCTCCGCCGCCACGAGCGGAGACTGCGGGAACGAGCCGGCCCGGCCGAACGCTTCGCCGAAACGCGGTCAGTAGCTGAATTCGACGCGCACCGGCAATGCCGGCAACTTGATCCGTTTTGCCGGAGCCACGGACTGACCGTCGATGGTCACCTTTTTCGGCGTCTCGTTGCGCGCCGCGACGAGCCAGATGCCGCCGGGGGCGGCGACCTGCCCGGTCACTTGATAGGCATCGGTGTCGCCCTGTGCTGCGGCCTTCAGGCTGATGCGGCCGTAGGCCGTGGGCAGATCCTGCACTTCGATGCCGCGACCGTGCAGCCATTCCGCTGGCACGCCGGAGCAGAACACGAGTGATTTGTCCAAATCCTCCTCGTAGGTGAAGTAGTCGCGAATCTCGCGCACGAACTCGGCGGCGCACCACGTGTGCGGCATGTCGCCGATGTAGACGGGCGCACGAAGATCGTTGAAGACGACCTCCGCCCAGTGATTCCAACCCATCGGGCGCGTGTCCTTGGCGAACCAGCGCATCAGCCACATCGCGCGCTCCTTGTCGCCGTAGCGGGCGAACACGCCGATGTTGCGAAATTCATAGGGCGTGTAGCCGCTCCATTTCGTCGTGCCGTCGGCGCGCGCCACGCAACGGGCGTAGTAGGCATCGAACGTATTCTTCAAGAGATCACGCGGCATGAAGGACATCTCGTTGCACGGATTCACGAGGATCGACACGCCGCTCGGGTCGCCCTCGCCGTAATCGGGGCAGCTGGCGATCTCGTCGATCTGGTAGAACTTGGCGGTGGCCACGATCGAGGCCACGACGTCCTGGCGCAGATCGGCCGCGACCGCCCGATAGCGCGCGGCGGCGTCGGATTGCCCAACAGCCACGGCCAGGTCGGCAGCTTCCTTCAGGCCGAGAATCGCGAAGTAGTTGTCCCAATAAGAGTGGACGGGCGAGCCGTAGCCTTCGTGACTGATCGACGGCGGCAACAGGCCGAAATACAGCGCCTCCTTGCCGGCCGCGCCGCGATAGGCCTCCTGCCCTTCGCGGTGCAATTTCCCGATGTAGTCGGCGACGCGCTGGACGACTGGGAAGTAGCGTTCGGCGAACGCCGCGTCGCGGCTGAATTTCCAGTATTCGGCGACGAGGTAGATGTATTGGCCGAAGGAGTCGCACTCCAACGTGGGCAAAGGCTGGTCGTTCTCGATGATGGCCGGCACGTAGCCGTCCGCGCGGACAAACGGCGTATACCACTCGATGAATTCGCGCGCGGGCTCCATGACGCCGAAGTGCATCATCGCCGCACTCATCAACGCGCCGTCGCGTATCCATGAACGGTTGTAGTTGCGGCTGCCGGGCTGGAGCCGCACGCCGTCGCGATTGATCATGATGTAGGCGAGGTTCGAGCGGATGAGATTCACCAGCCGCTGCTCGCTCTCGGGGAGTTGAATTTTCACCGACGCCAGAGCGCTGCGCCATTCGTCGGCGATCTTGCGCTCGAGGGCGACGGCCTCGGTGGCGGTCTTCGCGCCCGCGTCGGACGGTCCATTCACGCTGTAGCGCCACCAAAAGCTCTTGGATTCGCCCGGCGCGAGGGTGACGTCGTAGGCGGCAAACCCGGACGCGAGGCCGGCGGAGTCCTCCGCGGCGGCGCTACTCGGCAGTTCGCCGAACTGCAACCGACGTCCCATCTCGCCGTCCGCAAAAGTCGTCGCGCCGACTTGATCGGCCGGAGTGAGCAGGAAAATTTTCTGCTCCGGGCCAAAGGACAGCGCGCTCGGCGTCACGGTCAGGTTCTTGATCTCAGATTGGACGCCGCTGTGCTGCCACTCCGGGTTGACCTGAATGGGACGAAGCGCGAGGACCAGCTTGGCCTGCTTCGCGATCGGCTCGTGGTTGGTCAGCGTGTAGCAGGCATACACCGTGCCGCCGGCGTCCTCGGTGGCGAAGCTGGAGACACGCAGGCCGATCGGCCCGGAGCGTTCGACCCACGGCAGCGGCAGATAGTCGTCCAACAGGCCCTGCGTCTCCTCGGTGTTCGCCCAGTGATGGACTTTGCCGTCGACCACGACGAACGGATCGATGCTCGGCTTGCCTTTGGCCAATTCGATTTGGCCGTCCTCGCAGATCAGCGCCTTTTCCTTGCCGCCGCTGTAGCCGACGAGCGTCCAATACGCCTGCTGGTTCAGCAGGTGGCGAAGGTAGTATCCGGGCGGAGACGATTGTGCGGAGGCTTTCAGCAAACCCGCACCGGTGTTGGTCAATGCGGGAGGCAGCAGCTTCGCCCGCTTGAGCCCGATCGCCGCGGAGTGGGCCTTGGCACGGAGGCGAATCACGCGCGCTTCCGCGTCGGGCGTGAACACGAAGTCGATGTTGCGATTCGGCTGCTCGACCGTCCGCGCGAGTTTCCAGGCGGCGCCGTCGATCGACGTGAGGACGTCGTAAGAGACCGGCGCCATGGACGGCTGCCACTCGATCTCGAGGCCGCCGAACTCGATGGGGTTCGCGAAGTGGAGATCCACTTCGGCCTCGTTGACGGGACCGGCCGTCCGCCACGCGTCGTGCGCGGTTGAAGGCACGTTGCTCGTGATCGCCGTGATCGGATCGCCGAATTTGCCGTAGTCGCCCAGCGGAGTGATCGTGAGGCCTGCCAACTGGAGCACGCCCTTCTTGCCGGCACCGCTGGCGGACACGACGAACTCGATCGACTTGAGTTGGCTGAGCTCGGCCGAGGATTTCGGTCCCCAGGCGAATGTGATGAGTCGCTTGCGCAGCACGATGTGCGTCCACTCCTTCGGCCAGCGGTAGGAGTCGCGGCGATACCAATACGTGTTGCCAGTGACGTCCTCCAACTTGATCTCGAGGTTGTTGTCCGGCGAATCCGCCTTGAGCCAGAAGCTGAGCTCGAAATTACCCGACACGGGCAGATCGCAATTCTGGTGGATCAGCGCGAAGTTGCCGGAGATTTGGAAATCGTAGTCGAAGCGCATGCCCGGACCGTGGGGCGTGTCCACGCGGGACAAATTGAGCTCCATGCCCGGTGCTTTCGAGATCCAGGCGTCGAGCGCAGGGAAATCGCGGAGCGATCGGGCGGAAAGTTCGCTGCCCCAAAACGCAGCAGCGATGATCAACGAAGCAAGCAAGCGGATGTGACGTCGGCTCATGACAACGAAAGATGGACCCTTCGCTCTTACGCGAGCGGTCGCCGCGTGACGAGGGAGATTGTTATTCTGACCCACTTGAGCAGGCGCACTGCTACCAGAGCCGATCTAAACGAGCGCATCGCCGCTGGGGCGTGAGCACACCGGAGCTTCCGGGAGAGCGAGGAGTGCGATCGTCGGCAGTGGTCGCCCAAAGAAAAACGCGCCGGCTCGGGAGAGCGCGGCGCGTCGAGAGTGTTTAGCTTTTCGCGAGCTTAAGCCTTGGGGGCTTCGGCGGCGGGAGCGGCGTCGGCAGCCGGAGCGGCGGCCTTGGTCTTCTTCGCCTTCTTGGCGCCCTTGGACTTCTTGTAGCCCTGGTCCTCGGCACCGACGAACTCGATCAGCGCCATCTCGGCGGCGTCGCCGACGCGGCGGGGAGCGAGCTTGTAGATGCGGGTGTAGCCGCCGGAGCGCTTCTCGAATTGGGCGACCTTCTCGTTGAAGAGCACCGTGACGGCACCTTCATCGCGAATGTCCTTCAGCGCGAGGCGGCGCAGGTGGATGGCGGAAGCGGAGAGCTTGCCGTTTTCCTTCGGGAGCGCGGCGGCCTTCTTGGCCTTCGTGATCACCTTCTCGATGAAGGGGCGCAGGGCCTTGGCCTTCGTGAGGGTGGTCTCGATGCGACCGTGCTTGATGAGGGAGGCACCCATGTTGGAGAGCATCGCGGAACGGTGCTCGCGGGTGACGCCGAGGGAGGCGTGGTGTTTATTGTGACGCATTGTCTGGTTGGGTTATCGGCTCCCGATCGGCAATCCGGTCGCAGCGTTGGGCGGCAGCGGACGGCGCGAGAGCCGGGATTAAGTTTTAGGCGCCTTCGACACAAAGACTCGCGGCGGTGGGTCGCGAGTCTTCGGCGGAAAGCGGATCGGCTTAGAGTTCCTTCTTGGTCTCGAGGAGGCGCTCGTCGAACTTCATGCCGAGCGAGAGGCCGAGGGCTTCGAGCTTCTCCTTGATTTCGTTGAGCGACTTCTTGCCGAAGTTGCGATACTTGAGCATCTCCTGCTCGGTCTTCATGGCGAGCTCGCCGACCGTGGTGATGTTCGCGTTGTTCAAGCAGTTCGCCGCACGGACCGAGAGCTCGATCTCGTTGACGGACATGTTGAGCAGCTTGCGGAGCTTGTTCTGCTCTTCGGAGACCTCGGCGGCCTGCGACTCGAACTCGTAGCTCTCCTGCGAGACGCGATCGAACACGTCGAGGTGGTGCTTGAGGATCGAGGCGGATTGCTTGAGGGCGTCGTCCGGCGTGATGCGGCCGTCCGTCCAGACTTCGAGGACGAGCTTGTCGTAATCGGTGATCTGGCCGACGCGGGTGTTTTCGACCGCGTAGCGGACGAGGCGCACGGGCGAGAAGAGCGAGTCGATCGGAATGACGCCGATGGCTTGGTCTTCCTTCTTGTTCTCTTCGCCGGGGCAGTAGCCGCGACCGGTCTTGATCTCGATCTCGGCTTCGAAGGCGCGCTTCGTGTCGAGGGTGCAGATGACCTGATCGGGGTTGATGAGCTTGACGCCAGCGTCGAGCTGGATGTCGGCGGCGGTGACGGGGCCTTCCTTGTTGACCTTGAGGAGGAGCTTCATCGGCTCGCGCTTTTCGGAGACGATGAGGATTTTCTTCAGGTTAAGGACGATGTCGGTGACGTCCTCGACGACGCCGTCGATGGACTGGAACTCGTGGTTCACGCCGTCGATCTTGATCGAGCTAATGGCGCTGCCCTCGATGGACGAGAGGAGCACGCGGCGGAGCGAATTGCCGACGGTGTGGCCATAGCCGGCTTCGAAGGGCTCGGCGATGAACTTGGCGTAAGTATTGGTGGCGCCCTCCTCGACTTTGGTAAGTTTGGAGGGGAGTTCGAATTTTCCGAGACGCTTGGGCATGTGATTTATCTCTGAGTGGAGAAGTTGAGTTGGAGCGACCGGCAAAACAATGGATTAGAAGCGCGAGTAGAACTCGACGATGAGCTGCTCGTTGATGGACGGGTCCATCTCATCGCGCGTGGGGAGGCGGTTGACAACCGCGGAAAGCGCTTCGTCGTTGCGCGTCAGCCAACCGGGAACCACGCGAGCGCGGCTCTCTTCGACGGACTTCGTGACGATTTGGCGGGAGTTGTTCGAGGCCTTGATCTCGATGGTGTCGCCGGCATTGAGCGTGTAGCTGGCGATGTCGACCTTGCGGCCGTTGACCTTCACGTGGCCGTGGTTGACGAGCTGGCGCGCCTGGGCGCGGCTCTTGGCGAAACCGAGGAGGTAAACGACGCTGTCGAGACGCGTCTCGAGGAGCTGCAGGAAGCGCTCGCCGGTAACGCCGCGTTCCTTCTTCGCGACCGCGAAGACGCGGCGGAATTGGCGCTCGAGGAGGCCGTAGATGAAGCGGAGCTTCTGCTTCTCGGCGAGGCCGACGGCGTATTCGGAGAGCTTGCGGCGGGACTTCGGGCCGTGCTGGCCGGGCGGGAAGTTGCGGCGCTCGAGAACCTTGGCAGAACCGAGGACGTAGGTGCCGAAGCGGCGGCTGACGCGAGTGGTGGGTCCGGTATAACGGGCCATGGTAGGAGTTGCTTAAAGGTTGAGGTTAGACGCGACGACGCTTGCGCGGGCGGCAGCCGTTGTGCGGCACCGGGGTGACGTCGATGATGGAGGAAATTTCCAGGCCGATGGCTTGGAGTCCGCGGATGGCGGAGTCGCGACCGAGGCCGGGACCGCTGACGCGGATCTGAACTTCCTTGAGGCCGTGCGCCATGGCGTTGCGGGCGGCGTCTTGAGCGACGACCTGCGCGGCGTAGGCGGTGGACTTGCGGGAGCCGCGGAAATTGCACTTACCGGCGGACGACCAGGAGATCACGTTGCCCTTGGCGTCGGTGATCGAGACGATCGTGTTATTGAACGTCGCGGTGACGTTGGCGACGCCGGAGGTGACGTTCTTGGAACCCTTGGCCTTGCGGACCTTGATGGTGCCGAGCTCTTCCTTGAGGAGGTCTTCGGCGGACGGGGCCTTCGGAACGCCGCCGACGAGTTCGACGGGCTTCGCGGGCTCGACCGGGGCGGCGGGCGCAGCGCCTTCGGCGGCAGCGTCGGCCTTCGGGGCCTTGGGGGCCTTGGCGGGCTTCTCAGCGGCGGGCGCGGCGGCGCCAGCAGCGGCGTCCTTCTTGGGCGCCTTTTCCTTCTTCGGAGCGGATTTCTCTTCGGACATGGAGATGTGTTTTTAGAATTAAGCTTCCTTGGCCTTGGTGACGCCAACGGTCTTGCGCGGGCCCTTGCGGGTGCGGGCGTTGGTGCTGGTGCGCTGGCCGCGGACGGGGAGGCCGCGACGATGGCGGATGCCACGGTAGCAATTGATCGCTTGGAGGCGCTTGAGATTGCCCGCGATTTCGCGGCGGAGATCGCCTTCCACCACCCACTTGTTGTCGGTGATGATGTGGAGGATCTTGTTCAGCTGCTCTTCGGTGAGATCCGAAGCGCGCATGTTGGCATCGAGACCAGCGATCTCGATGATCTGGTCAGCACGGGCAGGGCCAATGCCGTAGATGTATCGGAGGGAATATCCGATCTTCTTTTTGGCGGGGAGTTCGACGCCGAGGAGACGAGGCATGTTGTTAGGAGTTTAAGTTGAGAGTTTAGGTTTAAGTTGGGAAAAATCAGGAGGCGCGCGGGATCGTGAGGATCTCGGGGCCGGAGTCGGTCGTGAGCACGGTGTGTTCGAAGTGCGCGGAGGGCTGGCCGTCGGCGGTGACGACCGTCCAGTGATCGCTCAGCGTGCGGACCGCGTAGCGGCCCATGTTCACCATGGGTTCGATCGCGAGCGTCATGCCGGGCTTGATCTTCTCGCCGGAGTTTTTCCGGCCGAAGTTCGGGATCTGCGGCTCTTCGTGCATCGACTGCCCCACCCCGTGGCCGACCATTTCGCGAACCACGCTGAAGCCGGCGGCTTCGACGTAGGTCTGCACGGCGTGCGAGATGTCGCCGATGCGGTTGCCGACCTGGGCCTGCGCAATGCCGATCGCGAGGGCTTCCTCGGTGATCTTGAGGAGTTCGGCGACGCGCGGGGCGATCGGGCCGACGGGAACGGTGGTGGCGTTGTCGCCGATGTAGCCGTTGTATTCGACCACGACGTCGAGCGAGATGATATCGCCCTGGCGCAGGATGCGCTTGAGCGAGCCGATGCCGTGGACGACCTCTTCGTTGACCGAAAGGCAGGTGTAGGCGGGATAGCGGCTCGCGTGCAACTGGTAGCCGTAACAGGCGCTGCGGGCGCCGAACGACGCGATGATTTCGCGACCGATCTGATCCAAGTCGTAGGTGGTGATACCGGGCCGGACCTGCTCCTTCATCTTCGCCAAAACAGTGGCGGCGATGCTGCAGGCTTCGCGCATCCGACGGACGCCCTCCGCGTTTTTAATGGGGATAGACATCAGGCGGCGATGCGAGCGGCTCCCGTGAGGAGCCCTTGCGTGCGGTAGTGTGTTGCGACCTCCGCGGAAGCGGAGTCGGAGGCGAGGACGGCGGTGAGAATTTCACCGCGGGCTTCGACCCACTCGTCGAACACTTTTGCTTGGAGCAGCGTAGCCGGGAAACCTTCGAGAAGGAATCCCGCATCGGGTTTGCGCGCCCAAAACCACTTGCGGAGGACCGCGAGGGTGAGGTCGTCGCTCAGGCCGGAGCCGGAGCGAGCGAGCGATGCCGCGGCTTTTTGGCCGAGCGTCGTGCGTCGCGAAATCTCCTGTTGCACGAGAGAAGCAGGAGAGACGTGCTCAATTGAGAAAGAACGGGCCTGGTTTAGGAGGTCCGCGTGAAGCAGACCGATTGGACCAAGGAGAACTAGCTTCGCCTTCGCAGATGCGAGGGCGGAAAAGGCGCTGGAGTGTTCAGCCCTTTCCACTGAAGTAAAGCGATTAAAGAGCGAACTTGCGGATAGCCCACGCGCCGAGACCGACGAGCAGGATAACCACCATGACGGCAACGAGCTGCATGACAGTCTTGTCCGAGGCGGCCTCGCCCAGCGCCATCTGCGCGGAGGTGCTGCGGCCACGGATACGGCCCTTCTTGAGGAAGCCGTCGTAGTGACGCTGCAGGAGGAACGTCTCGATCTGGCGCATCGTGTCGAGGATGACGCCGACGGTGATGAGCATGCCGGTGCCGCCGAAGAAGTAGGCGACGCGGGGCGGGACCTTGAAGAAGTTCAGCAGGCCGTCCGGGATGATCGCGATGATCGTGAGGAAAATCGCGCCCGCGAGCGTGAGGCGGGTCATCACGAAGTCGAGGAAGCTCGCGGTCGGCTCGCCGGGGCGCACGCCGGGAATGTAGCCGCCGTATTTCTTCAGGTCATCGGCGACCTGGATCGGCTTGAACATGACCGACACCCAGAAATAGCTGAAGAACAGGATCAGCAGCGCATCGAAAACGTAGTAGCTCCAGTGGCCGCGGGTGAGCGCATTGGCCATCTCGATGAGGATCTTGATGTCGAATGCGGCGCCGAGCTGGGAGAAAATCTGCGTCGGGAAGAGCAGGATGGCGCTCGCAAAGATGACGGGCATGACGCCCGAGTAGTTGACCTTGAGCGGGAGGAACGAGCTCTGGCCGCCGTAGACCTTCTGGCCGACGACGCGCTTCGCGTATTGGACCGGAATTTTGCGCTGCCCCTGCGTGACGGCGATGATGCCCATCGTCACGATGAGGAAGAGCGCGATCATCATCACGGCCTGCGGAAGGCCGAGGCTGGCGGTGCCGACCGGCGCGAAGAAGAGCTGGTAGGTGGACATCGCGGCGCCCGGGATGTCGGCGAGAATGCCGACCGTGATGAGCAGCGAGACGCCGTTGCCGATGCCGCGCTGGGTGATCTGCTCACCGAGCCACATCATGAGGAGCGTGCCGGCGGTCATGAAGACCGTGGAGGTGACGAGGAACCAGCCCTTGTTCACGAGCACGATCGAACCGTAGTGGTTGATGTCGTAGCCTTGGAACAGGCGGGCGGGATTCTCGAGCGCGAGGATGAGCAGCACGCCTTGAACCACGCAGATTGCGACCGTGAGGTAGCGCGTGTATTGCGTGAGCTTCTGCCGACCGACGTCGCCTTCCTGCTGGAGGCGGCTGAGCTGCGGCACGACGGCAGTCATCAGCTGGAAGATGATGGACGCGCTGATGTAGGGCATGATGCCGAGCGCGCAGACGGCACCCTTGAGGAGCGCGCCGCCGGTGAACATGTTGTAGAGCCCCACGAGGGCGCCGCCACCGTTGGCGGTCTGCTC
Source organism: Candidatus Didemnitutus sp. (assembly GCA_019634575.1). Taxonomy (NCBI): domain Bacteria; kingdom Pseudomonadati; phylum Verrucomicrobiota; class Opitutia; order Opitutales; family Opitutaceae; genus Candidatus Didemnitutus; species Candidatus Didemnitutus sp. The sequence goes on from JAHCAY010000002.1 coordinate 467,567, forward strand.
CTCGAAGAACTTGAGGAGCGGCTGCGGGTCGAGACCCGGCAGCGGGATGTGAGCGCCGACGCGTGCCACGAAGAGCAGCGACAACGTGTAGAGGATTCGCGAGCGGAGCTCGGGAATCTTCATCGAGTTCGTGAAGGCAGAAAACATGTCGGTGAGGAAAAACTGGGGCTACTGACTAGACGCAGAAAGCGGACCGGGTAACTCGGGGAGTTCCGCGGTCCGCCATCTTGAGATGCGATACAGCGCTCAGGCGACGATCGCCTGGCCGCCGGCTTTCTCGATCTTTTCCTTGGCGGAACCGGTGAACTTCGCCGCGGTGACCTTCAGCGCGCGGGTGATTTCGCCGTCGCCGAGGATCTTGAGCAGCGCGCCATCGGCGCGGATCAGGCCGGCTTTCACGAGTGCTTCGACGTTCACCTCGGTGACCGAGGCGTCGAGCTTCGCGAGATCGCCGACATTCACGACGGCGTAGCTGGTGCGGAAGTTGTAGTTGTTGAAGCCGCGGTGCGGGAGCTTGCGGTAAAGGGGCATCTGGCCGCCTTCGAAGCCGGGACGGATCGAGCCGCCCGAGCGAGCGGTCTGGCCCTTGCCGCCCTTGCCGGACGTTTTGCCGTGGCCGCCGCCTTCGCCGCAACCGACGCGCTTGCGACGGTGGGTGGCACCTTTGACGTTCTTGAGAGTGTGGAGACGCATTTTCTTGGATTCCTAAGTTTGGGTCGCCGCCCCTCGCCTACTCCGGCGAAGGGCGACTCGGATTAGTTTTTCGATCAGGCGCGAGCGGCCTTGAAGTCTTCGGCCATGCGGAGCTTGCGGAGGCCGTTGAAGGTGGCGTGCACGACGGCGATGTGGTTCTTGGAACCCATCGACTTCGTGAGGACGTTCTTCACGCCTGCGGCTTCGAGGACGGCGCGGACGCCGCCGCCGGCGATGAGGCCGGTGCCGGGGGTCGCGGGGCGAAGGAACACTTTGCCACCGTCGTATTGGCCGAGGACTTCGTGCGGGATGGTGTCACCGCGGAGCTTGACCGGGTAGAGACGCTTCTTGGCGGCTTCGGTCGACTTCTTGATGGCGTCGGGAACTTCGTTCGCCTTGCCGTAGCCGATGCCGACGTTGCCCTTGCCGTCGCCGACGACGGCGAGAGCGGAGAAGCTGAAACGACGACCACCCTTCACCACCTTGGCGCAGCGGTTGATGTAGACGACCTTCTCGATCATGCCGGACTCGGCGCTGTCAGCGGACGAGTTGGCGGAATAGGACCTGTTGTTGTTAGCCATGGGCGGTGTTTAGAATTGGAGGCCGCCTTCGCGCGCGGCGTCGGCGAAGGTTTTGACGCGGCCGTGGAAGCGGCGGCCGTTGCGGTCGAACACGACGGAAGCGATGCCGGCGGCCTTGGCCTTGGCGGCGAAGGCGCTGCCGACGAGCTTGGCGCCGGAGACGTTGCCCTTGGCGTTCTGCTTCTTCACGTCGGCGTCGAGCGTGGAGAGGAACACGAGGGTCTTGCCCGCGGCGTCGTCGATGGCCTGCGCGTAGATGTGTTTGCCGGAGAATTTGACGGAGAGGCGCGGACGGGCGGCAGTGCCGGTGACCGTCTTGCGGATGCGCCACTTGCGCTTCTGGAGGAGCGCGGCTTTGCGAATGGTATTGGACATGGTTATGCGGCCTTTCGGATGGTGGCGTTAGGCGACGGTCTTGCCTTCCTTGCGGCGGACGCGCTCGGCGAACTCGCCGACGAGGCGGACACCCTTGCCCTTGTAAGGCTCGGGCGGGTAGTAGGCGCGGATCTCGGAAGTGACCTGGCCGACGAGCTGTTTGTCAGCGCCTTCGACCTTGAGCTTCGTGCCGTCGGTGACGGTGACCTTGATGCCTTCGGGGATGTCGTGGAGGATCTGATGCGAGTAGCCGAGCGAGAGGTCGAGCTGCTTGCCCTTCAGCGCGGCTTTGAAACCGACGCCTTGGATCTCGAGTTCCTTGAGGTAGCCGACTGCGGCGCCCTTCACCATGCCGGCGATGACCGAGCGGGCGGTGCCATACATGGCCTTGGAGAAACGGGTCTCCTCGGTGGGGGAAACGACGATCGTGTTGTCCTTCTTCTCGATCTTCACGACGGGCGCGAAGGTCTTGGAGACTTTGCCCTTGGGGCCGTCGACGGACACCGTGGTGCCTTTGATGTCGATCTTGACCTTGTCGGGAATCTGAACGGGTTGTTTGCCAATTCTGCTCATGGTGCGGGTGCTCCTTACCAGACGGTGCAGACGAGCTCGCCACCGAGCTTGTTGCGGCGGGCGTCCTGGTCCTTCATGAGGCCCTTGGACGTCGAGACGATGGCCATGCCGAGGCCGTTGAGGACGCGCGGGAGGTCGGTATAGCTGAAATACACGCGACGGCCCGGGGTCGACTCACGCTTGAGGCCGGTGATGACCGGGGTGTTGTCGACGTATTTGAGAGCGACGATGAGCGTCTTGTGGCCGCGCTCGTCGGTGCCGGAAGTGACTTCGCGGACGAAGCCTTCGGCTTTGAGGATCGTCGCGAGACTCTCCTTCATCTTGGAGTGCGGGGCGACGCACTGGGACTGGCCGGCCTTCGACGCATTGCGGAGGCGGGTCAGGAAATCACTGATCGGATCGGTCATGGTTGGATGTTGTTGGACTGGGCCGCGCGGGTCATATCCGACCCCCGTGGGCCAAAGGGTTTACCAGGAGGACTTGGTGACGCCGGGGATCTTGCCGGCGAGCGCGAGCTCGCGGAAGGTCAGGCGGGACACGCCGAACTTGCGGTTGAAGCCGCGCGGACGGCCGCTCATGGAGCAGCGGTTGCGGATGCGCTCCTTGGCGGAGTTGCGGGGAAGCTTCTGGAGCTTCTTCTGGGCGGCGTAGAATTCCTCGTCGGTGGTGGCGGGATTCGAAAGGATGGCCTTCAGCTCGGCGCGCTTGGCGGCGAACTTGTCGGCGAGCTTGATGCGCTTCTTGTTGCGCTCGATGGAGGAGGTCTTCGGCATGGTGCGGGAAGGTTAGGCGGATTTGGCGGCGGCCTGCTCGGTGCGGCGGAACGGCATGCCGAGAAGCTTGAGGAGCTCGCGGGCCTCGTCGTCGGTGTGAGCGGAGGTGACGAGGGTGATGTCGAGACCCATGTGGCGCTTGGCGCTTTCGACGGTGATCTCGGGGAAGATGGTGAAGTCGGTGATGCCGATGTTGTAGTTGCCCTGGCCGTCGAGCTTGTTCGGCACGCCGCGGAAGTCGCGGATGGTGGGCAGCGCGACCGCGAGGAGGCGCATGAGGAAGTGCCACATGGCGTCGCCGCGGAGGGTGACGCTGCAGCCGACGACCTGGCCTTGCTTCAGCTTGAAGTTGGCGATGGCCTTGCGGGACTTGTTGAGGATCGGCTTCTGGCCGGCGATGAGGCCCATGTCGCGCGCGGTGTCGGCGATCTGGTTCTTATCGGCTTCGGCGCCGATGCCGGTGTTGAGGACGATCTTCTCGAGCTTGGGAACCTGGTGTTTGTTCTTGTAGCTGCGCGACGCCATGAGGGCGGGCACGACTTGATCGAAGTAGGCTTTCTTGAGAGGCGGGACGGTGTCTTTGCTCATTTTCGGGTGCCCGGTTTCCAAGCGGGCGAATTAATTAAGAGGCGTTAGGCCTTCTTGGCTTCGGTTTTCTTGGCGCGCTTCTTCGAGGCGTCGAAGCGGGATTGGAGCATGAGATTCGAGACGTGGATCGAACCTTCGCGCTCGGCGATTTTGCCCTGAGGATTTTCCTGCGACTTCTTCAGGTGCTTCTTGATCATTGCCACGCCTTCGACGACCGCGCGGTTCTTGGACGCGAGGACTTCGAGGACTTTGCCGGTCTTGCCCTTGTGGGAGCCGGAGATGACGATGACCTGGTCGTTCTTCTTGATATGGAATTTTTGCATGGTCAGAGGACCTCCGGGGCGAGGGAGATGATCTTCATGTAGTTCTTCGCGCGGAGCTCGCGGGCGACGGGGCCGAAGATGCGGGTGCCCTTCGGGTTGCCGTCATCGCCGATGATGACGATGGCGTTGCTGTCGAAGCGGAGGTAGCTGCCGTCGGCGCGACGGAGGGGCGCCTTGGTGCGGACGATGACGGCCTTGTGGACCTCACCCTTCTTAACCGTGGCGTCGGTGCTGCTCTCCTTGATGTTGACGGTGATGATGTCGCCGACGTGCGCGTAGCGGGTGTTCTGACCGATACGGCCGATCATGGACGCGCGGCGCGCGCCGGTGTTGTCGGCGATGTCGAGAATGGAACGCATCTGGATCATGGTGTTGTTCTCCTCGTGCGGTTAGGCTTTCGGGGCCGCGGCGGCGGACTCGTTGGCTTTGGTGGTCTTGGTCGGGACGACAGCGGCGACGTCCGTCTCGGTGACGGCAGCGCCGATCGGCTGGACGGCGGCTTCGACGACGCGGACGACGCGCCAGCGCTTGAGGCGGCTCATCGGGCGGGTCTCCATGACCTCGACCTTGTCACCGACCTTGGACTCGTTCTTCTCGTCGTGGACGTGGAGGACGGTCTTGCGGTTGATGACTTTGCCGTAAAGTGGGTGCGGCGTCTTGTAGGGGACGGTGACCTTGACGGATTTGTCGCCCATCTTGGAGGTGACAAAACCGATCTCGGTCTTGCGGGCGGCGTGACGTGCGTGAGTAGACATGGTCTTGAGCGGTTACGCGCGCCTTAGGCAGCGGCGGTCTTCTTGGATTTTTTCTCGGTGAGGATGGTCTCGAGGCGCGCGATGTCCTTGCGGAGGACGCGGATCGTGTGCGGCTTCTCGACCTGGCCGGTGTGCTTGCGCAGGCGGAGCTGGAGGAGCTCGTCGCGGGTGGCGCGGAGCTTGGTGGTGATCTCGGCGGGCGAGAGTTCGCGGATTTCCTTGGAAGTCATGGTGACGTTCTCCTGTGGTTAGACGGCCACGCCTTCGCGCTGGATGAAACGGCAGCGGAAGGGCAGCTTGGCGTCGGCGAGGCGGAAGGCCTCTTTCGCGATGGTAGCGGGAACGCCGGCGAGTTCGAAGAGGACGGCGCCGGGCTTGATGGTCGCGGTGTAGTATTCGACCGGGCCCTTACCTTGACCCATGCGCACTTCGGCGGGCTTCTTGGTGACGGGCTTGTGGGGGAACACGCGGATCCAGAGTTTGCCCTTGCGCTTGAGATGGCGGGCGATGGTGACGCGGGCGGCTTCGATCTGGCGACCGGTCATGGGACCGCGGGAGAGGGATTGCAGGCCAAATTCACCGAAGGCGAGCGTGTTGCCGCGCTTGGCATTGCCAGCGCGGGAGCCCTTCATCGCTTTACGGTATTTGGTGCGGGACGGTTGGAGAGCGGACATGGCTTGAGTAGCTTTAAGCGGTAGGCGTTAAGCTTTAAGCTTAGAGCTTAGAGCTTAGCGCTGTTTCGTTAGTTGGATTCGTCCTTTTTGCAGATCCAGCACTTGACGCCGATCTTGCCCCAGACGGTGCGGGCTTCGGCGAATCCGTAGTCGATGTTCTCGCGGAGGGTGTGGAGCGGGATGCGACCCTGGCGCTGCCATTCGCGGCGCGCGATGTCGGCGCCACCGAGACGGCCCGAGCACTGGATCTTGATGCCGTCGGCGCCGAGGCTCATGGCCATCTGCACGGACTTCTTGATCGCGCGGCGGAAGGCGACGCGGCGCTCGAGCTGGAGGGCGACGTTCTCGGCGACGAGCTGGGCCTCGATCTCGGGCTTCTTCACTTCCTGGATGTCGAGCAGGACTTCCTTGCCGGTAATCTTACCGAGCTGGACCTTCATGTTTTCGACTTCCTGGCCCTTCTTGCCGATGACAATGCCGGGGCGGGCGGTGAAGATCTTCACGCGGACGCGGTTGCCGGCGCGCTCGATGAAGATGCGCGGCACGGAGGCCTGCTTCAGTTTCTCCATGAGGGTGTCACGGATGATCTGGTCTTCGTGGAGGAGCTTCGCGAAGTCCTTCTTGCGGGCGAACCAGCGGGATTGCCAGTTGCGGCGGACAGCGAGGCGGAAACCGGTAGGATTGGTTTTTTGACCCATGGTGGTGAGGCGTTAGGCTTTGCTGTCCGAGAGGACGATGCGGAGGTGGGACATGCGCTTGACGCGCGGCTTGGCGGAGCCGCGGGCGCCGGCCTTGAAGCGCTTCAGGACCGGGCCGCACTCGACGAGGGCGCGGTGGACGACGAGCTTGTCGGCCGAGAGGTTGTGGTTGTTCTCCGCGTTCGCGACGGCGCTCTTGAGCGTCTTGGCGAGGAGGCGGGCGGACTTGCGCGGGATGAGGGAGAGGAGGTCGGTGGCCTCGGGCACGGAGCGGCCCTGGATTTCGTTGGCGACCTCGCGCACCTTCTTCGGCGACATGCGCGCGTTTTTGGTGAGAGCTTGAATTTCCATGTTCGGATCGGGTTCGGGTTTCGGCTATGCGCGCAGGTTAGATTTCCTTACGGGTCATGCCGCCGTGCGCCTTGAAGATACGCGTCGGGGCGAACTCGCCGAGCTTGTGGCCGACCATGTTCTCGGTGACATACACCGCGATGAAGGCCTTGCCGTTGTGAACGTTGAAGGTGTGGCCGACGAAGTCGGGCGTGATGGTCGAGCGCCGGCTCCAGGTCTGGATGGGCTTGCGCGCACCGCTGGACTTGGCCGCCTTCTCGATTTTCTCGAGCAGGTGGTAGTCGACGAAGAAACCTTTTTTGATGGAACGAGCCATGTTGGGTAGTCGTTAAGTGGTTTACTTCTTGCCGCGCGGCGGACGGCCGTTCTTGCGGGTAAGGATGAGGGAGTTGGACGGCTTGGAGCGGCGGCGCGTCGGGAAACCCTTCGCGAGCTGGCCCCACGGCGACACGAGGTGCTGGCGGCCGCCACCACCCTTGGACTTGCCCTGACCGCCACCGTTGGGGTGATCGATCGGGTTCATCGCCATACCGCGGACGCGCGGGCGCTTGCCGAGCCAGCGATTGCGGCCGGCCTTGCCGAGCTTGCGCTTGCTGTGGTCTTCGTTGCCGACCTCGCCGATGGTGGCGCGGCAGTTGGCGTTCACGAGGCGGGTCTCGCCGGAAGCCATCTTGAGCTGCGCCATGCCGTTCTCGACGGCGACGAGTTCGACGGAGGTGCCGGCCGAGCGGGCGAGCTGGGCGCCGCGTCCCGGGAGCAGTTCGACGGCGTGGACCTTCGTCGCGGCCGGGATGACGGACAGCGGGAAGCTGTTGCCCGGGCGATAGTCGTTGGTGTCGGTCTTCAGCGCGCTGTAGATCGAGTCACCGACCTTGAGACCCTTCGGAGCGATGATGTAGGCCTTGGTGCCGTCGGTGTAAGCGAGGAGCGCGAGCAGCGCGGAGCGGTTGGGATCGTATTCGATCGCCTGAACCTTCGCGGGCATGTCGAGCTTGGCGCGCTTGAAATCGATGATGCGGTAGAGCTTCTTGTGACCGCCGCCGCGACGACGCGACGTGATGCGGCCGTAGGTGTTGCGGCCGCCGGTCTTGTTCTTGTGCTCAACCAGCGAGCGCTCGGGGCGCTTGTTGGAAATCTCCTCCGGGCGGTTCAGCTCGGTGAAGCGGAGCGCGGCGGTGAGAGGACGGAAAGTTTTGATAGCCATGGCGGGTGTTTCCTCAGACGAGCTCGATCTTGTCGCCCTGCTTGAGGGTGACGATGGCGCGCTTGCTGTCGGACTTCTGCGTCGGGCGGCCCGTGCGGGAACGCTTCGGCTTGCCCTTGATGTTTTGGATGTTCACGCGCGTGACGGTGACCTTGAAGGTCGCCTCGACGGCTTCGCGCACGGTGTGCTTCGTGGCGGAGGGATAAACCTCGAACGTGTATTGGCCGTAGTTGGAGGAGAGCTTGGAGGCCTTCTCCGTCAGGCGCATGTTTTTGAGAACTTTATCGGCGCTGATCATGACTGACCTCCGTTGGCGCGGGCGAGGATGGTCTCGAGCGCTTTGGTGGAGACGACGATCTTCGAATATTGCACGAGATCGAGAGTGTTGAGCTTCGCGGCTTCCGTGGTGGAGACGCGGTCGAGGTTGCGCGCGGCGCGAGAGGCCTCGGCGGTGAACGGGGCGTCGACGAGGAGCACGGAACCCTTCGGGGCGATCGTGCGGACGACCTTGTTCATGAGCTTGGTCTTCGGCTGAGCGGGCGAGAACGCCTCGATCACGTCGACTTCGCCGGCAGAGGCGCGATCGAAGAGCGCGCGGGCGAAGGCGAGGGCCTTGACCTTATTGTTGATCTTCTTGGAGAAGTCGCGGGGCTTCGGGCCGAACACGACGCCACCACCGCTCCAGAGCGGCGAGCGGGACGAGCCGGCGCGGGCGCGGCCGGAACCCTTTTGGTTCCACGGCTTCTTGCCACCGCCGCGAACTTCGCCGCGGGTCTTAGTGGAGCGGGTGCCTTGGCGGGCGTTGGCGCGGTGGGCGACGACGACTTCCTTGACGGCTTGAACGCCCTTATTGCCTTCGAAGGTCGGGACGTTGAACTCCATTTCGGAGGTCTTGCTGGCGTCGGAGCTGTAAACTTTGAGCTTCATGTTGGTTCAGTCTCCTTAGGCTTTCTTGGCCTTCTTGCCGGCGCGGATGATGACATCGTCACCGTTGGCGCCCGGGATCGCGCCGCGAACAAGAATGAGGTTCTTGTCGGCGATGATTTTCACGACGCTGAGGTTCTGCACCGTGCGGCGCTGCGAACCCATGTGGCCGGGCATCGACTGGTTCTTCCAGGAGCGACCGGGCGTCTGGCGCATACCGATCGAGCCGATGCGGCGGTGGAACATCGAGCCGTGTGCGGCGGGACCGCCGGCGGCACCATGCTTCTTCACGACGCCTTGGAAGCCTTTGCCCTTGGAAATGCCGATGACATCGATCGTCTGACCTTCGGTGAAGGCGGTGACGGTGACGACGTCGCCGGCTTTGACCGTGGGAGCGGCGGCGAGACGGACTTCGTTGAGCACGCGGGGCGCGGTTTCGAGGCCGGCCTTCTTGGCGTGCGCGGCTTCGGCCTTGCTCGCGTTCTTCGCCTTGAGGGCGCCGAAGCCGAGCTGGACGGCGTTATAACCGTCGGTCTCGACGGTCTTGACTTGGACAACCGGGCAGGGGCCGGCTTCCACGACGGTGACCGGCACGAGCACGTTTTGTGCGTCGTAGACCTGGGTCATCCCGAGTTTTTTGCCTAATAGAGTAGTGATCATAGGCTAAGTGGTAGGTGGAGGGTTTCCGTTTGGTTTAGACCTACATTAGCAATCCGGCGATTGAAGCCACCGGTGGCTGCTAAAGTGACTGTCTGAAAGTTGAGCGTTAGACGTTGATCGTGATATCGACGCCGGACGGCAGGTTGAGTTTCTTGAGTTCGTCGACCGTCTGCGCGGTCGGCTCGAGGATGTCGATGAGGCGCTTGTGAGTGCGGCTCTCGAACTGCTCCATCGACTTCTTGTCGACGTGCGGCGAGCGGTTGACGGACAGTTTCTCGATGCGGGTGGGCAGCGGGATCGGGCCCGAGACGCGCGCGCCGGAGCGCTTGGCGGTTTCGACGATTTCCAGGGCGGACTGGTCGATCACACGGTAATCGAAACCCTGGAGTTTGATGCGAATGCGTTGGCCTTTCATGGCGGATAAAGAACGTGGGTTTAGGTGCGGGCCGGGGCCTTCGAGGAGGTCTCGACGATCTTGGCCAAAAGGTTGTTCGGGACCTGGGCGAAGTGCGACGGCGTGATCGAGGCGGACGCGCGGCCCTTTGAGAGGGAGCGGATGTCCGTCACGTAACCGAAGAGCATTTCGAGCGGAACGTGGGCGGAGATGATGCACGCGCCGTTCTTGTTTTCCATGCCTTGGATCTGACCGCGGCGGCGGTTGATGTCGCCCATCAGGTCGCCTTGGTAATCTTCCGGCGTGGTGACTTCGACGCCCATGATCGGCTCGAGGAGGATCGGCTTCGCGACCTTCATCGCTTCCTTGAAGGCGAAGATGCCGGCCATCTTGAACGCGAGTTCCGACGAGTCGACTTCGTGGAAGGAACCGTCGATGATGCGGATGATCGCATCGACGACCGGGTAGCCGGCGACGACGCCGTTGTTCGCGCCTTCCATGATGCCGTCGGTGGCGGGCTTGATGAATTCCTTCGGGATGACGCCGCCAACGATTTCGTTGATGACTTCGATGCCCTTGCCCTTTTCGTTCGGCTCGATCTTGACGACGACGTGGCCGTATTGGCCTTTGCCACCGGACTGGCGGATGAACTTGCCGACGCCGTCCGCGGAGCCGGTGACGGTCTCGCGATAAGCAATCTGCGGCTTGCCCACGGTCGCCTCGACCTTGAACTCGCGCTTCATGCGGTCGACGATGATTTCGAGGTGCAACTCGCCCATGCCGGCGAGAATCGTCTGGCCGGTGTCTTGGTCGGTCTTGACGCGGAGAGTCGGATCTTCAGCGACGAGGCGCTGCAGCGCGACGCCGAGCTTTTCCTGGTCGCCCTTCGAGTTCGGCTCGATCGACATCGCGATGACGGGCTCGGGGAAGGACGGGGGCTCGAGACGAATGTCGAAGTCCTCATCGCACAGCGTGTCGCCGGTGATGACGTCCTTGACGCCGACGAGCGCGCAGATGTCGCCCGCATAAGCCAGTTCGATTTCCTCGCGGTCCATCGCGCGCATGAGCACGAGACGGGAGACGCGCTCGGAGCGGCGGGTGCGGGGATTGTAGAGGGACATGCCGCGCTTCACCACGCCGGTGTAGACGCGGTAGAACACGAGCTTGCCGACGAACGGGTCGGTCCAGAGCTTGAACGCGAGACCGGCGAGCTTCGCCTTGTCGTCCACGACTGCTTCAACGGCGTTGCCGGAGCTGTCCTGACCCTTCATCGGCGGAACATCGATCGGGTTCGGGAGATAGTTGACGACGCAGTCGAGGAGACGCTGCACGCCCTTCTTCTTAAACGCGGAGCCCGGGATCACGCCCGTGAATTTCATCGAGACCGTGGCCTTGCGGACGGCGAGGATGAATTCCTCGGTGGTGATTTCCTGGCCTTCGAGATACTTGTTCGCGATGACGTCGTCGAAATCGGAGACGGCTTCGATGAGTTTCTCGCGGTATTCCTTCGCCTGGGCGGCGTATTCGGCGGGGATCGGGCTTGTCACCGGATTCATGCCGAGCTGATCGGTCGTGTCGTCGAACTTGTAGGCGATGTTCTGAACGAGGTCGATGAGGCCGTTGAAGTTTTCCTCCTGGCCCATCGGGATGTAGAGCGGATGCGCGTTGGCCTTGAGCTTCTCGCGCATCTCGTCGACGGCGCGGAAGAAGTTGGCACCGGTGCGGTCCATCTTGTTGACGAACGCCACGCGCGGAACGCCGTATTTGTTGGCCTGGCGCCACACGGTCTCGGACTGCGGTTGCACGCCGGCGACCGCGCAGAACACCGCGACAGCACCGTCGAGCACGCGCATGGAGCGCTCGACTTCGGCGGTGAAGTCTACGTGTCCGGGCGTGTCGATGATGTTAATGCGCTGCTTGATCCCCTTCCAGGGACCGAAGGAAGCGTTCCAGGCGCAGGAAATGGCGGCGGCGGTGATCGTGATGCCGCGCTCGCGCTCCTGCTCCATCCAGTCGGTCACCGTGGTGCCTTCGTGGACTTCGCCCATCTTGTGGACGGCGCCGGAGTAGAAAAGAATGCGCTCAGTCGTCGTGGTCTTGCCGGCGTCGATGTGCGCGGCGATGCCGATGTTGCGCGTCCACTCGAGCGGGAACGGACGGTCCTTGGCGTTGGCCGGGGAGACCTTGGCCTTGTCGGTGACGACGGTGATGTTGATCGGAGAAGACATTGCGTGGAAACCTTACCAGCGGAGGTGAGCGAAGGCGCGGTTGGCCTGGGCCATCTTGTGGGTGTCTTCCTTCTTCTTCACAACGGTGCCCGTGTTGTTGTAGGCATCGATGATCTCGGCCGCGAGCGCCTCGCGCATGGCGATACCCTTGCGGGATGTGGCGGCGTCGACGATCCAGCGGAGCGCGAGCGATTCCTGGCGCTCGAACGAAATCTCAACCGGCACCTGGTAGGTGGCGCCACCGACGCGGCGGCTCTTGACCTCGAGCTTCGGGCGGGCGTTTTCCATCGCGCCCATGAGAAGGTCGACCGGATCGCCCTTCTGAAGCTTCTCGCTCACGCGCTCAAAGGCGCCGTAAACGATGCGCTCCGCGACGGTCTTCTTGCCGCTCTTCATGATCACGTTGATCAGGTGAGTGACGAGCGCGCTGTTGTAGCGGACGTCCGGAACGGTGGGGCGGTGAGTAGCTCTGCGACGACGAGACATGTTGAAAAAGAAAGAACGTGATTACTTGGCGGCCTTCGGGCGCTTGACGCCGTATTTGGAACGGGAACGGCGGCGTTTTTCGACACCAGTGGCGTCGAGCGTGCCGCGGACGATGTGATAGCGGACGCCGGGAAGGTCCTTCACACGGCCACCGCGCACGAGGACGATCGAGTGCTCCTGCAGGGAGTGACCTTCGTCCGGAATGTAAGAGATGACTTCCGTGCCGTTCGTGAGGCGAACTTTGGCGACCTTACGGATGGCCGAGTTCGGCTTCTTCGGCGTGCGGGTCATGACCTGCACGCAGACGCCACGGCGGAAGGGGTTGCCCTGGAGAGCCGGGGCTTTGGACTTCGCGCGGACCTTGCGGCGTCCTTTTCTCACGAGTTGGTTGATGGTGGGCATTGGAGGAAGTTAGATAGGTAAAAGAGGAAAAAGAGCGCGGAACCTACCGGGACGAAAAATCCCGGCAAGCACTTTTTCGCGCTGTGCTGAAAAACGCGAGTTTCAGAGCGGAAACCCCGAAACCGCGGGCGTCAGGTGCACCCACAGTTTTGCTGCGAATGCTGTTTTTTGACGAAAATGGAGGGTGAGCGAACCACGTTCGCATGACGCACTTCAAGCGCGAAGTTTCTCTTTTCTCCCCAAGTTATTCACAGAATCAGTTTCGCTGTCGCAACGAACGTGAAATGGGGTGACGGAAAATCGACGGGGCGAGCTCGCCGGCGCCGTGATCCGTCTTCGCTCTACACCTACGGCTGAAGCCCGGCAGTCGCAGCCAGCGAGCACAAAAAAACACCCGGCCCGTGAGGGCCGGGTGTAACTCGGAAGGAGCTAGGCTCTACCTCCGAGTTTTGGCGGGAGGGATTCGCAGAGTCCCACTTTCAGAGTGAAAAACAAGGCGAAATTCGGTGCTCCCCTGCCCTCTTTTTTGTAAGCCGGGAGCACCTTTTCACGCCATGTTGAGAAAAGAAAAAGCCGCGGATTGCTCCGCGGCTTTGAGAGTGAACTGAAACGTCGAGCTTAGCTCGCTTCGACCGTGGCGGCCGCGCGCGGAGCTTCGTCCATCGGGATCTCGCCACCGAGCGGGAGCGTGACCTTCAGCTTCTTGTAAGCCGGGAGGCCTGTGCCCGCAGGGATGAGGTGACCCATGATGACGTTTTCCTTGAAGCCCTTCAGGCCGTCGACCTTGCCGAGCGTCGAAGCGTCGGTGAGGACGCGGGTCGTCTCTTGGAACGAGGCGGCGGAGATGAACGACTCGGTCTCGAGCGAGGCCTTGGTGATGCCAAGGAGGATCGGCTCAGCCTCGGCGGGTTTGCCGCCGGCGGCGTCGAGGCGCTTGTTCTCGCGAAGGAACGTCGTGCGATCGATCTGCTCGCCCCAGAAGAACTCGCTGTCACCCGGATCCGTGATGCGGACCTTGCGGAGCATCTGGCGGATGATGACCTCGATGTGCTTGTCGTTAATCGACACGCCCTGGAGGCGGTAGACTTCCTGCACCTGGCCGATGAGGAACTCGTAGAGCGCGGTCGGCCCGAGGATGTCGAGGATCTCGTGCGGATCGGCGGAGCCTTCGGTGAGGTGCTGGCCCTTGTGGACGACGTCACCGGCCTGCACAATGATGTGCTTGCCGTGCGGGATCAGGTGCTCTTCCTCGGCGCCGGCTTCCTCGTTGCGGACAACGAGCTTGCGCTTGCCGCGGATCGAGCCTTCGAACGAGACGACACCGTCGATGCGGGCCATCTCGGCGGCTTCCTTCGGACGGCGAGCCTCGAAGAGCTCGGCGACGCGCGGGAGACCGCCGGTGATGTCCTTCGTGGTCGAAGCCTGACGCGGCGTCTTCGCGAGAAGGGCGCCAGCCTGGATGATGTCGCCTTCGTTGACGACGACCTGGGCGCCGGTCGGAATCGCGTAGGCGGCCAGCGGCTTGCCGGTTTCGTCACGGATTTCGATCTGCGGATTGAGGTCTTCCTTGTGCTCGATGACCACAGTCGCGATGCGGCCGGTGGACTCGTCGAGCTCACGTTTGACCGTGACGCCCGGGATCATGTCCTTGAAGTGCAGCGTGCCGGTGCGCTCAGAGAGAACCGGGATGTTATACGGGTCCCACTGCGCGATGGTCTGGCCCTTGGTCACCTTCTCGCCGTCGGCGACGGAAAGAACGGTGCCGACCACGATCGGATAGGCTTCGAGTTCGCGATCGTTGTCGTCGATGATCTGGATGGAGCCGGTCTTGTTGAGGACGATGGCTGCACCTTCCATCTGCACGAGGCGGAGGCCGCGATACTTGAGGATACCGGTGTTACGGACCTTGATCTCGGGGTTCTTGGAACCGGCAGAGGCGACGCCACCGATGTGGAACGTGCGCATGGTGAGCTGCGTGCCGGGCTCGCCGATCGACTGCGCGGCGATGATACCGACGGAGTCGCCGATCTTCGCGACCTTGTTGGAGGCCGGGTTGATGCCGTAAGACTTGCCGTCAATGCCGTGCTCGCTCGTCGAGGTGAGCGGGGACATGACTTTGACGCGCTCGATGCCGGAGTCCTCGATCTGGCGACCGAGTTCTTCCGTGATGAGCTCGCCGGAGCCGACGAGAATCTTCGTCGGATCGAGCGGGTTGTAGATATCGTCGGCGGAGCAGCGGCCGGTGATGCGCTCGGCGAGCGTCACGAGCATCGTGTCGCCTTCGAAGATCGCCTTCTTCCAGATACCGTCACGGGAACCGCAATCTTCCTCGGTGATGACGCAGTCCATGGCGACGTCGCAAAGCTTGCGGGTCATGTAGCCGGCGTCAGCGGTCTTCAGCGCGGTGTCGGCGAGACCCTTGCGGGCGCCGTGCGTCGAGATGAAGTATTCGAGAACGGTGAGGCCTTCGCGGAACGAAGACAGAATCGGGCGTTCGATGATTTCGCCGGAGGGCTTGGCCATGAGGCCGCGGAGACCGCAGAGCTGGCGCACCTGCTGTTTGTTACCGCGGGCGCCGGAGTCCATCATGATGTAGACCGGGTTGACCTCGGGGCGGCCGTCGTTGCCCTCGAGCTTCGCGAAGACGGACTTCGCGATGCGGTCGGTGGCACCGGTCCAGATGTCGATGATCTTGTTGTAGCGCTCGCCGGAGGTGATGATGCCCTTCTTGTATTGGGACTCGACCTCGTCGACCTTCTTGCGGGCGTCGTGCACGATCTCCTTTTTGTTCTCAGGGATGATCATGTCGTCGATGCCGATCGAGATGCCGGCGTTGAAGGCGGTCGTGAAACCGAGCTCCTTCAGCTTGTCGAGCGTCTCGACGGTGACCGTCGGACCCGCCACCTTGTAGGTGTTGAGAATGAGGTCGCCCAGCTTGCCCTTCGGCACGGGGAAGTTGATGAAGCCGAGACCGGCGGGCCAGATCTGGTTGAAGATCACGCGGCCCACAGTCGTGCGGAGCGTCTTGCGCTCCTTGTTACCGAAGACGGTGTCCTTGCCGAAGTCCGGGTTGGGAACGTCGACCCAGTCGTGCACCTTGAGCGCGCCGTCGGCCTTGGCGTATTGGACTTCCTGGAGGCCCGACATGAGCGGCACGCGCTGACCCTTGGCGGGCTTCACGCGGGGCTCGATGCTCAGGTAATACGCGCCGAGGACGATGTCCTGCGACGGCGTGAGGATCGGCTTGCCGCTCGAGGGCGAGAAGATGTTGCCTGAAGACATCATGAGCAGCTTGCACTCGAGGATGGCCTCAAGGGAAAGCGGCACGTGCACGGCCATCTGGTCACCGTCGAAGTCCGCGTTGTAGGCGGTGCAGACGAGCGGGTGGACGCGGATGGCGGAGCCTTCGATGAGGACGGGTTCGAACGCCTGGATGGAGAGGCGGTGGAGCGTCGGCGCGCGGTTGAGCAACACCGGGTGGCCCTTAGTAACTTCCTCGAGGATGTCCCAGACTTCCGGCGACTTCTTCTCGATCATCTTGCGGGCACCGCGGACGGTGTGCACGAAGCCGAGTTCCTTGAGGCGGCGGATGATGAACGGCTCGAAGAGGACGAGCGCCATCTTCTTCGGCAGACCGCATTGGTTGAGCTTGAGCTCGGGACCGATAACGATGACGGAGCGGCCGGAGTAGTCGACGCGCTTGCCGAGCAAGTTCTGGCGGAAGCGGCCCTGCTTGCCCTTGAGCATGTCGGAGAGCGACTTCAACGCACGGTTGCCGGCGCCCGTGACGGGGCGGCCGTGGCGGCCGTTGTCGAAGAGCGCGTCGACGGCTTCCTGGAGCATGCGCTTTTCGTTGTGAATGATGACGTCGGGCGTCTTCAGCTGCATCAGGTTCCGCAGGCGATTATTGCGGTTGATGACGCGGCGATAGAGGTCGTTGAGGTCGGAGGTCGCGAAGCGGCCGCCTTCGAGCGGGACGAGCGGGCGCAGGTCCGGCGGGATGACGGGGAGGACTTCGAGGACCATCCACTCGGGACGGGACTTCGAGGAGATGAAGCCGCCGATCACCTTGAGGCGCTTCGAGAGCTTCTTTTTGATCTGCTTCGAGCGCGTGGCGCGCATCGTCTCGTGCAGCTCGGCGACGGTGGCTTCCATGTCGACCTGCGTGAGCACGTCGCGGACGGCCTCGGCGCCCATCTTGGCGACGAAGGCATCGGCGCCGTATTCGTCGACGGCCTGCTGGTATTCCGTCTCGGTCAGGAGCTGCTTGAGTTCAAGCGGCGTCTTGCCGGCGTTGGTGACCATGTAGTTCTCGTAGTAGATGACGCGCTCGAGCGAGCGGGCAGTCATGTCGAGCAACAGGCCGAGGCGGCTCGGCATGCTCTTGAGGAACCAGATGTGCGCCACCGGAACGGCGAGTTCGATGTGGCCCATGCGCTCGCGGCGGACGCGGGCAATGGTGACTTCGACGCCGCAACGATCGCAGATGACGTCCTTGTATTTGATGCGCTTGTATTTTCCGCAGGCGCACTCGTAGTCGCGCACCGGGCCGAAGATCTTTTGGCAGAAAAGACCACCCGGCTCGGGCTTGAAGGTGCGGTAGTTGATCGTCTCGGGATTCTTGACCTCACCCTTCGACCACGCGCGGATGGTCTCCGGCGCGGCGACGGTGATGGAAACGGAGTCGAAGGGATTCTCGTCGGATCCGAGGACCTGACGGACTTCTTCGCGGGCTTGTTCGGTGCTCATTTTGCGTGATGCTCCCAGTAGTTAAGTTTAGCGGTTGCCACCGAGGGCTTCGGAAAGCGTGGTGCGCTTGCCGAGTTTGATGTCGAGGCCGAGGGCCTGCATTTCCTTCACGAGGACGTTGAAGGATTCCGGCGTGCCGGCCTGCAGGGTGTTGTCGCCCTTGACGAGCGATTCGTAGATCTTGGTGCGGCCGTTAACGTCGTCGGACTTGACGGTGAGGATTTCCTGGAGCGTGTGCGCCGCGCCGTAGGCTTCGAGCGCCCACACTTCCATTTCGCCGAAGCGCTGGCCGCCGTATTGGGCTTTGCCGCCCAACGGCTGCTGCGTGACGAGCGAGTAAGGACCGACCGCGCGCGCGTGAATCTTGTGCGAGACAAGGTGGTTCAGCTTCATCATGTAGATGAAGCCCACGACGACTTGCTGATCGATCTTCTCACCGGTGCGACCGTCGAACAGCGTGGCCTTGCCGGCGGTGGTGACGGTGATGACGCCGCTCTGGTCCTTCTCGACGTCGTTCGCCTGCTTGAGGTATTCGCGGACTTTCTTTTCCGAGATACCGTCGAACACGGGCGTGGCGACCTTGAGTCCGAGCTTCGAGCAGGCCCAACCGAGGTGCGTCTCGAGAACCTGACCGACGTTCATGCGCGAAGGCACGCCGAGGGGGTTCAAGCAGATTTGCACCGGAGTGCCGTCCGGGAGGAACGGCATGTCTTCTTCGGGGACGATCTTCGCGACGACGCCCTTGTTGCCGTGGCGGCCGGCCATCTTGTCACCGACCTCGAGCTTTTGCTTCGTGGCGATGTAGACCTTGACCTGCTTGATGACGCCGGCGCCTTCCGCGTCGCCCTGTTCGATCGAGGCGATCTTGCGCTCACGGTCGCCCTCGAGCTCGTCGAACTTCGACTGGAACGAGCCGATGATCTCCATGATCTTGATGCGAACCGGAGACGGATCGATCTCGATGTGCTTCGCGACGGCCGCGAGCTTGCGGAGGAGGGTCTTCGTGATCTTGCGGTTGGCCGGGATGATGATTTCGCCGGTCTGGCCGTTGATGACGTCGAGCGGGATCTTTTCGCCGAGGAGGATGTTGGACAGCGCCTCGGTGAGCTGCTCGCGCAGCTTGTCCATCTGCGTCTTATAGTCTTCCTGGATCTGCTTCACCTGACGGCGGCGATCGGAAGGCGAGAGTTTCGAACCCTCGGCATCGAGGCGCGAAGTGTTGATCTTCACGTCCATGATGATGCCGTTCACGCCCGACGGGACGATGAGCGAGGTGTCCTTCACGTCCGCGGCCTTTTCACCGAAGATGGCGCGGAGGAGTTTCTCTTCCGGCGCGAGTTCGGTTTCGGACTTCGGCGTGATCTTGCCGACGAGGATGTCGCCCGGCTTGACCTCGGCACCGACGCGGATGACGCCGTTGTGATCAAGGTTCTTCAGGGCTTCTTCGCCGACGTTCGGGATGTCGCGGGTGATTTCCTCGGGCCCAAGCTTCGTGTCACGCGCGGTGACTTCGAATTCCTGGACGTGGATCGAGGTGAAGATGTCTTCCTTCAGCACCTTTTCGGAGATGAGGATGGCGTCTTCGAAGTTGTAGCCGTTCCACGGCATGAACGCGACGAGCACGTTGCGGCCGAGGGCGAGCTCGCCGTGATCGGTCGAGGGACCGTCGGCGATGCACTGGCCCTTCTTCACTTTCTGGCCCTTCTTGACGATGGGCTTCTGGGTGAAGCAGGTGCCGGCGTTCGAGCGCATGAATTTGCGCAGCTCGTAAACGTAGGTGCCGTTCTTCGGATCGGTCTTCGGGTTGCGCGGCAGTTCGCCGGACTCGGTGACGATGATCTGCTTCGCGTCGACGGAGGCGACGATGCCGTTGGCTTCCGCGACCACGACGGTCTTGGAGTCCGAGGCGAGGCGGCCTTCGAGACCGGTGCCGACGAACGGCGCTTCGGTCTGGAGCAGCGGCACACCTTGGCGTTGCATGTTCGAGCCCATCAACGCGCGGTTGGCGTCGTCGTGCTCGAGGAAGGGGATCAGACCGGCGGCGACGGAGACGACTTGCTTGGGCGAGACGTCCATCAGGTCGACTTCGTCCGCAGTGACTTCGAGGAACTCGCCGTCACGGCGCGCGGTGACCTTGCCGATGAAGTTACCCTTCTCGTCGACCTCGGCGTTGGCCTGGGCGATGACCTTGCCCTCTTCTTGGTCGGCGGTGAGGTAAACGACCTTGTCGGTGACGCGGCCCTTTTCCTTGTCGGCGACGCGATACGGGGCCTCGATGAAGCCGAACTCGTTCACGCGCGCGTAGGTCGAGAGCGAATTGATCAGACCGATGTTCGGACCTTCAGGCGTTTCGATCGGGCAGATGCGGCCGTAGTGCGACGGGTGAACGTCGCGGACTTCGAAGCCGGCGCGCTCACGGTTCAGACCGCCAGGCCCGAGCGCGGACAAGCGGCGCTTGTGCGTCAGCTCGGCGAGCGGGTTGATCTGATCCATAAACTGCGACAGCTGGCTGCGCGCGAAGAAATCGCGGATCACGGTCGTCAGCGCCTTCGGGTTGATCAGCTTCTGCGGCGTGATCGAGTCGACGGATTGGTCGTAGAGCGTCATGCGCTCGCGCACCAAACGCTCGGTGCGGCTGAGACCGACGCGGCACTGGTTGGCGAGGAGCTCACCGACGGTGCGCACGCGGCGGGAGCCGAGGTGGTCGATGTCGTCGACGACGCCGTCGTTCTTCTTGAGGCGGACGAGATACTTCGTGGCGGCGACGACGTCGGCGCTCTCGAGGATGCGGACCTCGAGGTCGACCTTCAGGTCGAGCTTCTGGTTGATCTTGTAGCGACCGACACGACCGAGGTCGTAGCGCTTGGGATCGAAGAAGAGGCGCTTGAGGAGGGCCTTGGCGTTCGCCGTGGTCGGCGGCTCGCCGGGGCGCAGCTTCTTGTAGATTTCCTTGAGCGCTTCCTCTTCGTTGCGGGTCGGGTCCTTCTTGAGCGCGCGGATGATCGCGCCTTCGTCGGCGGTGGTGTCGATGACGCGCATCGACTTGATGTCGTGCTTCTCGAAGGTGCGGACGATCTGCTTGGTGAGCGGCTCGAACGCGCGGGCGAGGACGACGCCCTTCTGGGCATCGATGACGTCTTCGACGAGGACGAGGGTCGACACGTTTTCCATGTCGAGCGCCTTGTTCACCTTCAGGTCCTGCACTTCGTAGAAGAGGTTCAGGATGTCGAGATCGTTGCTGTAGCCGATGGCGCGAAGCAGCGTCGTGATGAGGAATTTCCGGCGGCGGCGGCGGCGGTCGAGATAGACGTAGAGCAGGTCGTTATTGTCGAACTGCACTTCGAGCCAGGTGCCGCGGTCCGGGATGATGCGGAAGGAGTGGAGGAGCTTGCCGTTCGGGTGCGTGGCGACCTCGAAGCAGATGCCGGGCGAACGGTGGAGCTGAGAGACGACGACGCGCTCGGCGCCGTTGATGATGAACGAGCCGCGCTCGGTCACCATCGGGATGTCGCCCATGAAAATTTCCTCGTCCTTGATGAAGTCCTCTTCGCGGAGGCGGAGCTTCACGTAGAGCGGGACGGCGTAGGTGGTGCCTTCGCGGAGGCACTCGATCTCGGAGCTCTTGGGCTCGCCGATCGTGTAGGAGACGTATTCAAGCGTGAGGCGCTCGTCATACGAGGTGATCGGGAAGACCTCCTTGAAGACGGCCTCGAGGCCGACGGGCTTGCGCTGCTTCTCGGGCACCTCCTTTTGGAGATACTCGAGATAAGAGCTGATTTGCAGCTCGATGAGGTTCGGCGGCTGGATGACTTCGCGAAGTTTTCCGAAGTTGACGCGTTCGTGTTGAGTGCGGTCGGCCATGTTAGCTCCCGGTGGGTGGATTGAAGAAAAGGGCAGGACTCAGTTCGCGCCACTGAAGGCTGCGGAACCGGCAGTTGGGACGTGGGGATGCGAGGACCTCGTCACGTCAGGAAAGAACGGAGAAAATGCCGAAGCACAGGCCGCGACTTGCACGGCCTGTGCTCGGGAATTGGAACTGAATGCGTGGGTGCGAACCAAGTGGTTACTTGAGTTCGACCTTCGCGCCAGCGGCCTCGAGCTTCTTCTTGATCTCTTCGGCCTCGGCCTTGTTGACGCCTTCCTTGACCGGCTTCGGAGCGCCCTCGACGAGGTCCTTGGCCTCCTTGAGGCCGAGGCCCGTGATCGCACGGACTTCCTTAATGACGCCGATCTTGTTCGCGCCGGCCTCGGTGAGGACGACGTTGAACTCGGTCTTCTCTTCGGCGGCCGGGGCGGCGGCGCCACCGCCAGCGGCGGGAGCGGCAGCGACGGCAGCGGCGGCGGAAACGCCCCACTTGGCCTCGAGGTCTTTGACGAGCGCGGCGAGTTCGAGAATCGGCTGCGCGGACAGCCACTCGATGACTTGGTCTTTGGTGATGTTGCTCATGGTAATCTTCCTGGGAGTGCTAGCGGCGGCGGGAATGCCGTGCGTTTAAGAGACGTATCTCCTAGCTGAACTCCGTTGGGAGTTTTTGGATTCCGCGCGCACCGCCGAAGGAGTGGCGGCGCGACGCGAAAATGGGTTAGGCGGCGGGAGTCTCCTTCTTGACCTTCTCGTTGAGCACGCGAACGAACGCGGCGCCCTGCTGGGTGAACAGGCCGAGGAGCATCGAGCGCAGCGCCTCGAACGAGGGCAGCTCGGCGAGCTTCGACAGCTCGGCGGCGGTCATCATCTTCTTGTCGAGGATGCCGACCTTCACTTCGAGCTTTTGCTTTTCCTCGACGAACTTCTTGAGGACCTTCGCGACGCCGGCGGGATTCTTGCCGCCGACGACGACGGCCGTCTGGCCGGCGAGGGACTTGTCCACTTCGGGCAGGCCGAAGGCCTTGGCCGCGACGCGGAACGAGCTGTTCTTCACGACGTGGAACTCGGCCTTTTCCGGGGCGAGGCGCTTGCGCAGCTCGGCGGTGTCGGCGACGGTCAGTTTCGTGAAGTTGGTGAGGATGACGTAGTCAGACTTCTTCAGGTGCGTCGTGACCTCGTCGATGAGGAATTTCTTTTCGGCTCTCATGGTTACGATGCTCCTTAGAATTTGCTGAACTCGGTCGAGGCGATCTTCACGCCGGGCGACATCGAGGACGAGAGGGTGACGGACTTGATGTAGTGGCCCTTGAACGCGGCGGGCTTCGCCTTGCCGACGGCCTCGAGGACCGCGGCGACGTTCTCGGCGATCTGCGCCGGGGTGAACGAGCGCTTGCCGACGCCGACGCCGATGTTCGCGGTCTTGTCGACCTTGAACTCCACGCGGCCGGCCTTCACGGCCTTGATGCCCGCGGCGACATCGTCAGTGACGGTGCCGGACTTCGGGTTCGGCATGAGGCCCTTGGGACCGAGCACGCGAGCGAGCGTGCGGACCTGCTTCATGGCCTCGGTCGTCGCAATGGCGACGTCGAAGTCGAGCCAGCCGGAGCTGACCTTGGCCATCAGCTCGGCGAGGCCGGCGTGATCGGCACCGGCGGCGAGCGCCTTCTCGGCGTCGTCGGTGAAGACGATGACGCGGATCTTCTTGCCGGAACCGTTCGGGAGCGGCGTGGTGCCACGCACCATCTGGTCGCCTTGCGCCGGATCGACGCCGAGGCGGAAGGACAGCTCGATGGTCTCATCGAACTTGGTCTTCGGGAACTTCGAAAGAATCTCAACGGCTTCGTTGAGCGGATATTCCTTCGACAGGTCAGCGACCTTGATAGCGCTGTTGTATCGTTTGCTGTGTTTTTCCATTTGCGACTCCTTGCGGTGCGAACGCCTCGACGAATCGAAGCTCCCGCGGTGAGCGGTGGGTGGGTGAAACTTAGTCGGTGACTTCGATGCCCATGTTCTTCGCGGTGCCGGCGATCATGCGGATCGCGGCTTCCTCGGAGTTGGCATTGAGGTCGGCCTTCTTGATTTTGATGATCTCGAGGATCTGCTTCTTGGTGACCTTGCCAACCTTGTCCTGGTTGGGTTTGGCCGAGCCGGAAGCGACGCCCGCGGCCTTCTTGAGGAGGACAGAAGCCGGCGGCGACTTGCAGATGAACGTGAAGGACTTGTCCGAGAAGACGGTGATCACCACGGGGATGATCATGCCGTTCTGGTCCTTGGTCTTGGCGTTGAACTCTTTGCAGAACGCCATGATGTTGACGCCCTGGGCGCCGAGCGCGGGGCCGACCGGCGGGGCCGGGTTGGCAGCGCCAGCGGGGAGCTGGAGACGAACGTAGCCTTGAATCTTTTTGGCCATGTTAAGGGATGCTGAGTAGTGGCGGGTTTATGGTGGGCGGCGGATCAGCTTTCAGAGGCGCGCTGGACCTGCCAGTATTCGAGTTCGACGGGCGTAAACCGTCCGAAAATGGAAACGGAAATCTTGAGCTTGCCGCGGGCAGGGTCGATCTCGTCGACGCGGCCGTTGAGGTTGGCGAAGGCACCGTCGGTGATCTTCACTTCCTCGCCGACTTCGAAGGAGACCTTGGGGATTTCCTTGCCGGAGGCGGCCTCGACGCGGGCCTTGATCTCGTCGATTTCCGTCTGACGGAGCGGAGCGGGATGCTCGCCGCCGACGAAGCCGATGACGCCGGCCGCGTCTTTCACGAAGTAGAAGGGCTTGATGATGACCTTGCCCTCTTCGTAGAGCTTCATGTTCACGAAGACGTAGCCCGGATAGAGCTTGCGGGTCTTCGTGGATTTCTTGCCGCCCTTCACCTCGGAGACGACTTCCGTGGGCAGGAGAACCTCATGGACGAAGTCCTCGAGTTCTTCGGCCTTCTTGAACTTCTCGATGTAGGTTTTCACCTTCTGCTCCTGGCCGGAGAGAGTGTGAACCGCGAACCACTGGGCGGTGGGCGTTGAGGTCTGGGACATGGCGGGCGGCGCGGCGATCAGCTCACCCAGCGGGTGAACAGGTCGACGACTTGGTAAAGGGCGAAGTCGCTGATGCTGGTGAACAGACCGAGGAGCAGGCACGCGACGATGACGACGATCGTCGAGTCCTTGAGCTCTTCGCGAGTCGGCCAGCTGGCCTTTTGGAGTTCAGCGACGAGTTCGCTGAAGAAAATACGAGCGCTGCGGAACGGGTTGGCCATGTGAGTCGCTGAACGGTGCGGAAAGTGGCAGGCGCGGAGGGAATCGAACCCCCAACCAACGGTTTTGGAGACCGCTACTCTACCAATTGAGCTACACGCCTGTGGTTAATTTCTTTTAGACGACGCAGCCGGAGCCCCGCAAAGGAGCCCCGGCGCGTGAAGTCGGAATGATTGAAGCGATTATTCGACGATCTCGGTCACGCGACCGGCACCGATGGTGCGGCCACCTTCGCGGATCGCGAAGCGCTGGAACTTTTCCATCGCGATCGGAGCGATGAGCTCGATGTCGATCGTGATGTTGTCGCCCGGCATGACCATCTCGACGCCCTTCGGGAGGTGCGCGACGCCGGTCACGTCCGTCGTGCGGAAGTAGAACTGCGGGCGATAACCGTCGAAGAACGGCGTGTGGCGGCCACCTTCATCCTTCGAGAGGACGATGATTTCGGCCTTGGCCTTCTTGTGCGGGGTGACCGACTTCGGAGCAGCGATGACTTGACCGCGCTCGATGCCGTCCTTGTCGATACCGCGAAGGAGGATGCCGACGTTGTCGCCCGCCTGGCCCTGATCGAGGAGCTTGCGGAACATTTCGATGCCGGTGACGACCGTGGAAACGGTGTCACGCAGACCGACGATTTCAACGGTCTCGTTGAGCTTGACGATGCCACGCTCGATACGACCGGTGGCGACAGTGCCGCGGCCGGTGATCGAGAAGACGTCTTCCACGGACATGAGGAAGGGCTTGTCCACTTCGCGGACCGGCTCGGCGATCTCGCTGTCGATCGCATCCATCAGCTCGGCGAAGGCCTTTTCACCTTCCGGCGTGCCAGCGAGACCGGCGGTGGCGGATCCACGGACGATCTTGGTGTTCTTGCCGTCGAATTGATACTTGGTGAGGAGGTCGCGGATTTCCTCTTCGACGAGCTCGAGGAGGTCCGGGTCTTCGATGAGGTCGACCTTGTTCAGGAAGACGACAATCTTCGGCACGCCGACTTGGCGGGCAAGGAGGACGTGTTCCTTGGTCTGCGGCATCGGGCCGTCAGCGGCGCTGACGACGAGGATCGCGCCGTCCATCTGGGCGGCGCCGGTGATCATGTTCTTGACGAAGTCGGCGTGTCCCGGGCAATCGACGTGCGCGTAGTGGCGCTTGGCGGTCTCGTATTCCACGTGGGCCACGGAGATCGTGACGGTCTTGGTCGCGTCGCGGACGGTGCCGCCCTTCGCGATGTCGGAGTAAGCCTTGACCTCGGCCAGACCCTTGCGGGCCTGCACGGCCAGAATGGCGGCCGTCGTGGTCGTCTTGCCGTGGTCGATGTGGCCGATCGTGCCAACGTTGACGTGCGGCTTCTTGCGTTCGAATGTTCCTTTAGCCATGTGGAGGGATGTTTGGGTGGTTGAAGTTGTTGACCTTTATTAACGTCGGCAGTCGCCCGACGTGTGCCCTGGAGCCCAGAAACGGATTTGAACCGTCGACCTCCCCCTTACCAAGGGGGTGCTCTACCAACTGAGCTATCTGGGCGCACCAAAGCGGAGGCAAAAAACAAAGAGAACGGCTAGGGAATGATTCTCAAAATTGGCCGTCAACTAGAATCTTGCCCTTTAGCGGAAAATTCTACGGGCCGACGACGACGCGATACGCGCCGGGCGCCAATTTCTCGCCCAACCGGAAGCTCTTGGCAAGATAGTCCCGGAAGAAATTGTCGACCTCCTCCACGCCTGAGCCCGATACCAGAAGCGGGTCGCCCACCAGTCCTGCAGGGCTCAAATTTGCCAAGAATTCCATCGGGGCGAAATCCGACCGCGGGACCGGCGCAGCGTTTACAGTCGCCGCAAGTATAACACTCCCCTGCATCGACTTAATCTCGATGAACGCCGCCCTCGCCTCCACACGGTTAGTCGGCTGACTGATCTCCCCGAGCCCGGCAAAAGGGGCCTCATTCGCCCGCGCCATGACCTCCGCCAGTCCCTCCGGCGCGGAAACCACGTCGGTTCCGTAGGGCGGCAGAGTGGCCTGACCGATCCCTGGCTTCGGGGAAAAATCCCTAAACACCTGCCCCGGCTGCGCGATGAGCTTCGCCGGCAGCCCGCCCTGCCCCGCATTGCGCGGCGTCGGCAGGAACAGCGGCGTCGGGTCGAAAAACTCCGAACGCTCCTGCAAGACAAGATCGCTGGCCGCCCGGCCCGCTCCGGACAACCGCACGAACGGTTGTGCTGGCTTCGACGTCGGCTCGCCCGGCCTCACCATAGTGCGTTGCGACCAAATCGCCCACGCCGTCCCCGCCACCACGATCACCAGCGCCGCGCTCAGCACCCGACGCGCATTTGAAGTCGCGTTCATTTCAGCGCGTCGCCGGCACGAAACGCGACGCATCGCCCGCCGCCGGCTCCGCCGCCACGAGCACATTTGCGAAACCCGCCGCGCGCGCCAGGTCGCACAACGCCAGGAATCCCTGCATCGACACCTGCTTGTCCACGCGCACCAGCAGCGAGGCGCCCGGATGCTTCTTCGCGTAGGCTTCGAGCACCGTCCGGAAATTGCCGAACTCGTAGATGCCACCCTCGAACAGGATCGCCTCGTCGCGCCGGTAGCTCACCACCACCGACGCCGCGCCGACCGTCGCCGAGTTCATCTCCGGCAACTCCAGCGCCGGATCCTCCGTGCCCTGCCCCACTCCGACCGGCACGCCCGGCGCGAGCACGAATTGCGATCCCGCCAGCGAGAAAAACAACACCACCAGCGCCGCGTTCGCCCAGAAGAACACGTCGAAATCCCGCGGCGGCGGCCGCAATTTGGCAGCGAGCTCGAGCGGTTGCGTGATCATTTCTTTTCCGGTGCCGGCGCACCCTCGACCGCATCGGTCGCGCGATGTTCGCGCAGCAAATACCGCATCAGCTCGTTGCCCACCCACTCCATGTCGTGCACGAGCGCACGCACGCGTCCGCTGAGAAAATGCCGCCCGAGATGCACCGGGATCGCGATCGCCAGACCCGCCGCCGACGTCAGCAACGCCTCCATCATGCCGCCCGACAGCACCGACGGCGTCGCGTAGTTGCCGCCGTTCCGGAACAGCCAGAACGTCTTGATCATCCCGAGCAGCGTGCCGAGCAAACCGAGCAGCGGCGCCACCTGCGCGATCGCCGCCAGCGTGCCGATGCGCCGCTCGAGGATCGGGATTTCGGTCAAAGCTGCCTCCTGCACCGCAAAGCGCATCGCCTGCTCGTCATCGCCCGCATGCCGCAAACCCGCCTTCACCACCGCCGCGATCGGGCCCGGCGTTTCCTCGCACAACGTCAGCGCCTCCATCAGGCGGCCCTTTTGCAACAGATTCTTGATGCCGTTGAGAAATTCCGTGGAGCGGATCTGCCCGCGATGCAGGAACAACGCGCGCTCCAGGAAAATGACCAGCCCCGCGAGGCCGAGCAGGAGCAGCAGCCACATCACCGGGCCGCCTTGCGCAAAAATGCCGTAGCTGAATGCCGTCATGAAATTTCGCGCGCATCATGCGCCGCGCCTCCGCTCCGTCCATGCGAAACCTCGCTCATGGCTTCGTCGCCTCCGCCGGCGTGCGGAACCGCGCGAGCTTCGCCGCCGCCTGCGCCGCGCCGCCCAGTTTGTTGTCCAGGATCAGCTGATAGGCGCGCTGCGCCTCGTCGAGCTTGCCCGCATCCTCGAGCAGCTGCCCGAGCTCGAGCAATGTCTTCGCCATCCACCAGCGACCATTCGCGCCGAGCTTCGCCGCCTGCGCCGCATCGAGCAGGAACGCGTCCACCACGCCCCAGAGCACGACTTGCGCTTCCGGCACCCGGGCGCGACGCGACAGCGCGAAACCCCACTTGTAACCCGCCTCGACGCGCAGATCCGCCGACGCCGTCGGCAGGTCCCGCAACCGTTCATACAGCGCCGCCGCGCTCTCGTAGTTCGTGACGTTGTTGGCACCCTGCGCAAACAGACTGTCCGCCAGCGCCAGCTGCGCCAGCAACACATCCGGATGCTGCCCGCGATTGTTGATCAAGTCCTCGTAAACCAGCCGCGCCGAGCCGAAGTCGTTCAATTTCCGCAGCAGGTCGCCCTGCTTCAGCCGCGCGTAGAAAACCAGTTCGCTGTTCTTGTAGTCGTTCGCCAGCCGCTCCATCAGCTGATGCGATTCGCGCAGATTGCGATCGAGCCCCTGCTGCTCCGCATAGAGACCCGCCTCATAGAGCGCGAACGGCGCGAACTCGCTCGTCTTGTTCGCGTCCACCATGTCGACCAGCGTCTTCTGTGCGCGCGCCAGCTCGCCGCGCCGGGCCTGCCGCGACGCCTGCACGATATAGGAATAGAGCGCCGCCTTCGAATCGCGGAAGTCCGCGCGCAACTTGTCCAACAACGCCGCACCCTCCGTATCGCGCCCGAGATCGAGCAGCGCCTGTGCCTTCAGCAACAGCGCGGTGCTCGTCACCTCGTTCTTCAACGTCGCCTCGAGCTGCGCGGCCGCCACGGCCGCGATCAACTCGTCGACTTGCGTCGCCGCCGCCTGCGGCGCGCCGTTGTCGTAGGAAAGTTTCGCCCGCAACCACAGCAGCCGCACGCGCAGTTCGCCAGGCACGTTCGCCGTGCCGCCCGCGAGCAATTTCTCCACTCGCGCCTGCGCCGGCGCATTTTGCCCGCGCGCCTGCATCTCGCGGATGAGATTCCACTCGGCCTGCCAGCGATTCTCGACGTCGAAGTTCGGATTGCCCGCCATCTCGTCGAGCAGCACCGCCGCCGCCTCGAGCCGCTCCGCACGAATATCCGAGAGCACGCGCTGAAAAATCAGCACGCCCGTCGGCACCACCTGCGGCGCCGCGTGCACATCGCGCAACATCGCCTCGTAGGCATCGGCCGCGTTCTTGTAGTCGCCGGCCCGGAAATACGCCTCGGCCACCAGCACGCCGAGCTCCGACTTCTCGCGCCCCTCCGGCACGAGCGCGCGCAACTGCGAGGCGAGATCCGCCGCCGCGCGATACAGCCGCAAATCCCACGCCACCGACAGCCGCACACCGAGCGCCGCCGGCTTCAGCGGCGACCCCGGGAAAAACTCGAGCAACAGCCGCGCATCCTCTTCCGCCGCGTTGTATTGCCGGTCCTGCAACGCCAGCTGCGCCCGCACCAGCCGCAGATCCTCGATGATCGGGTGCAACGTCGGCGCCGCGATCAACTCGCTCAGCATCCGCCGCAACTCCTCGCGATCCGCCGGCGTGCGCGAACCGCGCGCGAGCAGATACAGCGCCGTGCGCTGCGTCTCGGGCTTCACTGCGCCGCGCACGAGCTGCGCCAGCGCGCGACGCCCCTCCGGCGTGCTCTCCCCCGCGATCAAACCGAGCATCAGGCGGAATTGATCCGCCGTCTCGCGCTCGCTCGCCGGCAGCACCGACAGCGCGCGTTGCAACGCCGCCTTAGCCTCCGCGTCACGGTTCAGCGCGTGCAGCGCCGTCGCGTAGGTCCGCACATACACGTAGCCCTGCCGCGTCCCCTGCAGTTGCTCCACATTGTTGCGCATCCCCGCGAGCCGCGCCTCGTCGGGCGGCGCGACCCGCAGCTGCGCCTGCGCCTGTCCGAGCGTGAACCGCGCCCGTTGCTGCTCCGACACCGCCGCCTGGATCGCCTGGTCGTAGAGCGAATTCGCACGCGAGATGTCGTTGTCGAGATCCGCGATCTGCGCCTGCAGGAACAACCACCACCCGCGCTCCGCCGCCGTGAGGTGATCCGCATTCACTTCCTTCAATTCGTTCCGCGCCGCATCCCGCCGCCGCGCGTGCGCCGCGAGCAGGCCGGCACGCAGGCGATACGCGCTGTCGCTCGGACCGCCGTAACTTTTCAGCTCCGCCTCCGCCGCCGTGAGATCGCCGCTGTCCAGCAACGCCGTCACGAGCGCGAGCGTGATCCGCGGCCGCGCGTCGCCCGCCAGCGCCGGATCGCGCAGGATGTCCCGGTAAATCTGCGCGGCGGTCGCAGGGAAACCCGCCTGCAACGCCCGATTCGCGCGCCCTTCCGCCACGATCCATTCGCCCGGCGCCGTGGCGGCATTCGTGCGCTCCGCCGCGAGCGGACTCGGAGCCGCCATCTGCGCACGCATCCCGCCCGTCAGCAGCACCAGCATCGCAGCGACACGCACAATTTTTCTCATGGGCGGAGCATCGTGCGTTTGGTGCCGGGCACTGGCAAGCCTCCGTCCGCGGCCTATTCGGCCCGTCCCCAACCGAGATTCCGTCCCAACCCGTGCTAGGGTGAACCTGCGTTTGCGCGCCGCGCCCTCTCCCTCTCAAATCTGCGCCCATCCCGGGTTCCACGCACCCATGGTCTCCCCCTTGCCCGCCAACGAGGCGCAACGGCTCGCCGCCCTGCGCTCCTACGCCATCCTCGACACCGCACCCGAGCGCGAATACGAGGACCTTGTCGCGCTGGCTGCCGATATCTGCGGTGCACCGCTCGCCTCCATCACCTTCGTCGACGAAGCACGGCAATGGTTCAAGGCCCGCGTCGGCTTCGCCGAAGCCGAGACGCCGCGCGAGATTTCGTTCTGCGCCCATGCCATCGTCGCCCCACGCGCTGATGACCTGTTCGTCGTCAACCACGCCGACGCCGACCCCGTTTTCCGCTCCTTCGCCAACGTCACGGGCGCCCCGCACATCCGCTTCTACGCCGGCGCCCCGCTGGTGACACCGGACGGCTTCGCCCTCGGCACGCTCTGCGTCCTCGACCGCCAGCCGCGCGTCCTGACCGAGTCGCAGGCCCGTGCGCTCCGCGTCCTGCGCCGCCACGTCGTCAACGCCCTCGAATTGCGCCGCCTGATCCACGCGCAATCCGCCAGCATCGACGAGCTCCACGTCGCCCAACGCGCGCTCGAGGCCGCCCGCACCTCCGCCCTCGCCGCGACCGAGGCGAAAAGCCGCTTCCTCGCGACCATGAGTCACGAGATCCGCACGCCGATGAACGCCGTCGTCGGCATGACCGAACTGCTCGCCCGCACACCGCTCACCACCGAGCAACACGAAGCCGTCGCCACCATCGGCGCGAGCGGGCAACTCCTCCTGCGCCTCGTCGGCGACATCCTCGACCTCGCCAAGATCGAGGCCGGCAAACTCGAACTCGAGGAAGCACCCTTCGACTTGCGCGAGTGCCTCGAACACGCCTTGCGCCTCGTCCGCCCCGGCGCGCAGGCCAAGCAACTCGCCCTCGACCTCGTCCTCGCCCCCGGCCTCCCGGCCGAAGTCAGCGGCGACGTCACGCGGCTCACGCAAATCCTCGTGAACCTCCTCGCGAACGCCGTGAAATTCACCGCCCACGGCGCCGTCACCTTGCGCGCCTCCGCGCAACAAACCGACGACGCACGCTTCCGACTCTCCTTCGCCGTCACCGACACCGGCATCGGCCTTCAACCCGACGAGATCGCGCGCCTGTTCCAGGAATTCACCCAAGCCCGCGCCTCCACCACGCGCCGCTACGGCGGCACCGGCCTCGGCCTCGCGATCAGCCAACGCCTCGCCGCCCTGCACGGCGGCCGCATCGACGTCGAAAGCACACCCGGCCGGGGCTCGACCTTCACCGCGACCGTGCTCGCACGCCCCGTCGCCGATGCCACCGCCGGCCCGCTCGACGCCTCGTTCGCCCAACGCCACCCCGCGCGCGTGCTCGTCGCCGACGACAGCCCCGTGAACCAACGCGTCGCGCTCGGCCAACTCCGCCGCCTTGGCTACGCACCCGACCTCGCCAACGACGGCTCCGAAGCCCTCGCGCGCTGGCGCGTCGGCGACCACGACCTCGTGCTCCTCGACGTCGAGATGCCCAACCTCGACGGCCGCGAAGTCTGCGCCGCCATCCGCCGCGAAGGGCACGGCCCGCGCCCCGTCATCGTCATGTTGACCGGCCACGCCGGAACCGACGCCCGCGCCGCCAGCCTCGCCTGCGGCGCCGACGAGCAACTCGTCAAACCCGTCCTGCTCAGCGCCCTCGCCCGCACGCTCGCGAGATTCCTCCCGCGGTAACCAGCCTCGCCATGCCGCCCGCGGCCTCCGGCGCGCGTTTTCCGTAGCGGAATTCGGAAAAATTTCGCCCCTCGTCACGCCACTCCTCGCGCCGCCGTTTCCAAGCGCGTCCGCGCGCGCCGCGATCCAATCAAGCCATTTTCCTATAGCGGAAATCCACTCGCGCCCACCGCCCGTTGCGACAAAGCTGCACGCGTCTGAGTTAACCCTTTTCACCATGATCATCGCCCTCCTCGTCCTTCTCGGCCTCGCCGCCGTTTTGCTCTTCTGGGTCGCGGGTTCCTACAACTCGCTCGTCACGCTCCGCAACCGCTTCAAGAACGCCTTCGCCCAAATCGACGTCCAGCTGAAGCGCCGCTACGACCTCATTCCGAACCTCGTCGAGACCGCCAAGGGCTACCTGAAACACGAGCGCGAGACGCTCGAAGCCGTCATCAAGGCCCGCAACGTCGCCTACGCCGCCGCGCAATCCGCCGCCGCGAATCCCGCCGACGCCGGCGCCATGAAAAATCTCCTCGGCGCCGAGTCCGGCCTCGCCGGCGCGATGTCGCGCCTGATGGTCGTCTCCGAGCAATACCCCGACCTCAAGGCCAACCAGAACATGATGCAGCTCACCGAGGAGCTCACCTCGACGGAAAACAAAATCTCCTTCGCGCGCCAGGCCTACAACGACGCCGTCACGAGCTACAACACGAGCCGCGAGACTTTCCCGACGAACATCCTCGCCGGCATGTTCAACTTCGCCGAAGCCCAACTCTTCCAAGTCGACAACGCCGCCGAGCGCGCCGCCCCGCAAGTGAAGTTCAGCTGAGTTCCCGCATCACCTTCACGAAAGGAATCACCATGGGCTGGGGACGCATGTTTCTGCTCGGCAATGTCGGCCAGCAGATGGACATCCACGACACACAGCGCGCGATGCGCGATCTCGCGATCGAAGCCGAGCGCGCGGCCCGCAGCAGCGATCACGCCGCGCGCTCCGTTGGTGAACTCGCGCGCGAAAACGCCGAGCTGAAGCTCTATCTCGCCGCCGTCACACGACTGCTGCTGGCGAAAGGGGTGATTTCGTCTCGCGAGCTCGCCGATATTGTTGACGCCATCGATCGCTCTGATGGCCGTGTCGACGGCGGCTACTCGGGCAGAATTACTCCACCCGGCTAGCCCAAGATGGACTTCTTCGAAGCCCAAACCCGCGCGAAACGCCGCACCAACCGGCTCGTCTTCCTGTTCGCGCTCGCCGTGCTCGGCACCATCGCCGCGAGCTACATCGCGGCCGTAGCGATCGTCCACACCGCCGGCGGCGCCAACCGGCACTCCTATTACGAGGAGCGCGCCCCGCTGGTCTATTGGGACCCGACGATCTTCACCAGTGTCGCCCTCGCCACCATCGCGATCGTCGGCCTCGCCTCGCTCTACAAATGGTCGCAGATGCGTGCGGGCGGCTCCGCCGTCGCCGAACTCGTGAGCGGCCGCCGCATCGATCCGCACACGACCGATCTCCACGAGCGCCGCCTCCTCAACGTCGTCGAGGAAATGGCCATCGCCTCCGGCACGCCCGTGCCCACCGTCTACGTCCTCGACGAGGAGCCCGCGATCAACGCCTTCGCCGCCGGCCTCACCACGTCCGACGCCGTCGTCGCCGTCACCCGCGGCACCTTGGAAAAGCTCACGCGCGACGAGCTTCAGGGCGTCATCGGCCACGAGTTCAGCCACATCCTCAACGGCGACATGCGGCTCAACGTGAAGCTCGCCGCCATCGTCTTCGGCATCCTCGTCATCGGCCTGCTCGGCCGCGGCATCCTCGAAGGCCTCGGTCGCGGCCGCGTGCGCAGCAGCGGTGACAAAAAAGGCGGCGGCATGGCCGTCATCCTCGCCATCGGCGTCGCGCTCCTGCTCATCGGCTACGTCGGCTACTTTTTCGGCCGCCTCATCCAAGCCGCCGTGTCGCGCCAGCGCGAATTCCTCGCCGACGCCTCCGCCGTGCAATTCACGCGCAACCCCGCCGGCCTCTCCGGCGCGCTGAAAAAAATCGGCGGCTACGCGCTCGGCTCCACGCTCACCGACAAGCACGCCCCCGAAATCGGTCACTTCTTTTTCGCGCAAGGCTTCACCTCCTTCTTCGGCGGACTCTGGGCCACGCACCCGCCGCTCGGCGAACGCCTCCGCGCCATCGACCCGCGTTGGGACGGCCAACTCTTCACGCCGCCCGAGGTGGTCGACGTCGCTACCGAGTCCTTCACCAGCGCCGGCCTCGCTGGCTCCGCGCGCAGCCTCGCCGGCTCGCCCCCGCCGATCACGCGCGAGATCGTCCGCGAAGGAGAACTCGCCACGCCCGACCGTGTTCCCTTCGCCCCCGCCGCCGTCACCGCAAGCATCGGCGCGCTGACCGAAGCCCACTTCCGCCACGCCCGCGCACTCCTCGAGACGCTGCCCGCCGGACTCCGCAACGCCACCCGCGCCGCCGACACCGCCCTCCCGCTGATCTACGGTCTCCTCAGCAACGGCGCCCCCGCCAACCGCGAACGCCAACTGGCCCTGATCGCGCAACACTCCGGCGCCGCGCACCGCACCGCCACGCAAACGCTGCTGCCGCTGCTGGCCGACCTCGACGAGGCGGTGAAACTCCCGCTCTTCCAGCTCTGCCTCCCCGCGCTGCGCACGCTCGACGCCGCCGCACTCGCCCGCTTCGTCGCCACGCTCGACAAGCTCGTCCACTCCGACGCGGAAGTGAGCCCCTTCGAGTTCGCGCTGCAAAAAATGCTCCTGCGCCAGCTCTCGCTCGCCCGCGCCAGCTCCCCGCGCGCGCCTGTGCAGTTCAGTTCGTTCCAACCGCTCGCGGCCGACATCGCCGTCGTTCTCTCCGCGCTCGCCCGTGCCGGCGCCACCGAGCCCGCGCGCGTCTCGCTCGCCTTCGCCGCCGGCGTGGGCCAGCTCCCGTTGATCGCCGACCGGCTCGCGCTCGTCGGTGCCGAAGCCTGCACGCTGGAAAAACTCGATGCGGCGCTCGATCGCCTGGCGGGCGCGGCGCTGCCGATCAAGCAGCGCGTCCTCGCCGGTGCCGCCCAAGTCATCGGCGCCGATCGCGTGGTCACCGAACGCGAGGCCGACCTCTTCCGCGCCATCGCCGCCGCCATCGACTGCCCGGTCCCCGTGCTCGCCGCCTGAGCGGCTCAGTGCCGGATTTGGTTGATCACGATCGCGAGCACGATCGAGCCGAACAACAGCGACCGCGCCAGCGTGCGCCGGCGCTTCTCGTCCGGCCACCACTTCGGCTCGCGCACATTCATCCAGGTGAAGAACACCACCGGCAGGATCAGCACATAGAGCCAGTGCACGCCGAGCGCGGCGAGCAGGTGCTTCACGCCGCCGCTGATCGAGAGACCGAGCACGAACGACGCGAACAGCAGCGAAAACGTCACGCTGTGCCCGCGCAACCCGCGCCAAAACCAACTCGCCACGAAGATGTTCACCGCGCCGACCAAAGCGCCGCGCCGCCGCGCTGGCAAGTCGCGCTACGCCCGCCTTGCCACGCGCACGCCCGCCGCGCACGTTGCTCGCGCCGTGACCGTCGCCGAACGCCAGCAGCAAATGATCGCCGATCTCCTCCTCATCGAGGACGCCCAGGAGCGTCTCGCCGCGATCGTCGACCGCGCCCGCCCGCGCCTCGCCGCCGCGCGCACCGAGCACATCGACGACCACCGCGTGCGCGGCTGCATCTCGGCGGTCTGGGTCGTTTGCGAAACCCGCGACGGCCGCTGCTGGTTCCGCAGCGACGCGGAGTCCCCGCTCGTGCGCGGTGTCGTGGCGCTGCTTTGCGATCTCTACAATGGCGGCGAGCCGGCCGACATCGTCGCCACGGAGCCGGCGTTGGTGGAGGAACTCGGCCTCGCCCGCACGCTTTCGCCCACGCGGCTCAACGGCCTGCGCAGCGTCCGCGCCCGCATCCGCGACTACGCCGCCGCGCAACTCGCGGGGCGCTGAGACTCACGCGCCCAGTTGGCGCGGTGCATCCCCGCCGTCCTCGAATTCCTCGAGACCGCCGAACGACGACACCGGCGTGCGGGCCTCGAGGAAGCGGCGACCATGGGCGTATTCCCACAGCCAGCACGCGCCATCCAGACGGTCGTGCAGCAGCATGAATTCCGGCGACGTGTGTTCGGACACACTCCGGATGCTGAACCGCTCGTCCGTGATCCGCTCGATCAGGTCGCGCACACGGCGCAGCAGGGGCACGTCGTCGAGCGTCACCGTCCAATGCCCCGAGACAACCACCGGGTAGGCCCCGGCGAAATAGTAACCGATGAACCGCGTCGGCTCGTAGCGCCCGTAAATGCCCAGGCGGCGCGCATGCTCCTCGACGGCATCGATGAACTTCACCCGCCACGCGAGATCGCGCGGCAGTTTGAGTTCGGGCAAATCGATGATGAGGTTGTCCATCATGGACGAGGTTCCTTCCTTGGTTGCGCTCGTAAACGGCACCAATCGCACCGCCCTTTAGCTTCACCGCTCTGATTCCGCTGTTTTCCCGGCCGACCTCCGCTATCTTCCCTCTGTGCTTCCGCTTTACGACGCCCACAATCACGCTCACGACGACTGGCTCGCACCGCACCGCGAGCGTATCGATGCCGACCTGCGCGCCGCCGGCCTGCGGCGCGCCGTGGTGAACGGCACCTGCGAAGCCGACTGGCCCGCCGTCGCCGACCTCGCGGCGCGCCACGCGTGGGTTTTCCCGAGCTACGGCCTGCATCCGTGGGACGCCGGCAATCGCGCCGAAGGCTGGTTCGACCGCCTCAAGGAGCGTCTCGCCGCCGAACCGCACGCGGCCGTCGGCGAGATCGGCCTCGACCGCTGGATCCTCGACAGCGCCAAACCCGACGACCCGCGCCTCGCCGGCTTGCGTCGCGCTCCGCTCGAGGAACAGGGCGAGGTCTTCATCAAGCAACTCAGCCTCGCCGCCGCCGAAAACCGGCCGGTCACGATCCACTGCCTGCAAGCCTTCGGCGCGCTCGAAGGCCTGCTCCGCCACGTCAACACGCCCGCCCGCGGCTTCCTGCTCCACGCCTACGGCGGCCCGGCGGAGTTGGTCGGCAAGTTCGCCGACTATGGCGCCTATTTCTCTTTCAACGGCGCGTTCCTCGACGCACGCCACTCGGCCAAACGCGAAGTGTTCCGGCGCATCCCGGCCGACCGCCTGCTGGTCGAGACGGATGCGCCGGCGATGCCGCTCCCGGCCGGCCGGGCGACCTTCCATCTGCCGCCCGCGCCCGACGGCAGCACGGTGAACCATCCCGCCAATCTCGCCGCCGCCTACGCCGGCCTAGCCGAGCTGCGTGAGGTGTCGCTCGACGCCTTGGCCGCGCAAGTGGAGACGAATTTCCGGCGATTTTTCGGCGACTGAAACCGTCGCGGCGGCGATTAGCGCCGCTACCGACGCCGAAAGCTGACGTGCTGGGGCGAGCCGCGGCATCAAGTTCCGCCGATCCCGGCCGACTAAAGGGGCAGGAGCGCGCTCTCCGCGCGCATTTTTCATGATGAAAACCATTCGAGCCCTGTCATGTTCGATCGCCTTGGCCTGCGTTGCCCTCGCGATCCCTACGTTCGCCGAAACCGTCGATAGCGTCGCGGACGTTGTCACCAAATTCGATTCGCCGCCGCAACCGGTGAAGACGAAGCCGCCGCAATACCCGCACAAATTGCGCTCGGAAGGCGTCGCCGGCATGGTCGTCGTCACGATGGTCATCGACGAGGGCGGCAAAGTGCTCGCCTGCCAGATCGCCAAATCCTCGAACGAGGCCTTCAACGATCCCGCGCTCGAAGCCGTCCGCACTTGGACGTTCGTCCCCGCCAAGGTCGCCGGCAAAGCCGTCCGCGCCAAGGTCAGCATCCCGCTGAAGTTCGAAGTCGAGGCCTGAGCGGCCCGCGCCTCGCATCCCCGGCCGGGCAACCTCATCGGTTGCTCGGCTCTTTCGCGTCCGGACGCCGGACTCAGCGTGCGTCGGTCGCGATGCGCCGCACCACCTCGCCCGCCGCGGCGAAACCAAACGCGCCCGTCACGAACACCCCCGTGCCGAAACCGCTCGCGCAATCGAGCCGCAGGCTCGTGCCGGGTTCGGGCTCGGTCGAGCACGAGCCATCCGCCCACGGGAACACCGGTTTCTCGTTCGAGGACACGCACGGGATGCCGAAAACCTGTCCCTCGCCGCGCGCGAAACCATGGTCGTTGCGCAGCTTCTTGCGCACCTGGCGCAGCAGGTCGTCACCCTGCGCCTCGCCCAAATCGCCGACGCGAAGGCGCGTCGCATCGCGCTTGCCGCCGGCGCCGCCGATCGTGAGCACCGGCTGGCCGCGC
Organism: Candidatus Didemnitutus sp.; assembly: GCA_019634575.1. NCBI lineage: Bacteria > Pseudomonadati > Verrucomicrobiota > Opitutia > Opitutales > Opitutaceae > Candidatus Didemnitutus > Candidatus Didemnitutus sp. Next base: position 506,458 of record JAHCAY010000002.1, read on the forward strand.
GCGACGCACGTCGCGAGGAGTAGCGCCTTGTTCGACATGCCATCGATCGCATCGACGAGCCAGGTGAACTTCGCGGCGAGCAACCGCTCCGCGCTCTGCGCTGTGAAAAACTCCACATGCGTCGTCACGCGGCAATCCGGATTGATCGCGCGCACCCGCTCGGCGAGCACCGTCACCTTCGGCCGGCCCACCGTGTCCGCGAGCGCGTGCAGCTGGCGATTCGTGTTGGTCACGCACACGTCGTCGAGATCCACCAGCGTCAGCGCCCCGATCCCCGAGCGCGCCAGCGCCTCCACCACCCACGAACCGACGCCGCCCACGCCGACGACGGCGACATGCGCCGCGTGCAAACGCGGCAGCGCCGCCACGCCGTAGAGCCGGCCCAGCGCACCGAAGCGGGAGACGTAGTCGTCGTTCATCGAAACGAACACCGGTAGCCTGCGCCGCGCCCGCCGCCACCCATTTTTTGCGCAAAACTTCGCACACACGCCCTATTAGCGTTCGGGATTTTCGCGAAACCCCCGCGTGATTCCCGCTCGCGCGGCCCGGAAACGTCTGCCCTCCGCGCGCGCCGGCGCTAACCTGCCTCAATCGGCCGAAGCTTTCCGGCCGCATGGAGGAATCCCAAATGACTACAACGCTTCACCTGCACGGCAAACGTGGCGTCGAGCTCCTGCACGACCCCCTGCTCAACAAAGGCACCGCCTTCGGCGACGCCGAACGCGATCTGCTCGGCCTGCGCGGCCTGTTGCCCCCTCGCGTCGCCACGCAGGACCAACAACTCGAGCGCGTCCTCGAAAATTACCGCCGCAAGGAAAACGACCTCGAGAAATACATCTACCTCATCTCGCTCCAGGAGCGCAACGAGGCGCTCTTCTACCGCCTCGTGATGGAAAACCTGAGCGAGATGATGCCGATCATCTACACGCCGACCGTCGGCCTCGCGTGTCAGAAATACGGCCACATCTTCCGCCGCCCGCGCGGCCTCTACATCACGAAGAACGATGCCGGCCGCGTGAAGGGCATCCTGCAAAACTGGCCGCAGTCCGACGTCCGCATCATCGTCATCACCGACGGTGAGCGCATCCTCGGCCTCGGCGATCTCGGCGCCAACGGCATGGGCATCCCCGTCGGCAAGCTCTCGCTCTACACCGCCTGCGCCGGCATCGACCCGTCGCAATGCCTGCCGATCATGCTCGATGTCGGCACCAACAACTCCGCCCTGCTCGCCGATCCGCTCTACCTCGGCTTGCCCGAGCCGCGCCTGCGCGGCCCCGAATACGACGCCCTCGTCGCCGAATTCGTCAGCGCCGCCCAGCAGGTTTTCCCCAAGGCCTGCATCCAGTTCGAGGACTTCGGCAACAGCAACGCCTTCCGCCTGCTCCACCAATACCGCGACAAAGCCTGCACGTTCAACGACGACATCCAGGGCACCGCGGGCGTCACGCTCGCCGGCCTCATCTCGTCCGAACGCCTCACCGGCGTGCCGCTCCCGCAGCAGAAAATCCTCTTCCTCGGCGCCGGCGAAGCCGGCATCGGCATCGGCGACCTCATCGTCGAGGCGCTCAAGCTCAGCGGCGTGCCGGAGCAGAAAGCCCGCGAGCAATGCTGGTTCGTCGACTCGAAGGGCCTCGTCGTCAAGAGCCGCACCGACCTCGTCGAGCACAAGCTGCGTTTCGCGCACGACCACAAGCCGGTCGCTTCGCTGCTCGAAGCCGTCGAGACGCTCAAGCCCACCGCCCTCATCGGCGTCTCCGGCATGCCGCAGACGTTCACCGAGGACGTCGTGAAGGCCATGGCCAAGCTCAACAAGCGCCCGGTCATCTTCGCGCTCTCGAATCCCACCTCGAAGGCCGAGTGCACCGCCGTGCAGGCTTACACGTGGACAGAGGGTCGCGCGATCTTCGCCAGCGGCAGTCCGTTCAGCCCGGTCAACTACCTCGGCGTCACGCACCAGCCGGGTCAGGGCAACAACAGCTACATCTTCCCGGGCGTCGGCCTCGGCGTCATCGCCAGCGAGGCGCGCCGCGTCACCGACGAGATGTTCTACGTCGCCGCCCGCAAGCTCGCGGACCTCGTCACCGAGGAGGATCTCATGGTCGGCCGCATCTACCCCGACCTGAAACGCATCCGCGAAGTCTCCGCCAAGATCGGCACCGCCGTCGCCGAAGTCGCCTTCAACCGCGGCCTCACCAACATGCTCCGCCCGACCGACCTCGCGGCGCACGTGAAGGAAGCGATGTTCGATCCGCACTATCCGAGTTACGTCTGACGCTTCGGCGTCGACGGATTCCCCCAAAACGAAGGGCGGCCGGCCGCGGCCGCCCTTTTTGTTTTCCACGCCGGCTTTCCACTGGAAATTCCGCCGCGCGCGCCTCCGCGCTCCCCGGCGTATTTTTCCTGCAACTCCGCGCCCCGCGCCGGGTCTTGCCTTAGACTATCTAGGTAAAGGCTTGCTTCGGCTGCCTTAGATTATCTAGGTAAGCGCTCATGGCCGACAAAAACGAACTCCTTCCTGGCACCCTCGACCTCCTCATCCTCCGCGTGCTGAGCCGCGGCGAGCTGCACGGCTGGGGCATCACCCAGCGCCTCGAACAGCTCTCGAAGAGCGCCCTGCAAGTCGACGAAGGCTCCCTCTACCCCTCGCTCTACCGCATGGAGGACAAGGGCTGGATCGAAGCCGAGTGGGGCCAGACCGAGAACAACCGCCGCGCCAAATACTACTCCCTCACCCGCGCCGGCCGGAAGCAGCTCGAGAAGGAACAGGAAATTTGGGCACGCATGAGCGCCATCATCACGCTCGTCCTCGAGACCGCCTGAGCGCCCGCCTTTGCCACCCCGGACCTCCAACCGCCCGCCCTTCCCTTCGCTTCGCCCATGAACTTCCGCCGCCGTCTCCGCACCCTCTTCCGCCGCCGCAATGCCGAAGCCGAAATGGCCGAGGAGATGCGTTTCCACCTCGAGCAGCGCGCCGCGGACTACGTCGCCGACGGTCTCTCGCCGACCGACGCCCACCTCGCCGCCCAACGCAAATTCGGCAACACCGCCGCGCTCCAGGAACACGCCCGCGACACCTTCGGCTGGGGCGCGCTCGAGCGCTTCGGCAAGGACGTCGTCCACGCCGCGCGCCAGCTCGTGCGCGCTCCGGGTTTCTCGCTCCTCGCCATCGTCACGCTCGGCCTCGGCATCGGCGCCAACACCTCGATGTTCAGCCTCGTCAACGGCATCCTCCTCAAGCCGCTGCCCTACCAGCGCGTCGATCAACTCGAACGCATCTACCGCAGCACCGCGCAAAACTCCGAGGGCAATCTCTCGCCCGCCGACTTCCTCGCCCTGCGCAAGGCGCAGTCCTCCTACGGCACCGTGATCGCCTACACGCCGGCCAGCGCCAGCCTCTCCGAACCCGGTCGCCCCGCCGAGCTCGCCTACTCGGCGCGCACCACCGCCGACCTGTTCTCCGTGCTCGGCGTCACTCCCCAGCTCGGCCGCACCTTCCGCCCCGAGGAAGATCAACCGGGCCGCGATCATGTCGTGATCCTCAGCCAGCGCACGTGGCGCGGGCGCTTTCTCTCCGCGCCCGACATCATCGGCCGCACCGTGCGCATCGACGGGGTGCCCCACGAAATCATCGGCGTGATGCCGGAATCCTTCAACGACTGGCGCTTCCTCGGCGTCATGGACTTCTTCCGCCCGCTCGCGCTCACGCCCGCCGAAGCCGCCGACCGCCAGGGCACGCGCCTCCGCGTGATCGGCCGGCGCGACGCCTCCCTCACGCCCGCCGAGTCGGCCGGTTTCATCGCCAGCTTCGGCGAGCGCCTCGCCCGCGAGTTCCCCGAGGCCAACCACGGCAGCTCGTGGCGCACCGTCTCGCTGCAAAAGGACGCCGCCGGTTCGAGCGGCCTCATCGTGCTGCCGATGCTCGTCAGCCTTTCCGCCGCCGTCCTACTCATCGCCTGCTCCAACCTCGCCAACTTCCTCCTCGCCCGCACCATGGCCCGCGCCCGCGAGTTCGCCGTCCGCGCCGCCCTCGGTGCCTCGCGCCTGCAACTGCTCCGCCCGCTCTTCGCCGAGGCGCTGCTGCTCTCGCTCGTCGGCGGCGGCGTGGCGATCTTCGTCGCCCACTGGTTCCGTGACTGGGCCGCGCAGCGCTCCACCCGCGACAACGGCGAACAAGTCATCTTCACCGTCGACTGGCACGTCATGGGCTGGGCCTTTGCCGCCTCGCTCTTCACCGCCCTCGTGTTTTCGGTCGGCCCCGCTCTCTTCGCGCTCCGCCTCGACCTCAACGAAACCCTCAAGAGCGGCGGCCGCGGCACCACCGGCAGTCGCGGCCACCAACGTTTCCGCCAGTTCCTCATCGTCGCGCAATTCACGCTCGCGATGGTGCTCCTCGCCGGCGCCGCCCAATTCCTCGTCGGCGTCGACGACGCGCAAAACCGCCGCGCCGGCTGGGAGTCCGCGCCGCTCGCCACCGGCTCCATGCTGCTGCCGGCGGGGCAATACGGCGACGACGCCAAACTCACCGCCTTCCACCGCCTGACCCTGGAGCGCCTCGGCGCACTGCCGGGCGTCGAGGCGGTCAGCCTCTCCGCCGCCACGCCATTCCTCGACTGGAACGACGTGCGCAAACTCATCGTCGAGGGCCAGCCGTTGCCCGCGCCCGGGCAGGAACCCGCCGCGATGTTCAACGCCGTGAGCCCGCAATACCTCGCCACCTACGGCACGCGGCTCGTCTCCGGCCGCACCTTCGATTCGCGCGATACCGCCAACTCGCCTCGCGTCTACCTCGTCAGCCAATCCACCGCGCGCGCCCTCTTCGGCGAGAGCGACCCCATCGGCCGCCGCATCGCGCTCGCGGGCCGCGGCGCGCCCGCCTGGGGCGAGATCGTCGGCGTCGTCAGCGACATCCAAAGCGCCGACCCCGAACCCAACACCGTCACGCTGCGCGTCTACCCCGCGCTCGCACAGGAGCCGACCCGCGCCGTGGTGATCGCCGTGCGCGCCGCCGGCGTCGCTCCGTCCGGCCTGCTCGACTCGATCCGCACCACCATGGCCGATCTCGACTCCGATCTGCCGATCGACCAACTCACCACCGCCGACGCCTCCATTGCCCGCACTTTCTACGAAATGCGCTTCCTCCGCGACATGCTCACGGCCTTCGGCGTGCTCGGCCTCGGCCTCGCCTCGCTCGGCGTCTACGGCGTCATCACCCGCACGACCGCTCAGCGCGCCGGCGAATTCGCCATCCGCCTCGCGCTCGGCGCGTCTCCGCGCGACATCACGCGCCTCGTCCTCGGCGCCGGCGTGCGCCAAGCCCTGCTCGGCTCTCTGCTCGGCCTCCTCGGCGCCTACGCCGTCACCTCGGCGCTCTCGTCCGCGTTCCGCGGCGTCCACGCCAACAGCCCGCTGATCCTCGCCGCCACGACACTCATCCTCATCGCCGTCGCCCTCGTCGCCTGCTGGCTCCCGTCGCGCCGCGCCAGCCGCATCGACGCCATGGCCGCGCTCCGCGCCGACTGAGCGCTCCTCTCTCGGAACCCGGGCGGACCTCCTCCGCCCGACCGCTCGGCGCGCCCACCTTTTCCCTTTCTCGCATGAGACCCGCCCAACTCCCCTTTTTCTCTCCCGCCACCACGCTTCTCGCCGCCGCCTCCGCGCGGCATCGCCAAACGCCGCAGGCCGCATGATCGCCGCGCAACTCGATCACCTGCTCACGCGGCTCACCGCCGCGCGCCGCGAACCGGCCGTCGATGGTCCGCTGCCCACCCGCCGCGTCCGCACCTTCGCCGGCAACGTGCGCGTCTTCGATTCCGGCACACCCGGCCCCTGTCTCGTGCTCACTCCCGACGGACCGAACGTCATCGAGCACTACGAGCAACTCATCGCCTTGCTCGTCCCGCGCCTGCGCGTCGTCTGTTTCGATTTACCCGGCTTCGGCCACTCGTTGCCGTCGTCCGCCTACACCCATTCGCTGGACGACGGCGCCCGCGTCGTGCTCGCGGTGCTCGATGCGCTCGGCATTCCCGCGGCCGCGCTGGCTTTCAGCTGCGCCAACGGCTTCTACGCCCTCCGCACCGCCCAACTCGCCCCGCGACGCGTCACCCGGCTGGTGCTCGCACAGACTCCCTCGGTCGTCGCCATGCACGCTTGGAAGCGCCGCATCATCCCGTGGCCGCTGACTGTGCCCCTCCTCGGCCAAGCCGCGATCTGGCTGCTGCGGGAACGCTCCGCTCGCGGCTGGTATGAGTCCGCGCTGCCCCGCCACGTCCCGCGCGGACCGTTTCGCGCCCGCGCTCAGCACGCCTTCGATCACGGCGCATGCTGGTGCCTCGCGAGCATCACCCAGGGCCTCGCCCGCGAAAACGTGGACGCGCTCCACGGCATCGCCGCGCCCTGCACGCTCGTCTGGGGCGCGAAGGATCGCACGCACCGCCACACCGCCCCCGAGTCGCTGAACGAACTCGTGCCCGGCGTCGAAATCGTCCGCTTCGCCGACTCCGGGCATTTTCCCGAGCTCGAGGCCCCGGACCGCTACGCCCGCTTGGTGATCCCGCTTCTGGAGAACACCTAGCCGCTCGCGCACTGAACCGCACCGCCCTGCCGCGCGCCCACTCGGCGCAGGCCCGGCGAACCCATTTTTCCCATGCCAAACAGAACCCATCCAGAAACCTCGTCCTCCTCAACGTGCGCCTCGCCGCGCGTCGCCCTACCGGCGCCGCCCGCGCCCAATCGCCCCGCAACGCTGCCGCCGGCCCTGCGCCGCGTCCGGTCGCTGTGGCACGATTGTCGCCGGCTGCTTGCGCCGCAGCGTGCACACCGCATGACTCCTCTCTCGATTTCCGCTTCGCTCCGCCCGATCGCGCTCGTCGCCGGCGCGCTCTCGCTCCTCTCTTTCGCCCACGGCGCCACCCTGCGCAGCTCGTTCGCCTGCTCCGGCGGCGGCGACCTCAAGGCTTTTGGTCAAACCTATCCCGAAGTCCGCACGTCGGAGGCCGAATTCTCCTACGGCGCCGACCTCTGGAAAGCGGAGGCCGACCAAGTCTCCTTCACCCTCTCCGCCCGCCGCACGGAATTTCACCGCGACTCCAAGCGCTGGACCGGCCCCGTGACGCCGCAGGTCGGCGTGAACGCGCAGGGCTTCTGGTCCTCACCCTTGCCCGATAAACTCCAGGACCTCGGCGTCGAGTTCGTCTGGCAGCATCAGTTCAGCCCTGAGTGGACGCTGATGGTCCAGGCGCGTCCCGGTTGGCGCACCGCCGGCACCACCTCGCTCACGAGCGACGGCTTCGGCGCGACCGGCGCCACCCTCGCGATGTGGCACATCAGCGATCGCCTGCAATTCGCCTTCGGCGCGGCGGGCGATAGCCTCGCCACCGGCTCGCAGCAACTGCTGCCCGTCGCCGGCCTCGACTGGGGCTTCGCCGAACACTGGCGCCTCTCGCTCGGCGTCCCGCGCACCGGCGTGTTCTGGCAAGTTTCCGAAGCGCTCGAACTCGGCCTCGCCGCCGAGGGCGGTTGGAACACCTACTACGTCCGCCAGCGCGACGCCGCGACCTATCCTTACGGCCACCCGCTCACCGAAACCAAACTGGAGCACGTCGAGGCTCGCGTCGGCCTCCAAGCCAACTGGAACGTCACCAAATTCATCCAGCTCAGCGCCGCTGTCGGCGTCGTCGGCTACCGCCGCCTCGAATATCCCGACCGCAACCTCGTGCTGAAATCCGACGGCACGCAGGCCGGCTACGGTTCGCTCGGCGTGACGGTCAGCTTCTGACCTCGGCCCGCGTGCCCGCTTCCGCCCAACCTCGCCATGCCGTGACGCAGACGCCCTACGGGGCGACTGGTCACGGCTCTCGCGGTGGGCTCGCCCCAGCGATGGCGCCGACGGAATCGCCGGCGCTGCCGCAATACAGCCTTCGCCAAATCCTCGGCATCTGGGCCGCCGCAGCGCTCCCGATGCCGGTGCTGGCCTTCGGCGTTTCGCCAAGCCTCAGCGCCGCGCTCGGGCTGCACCCCGGCGTCGTGCTCTGGGGCCTGATGATCGCAGGCATGGCGTGGCAATTCGTGCTCTCCTGCCTCCTGCTCCGCGCCGAGTCGGCCACGCTCGGCCCCGGCCGCTGGCGCACGCGCCTGTGGCTCCGCGCGCCGCGCGATCCCGACGACGGTCGCCCGCGTCTCGCGTTGCTGTGGTGGATCGTGCCCGTGGCCGCAGGCGCTTTCCTCGTCGAGCAGACACGTCTGGCGCAGTGGCTCGCCGCGCCGCTGACGTGGCTCGCGCCATCCTTGGCCGCCGTGCCGGAGCCGCGCCTCGAATCGCTCGCCGATCCACAGTTCGTCGGCGCTTGGTGGCTCGTCGCGATGGGATTGGTGTCGTGCGTGTTCAACTACGCGCTGGGCGAGGAGCTGCTCTTCCGCGGTGTGCTGCTGCCGCGCATGCGCGGCGCCTTCGGACGCTGGGACTGGCTGGCCAACGCGGTGCTCTTCGCCACCTACCATCTCATCCGCCCGCTCACGATTCCCGCGATCATCGTTTCCACGATGCTGTGGACGTATCCGACACGCCGGTTCCGCAGCGTCTGGTTTTCCGTGATCCCGCACGCCATCGAAGGCGTGGTGCTCATGACGCTGCTCGCCGGCTACGTCGGCGGATTCATTAAACTCTGACGCGAGACGAGCCCCGCGCCGCTGACACACTCCCCGTTTCCCATGCCAACCCCCGTCTCATCCGCCGTGCGCCGCTCGGCCACGGTCGGCGTCGTTGCCCGAGTCGACGCTGCTCCGGTGCCGGGGATCCATTCGCCTGTTCGCCCGCCATGCCCGCACCCATTCTCGATCCTGTTGCCCCTCTCCCGCCCCCCGGAATAAACCCTTGTGGACGGAAATCGGAGAAGTCCGAATTACGCCGCCAACTTCCACCCCTTCCCGTTCTCGCCGCTCCGTTGTCCGCCCTTGTCCATTTGCAACCGATCACCGCGGCAACGCATCCGTGGCGCCGCCGCTGGCTGGGCACGCGCCGCTATTGGTCGGCGCAAATGCTGGGTTGGGGCGGATTCATCCTCCTCGCGACGCAGAGTTTCTTCACCCCCGAGCCGTTCGACAGCCGGGCGTTCATCGAGAACCTGGCTTTGGCGGCGCTCGGAATCCTGATCACGCATACGCTGCGTGTGTTGCTTTTGTTTTTCCGCCGCCGGCCGCTCACTTCGCGCGAATTCATCGCCCGCATTTTCCCCTGCTGGATCGCGGGCAGCGTGGCGATGGGCGGCGCGATGAGCCTCCTCTACGTGCAGCTCTACCGCGCGGAGCTGGCCGCCGGGAAACTCGTCCAAGGCAGCGGGTTCACCGACTACCTCGACATGGTGACGCGCAGCCACTTTTTCATCGGCTTCTGGCTCAGCCTCTACTTCGGCTACCTCTTCTACAACCAGTCCCGCAACAACACCGAGGAACGCCTCCGACTCATCGGCCAGATCCGCGAGGCCGAGCTGCGCGCGCTGAAGGCGCAACTCAACCCGCATTTCCTCTTCAACTCCCTCAACACCATCCGCGCGCTCGTTCCGCGCCATCTGCCCCAGCCGCGCCAGGCCGTCACCTCGCTCTCCGAGCTCCTGCGCGCCGCCCTGCGCCTCGGCGACCGCCCCGTCGTCACGCTCGCCGAGGAGCTCGGCATCGTCGACCACTACCTCGCGCTGGAAACCATGCGCCATGAGCAACGCCTCCGCAGCACCCAGCAGATCGACGTCGCCACCCTCGGGTGGCTCGTGCCCCCCTTCGCGGTCCAATCCCTCGTGGAAAACGCCGTCAACCACGGCATCGCGCCCCGCCCCGAAGGCGGCACCGTCGCCATCACGTCGCGCCGCGTTGGCGACCGGCTCGAACTCACGATCGCGAATCCCGGCCCGTTGCGCACCACCACCCGCTCCACCGGTGTCGGTCTGCAAAACCTCCGCGCTCAACTCTCCCACGTCTACGGCCCGGTCGCGCAGCTGGATTTGATCGAGGAAGCCGGCCAGGTGGTCGCGCGCCTCCGACTGCCGTCCCCGCGCTCCGCCATCCTTCCCTCCCCATGAAAATCGCCCTCGTCGACGACGAACGCCTCGCCCGCGAGGAACTGCGCGGCCTGCTCTCCGATTTTCCCGACGCCCACATCGTCGGCGAGGCGGCCAATGTCCCTGAAGCGCTCCGCCTCCTCGCGGAAACGCGCCCCAACCTCGTCTTCCTCGACATCGAGATGCCCGGCGGCACCGGCTTCGAGCTGCTCGCCCGCCTCCCCGCCCCGCTCCCCGAAATCATCTTCGTCACCGCCTACGACGAGCACGCCCTGCGCGCCTTCGAAGTCAACGCGCTCGCCTACCTCCTCAAACCCATCGTCCCGGCGCGCCTCGAAGCCGCCTACCGGCGCGCCGCCGGCCTCACCGCCGATTCGCCCGCCCCCGCCGACACGACCACCTCCGCCAAGCTCCGCGAAGACGACCAGGTCCTCCTCCGCGACGAGCAGCGCTGCTGGTTCGGCCCCGTGCGGCAAATCCGCCTGCTCGAAGGCAACGACAACCACACGCGCATCGTCTGCACCGAAGGCGAGTTCACGCTCTACCGCACCCTGATCTCCCTCGAGGCGCGCCTCCCCGCCACGCTTTTCCTCCGCGCCAATCGCTCCCAGCTCGTCAATCGCCACTGCATCCGCCACATCGCGCCTTGGTTCAGTGGCAGCCTCAAGGTCACGCTCGACGACGGCACCGAAGTCGAATTTTCCCGTCGCCAAGCGCAGCTTTTCCGCGAGCGCCTTTCACTCTGAAGCCGCCGCACCGCGCGTCGCCAGCGCGCCGCACCTCGCCAGGTGGTCGCCGCCGTCCCCGCAGCGACACGCGGAAGCGATGACGTCGCCCACACCCAGCCCGACGGGCCCGACTCAACGACCGCCGCGCAAGCACTCCTCCACCGCCGCGATCGCCGCCCGCTCGCGCTCCGCCCAGTCGCCGCGAATCCACGCGTAAGGCAGGTGCCGGCGCTCCAGCGCGCCGTGCCAGACGCGCCGGCATTTCTCGCGATCCTCCGGATCGGGAAAACACCGCTGCGGATCCGGCGCGAACGGCACATCGATGTCGAGCAGCAGATAGAGTGCGTAATTGCGGCAGCGTTTCTCCGCGCCACGGCGCAACTCGTCCGGCGTCGTGCCATAGAGCAGATCGCTCCACAGCATCGTCGTCAGCGCATCCGTGTCGCAGATCACCACCCCCGGCCTTTTGTAACCTATTAGGTTACATTCCCCCGTTTCTCCCTCTCGGGGAGAACCAGAGATGTAACCTAATAGGTTACAATGCTCGGCGGCTCGCCGGACCGCTTCGTCCTCGCGGCGCCACTGCTCGCGCGCGATCGGCACCATGTCCTCGAGGCCGAGCACGCCGCCCTGCACATCGCAACGCTCGCGCGCATACTCGGCCACGACCGGTGCGCCGAAATGCGCCCCGAGTCGCGCGGCGAGTTCGGTTTTGCCCGTCGACTCCGGACCGTAGACGGCGATGCGCAACACCTCGCTCACGCCCGCACCTCCTGCGCCAGCGAACGCCACCAGGCGCGCCAGCCCCACACCGCCATGGCCCAGAAGATCACGTAAAGCCCGGCCGTCAGCCGCAGGTCCTTCGCCCAATACACGCCGACCGCAACCGTGTTGATGACGACCCAAGCGGTCCAGTTCTCCAGCACCTTCCGCGCCTGCAACCATTGCGCGATGAGGCTGAACACGAGAATGAACGCGTCCCAATACGGCAGCGCCGCGTCCGTCGTGCGATGCATGAACGCGCCCCACGCCACCGTCGCCAACGCCCCGCTCGCGCACCAGCCCGCGAGCGCGCCGGCCCCAAGCCGCGTCACCGGCAAATCGCTGTGCGCCGCGGTGTGCTTGCTCCGCAACCAATGCGCCCAGCCGTAGGCCTGGATCGCGAAGAAACACGCCTGCAGGATCACGTCGGAGTAGAGCTTGGCGTCGAAAAACACCCAACCGTAGACCGCGACCTGCACGAGCCCGACCGGCCAGCCCCAGATGTTCTCGCGGATCATCAGCCATACGCCGATGACGCCGAGCACGGTGCCGAGGATTTCCCAAACGCTCATAGCCGCGCAGTCGAGCGCAACCGCGCCGCATTGTCGAGGGTGCGCCCTCTGTGGCGCCGGCCCATGACCACCGAATTCGCACGCGCGGTGCCGCGCTCGTTCACTTCTTGGTCGCCGCCAGAAACGCCTCCATCGCCTCGCGCGTGATGACGTGCGCCGCCGCGCAACGCGGACATTGCACATGGATGGATTCCTGTTCGCCGAAAAGTTCCTCGAGCCCGCCACGCACTGCCGGCGCCAGCGCAGCCATGATCTTCTGCTGCGTGCAGCCGCAGTGCCAGCGATACGCGCGCCGCTCGATGCGCGAGACGGTCTCGGTCTGCGCGAGCGCCTTCACGCCCGCGGTGTCGACCTGCTTGAGCCACGCCTCGTCGCAATCCGGGTGCGAGACCAACAGCGCGAACTGGTCCTCGCCGAGATCGAAGTAGCGCGCGATGCGCTGCTCGCTCGTCGCGTAGTAATGCTCCGCCGCCTGGAAGAGGTCGGCGCCGTCGAAATTCACCACGCTGCGTCGCTTTTCCGCGCCGCGCCGCGGCATGAGATCGGAATAGAAAACGTTCTTCTCCGCCTCGCGGACATTCTCGGTGAAGATACGGCCGGTCACGGTGCAGTCCTCGTTGTCGCCCGCGAGAAACAGGTTCACGCGCGGATCCTGCAGGCTGATCGTCCACGCGAGATGCTCGAAGCGCGGCCGCGACGCGCAGTGCAGCGCGAAGGCCGCCATCGCCTGCTTGAGCAACCGGTCGTGCTCCGGCGCGGGCTTCAACTGGTGGTCGGCGAGGTGCAGGTAGTAATCCACGAACAACGGACTCAGGTCCCCGCGCGTGATCAGCACATTGCGGTGCCGCACGAACTCGGTGATGATCTCAGCGCCATTGATCGGCTCAGGTGTGGATTCGGACATGCCGCGGAGTGTAACCGTCGCACCAGAAAGGCAAGTGGACGAATTTTCGGCAGCTCCGTCCTCGTGCGGAGGGTAGTCAGCCGCATGTCCCGCACTCTGCACCTTCTCCTCGCCATCGCCTCATCGCTGCCCGCCGCCCCGGTGGACGCGCCCCGTTTGATGGGCGACGACGGCCCGAAACCGCTGCTTCTGCTGCTCGGCACTTTCCACTTCAAGGACGCCGGCCTCGACAGCTCCAAGCCGAAGCACCCGTTCGGTGCGCTCACGCCCGCCCGTCAGCAGGAGATCGCCGATGCGGTCGCGCGTCTCGCCGCCCTCCGCCCCACGCCCATTGCGATCGAGGTCAGCCCCGAGGACCGCGCCGTGATCGACGAACGCTACACGAAGTTCCTCGCCGGGAAATTCCCCCTGGCCGGGCGCGAGAACGAAATCTACTCGCCCGACTTCCGTCTCGGCCTCCGGCACGCCGCGCTCGCGTCACCCGAAGTCGAACTCGTCGAAGTCAGCGCCGTCCTCGGCCACCAACGCTGATTCACGCCCCTCGGCCCGCGCCACCACACGCTCCAGACAACGGCGCAACGCCGCGCGCTGCGCCGGCGCCGCCTCCAGTCGCTCCGCCGGCCGGCGCACCACCAGCGTGTCGTCCGCCCGCACGAGCAAGCCCCAGCTCGCCGGCACGTCCGCGACGGCAAAAATATCCGGCTCCACGACCAACCAGAGAAAATCCGCGCAGCGGTAGCGCGTCATCCGCGAGAACTTCGTGCCCTCGCGCACGCGGCGTTGCAATGTCGCCAGCTCGCGCCGCACGCGCGCATACGTGCGATGCTCGACGCCGCTGAAGTCGCACGTGTCGAATTCCGGCCACAGCGCATCGCCCGTCCGGCACTCCGGACGATGCACGGTGAGCATCGCTTCCAGCGCGGCCCGGCGCCCGTCGAGGGCCGCGACGGCCGTGCGCGTGTGCGTTTCGTCATGCGCATCCTTCAACAGATCCGCGCGCGACTGCTTGCACTCGAACACCGCCACCCTGCCCTCGCCCGCCGATTCCAGTGCGGCCACATCCGCGCGGAAACCGCTGCGCGGCACGCGCACCTCGCACGCCGCCAGGGCGAAGCCGTTCGCCCGCGCCCAGGCGAGCGCGAGCGTCTTCAGGCGGGCGTGGGATTCCGTTTCTCCGCGAGACACGGGGCGCTTTGTAGGAGCGCGCCGCGACCGCCGGAAGCCAAATTCCGCCACGCGGCTAGCGTGCGGGAAAGCGCTGCGCGAGAAACTCGTCCAGCGCCTGGTAGATCTTCACGCGCGCGCTCTCGTCCTCGATGCCGTGGCCTTCCCGCTCCGGCGCGTAGCGGACGAAGTCCTTTTTCGCCGCGCGCAAAGCGCGCACAAAATCGGCCGACTGCGCGTAGGGAATCAGCGGATCGTTGTCGCCGTAGACGATGAACATCGGGGCGCGAATGCGGTCGACGGCGTAGAGCGGGGAGACCGCATCGAGCGCGGCCTTGTCCTTGTCGGGATCGCCGACCCGGTGCGCCCACAACGCGAAGGCGTAGGCGAACTTAGGGTCGTCGCGAAAATGCGCGATCTGCCGCGCCATGTCGGACGGACCGAACATCGACACACCGACCTTGAACAATTCGGGCTCACGCGTCAGCGCGCGAAACACGGCGTAGCCGCCATAGCTCGCGCCCATGATTCCCAAGCGGCCGGGATCGGCGACGCCACGCGCCACGGCCCACTGCGCCGCGTCAGTCAGATCGTCCTGCATCTTGTGGCCGTATTCGCCGACGGCGAGTTCGTCGAACGCGTGGCCGTAGCCGCCCGAGCCGCGGTAGTTCACCTGTAACACCGCGTAGCCGCGCGTCGCGAGGAACTGCACCTCGGGATTGAATTCATAGTGGTCGCGGATGCCGTGCGGCCCGCCGTGCACCAGCAGGAAGAACGGGAGCTTCTTCGTGCCGTCCGCGCCGGGCGGCAGCGTCAGATAACCGGCGAGCTTCACGCCATCGCGCGCCGGGATCGTGACCGGCTGGCTTTCCGCCAGCTTCCAATCGTTCAGCCACGGACCGCGATAGAACACCGCGGTGAGATCGCCGGTTTGCTGGTCGAACAGATAATAGCGACCCGGCTCGCGGGTCGACCGGCTCTCGATCAGCAGGCGGCGACGCGAGCGATCCCACGAGCTGACGACGTTCACGAACTCGCCCAGCGCCTCGTCGAGCATCGGTTGCAGCTTGGCGAAACCGGCATCGAAGTAGTGCACCTTGGCGCGTCCGTCGGGCACGAGCACCGCGTGCAGACCTGCATCCAAGGGAGAGCCGATCGACTCGCCGAGATCGACGGAGGCGTTTTCAAACACCGGACCGGAAACCGCATGTGTCGTCCGGTCGTAGCGCCACACCGCCGCGCGATCGCCGCCCTGCCGGGCACGGAACAGAAACGACGCGCCGCCGTCCTCCACGCCGATGAGCGCGAACGCCTCGGTGAGTCGGGCGCGAATCTCCGGGATGAGCTCCGCCTTGCCGTCGTCGTCGATCCAGTAGACGTGCAGCTGCGGCATCTGCGCGCGATCCTTCCAGCGAAAGCTCTCGTCGAACGCCGCGCGATCGAGACTCAGCGCCACGCGCGGCTTGCCGCGCCGGTCGCAGAGCCAGTTGAACGTCATTTCCGGATCGGGCACCACGGTGGTCATCTTGCCCGTGCGCGTGTTCACGCGGTAAAGTCCGACCTCGCGGTGCCGGTCCTTGCGCCAATAGGACAACCGGTCGGGCGAAAAATCGAGCGCGAGCGTCTCGCCCATCAGCACTTCGTCCGGTTGATCGATCAGCGGATGCACCACCTGCGCGCCGACGAGCAGCCACGCCGGCTCGAGCCGTTCGAGACGCCCGGGCGGCGCCTGGATTTGCACGCGATCGGAGCCGTCGGCGTTGAGCGCCATCAACGCCGGCCCTCCATCCCAATAACGCACAAGCAGCCGTTCGTCCCCGACCCAGTCGAAGTTGCGCATCCACGCCGACGGGTCGTTCACGAGGACCTTGGTCTGCTTCGTCTCCAGATCGAACACGCCGAGAATCGTGCGGCGGTCGTGTTTGTCGTGCTCGTAGGGAATGATGCTGGCGAGATAGCGGCCGTTCGGGGACAGCTTCATCTCATTGTAACGGTAGAGACGGAACAGCTGCTCCGCCGGCACCGGCGCCAACTTTTTTTCGGCCGCCTGCGCGCAGCCCCACGCGCCGGCGACCGCCACCAAGGCAATCAGGATTCGCTTCATCGGAAGAATTTGGCTCCCGACAAAAGCGATCCGCCTCCCACCACGCAAGCACCCGCGCACCACCCGCGCGCTCAAGCGCACATCAGGAAATCGCGGCCTTCATGCCGGCCGGTGGCGGTCAACTGTGTGCGGATGTAGTCGCGCGCACCGCGCGTGCCGACGTAGCCGAGCACGAAATTCTGTTCGCGCGGCGGCAGATCGGCCGGCGCTATGACGGGCACGCCGCCCACCTTCTTGCCGGTCTTCTTCGCATCGATGTCGATGTAGCCGGCGATTTTCACGCCGTGCTCCGCGAGGTGCGCGGCGCGCTGGCGCGTCGGCCGGCCCGCGCCCCAAATCCAGACTGTCCGCGGCGGCTCGATCTCGCGCTTCAACCACTCCGCCAGCCAGAACGCCTTCAACTTGTAGAACGCCTCCGGCGCGTAACGCGGATCGGTGCGCGAGGCGCGGTCCGGCAAATCATGCCAGGTGAGCAGCGTGTCGGGCAGCTTCGCCATCTTCACGTTCACATCCATCCAGCGCAGCCACAGCTCGTAGTCCTCCGGGAAATCGCCGTCGCGGTAGTTGCCGTGATCGTCGACCAGATGCCGGCGGAACATCACGCTCGGATGCGCGAAGGGCGACTCGACGAAGCGATTCAGCGTGATCTCCTCGCTCGTGAGCAGCGAGTTCACCCACTCCACGTGCAGCGCGTAACCGGCCGCCTTCACCGGATCGCCGCCGAACTCGACGCACGAGCCGACGACGCCGACGTCGGGATTCGCCTGGAGAAAGGCGACCTGTTTCGCCAGCCGCTCGGGCAGCATCTCGTCGTCGGCATCCATGCGCGCGATGAACTCGCCCGCCGCCGCCGCGATGCCGGCGTTCAACGCGCCGGCGATGCCGCTTTTCGTGCGCAACACGCGGATGCGCGGGTCGATCTGCGCCATCTCGATCAGGATGAACCGCGTCGCGTCCTTCGAACCGTCGTCGAGCGCGACGAGTTCCCAGTCGCGAAAAGTCTGACCTTGGATGCTCGCCACCGCGCGCGCCACCGTGGCGGCGGCATTGCGAGCGGGCATCACGACGGAGACGAGGGGCATGGCGCGAAGTTAGATAATTTGCCGCACCGAGCGCCAGCTTTCACGCGTAAGCCGAAAGGAGGAACCGGCGGAAATCGTGGTCGAAGCCTGCTTGCGGGCGAGCCACGGCGTCCGTTTCTCCAGCGGCCAGCCAACTCCTGAGCCTGTCCTCGCGAGCCCGGCGCAGTCGGACGCGGCGATCCATCCTGCTGGATCGCTGCGCGCTGTGCGTCTCGCAATGATCGACAACCTGGCGCCTCGCCCGACCGTCAATTTCCGACCGTGCGCTCGGATGAGATGACGCCCTTCGATTGGAGCTTCTTCACCTTCGGCTTGATCACGAAGGAGCAATAGCCGGCGTGCGGGTTGTTTTTGAAATAGTCCTGGTGATAGTCCTCGGCCGCGTAGAATTTTCCGAGCGGCGTGATCTCGGTGACGATCGGGTCATCGAAATCCTTTTGCGCCGCTTTCTTTCCGGCTTCGGCCGCGGCCTTCTGCGCGTCGTTGGCGTAGAAGATCGCCGAGCGATACTGTGTGCCTTCGTCGGCCCCCTGGCGGTTGAGCGTGGTCGGGTCGTGCGATTCGAAGAAAATCTCGACCAAGTGCGCGTAGCTCACCTCCGCCGGATCGAACTCGATGCGCGTCGCCTCGGCATGTCCGGTGTCGCCTTCGCAGACCTGCTTGTAGGTCGGGTTGGCAGTATGCCCGCCCGTGTAGCCGCTGGTGACCTTCTTCACGCCCGGGACGTGCTCGAACACCGCCTCGGTGCACCAAAAGCAGCCCGAAGCGAAGACGGCGGTTTCAGTCTGGCCGCTCGGCGCGGCCGCGGAGGAGGAATTCGTGGTCATGAGAAAAGCGGCCGCGAGCGCGGCCAGAAGCAGGGGGAGGCGTTTCATGTTGGAAAGGAGAGACGCGAGCTCCTCGTCCTATTCCTTACGCGTCACTTGGCGCGCTGGATGAGTTCGACTTCGTAGCCCTCGGGCGCGTCGATGAAGGCGATCACGGAGCCGCTGCCGGTCTGCGTCGGGCCATCGCTGAGCGCATAGCCCTTTTTCTGCAGTTCCACCGCGAAGGCCGCGAGATCGTCGACCTCGAAGGCGAGATGCATGAGATCGGGCTGCACCGACACGCTCGGCGCACCGGGCGGCATCTGGCAGATTTCGATTTCCTCGTCGCTGTTCGGCGTCGCGAGGAACACCAGTTGCGCGCCGCGCGGCGACGTGTGGCGGCGGGTGGCCTTCAGGCCGAGCGCGTCTTCGTAGAATTTCACGGTGCGCTCGATGTCGTTCACGCGCATCCGGGTGTGGAGAAGCTTTTGGACTGCCATGGCCCGCGGAACGTAGGTGCGCCCCGCCCAAACGCAAACGCAGAGCCGCCCGGCGCAATCTTGCGCAATACGCAAATTTGCCGCGCCCCCACCCATTTCGCACCCGCCACGCGACCGCGCCTTCATTACGTAATACGTAATGACGCCGGAGCGCACCGACCCGCCGGAACGGGCGGCGCACCTGCGCACGAGGCGGCGGAGGAAACCTGCCCGATGGGGCGGCGCGGCGTGGTTTTTGGTGTCTCTTTGCGCCGCTTTATGGCCAACTCAGCGCCGCTCGCCATGTCTCTGGACCTCGCCGCCATCCGCGCTGCCGCCGACCGCATCGCGCCCCACGTCAAACGCACGCCGGTCCTCACCAACGACGCCCTCGACGCCACCGCCGGCGCCTCGCTGTTCTTCAAATGCGAGAACCTCCAGGCGATGGGCGCGTTCAAGGCCCGCGGCGCCGCCAACGCCGTGTTCTCACTGAGCGACGCCGCAGCCGTCCACGGTGTCGTCACGCACAGCTCCGGCAACCACGGCGCCGCCGTGGCACGCGCGGCGCAGCGGCGCGGCATCCCGGGCTTCATCGTCATGCCGCACAACGCGCCGCAGACGAAAATCCGCAACGTCGAGCGCTACGGCGGCCGCATCGTCTTCTGCGAACCGAACCTCACCGCACGCGAAGCCGCGTGCGCGCGCATCGCAGCCGAAACCGGCGCGGTGCTCGTGCATCCGTTCGACGATTACGCCGTCATGGCCGGACAAGGCACCGCGACGCTCGAGCTGCTCGAGCAAGCCGGCGCGCTCGACCTCGTGCTCTGCCCCGTCGGCGGCGGCGGCCTCCTCTGCGGCACCGCCATCGCCGCAAAAGGCGCACGCCCCGGCCTTCGCGTGATCGGTGTCGAACCCGCCGCGTCCGACGACGTCGCGCAATCCTTTCGCGCGAAAAAACCGATCAGCATCGCCCACGCCGACACGATCGCCGACGGCCTCCGCACCAACGTCACCGGCGAGCGCAACCTCCCGCTCATCCTCCAACACGTCGACGACATCGTCACCGTTTCCGAAGACGCCATCGTCACCGCGATGCGCACGCTTTGGGAAAGCCTGAAGCTCGTCGTCGAACCGTCCTGCGCCGTGCCGTTCGCCGCGATCCAGTCCGGCCGCCTCGATGTCCGTGGTCTCCGCGTCGGAGTCATTCTCACCGGCGGCAACGTCGACCTCGAAAAACTTCCCTGGCTGAAAAAATGAGCTCCGTCTTTCCGACCCGATCGTCCTCTTCGCTCGAGCAACTGGCCACGCCCTGCCTCGTCCTCGAACGCGGCAAACTCGCGCACAATCTTGCGCACCTCGCCGCGACCGCCGCCATCAAGGGCGTGCGCTTCCGTCCGCACCTCAAGACGGCGAAGAGCGCCGACATCGGCCACCTCGCCGCCCCGCCGCCCGAAGGTGCGATCACCGTTTCCACACTGCGCGAAGCGGAATACTTCGCGCATCACGGCTGGCGCGACATTTTCTACGCTGTCGGCCTCGGCCCGGGAAAACTGGCGCGCGCGGCGGCCTTGGCGCACGGCGGCGTCGACCTGGCGGTCATTGTCGACCACGTCGCTGCCGCGCACGCGCTGCGCGAATGCGCGCGCACCGAACGCGTGAGCTTCCGCGTGTTGATCGAGATCGACAGCGGGGACCGCCGCGGCGGCCTGCCACCGGAAAGCAACGAACTCGTGCTCGTCGCCCAGGAACTCGGACCACTCTTTGCCGGCGTCGCGACGCACGGCGGATTTTCCTACGCAGAACGCGATGCGGCCGGCTTCGCGCACGCCGCCGCCCTCGAAGCCGAAGCGCTGCGCGTCGCCGCCGCTCGCCTCCACGCCGCCGGTTTCCCGTGCGCGATGCTCAGCCTCGGCTCCAGCCCGACCGCTGTCGCCGTCGCCGACCTCGCCGGCATCACCGAGCTGCGCGCGGGCGTCTACATGTTTTGGGACTGCTACCAGGCCGGCATCGGCGCGTGCCGTTACGACGACATCGCGCTCAGTGTGCTCACGGAAGTGATCGGGCGTCCCGCGCATCGTCCCAACGAATTTCTGATCGATGCCGGCTCGTTCGCGCTCTCGAAGGACACCGCGACCGCCGCACTCTCGCCCGAGAAAAATGCCGGCTACGGCTTCGTCTGCGACCTCGACGGGCAGCTGCTCCCCGGCCTGCGCGTGCAGCGCACGTGGCAGGAACACGGCTTGGTCGTGAGCGATCACCCGCTCGCGCCGGAGACATTCCCGATCGGCACGCGCCTGCGCATCCTGCCGAACCACGCCTGCCCGACCGCCGCCGCACACGACCGCTATTTCGTCGTCAACGGCAGCCGCGATCTCGTCGCCGAATGGCCGCGCGTGAACGGTTGGTGAGAGAATCAGCGTTCTGCGCGCGGAGACAGGTTCCTGTCATAGCCCCAAACGCAGCGTTGACGTGCGCCGCCGTGCCCGTAGTCCTCGTGCACCTTAAATGATTCAGGTCCGCTCCAACGTCTCGCTGATGCTTACGCCGTGGTATAACACCACGTCGAAAGCTATTACGCGAACACTCCCGGGCGCCCTGTAACAGCCAATTTAGATTCCAACCTAAATCCCCTTTCCAAATCACAGGCCGCCCAATCCAGGGCGGCCTTTTTGTTTTCTCCCATGAACACCGCCACCGCTCCCGTCGTTACCCTGAACGCTGAAGCCCCGACTCCCGCCGCGCGCGTGCATCCGGGCTTCCCCCGCCTCTCCACTCGCCCGCAGGCGAACTCGGGCGGACCGAATCACCACCTCTTCAACAACAACGGGACGTGGTTCATTCACTACACGCTGTTCCCGGATCCGTTCACCAAGCAGCGCATCCGCGCCTCGCTGAAGACCGCCAATCTCAACGAGGCCAGACAGCGCCGCGACATGTTCTTCGCCCAGTTGCCGGGCGGCGACGTGATCCTGCGGATGTTCGCCGGCGCCTCGGCCGCCGCCTGAGTTTAGCCATAGGACGCCCCGCCGCGCGTTCGGTGCAGGACGCGCGGCGCGGAGCGTCGGCGCACGCGAATGTCGCGTGCGCCGCGCTTACGGATTTTCCTGCACCAACGGCGCCGGCTTCGGATACGTGCGCTGCAACAGCGCTTCCGGCACGGGCACGATGCAGATGTTCATCGCGCGCCCGTCGGCCGAGAGCATGGCCGACTCGATCTCGATGCGCGTGCCGTCCGGACTGAAGGTCGGATGCACGTGGTCGGCCGCGGTGGCCTTGTGGCCGGCCGTGAGGAGAATCATTTCGTCGTTCGTGCGGTCGATGAGGTAGAGATTGCGGCCGAAGTCGTCGCCCACCGCCCAGCGCCCGTCGGGAGAACCGTGCACATGCCAGAGGCCGCTGCCGCGCTTGGTCTGGCCCGCGATGCGCATCTCACGGGTGCGGAGGTTCACGATGCCGAGTCCGGTCGGGTGCTCGCGCGTGCCGGACGGCCCCCAGGCGTCGTTCGTGCCGGGTGCGCGATGGCCCATCAGCGCGAACGCTACTTCGTCCTTCGTGATCACCGCCTCGTGCGTGACCCAATCCCACGGCGCCTCCGGGAACAGCGGCCGCAGGCCCGAGCCGTCACCGCGCACGGTCCACGTCCGCTGCGGAGATTTGCCGCCGGTTTCCCAACAGAAAACGATTTCGCCGGACACCCACGGGTTCGTCTGCACGTGGCCGATCTGGAACGGCACCGCGACGATGAACTGCAGCGCACCGGTCTTCAGGTCCATGCGCCCGAGTCCAGTCGGACCCGCGCCCATGTTGCGCGGGCCGAAGTTCGGCTCGATCTTCGCGTCGGCCCGCAGGTGCTTCGCCGCCTCCTCCTTCGCGACGCGAAAATACGCCACGTCCTCGGCGGCGTCGATCGCGAGATCGCCACCCGCGCCCCACTCGAGCGGGATCGTGCCGCACACGCGCTCGTAGTCCGCCGCCTGCGTCCCGCGGCCGGCCTCGCTGTCGGCAAAGAGTTTCCCGAGATCGACCTCGACCAGTTGCGACGGCCGCGCCGGACCGCGCTCGCCTCGCGGGCCCGCCTCGCTACCGGCACGACGCTCGGGCGGCAGCCGCACGCCGCCCTCGGGCCGGAAAAAATACATCTTCATCGCATGCTGCGCGAGGCACAGCATGCCGATGTAGCCGCCCTCGGTCACCTGCACGATCACGCCCGACTCCTCGTTCACCGCCATCGCCTCGCCGCGCACGCGATTGGAGCGGAACACGACCCATTTGCTGTCGGCGGTCCATTGGCGGTGCGTGGGATAAATCTTCGAATCCCCGACCGGCGTGCTGGTCAGAAACGTCAGCGGCACGCCTGTGACCGGATCGATCACCACTTTCTTCTCCGAGGGAAAACGATCGCCGATTTTCGCGTGCGCCACGACAGGCATGCACAGCGACGCGGCGACACTGGCCAACAGCACGAAAACGCGAGTCGTCATGGGATAAGGGGTTGGGGTTGCGCGGAATTCTCCGCGCCTCACCGCCGCCCGCCATCGCAAATCCTCGCGAACGAACTGTCCGCCTCAGGAGCTTTTCCCAGCGGCGCCCGGCCGCGGCCGCCGCACCTCGACCTCGGGCAGGAACGCCGTGAGCAACCCGATCAACGGAAACCACGCCGCGAGATCGAACACCGTCGCGATGCTCGTGTGGTCCGCCAGGTGCCCGAGCAGCGCCGAGCCGATGCCGGCCGCGCCGAACGCGAGCCCAAAGAACAATCCGGCCACGAGGCCGACGTTGCCCGGTAACAATTCCTGCGCGTAAACGAGAATCGCCGAGAACGCCGACGCAAGGATCAGACCGATGAAGACCGTCAGCACCACCGTGCCCGCAAGCCCGACGTGCGGCAGCAGCAACGAGAACGGCGCCACGCCGAGGATCGAGATCCAGATCACGCGCTTGCGTCCGATGCGATCGCCCACCGGCCCGCCGATGATCGTGCCCGCCGCCACGGCGAACAGGAACACGAACAGGTAAACCTGCGAGAGCTGCACCGACACGCCGAATTTTCCGATGAGATAGAACGTGTAGTAGTTCGTCAGGCTGATCAGATAGAAATATTTCGAGAAGAT
The DNA here is from genome assembly GCA_019634575.1 of Candidatus Didemnitutus sp. Taxonomy (NCBI): domain Bacteria; kingdom Pseudomonadati; phylum Verrucomicrobiota; class Opitutia; order Opitutales; family Opitutaceae; genus Candidatus Didemnitutus; species Candidatus Didemnitutus sp. The sequence goes on from JAHCAY010000002.1 coordinate 530,216, forward strand.
CAGCGCCACGAGCACGACGAGCGCCCACGCGACTTTGCCGCGACTCAGCTTCACCGGCACGAAGTCGCCATGCGCCGCCGGCCGCACCTTCAGCCGGTGCATGTTCGCCCGATACCATTGGCCGATGCGCGTCAGCAGCGCGATGCCGCCGAGCGCCACCAACGTGAACCACAGGATGTGCGCCTGCCCGCGCGGGATGATGACCGCCGCCGCGAGCAACGGCCCGAGCGACGTGCCGAAATTGCCGCCGACCTGAAAGAGCGATTGCGCGAAGCCGTGCCGCCCGCCCGAGGCCATGCGCGCCACCCGCGACGCCTCCGGATGAAACACCGACGAGCCCACGCCCATCATGCCGGCCGCGAGCGCCATCAGGGAGAACGTGTGCGCCTGCGACAGCAGGGCCATGCCACCGAGCGTGAACGTCATCCCCACCGGCAGCGAAAACGGCTGCGGCCGTCGATCCGTGAAGTAGCCGACCACCGGCTGCAGCATCGAACCCGTCAGCTGGTAGGTCAGCGTGATCAAACCGATTTGCGTGAACGTCAGGTGATACGAATCCTTCAGCAGCGGGTAGATCGCCGGCAACATCGCCTGGAACGTGTCGTTCAACAGGTGCGCGACGCTGAGCGCGAACAAGACGTTCATCACCGTCGCGTGGGCAGCAGAAGAGGTCAGCGCGCTTTCCGTAGCGCGGGTCGGGCGTGGACTCATGCGCGCCCACTAGCCGCTAGGTCGGCGCCCGAGTCAAGAAACCCGCCTGTTCTAGCAGCACCGCTCCGCGCCGGATTAGCAAGGCACTCAGGGCCGCTGGTTTTCCGTCCTCAGTCTTTCATTCCGAAAAATTGCTCGGGGTGGGACTCGAACCCACACGACTTGCGTCACGGGCTTCTAAGACCCGCATGTCTGCCATTCCATCACCCGAGCGTGCGGCGATTGCGGATTGAGGATTTCGGATTGCGGAAAGACGAAGGCAAGAGCCGTTTCTTCGCCGCACGCCTCACGGCACCTTGGCTGCGGACAAAAACTCCGGCGCGCGCCGCGCGTGCGTGCGCGTCTCGAAATCGGCGGCGAGCGCGAGCAGTTTCGCGTCGTCCCACGCGCGGCCGACGAAGGACGCTCCCACCGGAAGTCCGAACATCTCCGCCGCCGGCACCGTCACGCTCGGATATCCGGCCACCGCCGCCATCGTCGAACTGCCGCCAGCGCTGCTCTCGCCCAGCACATGATCCGTCAACGCCGCCGGACCGCGCGTGAGCATGACAAGCGCGTCGAATTTTCCGGCGGCGAACGTCGCGTCAAGGCCCTCACCGCGCGCGAGGCGGCGGCATGTCGCCAGCGCGTCGAGATAGGCACGCTCGGTGAGTGGTCCGCGTTTCTCGGCCGCGACCAGATCCTGTTGCCCGAAAAACGCCATCTCCTCCGCCGCATGCGCCTCGTTGAAGGCGATCACGTCGGCGAGCATCTTCATCGGCGTCACGCGGCCCGGCTCGGCGAGGTAGCGGTTCAGGCCGTCCTTGAACTCGTAGGAAAGCACGTCGTAGGTCGCGCCGCCGAACTTGCCCAGCGTAGCGATCTTCACGTCGTCGGTCACTTCGGCCCCGGCGGCGCGCAGTTGGGCGACGAGGTGGTCGAGCGCGCCGTCGAGCCGCGCCGGAATGCCGAACGGTCCGCGCACCACGCCGATGCGTGCACCGCGCAGCGCGTGCGCCGGCAATGGCACCGTGAGCTCGGCGAGCGTTGCGCGCGGGATTTCCCGCGTCGCGTCGTCGCGTTCGTCCGGGCCGGCGATCGCGGCGAGCACAAGGGCGGCGTCCGCGACGCTGCGCGCGATCGGCCCGGCCGTGTCCTGCGAAGCCGCGATGGGAATGATGCCGCTGCGGCTCACGAGTCCGACGGTGGGCTTGAAACCGACCACGCCGCACGCCGATGCCGGCGAAACGATCGAGCCGTTCGTCTCCGTGCCGATGGCGAACGCGCACAAATTCGCGGACACCGCCGCGGCCGAGCCGGAGCTCGAGCCGGACGGATTGCGGTCGAGCGCGTAGGGATTGCGCGTCTGTCCGCCACGACCGCTCCAACCGCTGCTGGAATTGTTGCCCCGGAAATTCGCCCACTCGGTCATGTTCGCCTTCCCGAGCAAGACCGCGCCGGCGGCGCGCAGCTGCGCCACGACGTGCGCATCGCGCGGAACCCGCTGGCCGACGAGGGCGAGCGAACCGGCCGTCGTCTGCATGCGATCCGCCGTGTCGAGATTGTCCTTCACAAGAAACGGGACGCCGTGCAACGGTCCGCGCACTTTCCCCGCCCGTCGCTCGGCGTCGCGCTCACGGGCGATGGCGAGCGCGTCGGGATTCAGTTCGAGCACGGCATTGAGTTTCGGGCCGGCGCGGTCGATCTCCGCGACGCGCGCGAGGTAGTCCTGCGTGAGTTGCTCGGACGTTACGCGTCCCGCCGCCATCTCGGCCTGGAGTTCGGCGACGGATTTTTCGGCCCAGCGAAAATCGGCCCGCAACAGCGCGACCGAGGCGAGGAACACCAGCACGAGACGTTTCATGGAAAATCAGCGCGTCGCCACGCCGAGCCGCTCGCCCATCCGCGCGTAGACCTCGAGCTGGCTGGCGCTCTGCTCGACGAGATCGCGGTCGAACGTGATGCGACCCGGCTGGAAGATCGTGACGACGCACGAGCCGCCGAAACGGAACAGGCCCTTCTCCGCGCCCTTCGCGACCGCGCGGCCCGACACGTAGGATTGGAAAATCGTGCCGACCATCGTCGCACCGATCTCGCACACTGCGACGCGGCCGAACGCCGGCGATTCGACGAGCGTGACCATGCGCTTGTTTTCCCAGAGGTAGGCGAGGTTGCGGCGCAGCGCGATCGGCGAGACCGAGTAGAGCCAGCCGTTGATCAGCTGTGCTTCACCGGGCATGCCGCCCACCGGAAAATGGAAGCGATGGTAGTCGACCGGGCAGAGTCGCGAGATGAGCAGCGAGCCGCCGGCAAACTCGCGCGAAAGCACGCGTTTCTCCTCGGGCAGATGCGCTTCGCCGAGGAACGACGCGAGGTCGAACCGCTGGCCCTTCGCGTAGAAGCCTTCCGCGCCGTCGACGTTCTGGAACGCGAGATGGCGCCCGTCCGCGGGTAACACCGCCACACGTTCGTCGTCTGCCGCGGCGATCGGCCGCGCGCCCTCCTTCAGCCCGCGATAAAAGAACTCGTTGAACGATTTGAAAACGAACGGGCTCTTCGCGAACTCGTCCACGTCGAGCCCGTATTCGATGATGAACGGCAGGATGCGGCGCGTGCTGTCCGCCATCGACATCCGCCAGCCGTAGTAGCGCGAGAGCCAGGCACGACGCACGAGGGCGTTGAGCGAGGCGCGGCCGAGTGCGCTCTCGTAGGTCCAGCGCAGCCATTTTTCGCCGTAGACCGTCTCGGTCTCGACGACGCGTTTGGCGCGGTGGAAATAGCGGATGGGCTCCTCGGGCGTCGACGGCATGCGCGGCCACGTTCACCCAAACCCGGCGCGAGGCAAAGGAAGAAAACGCGCTGACGATTGGGGATTGCTTTCCGGGCCCCTTCCCCGGCTAACCTCCGCACATGAGTCTCTGCCCTTGTGGTTCCGGTCTGAACTTCGATGCCTGCTGCGGTCCGATCATCGCGGGCGCTCCTGCGCCCACGGCCGAAGCGCTGATGCGCTCGCGCTACACCGCGCACGTCAAACACGAGATCGGCCACCTCGAACGCACACTGAGCGCCGATCAGCGCAAGACCTTCGACGCTCCCGCCGCCAAGAAATGGTCCGAGGAATCCGAGTGGCTCGGCCTGACCATCTCCCGCACCGAGCAGGGCGGCGCCGACGACAAGATCGGCGCGGTCGAGTTCACCGCGAAGTTCAAGATGCAGGGCGAGGAGCACGAACATTTCGAAATCGCGCTCTTCGGTCGCGAGGACGACCGCTGGGTCTACACCGGCCAGGTCAACGGCCCCGGCACGACCTACCGTCGCGAGCAGCCGAAGGTCGGCCGCAACGACCCCTGCCCCTGCGGCAGCGGCAAGAAATACAAGAAGTGCTGCGGCGCCGCGGCCTGATTTGCCGCTGACGCGCCCGGCGCGTGCCGCTGGATTTCCGGCATGGACACCTCATTTGCCCGCCTCTGGCTGCGTGCGGAAGGCCTCGTTGCGCTCGCGCTGGCGACGGTGCTCTACCGTCACAACCAGCTCCCGTGGCTCTGGTTCGGCGTGCTCTTCCTCGCGCCCGATCTCTCGATGATCGGCTACGCCGCGGGCCCGCGGATCGGCGCACGCGCCTACAACATCGCGCACTCCTACCTGCTGCCCGGCGCCTTGGTCGCGTTGACCTTGGGCCTCGGCGACCACTTTCCTTTTGCACGCGACCTGCTGGGCGTCGCGTTGATCTGGTGCGCGCACATCGGCTTCGATCGCGCCCTCGGCTACGGCTTGAAATCGGTCGAGGGTTTCCGCTTCACGCACCTCGGCCGGATCGGCCGCGAACGCTGACCCTCACGCCGTGGCCGCCGGCGCTGCCGTCGGCGCGGTCGGCGCGCGGCTGCGCAACCGCAGCGCCTCGTAGATCGGCGTATTGCCGAGCGCCTCGGCCACGCCGTAGGCCGTGAGACACGCGACCAGCAGCGGCAGCATGAAGCCGTAGACGCCAGTCAACTCGATCATCAGCACGATGCCGGTGAGCGGCGCGCGGACGATCGCGGTGAACATCGCGCCCATGCCCAGCACGCAGAAAATCGCCGGCGTCAGCCCCGCCGCACCATGCGGCACGACGGCATGCACGCCCGCGCCGAACAACAAGCCGCCCAGCGCACCGAGCCCGAGCAGCGGCGCGAAGATGCCGCCGGCCGCCCCCGAGCTGTAACTCACCATCGTCAGGCAAAACCGCGCCACGATGAACAGCGGCAGCGCGCCCAGCGCGATCTGCCCCGCCAACGCCGCCTGGACGAGCGGGCCGCCCGAGCCGGCCAATCCCGGCACCAGCCACGCGGCCAAGCCGACAATGGCACCCACCGCGCCGCCGATCGCCCAGCCCGACCAGCGCACCGCGCGATCGCGAAAATCGAGCGTCAGCAGCAGCACGCGGTTGAAAAACACGCCGAAAGCTCCCGCCAGCACGCCGAGCAACGCCGCCCACGGCACCGTCGCGACGCCGGGTGCGATCATTCCGCTCAGGTGAAACACCGGCAGCTCGTTCGTCAGCAGGCGTGCCACCACGTCGCCCGACACCGAGGCGAGGAAGGCCGCAACGAACATCACCGGCGTGAAATTTCCGTGCAGTTCCTCCAGCACGAACACCACGCCCGACAGCGGCGCGTTGAACGCCGCGCCGAGCCCCGCGCCCGCGCCCGCGCTCATCAGCGCACGGCGCTCGCCCTCGCCTTCGCGCACCTTGAACAGCTCCGAAACCATGTGCCCGATGCCGCTGCCCATCTGCACGGTCGGACCCTCGCGTCCGAGCGCGAATCCGCTGCCGGTAGTGAGCAGGCCGCCGAAAAATTTCACCGGCAGCAACCGCCGCCACTCCGGCGTCGACTCGCGCAACAGGATCGATTTCAGCTGCGGAATGCCGCTGCCCGACGCGTGCGGCGCGAACCGGCGCACCAGCCAGACGCCGAGCGCTCCCGCCGCCGCGCTCAACGCGATCGACACCGGCAATCCCCACCCGCCCACGCTGGCGACCGCGTGCTCCCGCCAGATTTCCGCCCGCTCCAGCGCGAGGCGAAAGATCGAGGCGAGCACGCCCGCGATGACGCCCACGAGCACCGCCTTCACCACGATGTGACGGCGTTTCACTTCCCCGGCGCTCAAACCGGAACTCTCGTCGGGCGCAAGATGCATGGCGCATTTCAGCGCACCGCGACCTGCGGTTTCAAGGGACAATCGCGCCATGTCACGAAAGACCGGAAAATCTCCCACGCCGCGGCACCCGTGCGGCGCAGCTTGACGGGTTCGCCGTTTGCAACGCGCGCCGTTCGCGCCTAGCCTCCGCGCCATGGAAAATTTCGTCTACCAGAACCCCACACGCATCCTCTTCGGCCGTGGCCAGATCGCCGCACTCGCCACCGAGTTGCCCGTCGATGCCCGCGTGCTCCTGCTGGCCGGCGGCGGCAGCATCAAGGAGAACGGCGTCCATGCGCAGGTCGTGAAGGCGCTCGGCACGCGCACCGTGAAGGAATTCTGGGGCGTCGAAGCCAATCCCGACTACGACACGCTGATGCGCGCCGTGGAAATCGTGAAAGCCGAGAAGCTCGACTGGATCCTGCCGGTCGGCGGCGGCTCGGTGCTCGACGGCGCGAAGTTCGTCGCCGCCGCCGCGCTCTATCCGCACGACCCGTGGACGATTCTCACCGAGCGCGCCGCGCGCGTCACCGCGGCGCTGCCGATCGGTGCCGTCCTCACGCTGCCCGCCACCGGCTCGGAATCGAACGGCGCCTCCGTCGTCTCGCGCCGCGCGATCAAGGAGAAGCTCGCGTTCATCTCGCCGCATGTGTTCCCGCGTTTCTCCGTGCTCGATCCGGAGACGACGTTCTCGCTGCCCGCACGCCAGGTCGCGAACGGCATCGGCGACGCCTTCTGCCATGTCATCGAGCAATACCTCACCTTTCCCGCGCAGGCCGCGGTGCAGGACCGTTTCGCCGAGGGCATTCTTCGCACCCTGGTCGAGATCGGCCCGAAGACGCTGGCCAACCCCACCGACTACGACACGCGCGCGAACTTCGTCTGGGCCGCCACGACTGCGTTGAATGGCTGGATCTCCGTCGGCGTGCCGCAGGACTGGGCCACGCACATCATCGGTCACGAGCTCACCGCGTTGCACGGCATCGACCACGCCCGCACCCTCGCGGTCGTGCTGCCATCGCTGCTCCAAGTCGAACGCGCGGCCAAGCGCGGCAAACTCCTCCAATACGCCGAGCGCGTCTGGGATCTGCGCACCGGCAACGAGGACGCGCGCATCGACGCCGCGATCGAAAAGACCCGCGCCTTCTACGAATCGCTCGGCATCAAGACGCGCCTCGCCGACTACGACGTGCCGGTCGCCGTCGCCGCGGAAGTGTCGCGCCGCCTCGCCGCGCGCGGGCTGTCGGCCTTCGGTGACCGCGGGCTCATCACGCCAGCGAAGGTCGAGCAGATTCTCCGCGCCGCGGCCTAGCTTTTCCCGGAAGCCAGCGCGGCTGCGATCGCCTCGCCGAGCTGGGCGAACGCGAGCGGCTTGTGCAGCAACCGCGTGACGCGAAGCTTGCCGGCTTCGAGTTCCTCCGCGCTGGTGAAAAAGCCGCTCGCGATCAGGACCGGCTGCGTCGGCTTCCATGCACGGATGCGCGCGATCAGCTGCAAGCCGCTCATCCCCGGCATGGTCAAATCCGTGAGCACGAGCGCGAAGTCCGCCGGTCGCGCCTCGAACTCCGCCAGCGCCGCGACCGGTCGCTCGAAAGCGGTGACGCGGTAGCCGAGCTGCACGAGGATTTGCCGCACCGTGCCGACGACCGCCACGTCGTCGTCGACGAGCAGAATCTGTTCGCCCTTGCCGCGCGGGATCTCGGCCGGCGGCCGGGCCGCGGCCTCGGCGTCCGCCGGCGCGACGGGAAAGAACACGTTGAAGAGCGTGCCGCGTCCGGGCTGGCTGAAGACCGTCACCGCGCCGCCATGCTGCTGCATGATGCCGTGCACGACCGCCAGGCCGAGACCCGTGCCATGACCGGGCGCCTTGGTCGAAAAGAACGGCTCGAAGACGCGCGACACGATCTCGGGCGTCATGCCCGGACCGTCGTCCTGGATGCCGATGCGGACATAGCGTCCGGGCGCGAGCGAATCGACCCGCGAGCGCGCGGCATCCGCGATTTCGACGATCTCCGCGGTGAAAGTGACGCGCCCGCCCACGCCTTGCATCGCCTGCACCGCGTTGGTGCCGATGTTCATCAACACCTGGTGCGCCTGCGTCGGATCGGCGAGAATGGCGGGCAGCTGCGCCGCCACATTGTGTTCCAGCTCGATGCCGCCGCGTCCGAGCACGCGGAGGAAATCGATCGTCTCGGCCACCAACGGCAACACCGGCACCGGCTGGCGCGTCGCGCCCGAGCGCCGGGAGAAGGCCAGGATCTGCTGCACCAGCTGGCGCGCGCGGCGGCCGCCGTGAATGATCTGCCGCATCGACTCGATTTCCGGGCGCCCCGCCGGGAGCGACATCAGGCTCAGCTCGGCGTGGCCGAGCACGGCGGTGAGCACGTTGTTGAAATCGTGCGCTATGCCGCCGGCGAGCCGGCCGATGGCCTCGAGTTTCTGTGTCTCGAGCAGACGCTTCTCCTGTTGCGCCAGCTGCTCGCGCGCGCGCACCTGCTCCGTCACGTCCTGGACGGAGACCAACAGCGAACGCCCGAGCGGCCCCACCGACACATGCCACCAGCCGGAGCCCTGCGATTTCTCGTAATGGAAACGGCGCACCTCCGCCGGCGGCGAGGCGCGGCGCACTTCGCGTTCGAGCGCCGCCTCGGCGCCGAGCAACACCCCGAAGCGCATTCCCTCCGCCTGGCTCCCGTCGGGCACGAGCAGCGTGCGCGCCGCCGGGTTGATCTGCCGGATGCGCAACTGCTGCTCCGCATCGGGCTCCAACACCAGCAGTCCGCTGTGCGCGCCATCGAAGACGGCGCGGAATTCCTCCGCCTGACGCGCGAGCCGCGCCTGCAATCGCCGCAGATGCCACACCGTCCACAACGCGAGCGCCAGCGCCACGGTGAGACCGATCGCCACGAACATCGTCACGTCCTGCGCGGAATAGTGGGCCGGCTCGATATGCCCGAACCATTTCCGGTAGAGGCGATCGAACCGCCCCGTGCGCACGAGAATGGCGAGGCCTTCGTTCACCTGTGCCAGCAGGCGCGCGTCGCCTTTTTGCACGGCGTAGCAGTATTCGACCTCGTAGCCCGAGACGTCGTTGTCGACCGCATGCACGTCCGTCAGCCCGAGATGATACGCCAGCGCCGCGCCGCTGAGCCGGCCGACCAGCGTCGCATCGGCCTCGCCGCGCGCCACCGCCTTGAGCCCGTCCTCCACCGAATCGACAATGTAGATCGACGCCTCGAGATTCGCACGCCGCAGGATCGCCTCGCCCAAGCTGCCGCGGTGCACCGCCACTTTGCGCCCGCGACAATCGTCGAGCGTCTCGACGGCCGCGCGCCGCCCGCGCACGAAGAGCGCGCCCGTCATCCGCAAATAAGGCACCGAAAAATCGACCCGGCGCTCGCGCTCGGGAAAGCGCGCATAGGCCTGCAACAACTCGATCTCGCCCGTCTCAAAACGCTGGTGGACGTCCCGCGTGGTGCCAGTCGCGCGCTCGAGCCGCAAGGCCATGACGGACTCGATCTCCGCGGTGAGTTCGGTGGAGAAACCCGTCAACTTCCCGTCCGGCTGGGCGAACGAAAACGGATAGTTGTCCGTCAGCATGCCCACACGCGGCCGCGCGCCAGCGGCGGCGTTATCCGCACGCGCCAAGGCCACGAGGCCAACGAGCGCGCAAATCAGGCCGGCGAGACGGAGGGGAAGCCGCACCACACAAGCCAAGCGGCGCGCGCGCCCGGATTCAATGCGTCATTGCCGGAATTCAGCGGGCCGGCCCGTTCGCGCCGAAGAGCGCCGGGGCTCCGGGCAGGAGTTCGCCGTGGTCGTCGAAGAGCGCGCAGGTGCCGCCCTCCCAGGCGTAATGGCCGGGAAGTTGGATGGATTCCGGGTGCCAATACCAGACGCCGCAACCGAGGCCGTGCGGGATGTCGCGCACGGCTTGGACGACATCGCGGAGGAACTGCGCCTGGCCCGCTGGCGTGAGCGGCCAATCCATGTTCGCCTTCTCGGTCCATTTCTTCGCCGTCTTCCACGGATAACCGGCCTCGACGACTTGGATCGGCTTCTGGAACTCGTCCGCGAGCGCCGCGAGCGTGCGGCGATAATTCGCGAGCCCGCCGTGCCAGTCGGGATAGTAGCTGAGCCCGATGATGTCGTAATCGAGCCCCGCGTCGCGCGCGTGACGGAACCACCAGAGCGATTTCGCCAAGTTGCCGCCGCTCTCGATGTGCAGGATGATCTTCGGCTGACCCGGACCGCGCGGCACGGCGGCGATGCCGGCGCGGAGCAGGCGCGCGAGTCGCGTCCACGCGGCGGCATCCTCGTCGGCGGACGCACCGAAGTTCACGCGACCATCGGGCCAGAGCGTGCCGTTGGTGATCTCGTTGCCGATCTGGACGAACTCCGGCCGCAGCCCCTCGCGCTCGAAGCGCGCGAGCACGTCGCGCGTGTAGGCGCCGACCTGTGCGACGAGCTCGTCGAATGGCAACTGCGCCCACGCGGCGGGTTTGATCTGCTTCTGCGGATCGGCCCAGGTGTCGGAGTAATGCAGGTCGAGCATGAACGTCGCGCCCGACGCCTTCACGCGACGCGCGAGCGCGACCGTGTAGTCGAGCGAGTTGTCGACGATGCCCTCGGCCTTCGGATGCACGAAGAGCCGCAGGCGCACGCCGTTCAATCCCTCGCCGCGCAAGAGCGTCAGTGCATCGGCGGCGCGGCCGGCTTTCGTGAATTTCGCGCCGCGCGCCTCGTAGATCGGCAGCGCCGAAAGATCGGCGCCGACATAGAACGGTTCGGCGGCGAGCGTCGCGACAGCGAGGATAAGAAACGCGAGGCAGCGAAGCGTCTTCATGCGGCGGCGAACGTAGCGCGCCACCCGCGGGAAAACAAACGCGCAGTCGGCCGAGCGCTCAGTGCACCGCCAGCGCCGGGGGCGGCGCGATGGTCTTGCCGACGACGAACTCAGAGCGCAGCAGCAGTTTCGCGCTCAACGCGTGCGGCCGCGGCATGCGGTAGAGCAGCCGGCCGAGCGCGGACGAACCGACTTCCTCGTGCGGCACGCGGATCGACGCGACTTGCGGCATGCCGACGGGCGGCGTGATGCCGTCGTAGCCGCTAATCGAGCAATCCTCCGGCACGCGCACGCCGCGCACGTGCAGGTCGTGGATGAGCGGGTAAGCCTGGTGATCGGCGGCGCAGACCCATGCGGTGACGCCTTCCTCGCGCACGAGGTGCACGATGCGGTCGGCCATTTCCGGCGGGGAGATTTTCGGGACGTCCTTGCGGACGTTGATCGTCCAATCGGGGTTCAGCGGCAGGCCGTGATCGTAGACGCCCTCGAGGTAGGCGGAAAAGCGGCGCTTCGTCCAATGACCGCCGACCGGATAATGCCACGCGGCGAAGCCGATGCGGCGATGGCCGGCGTGCACGAGTTCGTCGACGATGCGCTCGATGCCGGCGGTCTGGTCGGTGTCGATCGAATCGACGCCGAGATCGACGTAATCCTCGAGCACGGCGACCGCGGTGGTCTTGCGCGAGAGGGCGGCGACGGCGTCGTCGGAGAACGGATAGATCAGGATGACGCCGCGCCAGCCGCCGCTGCGGACCTGGCGGAAGACTTCGTTGCGTTTCGCGCCGATGGTGAACTCATCGGGATTCGGAAAGCGGACGTCGATGGCGACGTTTTCCTGCGCGGCGCGGTCGTGAATGCCTTTGAGAATGAAGGGAAACGTCGCGGTGCCCGGCGCGGTGTCGCGCACGCCGACGAGCACGCCGACGGTGAGCGGGCGCGTGGAGGTCTTCTTCCGGCGCGGGCGCGTGAAGTTGTAGCCCATCTCCTCGGCGACCTGGAGGACGCGCGAACGGGTCTCGCCGCTGATGGCCGGATCGTTCGCGAGGGAGCGCGAGACGGTGCCGGAGGAAATCTTCAGCTTCTTGGCGATGAGTTGTTGGCTGACGAAACGCATGGGCGGCGCGAAATTCAGGCGGGAGGGAGAGCGAAGACCCGCACGTAGTCGATGCGGAATTCCTGGGGAAATTTCGTGGTGTCGTCCGGATTGCCCGGCCAGCCGCCGCCGACGGCGAGATTCAGCAGGAGAAAATAGGGACCGTCATCGAACACCCAGCGCGCCTTGCCGGGCAGGCTGGCGGGCGTGACGGTGAAGTAGGTCTGGCCATCGATCTGCCACGCGATGCGGCCGGGCGACCAGTCGACGGCGAAGACGTGATAGGCATCGGCGAACGCCGCGCCGGCGGGGAGCGTGAACATGCCTTGGATGCCCTGCGTGCCGGCGTAGCCGGGACCGTGAATCGTCGCGTAGGCGACGGACGGCTCGCGGCCGAGATTTTCCAGGATGTCGATCTCGCCGCAATCCGGCCACTCGACGGGGCCGGCATCGCGACCGAGCATCCAGAACGCGGGCCAGATGCCTTGGCCGCGCGGGAGTTTCAGGCGGGCCTCGATGCGGCCGTAACGCGCAGTGAATTTGCCCGCGGTGTGCAAGCGCGCCGAAGTGAAGCGGCCGCCGACTTCGCGCTGGGCGCGGAGGACGAGGACCTTGCCGTCGGTGGCCGCGGGATCGTCGGCGATGAAGGAGTTGGCGCGATCGGCGGTGTAGGTTTGCAGCTCCTGGTTGCCGAAGCCGTGGCTGCCGAGTTCGTGGGTCCATTTCGCAGCGTCGGGCGCGGTGCCGGCGGGTTGCGCGAATTCGTCGGACCAGACGGGACGGGCGGGCTCGGCGCGCGCGAACGTCGCGGCGGCGAGGACGGCGATCAGGGCGGCGTGGCGGAACATGAGAACGGCGGGGTGGCGAAAAAAGAGACGCGCATCAGCACCCCTGCTGATGCGCGTCGCAAACCATCATGCAATCTTCGCTCAGAACTTGTAGTCGAACTCGAGACGGTAGGTGCGCGGCGCCGAGTAGATCAGGCCGTAGAGCTTCCGGTCGTCGGTGAGGTTGTCGATGTTCAGCTGGGCGGCGGCGTCGTGGCCGGCGAGCTTGAAGGCGTAACGGGCCATGGCGTTGTAGGAGTAACGGGCCGGCGTCTTGAGGACGACGATGTTGCCGTTCTTGTCCGTGATGCGCTGGCCGCCGCCGTGCGTGATACCGGATTGGTATTCGCGGGGCGACTCGTAGTTGCCGCCGAGGCCGAAGCTCCAGCCCTTCATGGCGCCGGTGGTGAACTGGTAGTTCGCCCAGACGGAGCCCTGGTGCTCGGGCGTGTCGTCCTGCTTCTCGCCGTAGCCGAAGCCGATGCCGGACCAAGTCGAAGAATCATACGGGGCGCGATAGGCCGTGGTGAGCGGCTTGCCGGTCAGACCCCAGTCGGTGTTCGGGAAATACCAGACCGCCCACTTGTCCTGCGGGTAGCCGTATTTGGCGAAGTCGCCGGCAGAGGTGATGATCTTCTGGATGTGGGTGTAGCTCGCGATGACTTGGAAGTTGTTCGTCGGCGAGAACACGAGGTCGGCCTGCCAGCCCTTGCCCTGGTCGGCACCGATGACGTATTCGTTGCCCTGCGGGCTCGAAGCGCGGTCGTTCCACGCGTTGTTGGTCTCGGTGTCGTAGTTGTAGAGCCAGCCCGGCCAGCTCATGCCGTGGGACTTGGTGAAGTCGAACACGGCGTCGAGGAAGGCGGCGCCCGTGGTCTTGGAGGCGTTCACATACCAGTTGGTGCTGCCACCGACGGTCTTCTGGTAGATCGAACCGGCGGCGACACCGGCGTTCCACTGCGCGGCGCTCGCGTCACCGGCACCGTTGGTCCAGCTCGGGCCGCCCGCGCTCTGCGGGGCGAACTCGTTGACTTGGTAAACGATGTCCTTGTTCGGGTTGAAGTTCTTGTAGTTGGACGTCGGGGCCCACCAGTAGAAGAACGGCGTGCCGGAGCGGTTGATCTTGAACGAGCTGACGGAACCGGAAATGCGGCCCTCCCAGAGGTCGAACTTCACGCCGAACTCCTTCGAGCGCGCGATGACGGCGCCGATCGGATTGCCGTTGGTGTCGACGTAGCCGTTGAAGTTGGGCTGCACGCCTTCGGCCTTGAGGGCGAAGAGCGAGATTTGCTTCGTGACTTCGAGGCTGACGCCGCGCTGGTAGGTGCGGACCTTGGCCTTCGGGCTGCGAACCTTCGAGGTCGTGCCGGCGACGCGGTTGTTCGTGTAGACGTAGTTGTCGCTCAGGTCGTCGCGGCCGCCGAGGATGACGAGGACGCGGTCCTGAATGAACTTACCGGAATAGACGACGTAGGTGGATTGGTCCCACGCGAGGTTCTCGTTGTAGGTCTTGTTGACCATCGCCACGTCGGCGGAGCCGTCGCCTTGCTTGCCGAAGGTGATCGGGGAGGCGTCGAGCGGGCTCTTGTAGTTGCGCAGGTTGTCGTCCGTGCCGCGGTCGTCGGAGGTGTTCTTCTGCGATTCTTCGGAGTGGCCGACGAGGATCGAGTGGGTGTTGGAGAGCCACTTGTTGCCGGCGAGGAAAGTGTCCTTCCAGCTGAGCTCGGCGCGAACCTGATCGTGGGTGTTCTCGGTGCGATTGGTGCCCCAGCCGTATTGGAGGATGACGTCGTTCACTTTGCCGTTGACGACATTGGTGTTCGAGTCGCCGCCGTTCTTGTCGAGGGATGCGACGCCGAAATCGACGGTCTTACGGAGCGCGGTCGGGCCGACACCGGTGGTGAGGTTGGCGAACACGTCGCGGGTGTTGAACGTGACGTTGTTGTGGTTGTAGCCGACGAGGAGGTGGAGGCTCTCGAAGATCTGTTGGTCAGCCTGGAGGCGGATGTTGCTCGCCTTGGTCTTGATGTAGGTATCCGGGCCGCTCCAGCGGAAGGTGTAGGGGTCGGTGCCGGGGAGGGTGAAGAAATCGGCGTGCTCGCCTTGGTCGCCGCCGCTGACACCGGTCATGGCGCGAACACGGCGGAAGCCGACGCCTTCGTCGGTCTGCTTGCCGTATTCGAAATCGGCGAGGATTTCGGTCGTCTTCGTCGGGCGGAAGCTGAAGGCCGGGGAGATGAACGCGTGGTTGGACTTGTTGTATTGCGTGTAGTCGCCGCGATCTTCGAGCGCGCCGGTGACACGGTAGTTGAAGTCCCACGTCGGACTGATCGGGCCGGTGGTGTCGAGCGTCAGGCGCTTGAAGTCGTAGCTGCCGAGCGAGAGGCCGACTTCGGAGGACTGCTTGGCCTGCGGAGTCTTCGGGATGTAGTTAACGATACCGCCGAATTCGCCGATGCCGTAGAGCAACGCGGTGGGGCCGAACGCGACTTCGACGCGGCCGATGTTGATCGAGTCGGTCGAGTTCTGGCGGCGGAAACCGTCGCGCAGCACGGCGTCGGTGATGTAGCCGCGGATCTTGTAGGAGGTGGCCGTCTTGCTGGCAGTCGCGCCTTCGGGGTTGTTCACGCCGCCGGGGCCTTGGTAGGCGCCGCCGGGCGTGCCCTGGTCGTTCTGCG
Source organism: Candidatus Didemnitutus sp. (assembly GCA_019634575.1). Lineage (NCBI taxonomy): Bacteria > Pseudomonadati > Verrucomicrobiota > Opitutia > Opitutales > Opitutaceae > Candidatus Didemnitutus > Candidatus Didemnitutus sp. The sequence continues at coordinate 545,528 of JAHCAY010000002.1, forward strand.
ACTGGAGCTGGATGGCGGAGGTGAAGGAGAGGGCTTTGCGGAGGTCGTTCGCGCCGGTGTCGCGGACGAATTTTTCCGTGATGACCGCGATGGGCATCGGCAGGTCCTTGATGGACTCGTTCAGGCGCGTGCCGGTCGTGGCGTTGGTGGCCTTGTAGCCATTGTCCTTGTCCGTGGTCACCTTGAAGGGAGACAGCACGTAGGCTTCGTCTTTGTCTTTCTCGGGCGCGGCGGCGGTTTCACCGGCCGGCGCGGGTGGCGTCGATTGGGCATTGGCCAGAGGCCAGAGGCCGAGCAGCGCGATGCCGGCCGCTACGCCGGCGCGAATCGCAGAGGGGGATGCGAGGTGCATTGGGGATCGTCTTGGGTTTGGGTGCTACCCCGAAACCGAAACGTATCGAAACGGAGCCGCGCAGGGCGGCGCTGCCTGAAACGAGGGGTCTTGGGGTTTGGTAGAGTTACAGCCGACGCAGCTAGGGAGATCGCCGCGCTTGCTAGCAGAAATCTTCTTTCTGGTGCATCGCTTGTCAAACGTAGTGTGCATTGACATGTGCACAAACAAATCGAACTACTTACTAATTGCTTCTAATTACAAGACAGATGCTTCCTATTTGGTTTTTTTAAACAAAAACGCCAAATTTCCGGCTTAAATAAATTTTGGTGCACTCATTGGTTCTTGCTTCATGCACCAAATCGGACTTTGTGTGCCGGGCTGTCCCGAACCGCGCCCCGTCCCCCGCCCCATGGCTAAGATCAGTCACGCCGTCATCGCGAAAAAGCTGAACATCTCGCGCGCCACGGTCACCCGCAGCCTCGCAAATCATCCGGCGATCAGCGCGGAAACCCGCGCCCGCGTCATCGCGACCGCCGACGAGCTCGGCTACCGTCCCAGCCCCGGCCGCGCGATGCGCAACCGCGGTCGCGGCGCGCGCCGCCTCACGATCGGCGTGCTCATCGGCCTCGAGGTGCAGCCGGAAAAAGCGGTCCTCACCACCTATCCGCACATTCTCAAGGGCATTCGCGAGCGCGCGGAGATCGAGCGCGTGCATATCGACGTGCACTATCGCGCGCCCGTCGCGTTCCACCCCGAGGCTTCGCCCGTCGAATTCTCGCGGCTCATCCGCCAGGGCGACTGGCGCGGCGCCATTCTCATCTACCCATTCGAGGAGCCCGCCGTCGAAACCATCGCGAGCAAAATTTCCACCGTCGGCGTCCTCGAAAGCTACAACTGCCCCGGCGTCGACGTGATCGACACCGACGACGCGCTCGCCGTCTGCTCGCTCACCGACACCCTGCGCGCCGCCGGCCATCGGCGGATCGGCTTCCTCTCGTGGGATTATCAGGTCGGCGGACACTGGATCGCGCGACGCTTCAGCGGCTACATCGAATCGCTCTTCCTCAACGACCTCGAATTCAACGCCGACTGGGTGCTCAACGTCCGCCCGACCACCGGCCGCGTGCCGCGCGCGCAATTGGCCGACGTCGTCGCCCGCTTCGTGCGCGAGCAACAGGTCACTGCCTGGGTCTGCGCCGCGGACCACCAAGCCTACCAACTCATCCAAGACCTGCCGACGCGCGGCATCCGTGTGCCCGAGGACTGCTCCGTCACCGGCTTCGACGGCCTCGAACCGCCCAACGGCCTGCCGCGCGTCACCTCGATGCGCGTGCCGCACGAACACATCGGCGCGTCCGCGCTCTCACGCTTGATCAGCCGCATCCAGCACCCGACCTCGCCGCGGAGAAAAATCCTCGTCGAGGCGCAACTCGTCAACGGCGTCACCGTCGGCGCACCGCTGGTCGCGGCGATCCGGTGATCCGACCGGATCGACCGCGCCGCGAGTCGCCCGATCTTCCGCTCGGGCAAGCCAGCCCGCAACTCCGGTAGTTGCCGTCCACGACGACTGGCAACTCAACCGCGTGCATGTCCGCCGTTTTTTGGGTTGGCAGGCTTTCATGTATGTGCATATACACTTCTCATGCCCAAGGAGCTCGATCTTTCCCGCACCGAAAACTGCGTCTGCCTCAATCTACGCTGGGTGGCGCGAGCCGTGACGAAGTGCTACGACGCCGAGATACGGCGCCACGGCCTGCGTCCCACACAGACGTCCATCCTGCTCGCGTTGAAGTCCAGAGAGGCGTGGAGCATGGCCGATCTGAGCGACTGGCTCGGGATGGACCGGACGACGCTCGTGCGAAATCTGCAACCGCTGCAACGCGACGGCTTGGTGAACACCAATGGCGGCGGGCGCGGCGCGCGCGTAGAAGTATCGATCAGCGCCAAAGGCCGCCAAAAGGTCGAGGAAGCACTGCCGGCCTGGCGCGCCGCGCAGAAGGCGGCGATCAAGACGCTCGGCGAGCAGCGCTGGAGGGCGATTCTCTCCGACCTCGACACCGCCGCCCTCGCGCTCGGGAAATAATTTCGAAGCAAATCCAATCAAAACAACTCGGCCCTCAGTAGTGCATATGCACATCCCATCATCGAACCCTACCTGGGTTCTCATCACCGGCGCCTCGAGCGGATTCGGTGAGGAGTTCGCCCGCCAATACGCCACACAAGGCCACTCGCTGGTCCTCGTCGCCCGCCGCCTCGACCGCCTGCAAGCGCTGGCCGAAACGCTCCGTCAGGAGCACGGCATCGAAGTCGTCGTCGAGCAGGTCGACCTCTCAGACATCGCCGCGATCGGCCGCCTGCACGAACGGCTCCGCGCCCGCGGCATCGCGATCGACGTTCTGATCAACAACGCCGGCCACGGCCTGCAAGGCGCGTTTGCCGACACTCCCCTCGCCTCCGCGCTGGCGATGATCCAGTTGGACATCGCGAGCCTGACCGCCGTGACCCACGTCTTCGCGCAAGACATGCGCAAGCGGCGTCGGGGCTCGATTCTGCTCGTGGCGAGCCTCCTCGCCTATCAGGGCGTGGAGAACTTCGCCGTCTACGCGGCCGCGAAAGCCTACGTGCTCCGCCTCGGCGAAGCGCTGCACCGCGAGTTCAAGCGCGACGGCGTCACGGTCACTACGCTCTGCCCGGGCGCCTCGGAGACCGGCTTTGCTCAGGCCGCGCGGATGAAAATCACGCCGATGCTGAAGCCGATGCTGATGAAACCCGCGCCCGTCGTGCGGGCCGGCATCCGCGCGCTGCGAGCCGGGCGCATGAGCGTTGTCCCCGGTTTCGCCAACAAATTCCTCGTCGCGTTCACCTGGGCCACTCCGCGCTGGCTGCACCAAGCCGCCATGTCGCAGGCGATGAACGGATGAATCCCCGCCCTCGCTCCATGAACACCTCCTTTCCCACTCTCACCCTCGTCCTCGCCACAGGCGGGCTGGCCGGCTGCTCTCTGCCCGCGGTCGGACCTGATTACCGCCGCCCGGAGACTCCGGTCGCGGCGAGCTATCAAGACGCGTCTGCCGCGACGACCAATCCGCTCGCCAAGGACTGGTGGCGTGAATTCGGCGACGCGGAACTCGACCGCACCATCGCGAAGGCCCTAGCCGAAAACCAAAGTCTCCAAGCCGCGCTGGCTCGCGTCGAACAAGCCCGCGCACTCACCGGCGAAGCGCGCTCCGTGTTCCTCCCGACGGTCGGCGCGGTCGGAATGGCGACGCGCGAGCAAACCTCCGAGACGACGACCAACCGTTTTCCCAACGGCCTCACGACCACCTATCGCCTGCCGCTCACGCTCTCGTGGGAACTCGATCTGTTCGGTCGCGTGCGACGGCTCAACGAAGGCGCGCGCGCCAATCATCTCGCGACGCAGGAGGTCGCCGATGCCACCCGCCTTGAGGTCGCGGCGGAAACTGCTTCGACCTACTTCGCGCTCACGGCCACCGACGAAGAAACGCGAATCGTCGCGCACACGCTGGAGCTGCAAAGGGAAATGCTCTCGCTCGTCGAAGCGCGACGCGACGCCGGCCGCGCGAGCGATCTCGCGCTCGAGCAAGCGCGACTGGCCGTCTCCTCCTCGGAGGCCGATCTCGCCGCCGTCGCGAATCGCCGCGCCGCGCTGAAAAACGGCTTGGCCATTCTGCTGGGGCAAGCCGCACCCGCATTCGAGATCGACGAACGCGCGCCGCTCCGGGGCGCACTCCCCGTCATCCCTGTTGGTCTGCCGAGCGAACTGCTGCGTCGCCGTCCCGATCTCGCGGCCGCAGAGAGCGGCTTGAAAGCGGCCAACGCTCAAGTCGGCGTGGCCAAAGCCGCATTCTTCCCGTCGATCTCCCTGACCGGTTCGGCCGGCGCGGCGAGCGCCGAAATCGACAGCCTTTTCCAGCGCGACAGCCGCGCATGGTCGATCGGCCCGAGCGTCTACCTGCCGCTTTTCCAAGGCGGACGAAACCGCGCCGCCTACCGACGCAGCCAGGCCGCCTTCGAGGAGGCGGCGGCGGGTTTTCGGCAGAGCATTCTCGCCGCAATGCGCGAAGTGCAGGACGCGCTGACCGCCTCGCAGCGCCTCTCCGCGCAGGCCGATGCCGTCGCACGCGCCGTCGTCAGCGCCCGCCGCGTCCGCGAACTCGCCGAAACTCGTTATCTCGCGGGAGCGACGAGCTACCTCGAAGTGATCGATGCGCAGCGCAACGCCCTCGCCGTCGAGCGCAGTGCCACCGCGCTGGCCGGCCAACGCTGGGTCACGCACGTCACCCTCATCCGCGCCCTCGGCGGCGGATGGGAAGCGCCGGCCGCACTCTGATCCGAAATCCCACTCACCAAATCCATTCAACTTCATCCATGAATTTTCGCCTCCATTTCCAGGTCTTCGCTCTAGCCGGCGCCGTCGGCACAGCTAGCCTCGCCTTGCTCGGTTGCAGCCGCAGCGAGGTGAAACCCAATGCCAACGCGCCGCGCGTCGTGCGGGCCGTCCAAGTGGACGCCTCCCGGCAGATCGCGCACGAAACCACGAGCTACACCGGCGTCGTCCGCGCGCGCACCGAGAGCAATCTCGGCTTCCGCGTCGCCGGAAAAATCGCCGAGCGACTTGTGAACGCCGGCGACGCCGTCAAAAAAGGCCAGCCGCTGCTGAAGCTCGACCCGACCGACTACGAGCTCGCGCTGCAAGCCGCACGCGCCGTCCACCAACAGGCCGCCCTCGAACTCGAACGCGTCCGCGTGCTCGTGGAAAAGCGCGCCGAATCGCGCGACGCCCTCGAGCGAGCGAGCGCCGCCGCGGAAACCAGCGCCGCGCAGACCGCGCAAATCGCGAATCAGGCGAGCTACACAACCTTGTTCGCGGATGCGGATGGCGTCGTGATGTCCACTTTGGCCGAGCCAGGTCAAGTCGTGGCGGCCGGCCAACCCGTGCTCGTGCTCGCGAAGAACGGTCTGCGCGAAGCCGCGGTGGATATTCCCGAGAGTTCGCTGGACCGCATCAGTGGCGCAAAAGCCACCGCCCAGCTCTACCTCAACGCGGCGCTGAACGTGCCGGCGACGTTCCGCGAAATCTCCGGCGTGGCCGACCCCGTGGCCCGCACCTACCAAGCGCGCTACGTTCTGGATGGCGACGCGGCGCGCTTTCCACTTGGCGCAACGATTACGGTTCGCATCTCCACGGCCAAAGACGCTGCTCAACCTACGCTGGAGATTCCGCTGGGCAGCTTGCTTGATCGCGGTGACGGCGCGTCGGTGTGGGTCATCGACCCGAAAACGTCGGCCGTTGCGAAGCGATCCGTCACCATCGCGAAGCTGGGCGAGGAAACCGCCTCGATCAGCGGCGGACTTCAGCCAGGCGAAACGATTGTCGGACTTGGTGCCCAACTCCTGCAAGCGGGTGACGTGGTGCGGGCTGAAAAGCTTTCCGTGAAGGACGCCCGATGAACCGCTTCAATCTCTCGGCCTTAGCCGTCAAGGAGCGGGCCATCACGCTGTTTTTCCTCATCGCGATCGCTGCTGCGGGAGTGCTGGCTTTCAGCCGTCTCGGACGCGCGGAAGATCCAACCTTCGTCGTGAAAATCATGACTGTGACCGCGGTCTGGCCCGGCGCCACCGCCGAGGAAATGCAGAACCAGGTCGCAGATCGGTTGGAGAAACGACTCCAGGAGCTCGAGCACTACGACCGCACGGAGACGTCGGCTCGCCCCGGGCTGATGACGATGAAGGTCTATCTCAAGGACAGCACCCCGCCGAAGGAGGTGCCGGAGGATTTCTATCAGGTGCGCAAAAAGCTCGGCGATGAAGCGCGCTTCCTGCCACGCGGCGTGCTCGGCCCCATCTTCAACGACGAATACAACGACGTCTATTTCTCGCTCTACGCCCTCAATGCCCCCGACTTGCCGCACCGCGATCTGGTGCAAGATGCCGAGCGTCTTCGCCAGCGGCTGACCCATGTGCCCGGCGTGCAGAAGGTGAAGATCATGGGCGAGCAAAACCAGAAAATCTTCGTCGAAATCTCGTATCAACGGCTCGCGACGCTCGGGCTCGGCGCCCAGGCGTTGTTCAGCGCGATCGCGAATCACAACGACGTCACTCCTTCGGGTTTTGTGGAGGCCGACGGTCCGCGGGTTTATCTTCGGCTCGACGGCGCCATCACCGACATCGATTCGGTGCGTTCGATTCCTCTGCCGGTGCCGGGCAAAACGTTGACGGTCGGCGATGTCGCCGAGGTGCGCCGCGGCTACGAAGACCCGCCTGCGTTCCGGATCCGCGAAGCGGGCGAACCGGCGTTGCTTCTCGGCGTGGTGATGCACAAACGCTACAATGGACTCACGTTGGGCAAGGACCTCGCGGCTGAAGTTCGCCAGCTTCAGGCTGAGCTGCCGGTCGGGATCACACTCACGCAGATTTCCGATCAGGGATCGGTCATCAAGGCGGCGATCAGCGAATTCATGGTGAAATTCTTCGCGGCGCTCGGTGTCGTGATTTTGGTCAGTCTCCTCACGCTCGGTTTCCGTGTCGGCATCGTGGTGGCCGCCGCTGTGCCGCTGACATTGGGCGCTGTTTTCCTGATCATGCTCGTGACCGGACGTGATTTCGACCGGATCACGTTAGGCGCGCTCATTCTCTCGCTCGGCCTGCTCGTGGACGACGCGATCATCGCAATCGAGACCATGGTCGTGAAGATGGAGGAGGGATGGGATCGGGTGAAAGCAGCTGGCTACGCTTGGACCTCGACCGCAGCGCCGATGCTCACGGGCACCTTGGTCACGATTGCCGGATTTCTACCGGTCGGTTTCGCGCGCTCCACGGCCGGCGAATACGCCGGAAACATTTTCTGGATCGTCGCTTTCTCTCTGCTGGTGTCGTGGTTCGTGGCCGTGATCTTCACGCCCTACCTGGGCGTGAAGCTCCTGCCGAACATCCCGGCCAAGGCGCACGGGCATCAATCGATCTACGGCACGAAGAACTACGAACGATTCCGTCGGCTCATCCGGACTTGCGTGGACTACAAGTGGGTGACGCTGGGCGTTACGATCGGCCTGTTCGGGGCCTCTGTCGCCGGTATGGCAATCGTGAAGAAGCAGTTCTTCCCCAATTCGGACCGGACCGAGCTGACGCTGGAAATCAACCTCCCGGCAGGCTCCGCGTTCTCCGCGACCGAGCAGACGGTTCGCCGGATTGAGAAAGCCATGATGGCTCTGCCCGAGGCGAAGCGCGTGACGAGCTACATTGGCGAAGGCGCGCCGCGCTTTTACATGTCCCTCAATTCGGAGCTGCCGAATCCGGCTTTCGCCCAAGTGGTGGTGCAAACGGAGAACCCGAAGCAACGCGACGTCCTCAAGCGCAAGATTCGCGAATTGGTCGCCGAGGGAAGCTTCCCGGAAGCCCGCGTGCGTGTGACGCAGTTTCTGTTCGGGCCGCCGGTCCCGTATCCCGTGCTTTTTCGCGTGACGGGCGATAACCTCGACGAAATCCGCCGCATCGCGAACGACGTGAGGCTGGTGATGGAGAAAAACCCGCATCTGCGGGACGTGCATCTTGACTGGGGGGAGAAGACTCCGGTGCTGCATCTCGCTTTCGATGAGGAGCGGCTGCACCTCGTGGGGCTGAATCCGCAGAGCGCAGCCCTGCAGCTTCAGGCGATCCTGCAAGGCGCGACGGTTTCCCAGGTCCGCAGCGGCAATCGCGTCGTCGATGTCCAGGTGAGGAGTCCGAAGCTCGAGCGCGACGGTCTCGACGCGATCGGCGACGTCGTCCTTCGCAACGAACAAGGTCGCTCCATCCCGCTCCGCCAAATCGCACGGCTCGAAACCCGGATGGAGGACGCCGTGTTGAAGCGCTACAACCGCGAGCTCTATATCGCCGTGCAGGGTGACGTGATTGACGGACAGCAGCCGCCGGACGTGACCGCCGAGGTCTTGCCGCAGCTCGCGGCGATCAAGGCCTCTCTGCCGGACGGATACCGGATCGATACGGGCGGTTCGGTGGAAGAGAGCGCGAAAGCCAACAAAGCCCTCGTGCTTCTGTTTCCGATCATGATCCTCATCACGCTCGCCTTGATCATGCTTCAGGTGCGCTCGTTCTCGGCCATGTTCATGGCCTTCGCCACGGGGCCGTTGGGATTGGTCGGTGCCGTTCCGACTCTGCTGATTTTTCATCAGGCGTTCGGATTCAACGCGATCCTCGGGCTGATCGGTCTTTCAGGTATTCTGATTCGCAACACACTCATCCTGGTCGATCAGATCCAGCACGACAAAGCGGCGGGCCTGTCCGACTACGAGGCCATCATCGAATCGACCGTGAGACGCGCCCGCCCGGTCGTGCTCACGGCCGTGGCTGCCATGCTGGCCTTCATCCCGCTGACGCACTCGTCGTTCTGGGGCTCGCTGGCCTACGTGCTGATCGGCGGTGTCGGCGCTGGCACCGTGCTGACGTTGCTGTTCCTGCCCGCGCTCTATGCCGCGTGGTTCAAGGTGAAGAATCCCGCCCACTACAAATATCACAAAACGATCCCGTGAGCGGCGGCACCGATCCCGCACCGCAATCAATCGCCCCGCCACCACTGAGTCGCGTGACGCCGCATCGGAGTGACCGAACACGCTCGTCATCCCCGCTCATGAAAACGCAAGCCACCCGTCGAGTCCTGCAGACAATTGTCCGCCGGGACTACGGCGGGTCGCAGGCGGATTTCTCGACGCGCTGCGGACTCGACACCGCCGATACGTCCCGCGTCATCGGCGGCATCCGGCCGGCGACGCCGGGCTTCGTCCGCCGCGCCGCGAGCGCGCTCAGCGCGCGAGCTGCGGCCGAACTGGTCACCGCGTTCCTCGCCGACGTCGCCACGGCAACCACTGATGTGTTTTCAGTGACCGTTGAGGTCTCGGCAAAGCGTCCCAACGCGACGCTGTCGGGCGAGCGTGACGCCCAGGGAAATGGCGCCGCATGATCGATTTCAGTTCGCACTCCGCCCGCACTCTTCTCGCCCTCGCCCGGCGGCAGAGCGGGATCGACTCCGATCGCTGCGACTGCGCCTTCGCTCATCTCCTGGCGGCGGAGCAACTGCGAAGCGACCTCCGCAGCGCTCTCGCCCGCCACCGATTGAGCGATCTCCAATTCGCGATTCTCGTATCGCTGGTCGAGGCCGATCCGGAAACGATCCCGATGGCCACCTTGGCCCACCGCGCCGGTGTTTCGCGTTCCGCGGTGACCGAGGCGTTCGACGCCCTTCTGCGGTCAGGCCTGGCCAATCGCGCCCGTGATAAAAGTGATCGTCGGATCATTTACGGGGAAATCACCACGACCGGACGCGAAACAATCCATCAAGCGATCAACGACTACCTGCGGATCGTGGCCCAGGCGCCAGCACCAGCGCGTCCTTTTCGACCGTGAACGTCACCTTTGCGCCCTCCTCCACTTCGCCCGCGATCAACCCGCGCGCGAGGCGGGTTTCGAGGTGACGCTGCAGAAAACGCCTCAGCGGACGCGCGCCGAAGACCGGATCGTAGCCCTTTTCCGCGACCCAGACTTTAGCCTTCGGATCGAGCACGACGGCATACGGCTTGCGCCGCACCGCCTCGGTGAGCTGGCCGCCCTCGTCGTAGCCGACATAGCGCCGGTGACGCACCGATCACGCGCAGAAAAGCCCGGGACGATGAAACATCCACGGTGCGGCATGCTTGAGGATAGTATCACTCCGGAGCTCGATACTTACCGTGAACAGTCGGACAGGATCTGCATCGCAGCGGTTTTTGCACCACACCGGCCGCAACTGAAATTCAAATCGGTGAATCTCACCGTCCTCGCGTCGGGTCTTGAACTGGCGCCGCCGGTCGGGCATTGGACAGCGAAGTTCCATGGAAACCCACCTCGAGCGCATCGAGCACCAGGAGAATCTGCCGCTGCGGATTTTCGTGCACAGCGTGAGGAACTGCGCGAGCCACTGCCATCGCGATTCGGAATTTCTCCTCGTGTTGCGCGGCCAGGTGATGGTGCAGACGAGCGAGGGCCAGGTCGCGCTCAAACCCGACGACGTTTACTTCATCCCGAGCGGCGAAATGCATTTCACGCACGAGACAACCGGCACCAACCTGCTTGTCGCGCTCCAGATCGACACCGCCTTCGCCACGCGCCTCGATCCCGACTTTCCACGCCGGCGTTTCGCCTACAACCAAATCGGTCGCCGCTTCCCCAACGACCGCCGCTTGCAAGCGACACGTGAGATCGTCGCCGAGATTCTCTGGGAAATGCGCATGCGGCGCGAAGGCTACCGCTTCCAAGTCGAATCCCACCTGCTCCGCCTGCTCACGCTGCTCGTGCGCGACGTGCCGTCCACTCTCGCCGCCCCGCCGAAAGCCGAGCCGCAGAATATCGCCGACGACGCGCTCGGCCAGCGACTCGCGCGCCTCGTCACCTACCTCGAGGCGCACAGCAATGAGGAAATCTCTTCCGCCGAACTCGCCGCGAGCGAATCCGTATCGGTCAGCTATCTCGCGCGGCTCTTCAAGACCCGCCTTGGCTGCACCGTAAGCGAATACGTCAGTATCGTGCGCACGAAAAAATCGCTCCCGCTCCTCGCCCGCCGCGAAACCACGATCCTCGACGTGGCCATGGAATGCGGTTTCCCCAACGTGAAGAGCTACAACACGGCGTTCAAACGCCTCTTCAATCTCACGCCCTCGCAATGGCGCCAGCAGGCGGGTAGCGATATCCCTGGCATTGGCGAAAGTGCCTACAACCGCTGCGACGCCGGGTTCGCGTTCCACCTGCTGAGAAAATACCTGCCCGCTGGCAGTGCCTACGCTTAAGCCTCGCCGTAAACTTCATGGGCAAACGCTCTCCCGCGCTCGCTGCCGCTCCCTTTCACCTCGCCCCGCCCGCCATCCGTTGGGTTGAGGTCTCTCACGCCGGTCTCACGCTCGAGCACAAGCTCGCGCAACTCATCGTCGTCCAGTCGATCGACTCCAGCCGCGAAAATCTCGAGCGCTTCGCCGCGCTCGGCATCGGCGGTCTCTTCTGCCGCGCCGGCGGCCCGATCGACTCGCTGCGCACCGCCATCGAGCATCTCCAATCGCGCTCGCCTGTGCCCGCACTGATTTGCGGCGACCTCGAGCTCGGAGCCGAAGGAGCGATCGGCGGCATCGGCACCGTTTTCCCGAATCAGATGACCGTCGCCGCGACACGCGACGCGCGTTGGGCGGAGCGGATGGCGCGCATCGCCGCGCGCGAAGGCCGCGCGGGGGGCTTCAATTGCTCGTTCAGCCCCGTCGCCGATCTCCCCCTGAATCAGCGCAACGCCCTCGTGAGCACGCGCTCGTTCGGCGACGATGCCGCGCTGGTCGCGCGGTTTTGCGCTGCTTACGTCCGCACGCTGCAGCGCGGTGGTATCGCCGCGTGTGTGAAACACTGGCCGGGCGACGGCTGGGATGATCGCAACCAGCACTTCGTGACCACGCGCAACGGCCTATCGTTCGCGCAATGGGAGGCGACTTACGGTCGTGTTTATCGCAGCGCGATTCGCGCCGGCGCGCTCGCGGTCATGAGCGCGCACATCGCGCTGCCGTCGTTCCGCGACGCCGGCGATGCGCCCGCAAGCCTGTCCGCTGCGCTCAACCTCCGCCTCCTCCGCCAGCGCCTCGGTTTCCGCGGCGTGATCGTCTCTGACGCCAGCACGATGGGCGGCGTCACTTCGCTCGCGCCCCGCTCTAGGTTTGTTCCGCAAATCATCGCCAACGGCTGCGACCTGCTGCTGTTTTCCAACGATCCGGAGCTCGACCTGCATTACTTGCGCGAAGCTGTGCGCGACGGACGGCTGCCGGTTGCGCGCGTCGACGAAGCCGTCACGCGCGTTCTCGCGCTCAAGGCCGCGGTGGGGCTCTGGCGCACGCGCCGGCTGGCCGCGGTGCTTCCCGCAAGCCACCGCCAACGTCATCAGCAATGGGCGCGGGATTGCGCCCGACGAGCGGTCACGCTTGTGAAGGACGAGCAGCGCCTGCTGCCGCTCTCCCCGCGACGGCATCGGCGTGTGCTGTTGATCCAGGAGTGGTCGCGCCACATCCCGAAGCCGAACACCTATGCGCCGGAACTGGAACTCGAACGTCGGCTCGTCGCGAAAGGCTTCCGCGTCGAACGCTTCGCGCCCGACACCGATGTCCATCGCGACTACTACGACGTCGTCATCTACGCGGTCGCCGAGGAGGCCTCGAAAGTGCGCACCGCGATGGACCTGCGCTGGCTCGACCTGCAAGGCGGCTTTCCGCGTGCGATGGACCGCTACTGGCACGACGTGCCGACGGTATTCATCGCCTTCGGTTCGCCGTTCCATCTGCGCGACGTGCCGGCGTGTCCCACGTTCATCAACGCCTACTCGCTCGCCCCGGTGGTCCAGGATGCAGTCGTGCAAGCGCTCGTCGGTGCGATTCCGTTCCGGGGGCGTTCGCCGGTGCGGCTGAGCGAAACGTAGACAAAACGGCGTGGCCGAGGGCGACGCGTTGCACCTGCCGAATCATCAGGGCTGCGTGACCAACCTCAGCAGTTGCCGCGCGTCGGCGCGCGAGGGGTCGATCGCGAGCGCGCGCGCCGCCGCAGCTTGAGCGCCACGGCGGTCTCCCGTCTGCAACAACACCGTCGCGAGCGCATAAGGATAATCCGCGATCGCCGGTGCGGCCTTCTCGGCGGCGCCGAGAGCCGCGACGGCGTCAGCCGCGCGCCGCTGCTGCGCGAGCAGCAAACCGAGGTTATACCACGCCCGGTGCAGATCCGGCACGCGCGCGACCGCCAAGCGCAGGTAGCGCTCCGCATCGCCCATTCGACCGATCTCGGCGAACGCGAGGGCGGCACTCTGCGCCAGCTCACCGTCGTTCGGGGCAAGATCAGCGGCGCGCGCCAACTGCGCGGCGGCTTCGCCCGTTTTTCCGGCGCTCGCGAGCACGAGGCCGAGGGTTTGCCGTAAACCAGGCGAATTCGCATCCCATTCGATTGCCTGGGTCAATTTGCCCTCGGCCTCGTCGAATCTCCCGCGATTCGCCAAATCTTGCGCGAACAGCGCCAGGCCGCCGGGCTGATCGAGACCGAGCGCGAGATACGCATCGAGTTCGCGCCGCGCCGCCGAATCCACGGGCAATTCCCGCGAAAGCACCCACGCCACATCGAGGCGCACCGACCGCACCGGATCATTCAACAGCGGCGCCAACGCCGTGCGCTCATCCGCGCCTCGCCCGACCGTCCGCGCCGCCGCCGAGCGCACCAGCGGATCGGCATCGCGCAACGCCTCGCGCGCGACGGTCGCGACACGCGGGTCGTTGGCGGCTCCCGCCAGCAACTCCAGCATCGTCGCGCGCCACACTGCGATGTCTTCCTTCGGCCAGAGGGTCAGCAACCCGTCGACTGCTTCCGGCCGGCCGGCTTGCGCTGCAACGATGGCGCGCGTGCGGCGGCGCTGGCGGGTATCCATTCGGTCGCCATACCACTTCTCCGCGGCCTCGATCGACCACTCGACTGGCTTGTCCGTGTGACAACGCGAGCAGGCGTCGGGGATGCCGAGTTCGCGGTTCAAAAGCGGATCGGGAATCAGGAAGCCGTGATCATGCCGCGGCGCACGCTGCATGTAGGTGGTCGTCGGCATGTGGCAGGCGACGCAGGAGTTGCCGGTGCTGCCGTCCTTGTGGTGCGAATGCGCCAACGGATCGATCGGCACCGCGCGCACCCCGTTGGGCTGCTCGCGTCCCGGTGCGGCGTGACACTGCAGGCAGAGCTGATTCTGGTCGATCGGCAGGAGCGTCTTCGTCGTGTGCGGATCGTGACAGTCGAAACACGTCACGCCCCCGTGCCCGCCCATGCGGCTCAGACGAAACGAGGTCCAATTGAAATCCTCGTCGCGTTGCTGCCCATCGGGGAAATACGTGTGCGGATCGACCGGGATCACGAGCCGGTGGTGATCGGCGTAAGTATCGCCGGGTTGAAAATCACCCGTCAACGGCTCGCCGCGCGCGTGGCAGGTCGCGCACACTTGCATCATCTTCGTGCGGTCACCGAAAAACGGCCCTGGCTTCGGAGCACCGAGCGGGCGCGTGGTATTCTTCGGCAGGAAGCGGTGGTCGTCGGGCATCGCGCCGTGGCATTGGATGCAGCCGACGCCATGCTCGACCCAGCTCGAGCGGTAACTGTCGGTCGCCGGGTCGTAGTTCTTGCGATAGCCGGTCATGTGGCACGGCGCGCACATCGAGTTCCAATTCATCCCGCGCCCGGTCCAGTGGCCCCATTCGCCCGGTTGACGATTCTCGGCACCGAAGACATTGAACCACTCGCCGCGCTTCACATCGAAGGCCATGTCGGTCGGCTGCCAGCGGCCGCCGGGAGCCGGGACGAGCGGCTGCCAGAGCGGCTTCGCGCCGAGAATAAAATCCGGCGCAAGTTCGCGCGTCGTCCCGTCTGTCCGTTGCTCGATCATCACCGGCCGCCGGTTGTGCGACACGAGCGCGAAGCGCGCTCCGCCGTCCGCGATCTCCGTCGCAATGGAGAACGCCGCGGCATCCCGCACCGGGTCGAGCGGACGATTCGCCTGCGCATGGTCCGTGCCCTGCCAGGCGCGGTAAATCTCCTCGTGGCACTCGCGACACGACGCCGAGGTCTGCGCGACCGCCGCGGCAACCGGGCGCCGCACCGCCGTCGATGGCGTCCGCGAACACCCGCCGAGCGCTCCGGCGAGCATTGCGCCGGTGCCGGCGGCGACGACCAGCGCCGTCGCGAAGCGCTGCATCGGCACGCGCGACCAGCTCGACGATTTCGTTTTCACACAGACGCGACGGCTATCCGCGTTCCCAATCGCAATGCAAACTCCAACTGGTCGGTGCAGCCTCCTTCGGGACAGAATCTTGCCGTTGCGGCGATTTTTGAAGCGCGGTTCACTGCCGGCGTCGCGTGCCCCTCACGGAGTCGTTATGCTCCGGTCGTCGAGCGCGGGCTCTCCGCCGTTCGCCTCACCTCAACCCCGCTCGCCCCGCCTCCCGGCTCACCCGACGCTTCCCATGAAACGTCTCCCGCACTTCCTCACGTTCGTCCTCACGGCCGGTCTGCCTGCGCTCTTGTCCGGCGCCGAGGCTGCGAGCGCGCCGACGCCGACCAAGCGCCCGAACATCGTCTTCATATTTTCCGACGACCACGCCTGGCAGGCCATCAGCGCCTATGGCGACGACCGCAAATTGATCGAGACGCGCAACATCGATCGTCTCGCCCGCGAAGGCGTGCGCTTCGACCGCTGCCTCGTGCCCAATCCGCTGTGCGGCCCGAGTCGCGCCACAATGCTCACTGGGCTCTACAACCACGTGAACGGCTTCGTGAACAACTCGAACAGGGTCTTCGACAACACGCAGACCACGTTTCCGAAACTGCTCCACGCCGCCGGCTATCAGACCGCCGTCATCGGCAAGTGGCACCTCGAATCCGACCCGACCGGCTTCGACTTCTGGCAAATCGTTCCGGGGCAGGGCGACTACTACAACCCGCCGATGGTTCGCAACGGCGAGAGAATCACCGAGCCCGGCTACGTCACCGACATCATCACCGACCGCTCCATCGAGTGGCTCGAACACCGCGACAAGTCGAAGCCGTTCCTCCTCATGACGCACCACAAGGCACCGCATCGCGCGTGGATGCCGGCCCTGCGTCACCTCACCGCCGACGGCGATCGCCGCTACGAGGAGCCGGCGACGCTGTTCGACGACTATGCCGGCCGCGGTGCCGCCGAGCACAGCCAGGACATGATGATCGCGAACACGCTGAACGACGTGGATCTCAAGTTCGCTCCGCCCGCCCGTCTCACCGCCGAACAGCGCCGCGAGTGGGACGCCTACTACGGTCCGCGCAACGAGACGTTTCGCGCCGCCAATCTCCAGGGTCGCGACCTCGTGCGCTGGAAATACCAACGCTACATGCACGACTACCTCGCGTGCATCCGCTCGGTCGACGAGGGCGTCGGCCGCCTGCTTGATTATCTCGACCGCGAGGGCCTCGCCGGGAACACGATCGTGGTCTACTCGTCCGATCAGGGCTTTTTCCTCGGCGAACACGGCTGGTTCGACAAACGCTGGATTTTCGAGGAATCGGCGCGCACACCGCTGCTCGTGCGCTGGCCGGCGCTGGCCAAGGCCGGCGGCGTGGTGCGTGACATCGTCTCGAATGTCGATTTCGCCGAGACGTTCCTCGACGCCGCTGGTGTCGCCGTGCCGGCGGGGATGCAGGGCCGCAGCTTCGTGCCGCTCCTGCGTGGCGAGCGCCCGACGGACTGGCGCACCGCGTTTTATTTTCAGTATTTCGAATACCCGGCGTTCCACCGGGTGCGCCCGCACTACGGCGTCGTCACCGATCGCTACAAGCTCGTGCACTTCCCCGCGCCGCCCGACCGCAACGGCGAGGATTACTGGGAACTTTTCGACCTAGGCCTCGACCCGCATGAGATGACGAGCGTCTTCGGTCAGGAGCGCTACGCCGAAATGCAAAAGGAGTTGATGGCCGATCTCTCGCGTCTTCGCCGAGAACTCAAGGTGCCCGAGAAAATCCCGCACGACTGGTTCGGCATCGAAACGCAATACCCGGCGCATCTCCAGATGGGCAAACCGGTGACCGGTCCAACGGCGGAACCTTCGCACAAGCAGCCGTGAATGCGTCTGGCGCGACTCCCCACTCGGCGACCGCCGCGCTCACACTGACGCGCGCGGAGCTCTACGCCCGCGTTTGGGCGACCCCGATGCTCCGGCTCGCCGCCGAATTCGGCGTGAGCGACGTCGCTATCGCGAAACTCTGCCGGCGCCGCAACATTCCCCGCCCGGCTCCCGGCTACTGGGCCAAGCTCGGGGCCGGTCATCTCGTCGAGCAACCCGCGCTGCCACCGGCGACGCCGCAACACGACCGACCCATCGTCTTCCGCCGCGCGACCGCGCCGAGCGTTTGCGAAGCAACGGCCGTCGCTCCGTCCGTGCTCCACCCCGTCGCCGAACGCGTGCGCCGTTGCCTTTCCCGCTACAAGGCCCGGGCACACGGGCTCGTGCTCGTCAGCGAACCCGGCCTCCCGCGCGTTCTTGCCTCGCCCGCGCAAGCGGCACGCATCGCGACGTTCCTGCACGCGCTGCTCGAAGGCGCCGCCGCACGCCACATTGCGTTCAACACCGATGACGAGCGCGCACCGCTCTTTCAGCGGTCGGAACGCAGCGCGCGCATTCGCATCGAAGAAATGCTGCAGCGCGGCTCGCCCGACGGACGCCTCGTCGTCATTCTGCGCGGACCCGGCGGAGCGCGCCGGGATGTGACGCGCTGGGAGGAATCCGGCGCCCTCTCGCTGGCGCGCATCGAGCGACTCGCCCTCGAAACGCTGCACGCGAAACTCGTGCCGCGACCGGCCGCACCGGCGGTGATTTTTCCGGGCCGCATCCGTATCGAGCGTCCCGCTCCCAGGCGACTGCTGCGCGAGGCGCGGCGCTGGGAAAGCTCAGTGCTTCTCGCCCGCTATATCGCCGCGTGCGAGGCACGCTGGACTCGAGACGAGCCCGGGATGACACCCACCAGGGACGCTTGGCTCGCGTGGGCGAAGAACACCGCGAACGCGCTCTCGCCATTCGATAATCATCCCGCCGACGCGGCTCTTTCTGACGAGGTCGTCATGTCGCCTTCCGAACTGTTCGTCGCACCGGCCTCCCCGCTCCGTCGTCACTCCGGCTGATTCACTCGCCCCCACGCCATCGCATGTCCGCTCCCGCCGACTCCTTCGCTTTGTCGCCAATCGCTGCTCCGCTCCGGCGCAACAATCATCGGGCTGCGCTCTTTGATCTCGACGGCGTGCTCGTGGACACCGCGGCCTTCCACTATCGCGCGTGGCGGCGGCTCGCACAGGAACTCGGTTTCGATTTCCCCGAGTCCGCCAACGAAGCCCTGAAAGGGGTCAGCCGCCAGGAATCCCTGGAGATTCTCCTGCGTCATGGCGGCCGCACCGCCAGCACCGCGGAGAAAGCCGCGATGGCGGATCGCAAGAACCGCTGGTATCAGGAGCTGCTCGGCGAACTCGTCCCGGCGCGCGCGCTACCAGGCGCGCGCGCCTGCCTCATCGAACTTCGTCGCCGCGGTGTAAAGATCGCGCTCGGCTCCGCGAGCCGCAACGCCGCCTTCGTTCTCGAACGCCTCGGCATCGCGCACCTGTTCGACGCGATCATCGACGGCACCCGCGTCTCCGCCTCCAAACCAGACCCGGAAGTTTTCCTGCTCGGGGCGCGCGCTCTCGGAGTGGCGCCGGCGGACTGCGTGGTGTTCGAGGACGCCGCTGCCGGCATCGTTGCGGCGAAACGTGCGGGAATGCTCGCGGTCGGCATCGGCCATGCCGCAACGCTCGATGGCGCCGACATCGTCGTGCCCGGCCTCGCCCATTTTTCCATGAACGATCTGTTTCCGTCCGCCCCAGCGATCGCCGCGCCGAAGATCGATTTCGCCGCAAAACCCTTTCACCTCACGCCCGAGGACATCGACTGGGTTCGCTCCGCCCACGCGGCGATGTCGGTCGAGGAGAAACTCGGACAACTCTTCTGCCTTGTGGTGCGGGAGGACGAAACCGAAGCATCCCTCGATCGCACCTTCGAGTTGCTCAAGCCCGGCGGCTTTATGCTGCGTCCGCGGAAAGGCGCAGTCGCCCAGCGCCTGCACCGGCACTTGCAGACGCGCTCAAGCATCCCGCTGCTCCTGGCGGCCAATCTTGAACAAGGCGGCGTCGGCATCGCCGACGACGGCACACGTTTCTCCGCGCCGCTCGGTGTCGCTGCCACCGACGACGAGAAACATGCCTATCGCCTCGGCCTCGTCAGCGGGCGCGAAGGCCGCGCCGTCGGCTGCAATTGGGCTTTCGCGCCGGTCGCTGACATCGATTTCAACTGCCAAAATCCGATCACCAACATCCGCACCTTCGGCTCGGATCCCGCGCGCGTGTCGCGAATGGTGCAGACTTTTCTCCGCGGCTTGCACGAAGAAGGCCTTGCCGCCTCGGTGAAACACTGGCCGGGCGACGGCGTCGATGCGCGCGACCAGCACCTCCACTCTACCGTCAACAACCTCAGTGTCGAAGAATGGGAGCGCACCTACGGCGAAGTATACCGTGCCGCGATCGACGCCGGTGCGGCCACGATCATGGCCGCGCACATCGCGCTCCCCGCGTATTCGCGGCATTTCGCGCCCGACCTCACCGACGCGCAGATCCTCCCCTCGACGCTCTCGCCGGAGTTGATCCGTCACCTGCTGCGCGGCCAGCTCGGCTTCAACGGCCTGATCGTGACCGATGCGACCAACATGGTCGGGATGACCACCGCCATGCCCCGCCGGCGCGCGGTGCCGACCGCGATCGAGATCGGGTGCGACATGTTTCTGTTCACGGTCGATCTGCAGGAGGATCTCGCGTTCATGCGCGAGGGCCTGCGTGACGGCTTGCTGAGCGAAACCCGCCTCGACGAGGCGGTGCTCCGCATCCTCGCGCTCAAAGCCTCGCTCGGCCTGCACCGCCAGCAGCGGAACGGCACATTGGTTCCGGCGCCGGAGGCGCTGTCGGTGCTGCGCTGCGCGGAGCACGAACGCTGGGCCCGCGAATGCGCCGACCGCGCCGTCACGCTCGTAAAAGACACGCAACACCTGCTGCCGCTCTCGCCTGAGCGTCACCGCCGCGTGCTCATCCATGTGCTCGGCGACAAGGGAGGCTATCTCGATAACGGCGGCGGCAACGCCGCTCGCTTCGTCGAATTGCTCCGCGCCGCCGGATTCGTCGTCGAAGTTTTCGATCCCACGGCGCCGGCCAACGCCACGCTGAAATCCAGCGCCGCGATGCGCGCCGACCACGACCTGGTCGTCTATTTCGCCAGCCTGAAGACCGCCAGCAACCAAACCGTCGTGCGCCTGAATTGGGGGCTGCGTCTCGCCTTCGACGCGCCACGCTACGTCACCGAAGTGCCCACGCTCTTCGTCTCCATCGACAACCCCTACCACCTCCAGGACGTCCCGCAGGTGAAGACGTTCATCAACGGCTACACCAGCAATGGCTACGTCATCGAAGCCGTTGTCGAAAAACTGCTCGGCCACTCGCGCTTCACCGGCGTCAGCCCGGTCGATCCCTTCTGCGGCTATTGGGACGCCAAACTCTAACCCCAACTTCGTTCCGCGATGAAAATCCTCCTCCCGCTCGCCCTTGTCGGCGCCGCCGCCTCGTGTCTTTCCGCTTCCGCCCAACCCTCCGCGCCCTCACCGCGCGCGCCGAACGTGCTGTTCGTCATGTCGGACGACCTGAACAACAATCTCGGCGTTTACGGACACCCGCTCGTCAAGTCGCCCAACATCGATCGGCTCGCGCAACGCGGCGTGCGCTTCGACCGCGCCTACTGCCAGTTTCCGCTCTGCAACCCGAGTCGCGCGTCCATGTTCACGGGTCTTCGCCCGGATCAAATCCAGATCTACGACCTCGATACGCATTTCCGTTTCACGACCCCTGAGGTCGTGACGCTGCCGCAGTTGTTCCGTCGCCATGGCTACGAAGCCGTGCGCGTCGGGAAAATCTACCATTTCGGCGTGCCGGAGGAGATCGGTTCACCCGGCTTCGACGATCCCGTGTCGTGGAACAAAACGATCAACCCTTTCGGTCGCGACACCGCGAACAAGGACAAGCTCATCAACTTCACGCCGCAGATCCCCATCGGCGGCGCGCTCGCCTACCGCATCGACGAGGGCCCCGATGAGGAGCAAACCGATGGTTGGGTTGCCACCATGGCGATCCGCGAACTCGGGCGCCTGAAGGAGTCCGGCAAACCTTTCTTCCTCGGAGTCGGCTTCTACCGGCCGCACCTGCCGTTCGTCGCACCGAAGAAATACTTCGACCTCTACCCGCTCGAATCGATCCCCACGCCCGCAGACCCGACCGCGAGCCTGAAGAACGTGCCCGCGCCCGCGTTCGGCACACCGCTGTTCGCCGGGCTCACGCCCAAGCAGCAACGCCTCATGATTCGCGCCTACTACGCCTCGATTTCATTCATGGACGCGCAAGTGGGACGCGTCGTCGACGAGCTCGAACGCCTCGGCCTCGCGGATAACACCATCATCGTCTTTGTGAGCGATCACGGCTTTCTGCTCGGCGAACACGGCCAATGGTGGAAACAGCGGCTGTTCGAAGAATCGATCCGCACCCCGCTCATCATCGCCGCACCGGGTAGCGCACACGGCACGGCGCCGCACCCCGTCGAGTTCGTGGACATCTACCCGACCGTCGCCGAACTCGCGCACATTCCCGCCCCCGCTGGTCTCGCCGGCCGCAGTCTCGTGCCGCTGCTCAAGCAGCCCGCCACACCATGGCCACACGCCGCCTTCTCGCAGACCGCCACCGGCACCGCCATCCGCACCGACCGGTGGGCCTACCATGAATGGGGCGCGGGCGGCGCCGACGGCAAAGAGCTCTACGATCACACGGCCGATCCCGCCGAGAACCACAATCTCGCCAACGATCCTGCCTACGCCTCGGTCGTCGCCGAGTTGAGCGCACAGCTTCGCGCCGCGCTTCCGCCGCGGCCGGCCATCGGCAAACCCGAGCGCCGTCCGTGGTGGCCGAAACGCTCCCCCGGATACATTCCTGACGAAGACCGCTGAGATGCCCACCTCGCTCCCCCAATCCACGCGGGCCTTCTCCGCGCTCGCCGGCCTCGCCGCTGTCGTCGCCCTCCCGTTCCGCGTCCACGCCCAGGAATCGGCGCGACCCAACATCCTCTGGGTCGTCAGCGAGGACAATTCGCCGCGCTTCGTCGGCGCCTATGGCGATCCACTCGCGCGAACGCCCACCTTGGATCGGCTCGCAAGGAACGGCATCGTCTTCGACAAGGTCTACACCGCGCCGGTCTGCGCACCGTCGCGCAGCACGATCATCACCGGCCGCTACGCGGATGGCCTCGGCACCCAAAACATGCGCAGCACGCGCCCGCTGCCGGAGGGCGTGCGCTTTTTCCCTGAATTCCTCCGCGAAGCAGGATACTTCTGCACCAACAACGCGAAGACCGACTACAACACCTCGACGCCCTGGAAGCGCGCCTGGGACGAGGACGGCGCGCAGGCCCACTGGCGTCACCGCCGCGCAGGCCAGCCGTTCTTTGCGGTCTTCAACTTCATGGAATCGCACGAGTCGGCGCTGATCGGCCGCAAGCCGCTCACCACCGATCCCGCCCAGGTGCGCGTGCCCGCCTACCTGCCGGACACGGCGGTCGTGCGCGCCGATCTGGCGCAATACTACGACGCCGTCTCCACGGCTGATCGCGCCATCGCCCGCGTGCTCGCCAACCTCGAGGCCGACGGTCTCGCCGACGACACCATCGTGTTCTACTACTCCGACAACGGCGGCGCCGTCGCGGGCACGAAGCGCTTCCTCAATGAGGAAGGCACACACGTCGCGATGATCGCGCGTTTTCCGAGAAAATACGCGCATCTCGCTCCCGCGACCGCCGGCACCCGCCTCGACGAACTCGTGCACTTGATCGATCTCGCTCCGACGATGCTGAGTCTCTCCGGCGTGCCACCGACGGCGCAATTTCAAGGCCGCGCCTTCGCCGGGCCAGCGCGCAGCGCGGCACCGGAGTTTCTCTTCCAATTCGCCGACCGCATGGACGAGCGCTACAACCTCGTCCGCGCCGTCACGGACGGTCGCTACCGCTACGTGCGCAACTATCATCCCGATCGTCCGTGGGGCCAGCACATCGACTTCCTCTGGCAAACCGCGGCAATGCGCGAATGGGAGCTGCATTTCAAAACCGGCGCGCTCAACGCGGCCCAACGCGCGTTCTTCGAGCCCTCGCCCGCCGAGGCACTCTACGACTGCGCCTCCGATCCGGACAACGTCCGCAATCTCGCCGCCGATCCGGCGCAGACGGAGCGCGTGCAACGCATGCGCGCGGCACTGCGCGCACATCAACTCGCGATCCGCGACACCGGCTTCATGCCGGAACCGATGATGGTTGAGGCGGCCGCTGGCGGCTCGCCTGCCGTTCTGGCGGCGGACGACGCGCGCTATCCGCTCGCGCGCGTGATCGATTTGCTCGACGAGCTTCAACTCGGCGCACCGCGGGCCGATACACGCCTCGCCGACCTCGCCTGCGATCCGCTTCCGGTCGTGCGCTACTGGGCCGCGGTCGCCACGCTGCGCGGCGGTCCTTCATCCGTGACCGCGACGCTGCTGCACGACGCCGATCCGGTCGTGCGTCTCACGGCGGCCGCCGGCGCGCTGCGCCACGCCGACGCGGCTGACGCCTGGCAGGAATTCGAAAATGCCATCCGTCAAACGCAGCGGCCCGAACTGCGCCTCTTCGCGCTCGATTCGCTGGCACGCATCGAGCGTAACGCGCCGAAGTCGCTCGCCGCGCTGCTCGGGCCGCTGTCCGCTTCCGATGTCTTCGGCGGGTTCGATTACTACAACGCCCGTCTCGCCCGCCTTCTCCTCGCCGACTACGGCAGTTTCTCTTCGCGCCGCGCACCGGCGGCCAAACCCTGAGCCATGTCCATCGCGACCGAAAGTCCCGCCGCCAGCTCCGTCGTCGTCGAGCCGCGCGTCGTCGGCTGGATAGAGAAAATCAGCTACGGCTTCGGTGACACGGCGAGCAATCTCGTCTTCCACACCGTCGGCACCTACCTGCTGTTTTTCTACACGGACGTCTATGGTCTGCCCGTCGCGGCGGTCGGCACGCTGTTTCTGTTCACGCGCTTGATGGACGCGGTCTACGACATCGGCGCGGGCATTCTCATCGACAAGACGCGCACACGCTGGGGCAAATGTCGTCCGTGGTTCCTGTGGTGCGCGCTGCCCTACGCGGTGTTCGCCGTGCTGACGTTCCGCGTGCCGGCCTTAGCCGAAAACGGAAAGCTCGTCTACGCCTACATCACCTACAACGTCCTCAGCCTCCTTTACACTGCGATCAACCTGCCGATTTCCGCCATGCTGCCGAGCATGACGCGCAACAGCCAGGAACGCGCGGAGACGAGCTCGGTGCGGATGTTCCTGGCGATCGCGGGCATGTCGGTCGTCACCTACGGCACGATGCCGCTCGTCGGGTTCTTCGGCAACGGCGACAAGGCAAAGGGCTTTTTCTGGACGATGACGCTCTTCGCTTCGGTCGCTTTCGCGTTCTTTCTTCTCACGTTCCTCAACACCCGCGAGCGCTACCAATCCACCGCGCGCGAAGAGCCGTCGATCGCCGACTCGATCCGCTCGAGCCTGCGCAACTGGCCGTGGGCGATCACGCTGCTCCTGAATTTGATCTACTGGTTCGGCTACGCGATGCGCATGCAGACCGCAGTCTACTACCTGCGCTACAATCTGCACCGCGCCGACCTCGTGCCGACGGTGATGCTGACAAATCTCGCCACACTCCCGAGCGTGGTCATCGGCGCCTATCTCTCGCGCCGCATCGGCAAGCGCAACACGATGCTCGTCGGCCTCGTCGGCATGGCGCTCGGCGTCGTGCTGATCGGACTCGCCGGCCCGCGAGACACGGTGTTGCTCATCGGCGGCAACATTGTCGCCAATTTCAGCAAGGGCTTCTATGTCGGCCTGCTCTTCGCGATGATGGCCGACACGGTTGACTACGGCGAATGGAAGACCGGCGTCCGCGCCGCGGGCTTCCTCTTCGCCGCCGCCACGCTCGGTGTGAAACTCGGCCTCGGTTTCGGCGGTGCGTATTCGGCCTGGATGCTCTCGTCGGCCGGCTACGTGCCGAACGCCGAGCAAGCCGCCCCCGCGCTCGCAGCAATCCGCGCGAACTACATCGTCGCGCCCACCGTCTGCACCGGACTGATGGTCGTGCTCCTTCTGCTCTACCGCCTCGACGGCCAGCATGCGCAGATCATGCGCGACCTCGCTGCCCGCCGCGCCGAGGCTAAGACCTGATCGGCCGAGCAAAACGCGACCGCAGTCACGTTCGCCGCGTTCAAGCTTGGCCTCGTTCGGATTTCGTATCGCCTGAGTCACACGCCGCGCGCAGCGGTCGTTCGCGCCGCGCACTTGCCCCATGTTCTGGAGTTCGCTCTCGCAAATTTCTCGGAGAAAAATCGCTTGGCTGGGGCGATTTTTGAAGCGCGGTTCACTGGCGGTGTCGCGGGAGAAAGCACCCTCGGATATCCTAGCGCTACAAGAGCGGCACCCCGTGCGCTCGTCGTCTACCCAACCCAACCCCACCTCCGCCCCCATGAACTCCGTCGTGTCCTGCCGGCACTCGCGCACGCTGTCGTTTGCCTCTGCGTTGCTCTTTATCACCTCGCTTGGATTCGCCCAAACCGTCTCCTCGACCGAGGAGGCGAATCCCGGACCCGAGGCAGAAAAGAAGGCGGCCTCGGATGAGGCCACGCCCAAGAAGGAGGAAATCCTCACCCTCGACCCCTTCGTAGTCTCAAGCACGATCGCGCCGCGCCGAAAGCTCGATTCGGCGGCCGCCGTGACGACCATCGATGTCGAGCGCATGAGCGCCACCGCCCCGATCGGTCTGCCTGAGCTGCTCAAGCAACTCCCCGGCGTCTATGTGACGAGCGTGAGCGGCGAAGGACGCTCGAACATCTACGCCCGCGGACTTCCGCAAACGGGCGGCTTGGTCTTCGTCGGGCTCCAGCAAGACGGCTTGCCGGATATTTCCGAGATGCAGTTCCGCAATATCTGGCAGGACCTCATGGTCCGACCGAGCAACTTCGTGGAACGCGTCGAGAACGTCCGTGGCGGCACTTCCAGCGTGTTCATGAACAACGTCCCGGGCGGCATCATCAATCTGATCACCCGGGAAGGTTCGGATGTTGCCCGCGGTGAGGTTTTGGTCGGCACTTCCGACTATAATCAGATCAAGGTCGAAGCATGGTCCAGCGGTCCGCTCGCCGATCGCACCACGATGGCCGCGGGGGTCTCCTATCGGCGGGACGACGGCATTCGCTCGCCGGGCTACACGGCCAACAAAGGTTACACTCTGCAGGGCAATGTCACCCATCGCTTCGCCAACGGGCGCGGCTCAGTGAAACTCGCGGCCAAATGGGTGCAGGATTACACGGTCAACATCACCGCGATCCCGCTGCAAAACGCCCAAGCTCCGCAGGCCATCCCCGGCGGTTTCCCCATGGGTGCAGGTATCATCGACTCCGCCGACCTCCGCTACACCGTGCTGCCCAATACGCCGCTCGGCACGATCAACTTGGACACCGGCAAGACCGGCCCGAAGCTGGCGACGATCACAGGCACCCTCGAATATCGCCTCGCGGACACGTGGAAGCTCCAAGAGCGCCTCAAATACAGCAACCTCGTCTACAATTCCGCCACGTTGCTGACCTCGTCTGTCGCAACGCCGATTCAGACGCTGATCAATCAAATCGGTGCCGCCGGCGGCACCCAATACGCCGCAGCCAAGTCGGGAGCGAACTATTCCTATCGCCTCTACTACCCGGGCCAGAACGGTGCGTTGATCCCGGACCCGTCCACACTCAACGGCAACGGACTTGCCTGGACCATGACCAACAACGGCACCTATTCCTTCATCGAAAACTACCAGAACGAATTTCGTGTGATCAAAACGCTGCCGAACGAAGGTGCGCTCGCCCTGGGCCTCTACAATAGCTGGCTCGACATGCCGAAGGCCATCACGATCAACAACACGATGTTGGCGGAGATCCGCAACAACCCCCGCCGGCTCGATGTCGAATTCGTGAACGCCACCTCGGGCGCGTCGCTCGGCTACGCGACCTACCAAGGCATTCGGCAGGCCAGCGTGGCCACCGCCTTCCGCCATTACTCGACGAATCAGAAAACCAT
The DNA here is from genome assembly GCA_019634575.1 of Candidatus Didemnitutus sp. Classification (NCBI taxonomy): domain Bacteria; kingdom Pseudomonadati; phylum Verrucomicrobiota; class Opitutia; order Opitutales; family Opitutaceae; genus Candidatus Didemnitutus; species Candidatus Didemnitutus sp. The sequence goes on from JAHCAY010000002.1 coordinate 572,713, forward strand.
GGCTCCGTTCGTGAGCTACGAACAACAGTTCGGTAAATGGAGCATCGATGCCGGTGCCAGATACCAGACCAAGAAGGAAACGATGGTCGTCGGCAATCGCTCGAGCTACAATCTCAACCCGACCGGCAGCAATATTCTCGCGCTGCGCAACGCAGGATTTTCGAACGGCACTTTCACCACCGCCAGCTACGACATTTCCGCCACCGCGTGGTCGGTCGGCGCTAACTACCGCATCAATTCCCGCCTCAGCGCCTACGGGCGCGTGACCAGTGCTTATCGCATGCCGATCAGCGACGACTTCTACTCAGCCGCCGCCGCCGGCTCCTCCGACCCTGGCCCGACCAACAAGGTCTACTCCGCCGAGACAGGCGTGAAATACGCGACCCGCAAACTTTCGATCTTCGGCACGCTCATCGCCAGCAAACTGAAGGACCAGCTCTTCTCGGGCCTGGTCTCCCAATCCGACGGCAGCCTGATCGAGCGCAACGTGCTGCGCGACACCGACAGCTACGGCTTGGAACTGGAAGTTATCTACACACCCGTCAAAAGCCTGACCTTCCGCTTCGTCGGCACCGAACAACGCTCGAAGTTCGCCAACGACGCCTTTGTGGCCGACCCCAACTCCACCACCACCGCGATCAACATCAACGGCAACCGCGTGACGAACATCCCGCAACGCTACAGCACACTGAACACGACTTATCGCCTTCCCGAAACGCCCCTCGGTAAGCCGACCGTCGACTTCACCTGGAACTACACGGGAGACATCATGGTGGACGAAGCCAACCGCGCCAAGGTCGCCGGATACAGCCTCTACGACGCCGGTCTGACATTGAAGGCGAACAAATTCACCTACCGCCTTGTCGTGAAGAACCTGCTCGACAGCGACGCCATCGTGAACGGCGACGCCCGCGTCGCACGACTCTTTGCCGACCCGACCGCCTCCTACGTCAACATGCGCGTCGCGCTGCCCCGCTCGATCGTCGGCTCCGTCAGCTATTCCTTCTGATTCCGACTCATCAGCGATAGCTCTCACGGTGCGCCGGCCTCGCTCGACGCACCGTTTTTTATCCCACTTTTCCCCACGCTTCGTCTGAACCGCCTCCGCAACCTCGTCCCTGCCGCCCTAATGAAACGCGCTCTCTCCGCCGCTTCCGTTGTCGCCGCATTCGCCGCCGGATTCGTCAGTCCGGGCGTCGCTGGAGAAACGCCGCCGCGCCCGAACATCCTCTTCATCACCGTCGACGACATGAACTACGACACGCCGGGATGCTTCGGCGGCACCGTCGCAGGTATCACGCCGAACATAGATCGCCTCGCACGCGAAGGCCGCCGCTTCACGCGCGCGCATGTCGCCGTCGCCGTTTGCCAGCCCAGTCGCGAATGCATGATGACCGGCAGCTTCCCCGCCGTGAATGGTGCAACCGGCTTCTACCCGGTGAAGCCCAACGTCGTCACGCTGCAGGAACGGCTCAAAGAGCACGGTTACCAGCTCGGCATCCTCGGCAAAGTCTCCCACTTGAAACCCGCGGAGAAATTCCCGTGGGACATCCAGCACGACCTGCATGAACTCGGCGCTGGTCGCGATCCCGAGCGTTACTACGCGCTCACCGCCGAGTTTATCGCCCAAGCCAAGGTCAGCGAACGACCGTTCTTCCTGATGGCCAATTCGCATGACCCGCACCGCCCGTGGCCCGGCGCCAACCGCGAACGGGAACTCCTCGGCAAACAAGTCGCGCGCAGTGCCTCCGGCCAATCGGAAGACGCCCGCGACGCCGGCGAGGCCCCGCCCTTCGAGATTCCCACGCCGAGTCGCGTCTATTCGCCGGACGAAGTGCCGGTCTTCGGATTCCTCCCCGACCTGCCGGACGTGCGCAAGGAAGTCGCCCAATACTACACCGGCGCCCGCCGCGCCGACCTCACCGTCGGACGAATTCTCGATGCGCTCCGCGACAGCGGCCTGGAATCCAACACGATCGTCGTGTTCCTCAGCGACAACGGCGTCTCACTGCCGTTCGCGAAAAGCAATTGCTACCTCACGAGCACGCGCACGCCGCTGATCATCCGCTGGCCGGGAAGAATCGAACCCGATTCGCAAGACCCGACCAACTTCGTCTCCGCCGTGGATCTCATGCCCACGCTGCTCGAAGCGGCCGCACTTCCGCTGCCCGACGGCATGCAGGGCCGCTCGCTGTTACCGATCCTGCGCGGCGGCACCCAACCCGACCGTGACCACGTTTTCACCTGCTACAACGACACGGTGACGAAGACCTCCTACATCATGCGCTGCCGCCAGGACGCGCGCTTCGGCTACATTTTCAACGCGTGGGCCGACGGCAAAAAAGCCTACCGTTCCGAATCCATGATCGGTCTGACGTTCGAAGCCATGAAGACCGCCGCCGTCGACGATCCGGCCCTCGCCGCTCGCGTCGAGATGCTGATCCATCGCGCGCCCGAAGAACTCTACGATCTCCAGAACGATCCCGGTGCCCTCCGCAACTTGGTCAACGAACCCAAGTATCGCAGCGAAGTCGAAAGGTTCCGCCGCGAAACACTCGCTTGGATGAAAGGCCTCGCCGATCCCGCCGTGGCGAACTTCGAAGCTTTGCTCCGGCACACCTCGCCCGATAACTGAGTGCCCCGGCGAAACTTGGGCCGGCCGCTTCGACACTCTCCATACTCTCGTTGCCGCGTCCCCCCTCCGCCGACCGCCCGCGCGCCCTTTTACGTGTCCACGAAACGGATCGGCCGCTCTGCAGCCTGAGTTGCTCCTACTGACTATTTCCCTGCCGCGCCGGCATCAGCGAACGCGAGATCGTCGTCCTTAACGGTGAAGGTAAGTTCGGCCCCATCCCCAACTACGCCAGCGATGAGCGCGCGGGCGATCCGGGTCTCAAGGTGGCGTTGCAGGAAGCGCTTCAGCGGGCGGGCGCCGAACACCGGATCGTAACCCTTGTCGGCGACCCATTCCTTCGCCTTTGCATCGAGCTTCACGTTCACCCGACGTTCCGACAGACGCTTGTTCAGATCGAGCAACAGGAGGTCCACAATGCGGCCGATTTCCTCCAACGTCAGCGGCTTGAAAAGCACCGTCTCATCAATGCGGTTCAGGAACTCCGGACGGAAGCCCTGACGCAGATCGGCCATGACGGCTTCGCGCGTGCTCTCGGGGATCTCGTCGCCCTTCACACCTTCGAGCAGGTGGCGGCTGCCGATGTTGGACGTCATGATGATTACCGTGTTCTTGAAGTCCACGGTCCGGCCTTGGGAATCAGTGAGGCGACCGTCATCGAGGATCTGCAGCAGGACGTTGAACACGTCGGGGTGCGCCTTCTCGACCTCGTCGAAGAGCACGACGGCATAGGGTTTGCGCCGCACGGCCTCGGTGAGCTGGCCGCCCTCGTCGTAGCCGACGTAGCCCGGAGGCGCGCCGATCAGGCGCGCGACGCTGTGCTTCTCCATGTATTCGGACATGTCGAGGCGGATGAGGTTGGCTTCGGAATCGAAGAGTTGTTCGGCGAGCGTCTTCGCCAGCTCGGTTTTGCCGACGCCGGTCGGGCCGAGAAACAGGAAACTGCCGATCGGGCGACGCGGGTCCTTGATACCGGCGCGGGCGCGAAGGATTGCCTCGCTGACGAGGCGCACGCCTTCGTCCTGGCCGATCACGCGCGTGTGCAACTCGTCTTCGAGGCGGAGCAACTTCTCCTTCTCGCCCTCCATGAGCTTCGTCACGGGAATGTGCGTCCACTTCGAGATGATCTCGGCGATCTCCTCGGCGGAAACTTCCTCCTTCACGAGCGTGGTCTTGGCGGTCGGCGATTTCTCGGCCTTCGCGAGCTCCTTTTCGAGCTGCGGGATGCGGCCGTGTTTCAACTCGGCGATCTTGTTGAGGTCGTAGGCACGCTCGGCCTTGGCCATCTCGAGGCGCGCGGCCTCGAGCTCTTCGCGGACCTTCTGCACGCGGCCGAGGGACTCCTTCTCCTTCTGCCACGTGGCGCGGAGGGCAGTCGCCTGCTCCTTCGTGTCGGCGAGTTCCTTGCGCAGCGCGTCGAGGCGGCGCTTCGACGCGTCGTCCTTTTCCTTCTGCAACGCGGTGTCCTCGATCTCGAGCTGCATCACGCGGCGCTGGAGTTCGTCCAGCTCGGTGGGCAGCGAATCGATCTCGGTGCGGATCATCGCGCAGGCTTCGTCCACAAGGTCGATCGCCTTGTCGGGGAGGAAGCGATCCGCGATGTAGCGGTGCGAGAGAACGGCGGCGGAGACGAGCGCGTTGTCCTGGATGCGCACGCCGTGGTGCAGTTCGAAGCGCTCGCGCAGGCCGCGCAGGATCGAGATCGCGTCCTCGACTGTCGGTTCTTCGACGAGGATCGGCTGGAAACGCCGCTCGAGCGCCGGGTCCTTTTCGATGTGCTGGCGGTATTCGTCGAGCGTCGTGGCACCGATGCAGTGCAACTCGCCGCGCGCGAGCATCGGCTTGAGCAGGTTGCCGGCGTCCATCGCGCCCTCGGTCTTGCCGGCGCCGACGATGGTGTGGAGCTCGTCGATGAAGAGCACGATGCGGCCCTCGGCCTGCTTGACCTCGTTGAGCACAGCCTTCAGGCGCTCCTCGAACTCGCCGCGATATTTCGCACCGGCGATGAGCGCACCCATGTCGAGGGCGAAGACGGTCTTGTCCTTCAAGCCCTCCGGCACGTCGCCGCGCAGGATGCGTTGGGCGAGGCCCTCGACGATGGCGGTCTTGCCCACGCCGGGCTCGCCGATGAGCACGGGGTTGTTCTTGGTCTTGCGCGAAAGGATGCGGATGGCGCGGCGGATCTCGGCGTCACGACCGATCACCGGGTCGAGCTTGCCCTTGCGCGCCTGCGCCACGAGGTCGACGCCGTATTTTTCGAGGGCGTTGTAGGTCGTCTCGGGATTGTCGGACGTCACACGCTGGCTGCCGCGCAGAGTGGCGAGCTCCTTCAACACGCGGGCGCGGTCGAGGCTGAAGCTCTTGAAATACTTCTTCAGCGCCTCGGGTTTCGCGGTGTGGATGAGCGCGAGAAAGAGGTGTTCGACGCTCGTGAACTCGTCCTTGAGCGCGTCGCGTTCCTCCTCGGCGCGCGTGAGCACTTCGTTCAGCGCCTGCGTCACGTAGATTTTCGAGACGTCCACGGCGCCGCTGACTTTCGGCACACGCTCCAGCTCCCGCTCGGCCGCGAGTTGCATGGCGCTCACGGTCAACCCGAGTTTCTCGACCAGCGCGGGCACGATGCCGCCTTCCTGCGCGAGCAGCGCCACGAGCAGGTGCCAGGTGTCCACCTCGTTGTGCGCGCGGCGGCGCGCCTCGTTCTGCGCCTCTTGCACCGCTTGGCGCGACATGACGGTCATCTTTTGCGGGTCCATGATGGTTGCTCCTTCGCAGTTGGCGTTCCAACGACAACATAGCCGCGCCCGAGTGGAACGCCACCGCCGTGACGCGCTCGCTGTGCCACAACGCGCCGCCCCGCGACACGCCGCGTGACAGTTTGCGTAGCGCCGTCAGCGTTTCCGCTTCGGCCGGTTCTGCGCGTCGAGCAACACCACCGTCGGCACATGCGCTTCCGCCTCCGCGGGCTCGAATTCCGCGTAGGCCGCGATGATCACTTCATCGCCAGGCTGCACGAGCCGTGCCGCGGCGCCGTTGAGCATGACTTCGCCGCGTTTCGGACTGCCGATGACGTAGGTCGCGAACCGCTGGCCGTTGGTCACGTTGTAGATCTCCACGCGCTCGTGGAGCAGGAAGCCCGCGGCGCGCCGCAACTCCGGCCCGATCGCGATCGAGCCCTCATAGTTCAAATCCGCCGCCGTCACCCGCGCGCGATGGAGTTTCGATTTCAGCAAGGTCAGACGCATGGCAAATCACTCCACATCGGCATTCAGCCGCACTGCGTGGCGCAGGCCGAGCAACACGAGCTCCGGCACGATCTCGTCGAACAGCTGCTCGCTCTCGAACATCCGCGCAAAACCGCCCGTGCCGATCACATACGGCCGCGCGCCCGCGAAGCCCTCGGCAGTCAGCTCGCTGAGCAAGCGCTTCACTGCGCCGACGTGCCCGTGATACAAACCCGCCTGGATGCTCTCGACCGAGGTGCGCCCGAGCGCCGACTCCGGACGCTGGATTTCCACCGCCGGCAGCTTCGCCGTGCGCGCCGACAGCATCTCCGCCGAGAGGCCGACGCCCGGCATGATCGCGCCGCCGAGGTATTCGCCCTCGGCCGTCACCACATCGAACGTCGTCGCCGTGCCGCAATCCACCACGATGACATCGCGCTCCGGTTGGCGTTGCGTGGCCGCGATGGCATTGGCCACGCGGTCCGCGCCGACTTCCGCCGGGTTGCGATAGCGAATCTTCAAGCCGGTCTTCACGCCCGCCTGCAGCACGAACGGTTCCGCGCGAAAATACTTCACGCTCGCGGCACGCAGCGGGTAGGCCGCGGGCGGCACGACCGAACAGATCGCCACCTCCGTCACCTGGCTCGGATCGAGGCCGTTTTCGCGCAACACGGCGAGGAAGAACACGCCGAGCTCATCGGACGAACCGAGCGGATGCGTCGACTTGCGGAACTGGAATTTCAGCGCGTCGTCGACGAAGACGCCGCCATGAATCTGGGTGTTGCCGACATCAAGACAGAGGAGCATCGGAATTTTGGATTTCGGGTTTCGGATTTTGGACTGGGACGCGCGGCATCGGCGCATGGTCAACCAACCATTGTTCGAGTGTCGCCGCCAGCTCGGCGCGCGTGGCGCAGGCGCGCAGAACGCCGCCGGGCAGATGCAACGTCGCCGGGAAATCGCCCTCGGCCGCGCCACGTGCGGCGAGGTCGTTGTGCACCACGGCATCGGCCTGCGACCGCGCGAAGATGGTGCGCACTGCCGCGCTCGCCTCCGCGTCCGGTGCGCCGCAGGTCAGCTTGAACGCCACCACGCACAACGGCCCCACCGTGCGCGCCCGCAGCGTGTCGAGCAGCTTCGGGTGCGGACGCAGCCGCAACAGCGGGGGCGCGTCGGTGTCGAGCTTGCCGGCACCGGTCGGCTGCACCCGGCCTGCCGCATCGACAAGCTCGACACCATAATCGCTCACCGCCGCCGCGTGGATCACCGCGTCGAACGGTTCCGCCGCCAACAGCCGCGCGAGCGCAGCGTCGAGATCGGCGAACGTGAAATACGTCTCCTCGCGACAGGCCACCCCCGGCCGCACGGCACCGCGCGCCCGCAGCAGCGTGACACGGTGCCCGCAACGGACGAAATGCTCCGCGAGCAGCGCCCCCGTCGCGCCCGTGCTCGTGTTCGTGAGCACGCGCACGCCGTCGATCGGCTCCGCCGTGCCGCCGCTCGTGATGAGCACGCGCAACCGGCGCGCCGGCCGCACGAGCGCCGCCTCGGTGGCCGCCACGATTCCCGCCGGCTCGCTCATGCGCCCCTCGCCCACTTCGCCGCACGCCGTGCGCCCCTCGGCCACGGGGAGGACGCGCACGCCCCACTCGGTCAGCTGCGCGACGGCCGCGCGCGTCGCCGGATGCGCCCACATCGCGGGATTCATCGCCGGCGCCATCAGCCACGGTTTGCGGCGGTCGTGCGCGAGAAACAACGCGCCCGGCAAATCGTCCGCGAGTCCGGCCGCGAGCCGGTTCAGCGTGTTCGCCGTCGCCGGGCACACCAGCACGGCGTCCGCCCACCGCGTCAGCTCGATGTGTTCGAGCGCCGCACCCGGCGCGAACATGTCCGTCAATGGCACCGAGCCGGTCAGGCCTTCCAGCGTCGCCGGGCCCACGAAGCGCAACGCCGCTTCGGTCGCCACGCAGCGCACGCGATGTCCGCGCTGCACGAGCCGCGAGATTACGTCGCACGCCTTCGCGGCCGCGATCGATCCGGTGAGAACGACGAGGAGATTAGACGCGGACATTGTCGATCAACCTCACTCCTCCGACGTGCACCGCGCCGAGCCGCACGCCATCGCGCTCGGCAACGTAGTCGACGGCAAAACCCGCGCCGCGCAGCGCCTGCTCCGCCGCCGCGGCCGTGCCGGCGCGCAAGAGCTTCGGAAACGCCGCCGCGCGCTGCCGGTCCCCCGGTGCGAGCCGGCGATTGCGCGAGCTGAGCGCCAGACCGTCGACGTCGCGCACGGTCGGACACGCGACAATCTCGCCGGGCAGGAACAGCGCCTCCGCCATGCCGCGCACGAGCTGGAGCTGCTGCCAGTCCTTCTCGCCGAAATACGAGCGCGTCGGCTGCACGAGGTTGAGCAGCTTGAGCACCACCGTGAGCACGCCGTCGAAATGCCCCGGGCGATGCGCGCCCTCGAGCTCGCGGCTGAATTCTGTCTCCGTCACGCGATAGCGATAGCGGTCCTGATACATTGCCGCCGCGGGCGGCACGAACACGTCGGTCGCCAGCCCGCGCGCGAGCTCCACGTCCTCGGCGAGCGTGCGCGGGTATTTCGCGAGGTCGGCAGGATCGTTGAACTGCGTCGGATTGACGAAGACGCTGAGCACGACGCGATCGTTCTCCGCCCGCGCCCGCTCGAGCAGTGCGCGATGGCCCGCGTGCAGCGCGCCCATCGTCGGCACGAATCCGACCGAACAGTCCGCGAAACGCGGCCCCGCCCGCTCGGCGCGCCACGCCGCGATCGATTCGTGAAGGCGCGGCGCGCTCATGCGAGCACCTCCGCGGCCGCCGGGAATCTCGCCGCACGCACGTCGGCCGCGTAAGCCGCGAGCGCCTCCTGCGTGAGCCGCGCACCGTCGGCGTAACGGCGCACGAACTTCGGGCGGAACTCCGGATCGAGACCGAGCAGGTCCGTGATCACGAGCACTTGTCCGGCCGTCTCGACGCCGGCTCCGATGCCGATCGTCGGCACCGGCAGCTCGGTCGTGATCTCCGCCGCGAGCGCCGCAGGCACGCATTCGAGCACCAACGCAAAAATCCCGAGCTGTGCGGCGCGCCGCGCGTCGGCGCGGATGGCCTCCGCATCGTCGAGCGAGCGGCCTTGCACGCGATAGCCGCCGAGCTGATGGATCGACTGCGGCGTGAGCCCGAGATGGCCCATCACGGGAATCCCGCTGCCGACGAGGTGTGCGATCACTTCCTCGTGTCCGGCCACGCCCTCGAGTTTCACCGCCGTCGCGCCGGCTTGGACCAGCGCGCCTGCCGCCTCGACCGCCACCTGTCGCCCGCGCCGATGCGCGAGAAACGGCAAATCCGCCACCACCACGAGGTCGGGCGCGCCGCGCCGCACCGCCGCGGTGTGCGCGATCATCATCTCGAGCGTGGCATGCACCGTGGACGGGAAACCGTGCACCGTCATGGCCACGCTGTCGCCGACGAGCACGGCGTCGATGCCGGCGCGGGCGGCGTGGCGCGCCATCAGCGCGTCGTAGGCCGTCGTCATGACGATCGGCCGGTGGGCGGCGTGGGCCGCGGAAAATTCGAGGATGCTCTTCACGACGCTCCGGCGGTTTTCCGACGACGGAAAACCCGCGGGCGCGGGAGCGAGGGGGACGCGAGTGCTTGTCGCATGGCGATCAGGCCTGAAGGTCCGAGGACGGAGTGGAGGTTGAGAATGTCCGGTCGCGCACGAGTTCGCGCCAGACGCCGCGAAAGGTTGCCGCCGGCGCGGCGCGCGCAAACAAAATCTCCCGCCCTCCGCGTCACGGACACACAAGCCGCGCACAGCGTTGGCCAAGCCCGGCGCAGTCTCCGGCCCGCCCGCCGGGCATACTTGCGTGCTGTTGTCCCCGCCTCGACCGCCTCCCCCGCGCCGATGAATCTCACGACGAACTACCTCGGGCTGCAATTGAAGCATCCCATCATGCCGGGCGCGTCCCCGTTGACCAACAACCTCGCGTCCATCCGCCAGCTCGAGGACGCCGGCGCCTCCGCCATCGTGCTCGCCTCGCTCTTCGAGGAACAGGTGCGGCTCACGCAGACCGAGCGGCTGAAACTCGAAAACCGCCTCTCCGAAGCCGATCCCCTCAACGAGCCCACGCCGTTCTTCGAGGGCAGCGACGCCTACGCCTTCGGCCCCGACGAATACCTCGAGCACATCTACCGCGCCAAGGTCGCCGTCGACATCCCCATCATCGCCTCGCTCAACGCCCGCACGCCCACCACGTGGGTCGACTTCGCGCGCAGCGTGCAACAGGCCGGCGCCGACGCCATCGAGCTCAACCTCTACTTCCTGCCCACCGACACCGACACGACCGGCGCGCGCATCGAGGACCGCATGCTCGAGATCGTCACCTCCGTGCGCGAGAACTCCTCGCTGCCGCTCGCGGTGAAGCTCTCGCCATTCTTCTCGTCGCTGCCGAATTTCACCGAGCGCCTCTACGCCGCCGGCGTGAAAAGCGTCGTCCTCTTCAACCGGTTCTACCAACCCGACATCAACGTCCGCTTCCGCGAAGTTGCACCGAAGCTCGAACTCTCCGACTCCTCGGAGTTGCTCCTCCGCCTGCGCTGGCTCGCCATTCTCAGCGGACGCGTGCCCGTCGATCTCGCAGTGACCGGCGGCGTGCACACGCCAGTCGACGTCATCAAATCGATCCTCGCCGGTGCCGACACCGTGCAAGTCGTCTCCGCGCTCCTCCGCTACGGCCCGCAACACCTGCGCTCGCTCGTCAACGGCCTCAACTCCTACCTCGAGGAGCACCACTTCCGTTCCGTCGCCGATCTCCGCGGCAAACTCAGCCTCAAGAACAGCCCGAACCCCGAAGCCTACGAACGCGCGAACTACGTGCACTCGCTGCTCTTCTGGGACCGGTAGCGCGCGCCGCTCACAGAACGTCATTTGACTCGCGCGAGCCCTAGCGCACGCTCTGCCGCACATGGCAGATTTTCTCACCGACCAGAAAAAGACCACGCGCGCGCTCCTCGTCGGCGTCCAGACGCACGACATGGCCGTCGGCGAAGGCGCCGAGCTGCTCGGTGAGCTGAAGGAACTCGTCGAAAACCTCGGCATCTCCGTCGCGCGCACCGTGCTCGTCACCATGCGCGCCGGCGAGCAACCGAAATTTCTCATCGGCACCGGCAAGACCGCCGAGCTCATCGGCCTCGCCAAGGCCGACGAGTGCGACCTCATCGTCTTCGACAAGGAACTCTCGCCCGCGCAGCAGCGCAACTGGGAGGAGGAATCCGGCCTCGCCGTCATCGACCGCCAGGAAGTCATTCTCGAAATCTTCGCCGACCGCGCGCAAACGCGCGAAGCTGTTCTCCAAGTCGCGCTCGCGCGCATGGAGTATTCGTTGCCGCGCCTCACGCGCGCGTGGACGCACCTCTCGCGCCAGCGCGGCAAAGGCGCGATGGGCGGCGAAGGCGAGACGCAGCTAGAACAGGATCGCCGCCTCGTGCGCGACCGCATCGCGCACCTCAAGCGCGAGCTCGAACAGGTGCTCCAGCAGCGCGACGTCCAGCGCCGCCGCCGCATGCGCAAGCCCGTGCCCGGCGCCGCCATCGTCGGCTACACCAACGCCGGCAAATCCTCGCTCCTCAACAAACTCACCGGCGCGCAGGTCCTCGCGGCCGACAAGCTCTTCGCCACGCTCGATCCGACCACGCGCCAGCTCGCGCTGCCCGACGGCCGCACGCTGCTCATGACCGACACCGTCGGCTTCATCCGCCGCCTGCCGCACCGTCTCGTCGAAGCGTTCAAGGCCACGCTCGAGGAAGTCGTCGTCTCGGATTTCATCATCCACGTCCTCGACGTCGCCAACCCGAACGTCGAACACCACTTCGCCACCACGATGGAAGTGCTCGGCGAACTCGGCGCCGCCGACAAGCCGATGATCATCGCCTTCAACAAAGTCGACGCCACCTCGCCCGAGACGATCGCGCTCTTCCGCGCGCGCCACCCGGAAGCGCTCTTCATCAGCGTGCACACCGGCGAAGGCCTCGACCGCCTCCTCGCGCGCTGCGCCGAACTCGCGATCGACGACCAGATGTCCGCCGAGCTGCTTCTCCCGCACGACCGCTACGACCTCGTCGCCAAGCTCCACCAACTCGGCACCGTCGCCGAGCAGGACACGCGCGACGAAGGCGTCTTCATCCGCGGCCGCTTCCCGCTCAAGCAGCGCGCGCTTTTCGAGCCGTTCCTCGCACCCGCCGCTCCCGCGCCCGCCGCGGCGAAGAAAAAATCTGCGAAGCCAGCCGCCCGCGCGCGCTGAAACGCCGCGCGTTCGCACCATCGGGTGGTCGCCGCCGCCCCCGCGGCGACACGCCCCGCACGCCACCCTCGCCCGCGCGCTCCTTTCGCGAGTAACCAACCGCGGCGGCGCGCGTCTCCCGGAGCATAACGCACCTGTCCGCCATGCGCCTCGCTCCACTGCTCGTCTCCGTGCTCTTCCTCGGCTTCGCCGCCGCCATCGCCGCGCCGACCCCGCCCGCCCAGCCCGCCACCGGCCCCGGCGGCGCCGACTACGCCTACGCGAACGTCGCTTCGCACAGCACCGGCGAAGGCGGCGACGACGTCACGATTTTCTGGCCCGAGAAATCCACTGCGGAAAATCTTCCGGTCATCGTCTTCACTCACGGCTGGGGCGCGATGAAGCCGGAGCACTACCTCGCGTGGATTCACCATCTCGTGCGCCACGGCGCGTTCGTGCTCTACCCGCGCTATCAGAAAAGTCTGCGCGCCCCATCGGCGGACTTCACCCCCAACGCCGTCGCCGGCGTGAAACGCGGCCTCGAGTGGCTTGCGACGCAGAAACAGCTCCCGCGCGCCGATCTCACGCGCCTCGCCACGGTCGGCCACTCCGCCGGCGGCGTGCTCGCCGCCAATCTCGTCATCGCGCTCCCCGCCGCCGGTTTGCCCGCGCCCAAGGCCGCGATGTGCGTCGAACCCGCCGTCCTCGAACGCGACGGCAAACCCCTCGTCCCGTTATCCGACCTCGCCAAAATTCCGGCTACGACGCTGCTTCTCACACTCTCCGGCGATCGCGACACGCTGGTGGGCGACATCGGCGCGCGCCGCATCTACGAATCCGCGACCGCCGTGCCCGCCGCGAACAAGGACTGGCTCGAACTCCGTTCCGACGACCACGGAGCGCCGGCGCTCGTCGCCACGCACCGCGCCCCCGCCGCCCCGCTGCCCGGCTACACGCCACCGAAGCGCGAGGAGCCGAAGGGATTCATCCGGAAGCGCATCGCGGAAAAAGCGAAGGAGCGTCTCGCCGAGCGCGGCCTCGATCTCGACTCCTCGACGCAGGAGCCGCCGGTCACCGACGCACTCGATTACTACGGCACGTGGAAACTCTTCGATGCGCTGTGCGCCTCCGCCTTCGAAAACAAATTCCGCGACGCCGCCCTCGGCGGCGGCCCCGCGCAACTCGACATGGGCAAATGGAGCGACGGCACGCCGGTTAAGCCCCTCGCGCGCCGCAGCGCGCCTCCCGCCGCGCAGTAATCGGGCGGTTTCTTTCTCAAGGCAGGACGCCCGGCGAGTCGCCCTCGGTCCACGGCAAAAAATTCTGCCGACGTCGCGTCCGGCTCGCGCACGCTGAAACGTGCCGTTCGCGCGTCAACCTGCGTAATTTTCCGACGACCGCGTCGCGTGCCTCCGTCCTCCGCCGAACGGCCCGGGCACTCGCATCAATTTCAGATTGCGACCGCCCGAGTTCACGTCGAATTCGCCTCCCGCCCCACGCATTCGCCCCATGCCGACCTTTCGCCTGAACATCAACGGGCAGACGCACAGCGTCGACGCCCCCGCGGACACTCCGCTGCTCTGGATCCTCCGCGACAACCTCCAGCTCACGGGCACGAAATTCGGCTGCGGCCAGGGCCTGTGCGGCGCCTGCACCGTCCACCTCAACGGCGTGCCCGTCCGCTCCTGCCAGATGCCCATCTCCGTCGTCTCCGGCATGCCGATCACGACGATCGAGGGCCTCGATCCCGCCGGAGCGCACCCGCTGCAAAAAGCCTGGTGCGACCACGACGTCGCGCAGTGCGGCTACTGCCAGCCGGGCCAGATCATGACCGCCGCCGCGCTCCTGAAATCCAATCCCACGCCCACCGACACCGACATCGACGCCGCGATGGCGGGCAACCTCTGCCGCTGCGGCACCTATCTCCGCATCCGCGCCGCGATCAAGGACGCCGCGAGCCTCAACACCGCGAGCGCGCCCGCCACGACGACCGCGAACTCAGGAGGTGCAAAATGAGCACCGACACCTTCGCCGTTTCCCGCCGCGAATTTCTCCGCCTCACCGCGCTCGCCGGCGGCGGCTTCGCCCTCGGCTACGTGTTGCCGCGCGATCTCCTCGCCCAGGCCACGCCGCTCGACAACACCGCGCGCGCCTTCACGCCCAACGCATTCATCCGCATCGAGCCGAGCGGCCTTGTCACGCTCGTCGCGAAGAATCCCGAGTTCGGCCAAGGCGTGAAGACCACGCTGCCGATGATCCTCGCCGAGGAACTCGACGTTGAGTTCTCCTCCGTGCGCATCGAGCAGGCCAACCTCGATCCGCAACTCGGCTTCCAGCTCTCCGGCGGCAGCACGTCCGTGCCGACCAACTACCTGCCACTGCGGCGCGCCGGCGCGGTCGCGCGCCACCAGCTCGTCGCCGCCGCCGCGCAGACATGGAACGTCCCCGCCAGCGAGCTCACCACCGACAAAGGCCGCGTGAAGCACGCCGTCACCGGCCGCATGCTCAGCTACGGCGAACTCGCGACCAAAGCCGCGCAACTGCCGCTGCCCGACGAAAACTCCGTGCCGCTGAAACCCATCGCCGATTTCAAGCTCCTCGGCTCGCGCGTCGGCGGCGTCGATAACCCCGCCATCGTCACCGGTCGCGTGCGCTTCGGCCTCGACCAGCACGTGCCCGGCCTGCGCTACGCCGTCTTCGAAAAATGCCCCGTCTTCGGCGGCCGCGTCCGCTCCGCCAATCTCGACGACATCCGCGGCCAGCCCGGCGTGCGCCACGCCTTCGTCATCGAGGGCGGCACCGATCTCGAAACGCTCGTGTCCGGAGTCGCCATCGTCGCGGACAACACCTGGGCCGCCTTCAACGCCCGCCGCCGCTTGCACGTCGACTGGGATTTCGGCCCCGGCGCCGCACAGAGCACCGACGCCTTCGACCGCGAAGCCACCGCGCGCGCCACGCAACCCGGCGCGCCCGTGCTCGTCGCGGGCGATGCCGACGCCGCGCTCGCCACCACCGCGCGCCAGCTCACCGCGAGTTACTCCTACCCCTACATCGCCCACGCGACGATGGAGCCGATGAACTGCACCGCCATCCCGAAGCCCGATGGCGGCCTCGAACTTCTCGTGCCCACGCAAATGCCGCAGCGCGTCGTGGACCAGATCAACGAGGTGCTCAAGTTGCCGAAGGATAAGATCGTCCCGAAGGTCGTGCGCATGGGCGGCGCGTTCGGCCGGCGCTACATGCACGACTACGCGATGGAGGCCGCCGCCATCGCGCTCAAGTGCGGCGAGCCGGTGAAACTCACCTGGACGCGCGAGGACGACATGCGCCACGACTTCTACCGCCCCGCCGGCTGGCATCACCTCCGCGCCGGACTCGACGCCGCAGGCAACTTCGTCGCACTGCACGACCGCTTCGTCACCGTCGGGCTCAACACGAGCGAGAAACCCGGATTCTGCGCCGAGTTCGTCGGCGAGAATTTCCCCTTCAACGCCGTGCCGCACGTCCGCGTCGAGCAGCACATCCTCAACACCAACATCCCGCTCGGCCCGCTCCGCGCCCCCGTCTCCAACACGCACGCGTTCGTCACCGAGTCGTTCGTCGACGAGATCGCGCACGCCACCGGACGCGATCCGCTCGCGCTGCGGCTCGAACTGCTCGGCGCCGACCGCGTGCTGCCGAAAATCAACTTCGACACCGCGCGCATGAAGTCCGCGCTCCGCGGCGTCGCCGACGACGCCAAGTGGGGCCGCACGTTCCCGCGCGGCGAAGGCCTCGGTCTCGCCAGCTACTACAGCCACGGCGGCTACTTCGCCGAAGTCGTGCACGCCAGCGTCGCACCCGATGGCACGCTCAAGGTCCACGAAGTCTGGGTCGTCGCCGACGTCGGTCCGATCATGAACCTCAGCGGCGCGGAAAATCAGGTGCAGGGTTCCATTGTCGACGCGCTCGGCGCTGCGTGGCTGCAGGAGATCACCATCGAGCGCGGCGCCGTCGTGCAGGGCAACTTCAACGACTTCCCGCTCCTCCGCATCGACGCCGCACCGCCGCGCGTCAACGTGCGCTTCATTCAGAGCGACAACCCGCCCACCGGCCTTGGCGAGCCCGGCTACCCGCCGCTGCCGCCCGCGCTGGGCAACGCGATCTTCGCCGCCACCGGCAAACGCATCCGCCGCCTCCCGCTCACGCGCAGCGACCTCCGCTGGACCTGATCCGCGCGGCGCTCAGTCGCCGAACACCGCGTAGAACGCCATCCCGTAGCACTCGCGCAGCGCCAGCTCGGTTTTTGCGAGCGAGCCAGCGTTCGGAATCCAATCGAGATACGGCAGGCCGCGGTTCGGCAGCGCGCGGAAATCCACCGGGAACGGCATCAGCTCCACGCCGGCTTTCTTGAACAACCGCATCGCGCGCGGCAGATGCCAGGCGGAGGTCACGAGCACCACGCGCTTGAGACCGTGTTGCGCCGCGTAGCGCTTTAATTGCGCGGCCTCGTCGGCCGTGTTGCCCACGGCGCCGATCACCGCCGTCTGGTCGCGAGGCACGCCGCGTTCGAGCGCCTCGCGCTGCAACGCCGAGCCCTCGGAACCGCGCGGATCGCCGGTGAAGAGCACCACGCGCGCCTTGCCCCGCTGCACGATCTGCACGCCGGCCTCGAAGCGCTCCACGGCTTCGGACCATTCGGTGACGAGCCCCGGCTCCTTGCCCGGCGACATGACGCCGCCCAGCACGAGCACCGCGTCGCATTCCGGCAGACTGCCGATGCTGCGGGCCGGATAGGCGTTTTCCAGCGAGCGCAGGAGCGCGTTCGCCACCACGCCGGTCGACGAACCCAGCAACACGACCACCGCGAGCACCGCCGCCCAGCGCCACTTCTTCCACGCCGCGAGCAGGATGAGCAGGCTCACGATTCCGATCGGCAGCACGAACGCCGGCAGCAACTTGTTGAAGAAAAGCACGCCGGAGCCAAACCGCGCCGACTCGTCCAAGTCAACCGCCCCGTCTCGACACTAATCCTCAGCCGCTCCTGCCCCGATCCGATCTTGGCTCGATTCGCCCGCGCGGATCGGCCCGGCGATTGGCGGCAATCCTTTCCCCTCTCCGGCGCGGCAGTCGCACTCAGTATTTCACTCCTGTCCGCCAGCCAAATTGTCCTGCAATTTGGCTGCCCGTGGTGGGAGGCACTCCGAACTTTCTGGAGCGAATCAGGGTGTTTTCGCCGGTGTTTCCCCAGGATGTGCACCAGATCGGTCAAATCGCTGGAGCGAATGCGGCGCGGCAACCGCCATTTCGGCGCCGCGGATTCGCTCCATTCGCTTCAAGAATCTTAACCCTAACGGGCTCGTCATCTGCCCCTAACGACCCACGGAAATAGCGAACGGCCTTGTTTCCGAATTATTAGCTTGATGGAAATAAGCCGCTTGCTTGTTTCCACTCATGAAATCCACCTCCGCAGGAAGCCCGTCCGGGCGGTGGGTCAAGACGCTGGAAGGCTACCGAGCCTTTCAGCCCAGTCCGTTGCCCCCGGAGATAGTCTGGACACCCAAGCTAGTTCGGGCGCTCTCCCATGCGGATCGGTTGCTGGGCCGACTCGCGGGCGAGGGTCGGAGGTTGCCCAATCCGCACCTGCTGATTCGTCCGTTCGTGCAACGGGAGGCGGTTTATTCGAGCCGCATCGAAGGCACCCAGGCGACCCTCGGTGAACTACTCGCGGCCGACGCCGGCGTGAGCCCCGAGCGCAGCCCGGAAGACCTGCGCGAAGTAGGCAACTACGTCACGGCCCTGCAGCATGGCCTCAAACGCCTTGAATCGTTGCCGCTGTCTCTCCGGCTCGTTCGCGAACTGCACGAAAAGCTGATGACCGGCGTGCGTGGGGATCACGCGACTCCCGGTCAATTCCGCCGAACCCAGAACTGGATCGGCCGGCCGGGCTGCACCCTGGCCGATGCCTCCTATGTGCCGCCACCGCCGGCCGACCTACTTGATCACCTCGGGCGGTGGGAGGAGTTTCTGCACGACGAGTCGGTGCCGCCGTTGGTCCACGCCGCCCTGATGCACTACCAGTTCGAGGCCATCCACCCGTTCATCGACGGCAACGGACGCGTCGGACGCCTGCTCATCACCCTTTCGTTGTGCGCGCGGGGCGTCTTGACCGAGCCGTTGCTCTATCTGTCGGCCTTCTTCGAGGCGACCCGCAACGACTACTACGACGGCCTGCGTGGCATCACCGAACGCGGCGACTGGGCTGGCTGGCTGGAGTATTTCTTCAACGGCGTCGCGCGGCAGTCGGAAGACGCCTTGAGCCGAGCCGAGCGCATCAACCAACAGCTGGCCGACTGGCGCGAGGCCTTCGCCGGGGGCGGGTCGAAGGTGCCGCTGCAGCTAATCGATCTCGTCGGTTCGAACCCCTTTCTCACGCCCCGCGAGACCGAGCGCCGCCTGGGGGTCGCCTACAACACCGTCATGCGCGCCATCACCGCACTGGAAGAAGGCGGCGTCCTGACCAAGGTCGGGGAAAGCAAGCGTGACCGCGTCTTCTGCGCCCGCGCCATTCTGGACATCCTCGAAGAGCCCGCGCGTCTCGTGCCGGAACCACCCGCTCCGAAACGCCGGGCCACCCGAGACTGATGGACTCCGCGCCACCGCCACGTCAGCAGCGCCTGGGGGAGTTGCGACGCAAGCTCACCGCACTCGCGGCCGAGACGGCACAGACAGAGGATGAAATCGCCGCTTTGGAATCGGATGCTGGCCTCGCATTCGAGGCGCCAAGCTCGACGCCCACACCTCCGCGCACGCCCGCGGAGAAAGTCGCGCTATTTCTCGACCTCTTCGGAACCCGCCGGTCCGTGTATCCGAAACGCTGGGAGAACCAGAAGACGGGCCGCAACGGATATTCGCCGGCGTGTGACAACGAGTGGCGCACCGGGATTTGCGAGAAACCACGGGTAAAGTGCAGCGATTGTCCGCATCAGAAGTTTCCACCGCTCGATGAAAGGGCTATCGAGGCTCACCTGCGGGGCGCGCACACCCTCGGTGTTTACGCCATCGCCATGGATGACACCTGTAGATTTCTGGCGGCAGATTTCGACGGCAGCGACTGGCGTGCCGATGTGTTGGCGTATCGGGAGGCGGCGGAACGCATCGGGATCAAGGTTGCTGTCGAACGTTCGCGTTCCGGAAACGGCGCCCATGCCTGGATCTTCTTTGCACAACCGGTGCCGGCCACCTTGGCACGCCGTTTGGGCACGATTCTGGTGGCCAAGGCTGCAGCGCTTCGGCCCACGCTGTCGTTGGGGGCCTACGACCGGTTGTTCCCCAATCAAGACACCCTTCCCACGGGCGGATTTGGAAACTTGATTGCTTTGCCGTTGGCCCGAGCCCCGCGTGACAGCGGAAACACTCTCTTCTTGGACGCTGATGGGCAGCCCCTGAAGGACCAGTGGATGTATCTCGCGGGATTGCCTCGGTTGAGCCAAGACACTCTCGAACGAACGCTCGCCCGAATCGCGCCGGTCGCCCCGCTTCCATCGTCGCCCCAAACAGAATCCGCGCAGCTATCAGGCGGCGACTTCCTCCTTCAGAGCGACAACGCGATTTTGGACCTATCCCAGCCGCGAATTCGCCCGGGGATGGTGTCGGGTGAAGTCACGGTGCGTCTGGACGCTCAGGTGCATCTCCCACGGTCGCTGCCGGCACCGGTCTTGGCGGCACTACGACGGCTGGCGACTTTCCCGAATCCGATATTTCACGAAAAACTGCGGTTCCGTTTCGCCACCTTCGACACGCCACGTTTCTTGTTTGCTGGGGAATGGCGCCCCGACCGATTGGTGCTACCGCGCGGAGTTTTCGACCGGTGCTTGGGCGTGCTGGACGCAGCCGGCGCAACAGTTGCAGTTCAGGATGCACGTGATGCTGGTGTCCGCATCCATTGGAAATTCGAGGGAGAATTGCGCGCCAATCAAGCGAAGGCGGTTGAAGCCATGCTAGCCAATGACCAAGGCGTGCTGTGCGCTCCTCCAGGCTCTGGAAAAACAGTGATGGGATGTGCAATGATCGCCAAGGCTCGAACCTCGACCTTGGTTTTGGTGCATCGAGCCGTGCTCGTGGATCAATGGCGCGATACGGCCATCCGTTTTCTCGGCTTGAAGCGGAAGGACATAGGAATCTGGCGCGGTCAGGCTTCGAGAATCACGCATCGACTGGATATAGCAATGCTTCCGTCCTTGGCGCGGGCGGAGAAACCCGGTGCCGTGCTCGCAGGATACGGCATGGTTATCGTCGATGAGTGTCATCATGTGCCCGCAGCCTCCTTTGAGGCCATCATGAAGGGCTGCCCTAGCCGTCGCGTTTACGGCCTGACTGCCACGCCCAAGCGAAAGGATCAGCTCGAAAAGCTGATGTTCGCCCAGTGTGGTCCGATTCGGCATACCCTGAATGAAGAGCCCGCGACCAGAGCGCGCCTCGTGAAAGTCCGGGCGACGACCATCGCCCTACCGGCAGGCCCTGGTGAACGTTCACCCCTCCACGAACTATGGGACGCGCTCGTGCGTGACGAGGGGCGTTTAGATGTCATCACCACCGATCTCATGTCGTGTGTGGCTGACGGTCGATCCCCGCTGGTTTTGGCTGACCGCAAGAATTACCTTGAGCGGCTGGAGCAACGCTTCGCCAGCCAGGCGCCCGAAGTCACTCGGTTTCGTTTGGATGGCCTCGTGGGGAAGAAAGCCCGAAAGGATGTCCTGCAAAAGATCGACGGCCACTACAGCGAAGGCCGTCCATTCGTGCTGTTCGCGACGGCGTCCTTGATTGGCGAGGGTTTTGATCTCCCGCAACTGGACACGCTGGTGTTAGCGATGCCTCTCTCGTTCAAAGGAAGGCTGGTGCAATACGCCGGGCGGCTGCATCGCAGCCATGAAGCGAAGCGCGACGCGGTCATTTTCGACTACCTCGACGAGAACCACCCCATCACCCAAGCGATGTTTCGGCGCCGTCTGGCCGGCTACGGCGAAATGGGTTATCGGATCGAAATGCCAGGAACAGTAACGCCGATGGGATTCTGAGTTCCTTGGACTCTGGATCGTAATTATATACAAGCTTTTCAGGGATAGATCCAAGACAGGGTCTGGGAACCCTGAAATAATCGCTCGCGCACCCGGCGCCGCCTATCGCGCACGGCATGCAGAATGCGGTTCCATTCCTCAGCCCAGCCCAGAATTCTCGCGCCGTTGCCGTCGCGATCTATACCCGCGTCTCCACTGATGCGCAGACCGGGCGGCGTTTTGATTCTTGCGAGCACCAGACCGCGGTATGCCGCGAGCATATCGACCGGAAGCGCGCCGAGGGATGGTTCGAGTTCGGGCATTTCAGCGATGAGGCCTACTCCGGTGCGACGCTTGATCGTCCCGGGATCCGTCGACTCATGCATTGTATCGCCGCTGGACAAGTCGAGGTGCTGCTCGTTTACCGGCTCGAGCGAATCCTCCGCAGCATCAGCGAATGGACCCACCTGCAGGACTTCCTACGCGAGCATGGCTGTCGGCTCGTCAGTCCGAGCGATGACCATTCTGACCGGTCGGCATCGGGGCGGCTCAAGAGCAACATGATGATGAGTCTCGCGGAATACGAACGGAGTAACGTGGCCGAGAAAACTCGCTCCAAATTGGAGGCCCAGGCGAAAAGAGGAATGTGGGGCGGCGGCTACGTGCCATTCGGTTATGACTATGATCGCTCCCGCCAGCAGCTCATTCCCAATCCGGGTGAAGCGACCGTCCTGAAACGCATCTTCGACCGCGCCGGTGAACTCGCATCGCTCGGCCAAATCGCCGCCGAATTGACCCATGACGGCGTGCGCAGCGGTGTTCGTTGGCAAAAATGCGGTCTGCGGGAACGCCGTAGCATCGGCGGGCGGGTGTTTCGCACCGATGTTCTCCGGAAAATAATCGGCAATCCACTCTACCGCGGCGTCATTCGCTACGGAGGCAAAGAATACACAGGACAGCACGAACCCCTCGTCGGCAAAGACGCTTGGGAATTGGCCAATGCGGCGATTCTCGAACCGCGAAACAAGCGCGCAATCCGGCTGCGGGACCGCGACACGCATTCCAACCTCCTGAAGGGAATCCTTGTTTGCGAGGTCTGCCAGCAGCCGCTCTTGGGCAAGGCCAGTGGGAAGCCATCGAGATCCGGTTCGCATTATCGCTACTACCATTGCGCCGGGCGAGCCCTGCAGCGTGAAGCAAAGCCGGCGTGCCAGTTGGGCAATTTGCCGGCTCCAGTGCTCGAGGAGTTGGTCGTGACCTTCCTCGGCTTGATCCCGAAGCAGGACGCCACGGCACCGCGCATTACTCTCGACCCTGTAGCTCTCCGGCATCGTCAAGCACCCCTCGACTCAGCTCTGGCTGAAGTCGAGCGGGAGCTCAAAATCGTCCAGTCGAAATTTGATCACTGCACGGAGGTTTTGGCCTGTGGCGGGATCGAGATGTTGCGTCCCGAAATTGTGGAGCGGGCGACGCAACTCACGCGAGAGAGGCAACCGCTGTTGGTGAAACGCGCAGCGATCCGCCAGGAGCTCGAAGGTTGTCGGAATCAAGGATACGATGTAGTCCGCGTGCGCGAGGCGTTCGAGCGATTGAGTCGCGTGTTGCCATCCATGCCGCCTCCCGAATTGCGCTCACTGCTGAGCTCGATTCTCGCACGCATCGACATCCGTGCACTGGAGCGGAGCAATTGGTTCAAAGCCGGAAACCAAGGTGATCGCGTTTTTCGGCTATCGCTCAGTATCCGTGTTGCGAACCTGCTTTTCGCGATGGAGCAAGGCCACGAGGCGGGAACATCGCAACCTACTCGGTCGCCGGCGTCGGAATTCGAGTTCGAGTGCGTCATCGGTCGCCAGCGCCGAGCCATGATCGTTGCTCCTTTCCGAATTGACGTCGGAGAAGTAGTGAAACCTGCACCTGTGGTGGCAACAGGTCACGAACATCCCATTCATCGAGCCACCCGCTGGGGGCAGCGCCACACTGGCGGCACCAGTGTGCGAGCGATCGCCCGAGCGGATCGGGTATCGCCCTCGCTCGTGTCGCTGCACCTCAAGCTCATGCGATTGCCCCCGGAGGCTCAAAGATATCTGCGCGATCTGCGGTCACCCCGGGCCGTTAAACATTTCAGCCTTCGGAGGTTGGCTGCGCTTGTGGCCATGCCGCGCGAAGAACAGGCGAAGGTTTTCGCGAAGCTTCGCGCCGACCTCGTATAGGACGAACGGTCCTACACCGCAGTTGTGCAACGCCCACGGGCGTTGCACGGCACTCGGCTCGCGGAAACACCACAGCTGTGCAGCAAATACAAAAGCCCGTCCGCACCGTTGCACACCGGTCTCCACCGCCGCCTGATTCCCAGCCATTTACGCCGTGTGCAACACCGGCGGTCTGATTTGTATTACAAATCAATTTGGCTGCCCAAGCTGGACAGAATCACGAACTTTTTGGAGCGAATCAGGGCGTTTTCCGAGACATTTCCCTCTCGCGTGGGCCAGTTGTGTCAATTCGCTGGAGCGAATGGGGCGGCTTTCCGGGCATTTTAGCGCAGTGGATTCGCTCCATTCGCTTCAAAAAGCCTCACCCTAACGGAGTCGAACTATAATCCTAACGAGCATACATTCGAAGTCCATGCGGTGCGAGTGTGGACGATGTTGTGGTGGTATCCTCAAATACTTGTGCCCCAATAGGTGTGCGTAGCGCCAGACTCGTAGCGTAGCGGGATTTTGTCGCGGTGCATGTACCGCAAACGCAGCTTCTGCCGAACGATCACCCGAATTCGGATCTTCACTTTGACTCTGATGGATTCCAGCGATGCGGCCCGAGGTGACCTGCTCCCGAGCCGGGTTGGTTGTGAAGTTGGTTTACTGACACAGGATTCGGGTGCAAGTGCAGGATCGCTCCGGTCCCAGGAGCCCCCACCCGGGGGGCTCGCGCGATTTTTGCCGCAAACTCGCTGGGTGTGAGCCCGCGAGGGCTACGCTAACTATTATGGATGCGCGAGTGGTGCAAAGAGAGCGAGCACCGGCAGCCCAGCGGCGTCTGAGCGTTACCGTCGGGGTCGAGCGGGACCGGGCGTCGCGCAGGTGTGGGAGCGGAGCGAAGGCGACAGGCGGGGAGTGGAGGGAGGAGTCGGCGCCGGCGGGAGCGCGGCAAGGCCGCCGGTATCACGACCGGAGAGCCTGCGACCGGGAGCGATCCTGGCGAATGGTCGTGCTCGGACGACGAATCGCCAGAGGCGGCCGTGAGCGCGGAGGCCAAGCCGTCTCCGCCCGCAACGAGTGGTCGGAGCCGCAGTCGAAGCAGAGCACCGGCGCAGTGGCCGGTCCCGCTCGTGCTATCCAAGCCGGCCTTGGTCGGTGTCAGGACGGCGTTCTTTGCAGCGAACACACGTGAGTCGGCACACCTCCAGTTGCTCTTGTAGCAGTCGGCACTTACGCCGCGACGACGCGACCATGAGCTGTTTCCATTGTCTGATACGCAATAGCTATCAGTTCAAAAACCATAAAGTCTCAGCGGTGCAGGGGAAATCGGGTATGCTCCACGCCATGTCGGCCCTGGTAAGCGATCATCATATTAGGGATTCGTTGTTTGAGCTTTCGCGGACGCAGTCGGCTGCCGAGGAACTCAAATGTCGTGCAATTCTGCGGCTGGTGGACGTGTCTCAGGCGTTCGGTGATGAGTTGCGACGGCAGTTGGGTGCCAGCGGCCTCACCGAGGCTGGGTTTCTTGTCTTGGCGCATTTGATCCATGGCGAGCCTGCGGGCGAATCACCCACTGAAATCGGTCGGACCCTTCCTCTTTCCCGTCAGACGTTCCGCGATGTGCTCGGGCGCTTGGAGGTCTCCCGGCTGATCTCGCGCGAACACGTGGCGGGCAATTGTGAGCATTCAATCATCAGCGCCACGGACGATGGGAGGCAGGCATTCCAAGCCGCCACCGAAAGCGCCTTGAAACTCATCAATCTCATGGCCGCAGATTTGGATGACAGGGAAAGCTCCCTTTTGGACCTGACGTGCATCCGACTTAATCAGCAGCTCAGCAAACTCAAGACCACCTAGACTCCCAAGCGACCTCTATGCATCCCTTGCGCATCATCAAGAAGCTCGGTTCCGTTTCTTGGCTCGCCGCCGCCCTCGCCCTTTTTGCCGCCGGCTGCTCTCGGTCGGCTCCGACTCCGCCGCGCCCCGGACCGGTCGAGGTGGAAGCGGTCGAAGTAACCACGGCCCCCGTGGCGTTCACGCGCGAATTGCCCGGCCGGACGGCAGCACGGCGCATTGCCCAAGTGAGGGCGCGCGTCAGCGGCATCATCCTCAAGCGCCACTTCACCGAGGGGGCGGACGTGAAGGAAGGCGAATTGCTCTACGAGATCGATCCCGCTCCCTATGCGCTGAATCTGGCCCGGGCGCAGGCTGAACTCCAGCGGGCGGAATCCAATCTGGCCGCAGTCAGACTCCAGGCCGAGCGCTTCAAACCCCTCGTCGCCACCAACGCGATCAGCAAGCAGCAATACGACGACGCGGTCGCCTCAGCCGGAGTGGGCGAAGCTGCGGTGGCGGCGGCGAAAGCCGCCGTCATGGCGGCGGAGCTCGACCTGGGTTACGCCAAGGTCACCGCTCCGATCAGCGGTCGCATCGGCTTGGCCGAGGTCACCGAAGGCGCCTACGTGCAAGCGGGGCAGGCGACGTTGTTGGCAACGGTGCAGCAAATCGATCCGATCTACGTCAACCTCGTGCAACCGAGCACGGAGATCGAACGCATGCGCCGGGAATTCGAAAGCGGGCGGATGCGCAAGGACGGCGACGGCCTCCCCGAGGTCACGCTGCTGATGGAGGACGGAACGGAATACCCCGTTCGCGGCCAGTTGGAGTTTGCGGACATCACTGTGGACCGCTCGACGGGCTCAGTGACGCTGCGGGCCCTGTTCCCAAACCCCGACAAACGCATCCTGCCGGGCTCGTTTGTGCGCGCGCGCTATGAGGAGGGCGTCAACCCCGCCGCGTTGCTGGTGCCGCAGCAGGCGGTGTCGCGGAATTATCGCGGCGATCCGACCGTCTATGTGGTCGCGGCCGATGGAACGGCGGAACTCCGCCCGTTGAAAGTCAGCCGCGCCTACCGCGACAACTGGGTGGTCGATTCGGGGCTGAAAGTGGGCGAGAAGGTCATTGTCTCCAATCTCCAGCGGATTCGGCCGGGGGTTCCGGTGAAGCCGGTGCCGCTCGCCGCGACACCCGCAGCGCCGGCCGCCAAGGAACGCCAACCCTGACGAGCGCCCTCCGGCAAGCGTCATCCAAATCTGATTCTCCATGGTAAGATTCTTCATTGATCGCCCTGTCTTTGCGTGGGTGCTATCCATTCTCGTGATGGGTGCCGGCCTGCTGTCGATCCGCTCGCTGCCGGTCGCCCAGTATCCGAACATCGCTCCGCCGCAGGTCGCCATTTCCGCCACCTATCCCGGCGCCTCCGCCGAAACGGTCGAGAACACCATCGCGCAGGTGATCGAGCAGAGCCTGACCGGCATCGACAACGTGCTCTACATGCAGACCACGAGCGATTCGGACGGCAACGCGACCATCACGATCACGTTCCGCTCCGGCACCGATCCGGACATCGCCCAGGTGCAGGTGCAGAATAAGCTGCAGTTGGCGATTCCGCTCCTGCCGCGCGACGTGCAGAACCTCGGTGTCAAGGTCCAGAAGTCGGTCCGCAACTTCTTGGTCGTCTATTCGTTTTATTCGGAGTCCGGCGCCCTGACGCGCGAAGACATCTCCGACTTCCTCAATTCCACGCTCAAGGAACCGATCAGCCGCATCCCCGGCGTCGGCGAGACGGTCGTATTCGGCTCCCAATACGCGATGCGCATCTGGCTGAACGCGGACCAGATGACGAATTACGGCATCACCGTGGCCGACATCACCAATGCGCTGGCTGCGCAGAACGCGCAGGTTTCTGCGGGACAGTTCGGCGGCAGCCCGGCGATCCCCGGGCAGAAGCTTAACGCCACGATCACTGCGCGCAGCCGTCTGCAGAGCCCGGAGGAATTTGCCGAAGTGCTCCTCCGCACCAGGCCGGACGGGAGTGCCGTTCGCTTGGGGGACGTGGCAACC